>NZ_JBIVKB010000005.1:0-617469 GCF_044750545.1 Streptomyces sp. NPDC088794 | reverse complement strand
TCCTGGCGGGGGGGGGGGGGTTGGGGTTGTCCGGGGTGGTCCCCCCCCCCCCCCCCCCGGGGGGGGGGGGGGGCCCCCGGGGGGGGGGGGGGGGGGGCCCCCCCCCCCCCCCCCGCCCCCGTACCGCGTCCAGCCTGCGCCGCGCCGGTCCCAGGGCGCGGCGCCTGCGCATGATCCCGTCCCAGGGGTCGGTGCGGGCCTGTTCCAGGGCGTCGGCGACGGTCCAGCGGCGGGGGCCGAGGCCCGGATCGTCGAGCTGCGTCCACGCGATGGGCGTGGCCACGGGGGCACCGGGCCGGGCGCGGACGGAGAGCGGGGCGACCGCGGTCTGCGCGTAGGCGTTGCGGCCCACATCAAGGTAGAGCCGGTGCCCGCGGTCCTTCTTGCGCGCGGCGGTGGTGAGCCGGTCCGGGTGGGCGTCCGCGAGATGGTCGGCGACGTCACGGGCGAAGGCGCGGACCTCGTCGAAGTCGCTCCGGCCGTCGAGCGGCACGATCACGTGCAGCCCCCGTGAGCCGGTGGTCATCAGGGCGGACGGCAGCCGGAGCCGGTCGAGGAGGTCCCCGAGGAGCCAGGCCGCCTCGCGCACGGCGGCGAAGTCGTCGTCGGCCGGGTCGAGGTCGAAGACCAGCCGGTCGGGCAACTCGATCCGCCCGACCCGGGACAACCACCGGTGCACGGTGAGACAGGCCTGGTCGGCGAGGTACACGAGGGTGGCGGAGTCGTCGCACACCGTGTGCAGGACGGTCCCGCCCTCCTTGGGCACCTCGACGCGGGTGATCCAGTCCGGGTAGCTCTCCGGGGTGTTCTTCTGCATGAAACGGGGCCCGTCGACGCCGTCCGGATGCCGTTCCAGCATCAGCGGGCGGCCGCGCAGGTGCGGCACCATGAGCGGGGCTGCCGCGCGGTAGTAGTCGACGAGGTCGCCCTTGGTGTACTCCGGCGTCTTCCCGTGGTCCTTCGGGTTCCCGTCGTCCTTCGCCTTCCCGTCGCCGGGGAAGAGCACCTTGCCGGGCCGGTGCACGTCGACCGTGCGGTGTCCGGCCCGGACCCTGCGTATCTCGTCGTCGCTCACCGCACGACCGCCTCCTCGACCAGCAGCCGGCCGGCCGCCGCGATCGACTCGGCGTCGATGCCCGCCGCGTGCAGCTGCTCGGCCGGGGACGCCGAGCCCGGCATCGTCCGCACGGCCAGCCGCACCAGCCGCGGCACCGGCCGCCCGTCGAGGAACGCGTCCAGGACGGCGTCCCCGAGGCCGCCCTCCTCGTGGTGGTCCTCCACGGTCAGCAGGCACCCGGTGTCCTCGGCGGCCCGGCGCAGGGTGACCCGGTCGACGGGCTTGACCGAGTACAGGTCCACGACCCGGACCGCGATGTCGTGCTCCGCCAGCGCGTCGGCGGCGGCCAGCGCCTCGTGGACGGTGACGCCCGCGGCGACGATCGTCAGCCGGTCCCGGTCGGAGGAGCGCAGCACCTTGCTGCCGCCGATCGGGAACTCCTCGTCGGCGCCGTAGATCACCGGGCTCTCGCCGCGCGAGGTGCGCAGATAGCGGACGCCGTCCAGACCAGCCATCTGCGTGACGAGCCGGGCGGTCTGGTTGGCGTCGCACGGGTACAGCACCGTCGAGCCGTGCACCGCGCGCATCATCGCGAGGTCTTCGAGACCCATCTGGGAGGGCCCGTCCTGGCCGATCGAGACGCCCGCGTGCGAGCCGACGAGGTTGATGCCGGCCCCGCTGATCGACGCCATCCGCACGAAGTCGTACGCGCGCGTGAGGAACGCCGCGAACGTGGTGGCGTACGGCACCCAGCCGCGTGCGGCGAGTCCCACCGCCGTCGCGACCATCTGCTGCTCGGCGATGTAGCACTCGAAATACCGCTCGGGGTGCTCCTTGGCGAAGAGCTCGGCCTTGGTGGAGTCGCCGACCTCGCCGTCGAGGGCGACGACGTCGCCGCGTGCGGTGCCGAGGGCGACGAGCGCCTGCCCGAACGCGTCGCGGGTGGCCACGCCCTTGCCGCTCTTGCCCTCATCTCCCTTGTCCCAGCGGGGCAGTTCGAGGACCCCGCCACCGTTGACGGCGTGCAACATCCGTGCGGTGGGCGGCTGTTGCACATGGACCCGGAGCGAACGGGGACCGCCGAGTTCGGCGATCGCCTCCTCGGGATCCGGCAGCGGCTTGCCGTGCAGGCCCTCGCGGTCCTGGACGGAGGCGACGCCCTTGCCCTTGAGGGTGCGCGCGAGGATCACGGTCGGCCGGCCGATCGTCGACTCGGCCTCGCCGTAGGCGCGTTCGATCGCGTCGACGTCGTGCCCGTCCACCTCGACGGTGTGCCAGCCGAACGCCTCGAAGCGGCGGGCGTAGGCGTGCAGGTCGTGCCCGTGCCGGGTCGGTCCGCGCTGCCCGAGCCGGTTGACGTCGACGATCGCGGTGAGGTTGTCGAGATGCTCGTACGCCGCGTGCTCGGCGGCCTCCCACACCGAGCCCTCGGCCAGCTCGCTGTCCCCGCACAGCACCCACACGCGGTATCCGACGCGGTCCAGCTTCTTGCCGGCCAGCGCGATGCCGACACCGACGGGCAGCCCCTGCCCGAGCGAACCGGTGGCCGTCTCGACCCACGGCAGCCTGCGCGGCGTCGGATGCCCTTCCAGCCGGCTGCCCCGGGTCCGGAAGGTCAGCAGCTCGGCGTCGTCGATGGCGCCGGCCGCCTTGTAGACGGCGTAGAGAAGCGGCGAGGCATGTCCCTTGGACAGCACGAAGCGGTCGTTGCCGGGGTGGGCGGGGCGATCGAAGTCGTAGCGGAAGTGATGGGCGACCAGTACGGCCATCAGATCGGCGGCGGACATCGAGGACGTCGGGTGTCCGGAGTTCGCGGCCGCGGCTGCCCGCACGCTGTCCACGCGCAACTGCTGGGCGAGTTCGGCGAGTTCGGCGGTGTTCATGACTCTCCATCCGTGCGGTCGTCCGGTGCTCGGCCCGTCCGGTACCCGGCGCGGCCGACGCCGAAGGCGCCGAAGGCCACGACGCGGAGTCGCCTCGTGGTTCGCCTCCGTAACGGGCGTGCACCTCGGTCCGGACTTCTCCGCGTCCCCCAGGTGCGGGCAGCCAAACGTGCGCGGGGCTCCGGTCCCGCGCCGGGCGCACCACGGCCGGATCGATCGCGGGAAACGATCTCCTCTCCCGTCCGGTGCGAACTAGGCTCGTCCGCATGGACATTCTGGGAGCCACGCTGCGGATCTGCGTCGACGACCTGGAGGCGGCGGTCCCGTTCTACGAACGGCTCGCGGGCGGCACCGCCCTGCGCTTCGAACGCGCCGGCGTCCAGGTCGCCGCCGTCGGCTGCTTCCTGCTGATGAGCGGCCCGGAGGCCGAGCTGGAAGTGCTGCGCAAGGTCTCCGCGACGATCGCCGTGAAGGACGTCGACGAGGCCAACCGCGTACTCACCGAACTGGGCGCCCGGGTCGTCGCGGGCCCGGTGGCCACCCCGGCGGGCCGCAACCTGATCGCGATGCATCCGGACGGTGTGGTGTACGAGTACGTGGACCGCAACGTGTAGCGACACCTCGTAGCGACCACCCCACCCCTCACCCCTCCCGGGGCCGCATCCGGAAGTCGTAGCGCTCCGGCAGGGGCTCCTCTGCGACCCGGGCCCACAGTCGCCCGATGGCCTCCGCGCCCTCCCGCAGGTCGGCGACCTCGAAACCGGTGTCGAAGACGGCCCGCGCCTCCTCGCGCCGGTCCTCCGCCAGGAGCAGCCCGGCCTCGATCAGCCGGAACCGGCCACGCTCACGGGTCGCCGGGTGCAGCCGTTCCCAGACGGCGCGCGCCTGCTCGGTACGGCGTACGGCGAGCAGTGCCTCGATCGCCTCGCGGCCCAGCGCGGCCGTGGCCGCCGTCCAGGACGCGCCGGTGTCGCGCCGCTCGTGGCACAGGTCGTCGAAGGCCTCGGTGTACCGGTCGGCGGCCCGCTCGTGGTTGCCGGCCTGCTGGTCGGCGACGGCGAGGCAGCGCAGCAACGGCCAGAGGGACGGGGCGAGTTCGAGGGCCCGCTCCCAACTGCGCACCGCCTGCGCGAAATCGCCGTCGTGCCACTGGGCGACGCCGAGGTGGTACTCGGTGAGCGGGGTGGCGGGCGCGGTCTCCAGCATGTCCCGCCAGTGCCGGGCGACGAGCGTCTCACCGGGCGGCCGCACCCGGCGCGGGTCGGGCAGGGACCCGGCGCGGAGCAGCTGTCGCCAGGGCTCCTGGTCCTCGCCCAGCGTGCTCTCGTCGAAGGGCGTGCCGGGCAACTTCCAGTCGGTGCGCAGGACTTCCAGCGCGCCCCAGCCGGAGCCGACGGCGAGGATCTCACCGGGTTCGGCGTCGGCGTGCGGCTTCCACGCCTCGTACGCGGCGTCGACGTCGGCGCGCGGCAGGACGGCTTCGAGGCGCTCCTCCACCTCGTCGGCGGCGGCCTGGGAACTCACCTCATCGGCGGTGCCCGGCGAGTTCAGCGGACCGTACGCCTCCAGCCACGACACCTCGCTCTCCGCGTCAAGTCGCACATGCTCCAACTGCGTGCGCGCGAGCCCGGCCTGGATCTCGCAGTAGCCGCCGGTGCCCGGCTCGGTCAGCCACTCCTGCCAGCGCCGGCCGCCCGTGCCCTTTCCCCAGACGAAGAGCTTGCGTCCCCGCAGCACGTCGGTGGAGGTCTGCACCAGCCCGTACCCGTCCTCGTCGAGGGCGGCGATCCAGCGCCGCCGCTCGTCGGGCAGGTCGTAGAAGTAGTCGGCGGCGCACGGGAGTTGCTGGATCTCCGGGTGCGCGGGCGCGGGCACCTTCCGGAGCCGCCGCTCGTACCCGAACCGCCATGCCTCCTGGGCCGGCACCAGCACCCTGCGCTCCTCGGGCACGGCGATGTTGGACCACCAGTAGGTGGGCACGGGCTTCTCGTGCGGATTGCGGACGCGGACACCGACGTAGAG
The DNA here is from genome assembly GCF_044750545.1 of Streptomyces sp. NPDC088794. Classification (NCBI taxonomy): domain Bacteria; kingdom Bacillati; phylum Actinomycetota; class Actinomycetes; order Kitasatosporales; family Streptomycetaceae; genus Streptomyces; species Streptomyces sp. NPDC088794. The sequence continues at coordinate 612,507 of NZ_JBIVKB010000005.1, read as the reverse complement.
GAAGTCGGAGTCCTCCGGCAGCCAGAGGTCGACCTGGAAGGGGAGGTCGCGCAGGCGTTCCCACTCCCACAGGCGGAGCATCTCGCCGCCGTCGGGGGCGGGGACGCGGGCTGCGTGCAGCGGGGAGACGGCGAGGGTGGTGTGGCCGGTGGCGCCGATGTTCCATTCGATGCCGCCGGAGTACCAGGCACCGTTGAGAGCGAAGTTGGCGGGCTGGAACACCGGGTTGCGGTAGAGGAGTTCACGCCCCGTGGGCTTGTGGAACAGGGAGGCGACCCGGCCACCGAGGCCGGGGAGCACGGTGGCGCGCAGTCGGTCGTTCTCGATCACGAGGGCGTTGATCTCCCGGGGCGCGCGCTCTCTGCCGTACCCGTCCCGCACGCGCGCGGGCAACAGGCTGCGCAGGGGCGCGAGTCCGACCTGCCGCGCCATGTCGCGCGGCAGGTCGTCCCGGTCCCGTTCCTCGACGCGGTGCACTTCGTCGAGCGGCCGGAGCGGGGGCAAAGGGTTGTCCGGACCGAGGTCCACTGCGGGCAGGGTGATTACCTCACGTCGGATCGTCGTCACGATCACCATGGAAGCCGCTGGCCGGTGAGCTGGCCAGGGTCCCTGCCGGTCAGGATTGCGCAAAGGCGCCGACCTGCGGGGACTGCGGGACCGGGCGCGCGGAAATTCCGTGGGCAGGGGATCACCGTCGGCATAGGGTCGGGTTTTCGACGTACGGCGAAGCGGGAGCGGAAGAGCATGGGCGAGCGGCACACGTACCGGGTGATCGTGCGGGGCACGTGGGACGGGCTGACCGAGCAGGCCCGGGAGCGGCTGCTCGCCGAGGCCGGCGACCACGGCATGACGAGCATGCGGTTCACCGAGGAGGGCTCGCTGTCCTACGAGCCGGCGCCGCTCAAGCACTTCTCGATGCGGTTCGTGGTGGTCTCGGACGCGGCGGACGGCGAGGAGATGGCGGGCGCGATCGCCGAGGACCGGGCGGAGACCCTGCTGCGCGGGCTCGGCTACGGCTTCGGGGAGCTGAAGTCGACCGTCACCGACCTCGACACCATGAAGATCAACCGGAAGTCCGCATCTCGGCGGTGAGCGCCCAGCGCTCGTGGTCCCGCCAGGCGCCGTCGATGTAGATCATGTTCGGCGAGAAGCCCTCCAGGCGGAATCCGCAGGAGCGCGCCAGGGCGATCGAGGCGGCGTTGCCGGGCTGCGCGTTGATCTCCAGTCGGTGCAGCCGCATCGGCCCGAAGGCGTACGTCACGACGAGTTCGAGGCCCGCGCGCATCAGTCCGCGCCCGGCGGCGTGCGCGAAGGCGCCGTAGCCGAGCGCGCCGCACTGGAAGCCGCCCTCGACGATGTTGTTGATGTTGATGAACCCTGCGATGGCTCCGTCGGCGCGCCCCGTCTCCCCGCCGTCGGCCGCCGCGTCGCTCTTCTCGCAGACCAGGAACCCGGCCTTGGTCGGGTCCTTGATCAGCCGGTTCGCGTAGGCGAGGTATCCGTCGGAGCTGTCCGGCGGGAACAGCCACGGCTGGTGCAGGTCCTTGCTCTCCCGGGCCCGGGCGGTGAACTCGGCACCGTCGTCGTAGGCGAAGTGACGTATGCCCACGCGGGGGCCTTCGGCGAGGTAGCGGGACGCGGTGTGCGGCATCCCGACACCCTACGACGGGTCAGTCCCTGCGCCTCATGAAATACGCCCCGCACAGAGCGCCGATGAGCCCTGTGGCCAGCAGCGCCATCCACAGCGGCAGCGTGACCTCGGGGATCAGCAGGCGGATCTTGGTGTCCCGGGTGTTCTCGAAGATGAAGATCAGGGCGAGGACGGCGAGCAGGACGACGACGACCCGGGCGGGCGTCATCACCTGTCTGACCCGGCCCCCGCTCTTGGCACCGTGCTCGGAAGTCTTCGTGCTCATGGCACCAGGGTGCGCCCGAAGCGCCCGTCACGCACGGTGAGGCCGCCCGCCGGGTGACCGGTCCGCCGATCACAGTCGCCGCACATTCCGTCACTCACCGCGACCGCGCGCCACAACAGGTGACCGTGGTTCAGCGAAGGGCGGGTTCGTCGAGCGTCAACGTGCCCGTGTCCGCGTCGAGTTCGGCCGCGACCCCGAACGGGATCGTCAACGCCCCCTCGCAGTGCCCGAATCCGAACTCCTCCACGACCGGGACACCGAGCCCGCCGAGCCGGTCGGCGAGCAGGGTGCGCACCTTCTCGTACGGCCCGCACTTCTCCCAGGACCCGAGCAGCACGCCCCGCACTCCGTCGAGCCAGTCCGCGCGCAGGAGGTGGGTGAGACAGCGATCGAGGCGGTACGGCTCCTCGGCCACGTCCTCCAGGCACAGCAGCCCGCCGCGCGCACCCGGGCGGGCGTGCGGGGTGCCCAACTCCCCGGCGAGCAGGGCGAGACAGCCGCCGAGCGTGACGCCCCGCGCCCGGCCCGGGACGAGGGCGGTGCCGCCCGAGGCGATCGTGCGGACCGTCTCCGGCGCGAAGAGCGTGGCCTTCAGGTGGTCCTGCGCCCGCGCGCTCTTGATGAAGTCGGCGCCCGCCGCCATCGGACCGTGCAGGGTGACCAGGCCCAGGCGGGTGGCGAACGCCTCGTGCAGTGTGGTGATGTCGCTGAACCCGACGAACACCTTCGGCCCGGCCGCCCGCATCGCCTCCCAGTCGAGCAGGTCCGCCATCCGCTGCGCCCCGAAGCCACCCCGCGCACACAGCACCGCGTCCACGGACGGGTCGCACCACGCGCCTTGGAGGTCGGCGACCCGGTCCGCGTCCGTGCCGGACAGGTAGCCCAACTCCGGGTGCCGACCCAGCACATGGGGTGCCACCACCGGGTCCAGGTCCCAGCCGCGCAGCACGTCGAGCCCGGCCTGGAGCCGCTCCTCCGGGATGGGGCCACTGGGCGCGACGACGGCCACGCGGGCGCCGGGGGCGAGTCGGTGCGGCCGTACCAGTTCCCTCACGTGGACAGCTCCTGTGTCGGAATGCCTTGGGGGTGCAGCCCGAAGACCTGCGCGTACAGGGAGAGTTCGGACTCCAGCACCCGGATCATGGTCTCCGCACGCCGGAATCCATGACCCTCGCCCTCGAAGGTGAGGTACGCGTGCGGCACCCCGCGGCCCGCCATCCGCTCCAGGAACCGTTCGCACTGGGCCGGCGGGCAGATCACGTCGTCCAGGCCCTGGAGCAGCAGGAAGGGCACGGTGACCCGGTCGGCGTGTTCGGCGGGCGAGCGCTCCGCGTACCGTCCGGGCACCTCGGCGAGGGGTCCGACGAGGGATTCCAGGTACTGCGACTCGAAGTCGTGGGTCTCCCCGGTGCCCCAGCCGGTCAGGTCGAGGATGGGGTAGATGATCGTGCCGCAGGCGTAGACGTCGGTCGAGGCGAGCGAGGCGGCCGAGGTCCAGCCGCCCGCGCTGCCGCCGCGGATCGCGAGCCGGGCGGGGTCGGCCGTGCCCTCGTAGGCGAGGGCCTGGGCGACGGCCGCGCAGTCCTCGACGTCGACGACCCCCCACTGCTCGCGCAGCCGGTTGCGGTACTCCCGGCCGTATCCGGTCGAGCCGCCGTAGTTGACCTCGGCGACGCCGATGCCCCGGGAGGTGAAGTAGGCGATCTCCAGGTCGAGGACGAGCGGCACCCGGCTGGTGGGACCGCCGTGCGCCCAGACCACGTAGGGCGGCAGTTCGTCGCCGAGGGACACGCAACCCGGGTTGTGGGGCGGGTAGATGTGCGCGTGGATGTCGCGTCCGGCGGGTCCGGTGAAGGTGCGGATCTGGGGTTCGGGGTAGTACGCCGGGTCGACCGCGTCGTCGTGCTCGGCGCCGATCACCCGGGCCCGGCCGGTGCGGGTGTCCAGCTCCACCACTTCCTGGGCGCTGCGCGGGCTGGCGCCGACGGCGACGACCCGCTCACCGTGCACCGCGAGGGTGGCGGCGAACTCGGTCCAGGGTCCGGCCGCGTCGACGACCTCGCCGGTCTCGGGGTCGAGGACGCCGAGCGCGGAGGCGCCGCGGCCGTGCACGACGGCGATCAGTCCGCTGTCCAGCGGTGCGAACCAGCGCTGTCCGAGCTTCCACAGCGGCCCGCCGAACTCCTCCTCGCGCGGGCACACGGGGGTGCCGTCGCGGTAGAGGTTCCACCAGCCGTCGCGGTCGCTCGCGTACAGCAGGGAGCAGTCGGGCGCCCAGTCGGCCTGGGCGATCGACTCCTCCGGACCGCCGGCGACGGTGCGCGGCTGCCGCAGGGTGCCGTCCTCGGTGACGTCGGCGACGATCAGTTCGGTGCCGTCCCACGGCATGCGCGGGTGGTCCCAGGCGAGCCAGGCGGCGCGCTGTCCGTCGGGCGAGATCCGGGGGCCGGTGACGAACCGGTGCCGCTCGTCGGTGAGTTCGCGTACCGTGTCCCGGTCCTCGGCCGCCGAGCCGTCCAACGGCACCGCGACCAGGACCCGGCGCAGATCACTGGGTCCCTCGCCGGTGAACTCCTCCAGCACGCACCACACTTCACCGCGGTCGAGCCTCAACTGCGGCTCCGCCCAGCGCAGTCCGCCGCCCACGGAGGACACGGGGGTGAGCGGCCGGGGGTCCCGGTCGGGCTCGTAGCGGTAGAGCCGCTGGTCGGCGAAGTTCACGAACACCACGAGCGGTTCGCCGTCCACCGCGGTCCCGGCCCAGGGCCGGCCGCCGTACTCGATGACCCGGCTGCGCACGTTCCACGGGGCCGGGAGCACCGACTCCTCGCGTCCGCCGACGCGCCGCCGCACCAGGGTGCGCCGGCCGCCCTCGGTGGGTCTCGGCTCGGTCCACCAGGCCTCGTCGCCGACGAATCCCACGAACTCCGGCTGCCCGTCGTGCGCGGCGGCGAGCGCCGCGTCGATGGGCGAGGGCCACGAACCGTACGCCAGGGACTGCACGTTCTCCCCCACCTTGCTAGGCCGTCCGCAGGAAACGGTCGAGGACCCGGACGCCGAAGTGCAGCGCCTCGACCGGGACCCGCTCGTCGACCCCGTGGAACATGGCCTGATAGTCGTAGCCCTCGGGCATCTTCAGCGGGGTGAATCCGTACCCGGTGATGCCGAGGCGTGAGAACTGCTTGGCGTCGGTGCCGCCGGACATGCAGTACGCCACCGGGTGCCCCTCGGGCGCGAACTCCCGGATGGCGGCCCGCATGGTGGCGTACGTCGGCGAGTCGAGCGGCGCCTGGAGGGCCCGCTCGTGGTGGGCGAACTCCCAGTCCACATAAGGCCCGGTGAGTTGGTCGAGGGTGGCGCGGAACTCGTCCTCGCCGCCCGGGAGGTAGCGTCCGTCGACGTATGCCACGGCCTCCCCCGGGATCACGTTGACCTTGTAACCGGCTTCCAGCATGGTCGGGTTGGCGCTGTTGCGCACGGTGGCCTCGACCAGCTTGGCCGCCGGGCCCAGCTTCTCCAGCAGCCCGTCGACGTCGTCGAAGTCGGGCTCGAAGCCGTAGAGCGCGGCGAGGTCGCTCAGGGCCGCCCGTACGGTCGGGGTGAGCCGTGTCGGCCACTCGTGCTCGCCGATCCGGGTGATCGCGGCGGAGAGGCGGGTGACCGCGTTCTCCTTGTTCACCTTGGAGCCGTGCCCGGCCCGCCCGCGCGCGGTCAGCCTCAGCCAGCCCGTGCCCCGCTCACCGGCCGCGATGGGGTAGATCTGCCGCCCGGTGCCGTCGTGGAAGGTGAACGCCCCCGACTCGCTTACGCCCTCGGTGCAGCCCTCGAAGAGTTCCGCGTGCTGATTCGCGAGGAACCCCGACCCGTCGGCGGCGCTGGCCTCCTCGTCGGCGGTGAACGCGATCACGACGTCCCGCCGGGGCCGGACGCCGTTGCGTGCCCAGTCCCGTACGACGGCCAGGATCATGGCGTCCATGTTCTTCATGTCGACCGCGCCGCGCCCCCAGACGACGCCGTCGCGGACCTCCCCGGAGAAGGGGTGCACGGTCCAGTCGTCGGCCTGCGCGGGCACGACGTCCAGATGACCGTGGACGAGCAGCGCGTCGGCGCCGGGCTCGGTCCCCTCGATCCGGGCGACGACGTTCGTCCGCCCCTCGGTGCGTTCCAGCAGCACGGGTTCCAGGCCCGCACCGGCGAGTTGCTCGGCCGCGTACTCGGCGGCGGGCCGCTCCCGGCAGTCCCCGCCCCCGCGGTTGGTGGTGTCGATGCGGATGAGGTCGGAGGTGAACCGGACGACCTCGTCCAACGCCTGCTGGTCAGCCATACTGCTCCTCCACGGCGGCCGAGACGATCGTGGTGACCGCCTTGAAGGTACGAATGCCCTCGTACATGGTCTCGTTGGTGTACGCCACCTTCCGCTCGCCGATCCGCTCCACACCCGGCACGACGGTGGCGGCCATGGCGAGGTGCTCGGCGTCGAACTCGAGCGCGACGGTGAACGGCCCTGCCTGGACCGGTTCCTGACGGACCGCCAGCTGTGCGGCCTCTTTGGCGGCGGCCCGGATGTCGGCGGCGGTACGGGCCGGCGTACGGCACACGGCGGCGTAGCGCGAGACGTGGTCCTTGACGGCGACCTTCAGCGCCTCGGGCGCGTAGCCGAGGGCGTCCTCGCAGGCCACGTCGTCGCCGGTGACCAGGACGACGGGGACCCCGTACTCGGCGACGACATGCGCGTTCAGGAGACCTTCGCTGGCGCGTACGTCGTTCAGCCAGACGCCGGTGATGGAGTTGGCGAGGTAGGTGTGGGCGAGGACGCCCTCCATGCCGGCGCCCGCGTGGTAGCCGACGAAGGCGATGCCGTCGACGTCTCCGTGCTGCACGCCCTCCACCATGGACAGGGACTTGTGCCGGCCGGTGAGCATCTGGGTGCGCTCGTCGAGGCGTTCGAGGAGCAGGTTGCGCATGGACCAGTGGGCCTCGTTGACCAGGACCTCGTCCGCGCCTCCGTCGTAGAAGCCCCGCACGGCCGCGTCGACGTCGGAGGTGAACATCGAGCGGCAGCGCTCCCACTGCGGTGTCCCCGGCAGCACGTCGGCCGGCCAGGTGACGCCCGTGGCACCCTCCATGTCGGCGCTGATCAGGATCTTCATGGTGCGTCACGTTACGCGCCGACGAGGGAACCTGCCACGAAGTGGTGCGGAGGTTCAACCACTTTCCCGTCCTACCGTCGCCGCCAGGGCAGGACCTCCGGGTCGTCCTCGGCCGCGTCCATGCGCTGGAGCGCCGAGTTGATCGCCTCGCCGACCTCCGCGAACTGGCGGACCTGGTCGCGGGTCAGCACGTCGAAGACCGCGCGGCGGACCGCCTCGACATGGCCGGGCGCCGCCCGCTCCAGCAGCCGGCGCCCGTCCTCCGTGAGCACGGCGAGTTGGTTGCGCCGGTTCGCGGGGTCGTCACGGCGCTCCACATAGCCGGCCTCCTGAAGGCGGTTCACTGCATGGGTGAGCCGACTCCGGGTGATCCTCAGCCGCTCGGCCAGCTCGGACATCGTCAGGGAACGGTCCGGGAGTTCGGAGAGGTGGGCGAGCAGGATGTAGTCGGTGTGCGGCACCCCCGCCTCCTGCCGCAGCTGCCGGTTCAGGTAGTCGTTGAGCAGCGTCGAGAACTCGACGTAGGCGAGCCAGGCCCGCCGCTCCTCGGCATCGAGCCAGCGTGGGGTCGTGGACATGCGCACACCCTAGTCAGCCGGTGTGTGAAGGCGAGAACCCGCCATCGAGATGACCGCCGGCTACGACAACGGCATGACCCTGCGGTACGCGAACACCGCGGTCGCCGCGACCGCCACGTGCATCAGGAGCAGCGCCCCGACGCCCCTCATCCCGCCGTCACCGAAGAGCAGGAAGTCGGGCACGAAGGACACGACGACGAGGGTCGGCACCAGCCACCGCACCAGCGCCTCCGGGTCCTTCGAGACCCTGCGCACGACGGCCCAGCCGACGGCACCCGCCACCACCCCGACCGCCGTCAGGAAGATGTACGAGGACGCCTTCAGCGGCTCGAAGTCATCGGGCGCCCCCGCGGCCAGGGCGAGCAGCGCGATCACCGTGTCCACCACGGAGGCCACCACGATCGCGGCCAGCACACCTCCCGCCACCACGAGCGGACCACGGCGGACGGTGACGGCATCAGAGGCAACGGACATGACCACTCCAGGGAGGGCGGCTGCGGACAGAGATCGGGCAGAGACCCCCAACGGAACGATTGAAGTCTCAAACGAGAGTCTGACCGAGTTCGTTTGAAACTTCAAGGTTCAGAGCGTGCGGCCGAAGAGGTCGAGCAGCGCCGCCCAGTGCCGCTCGGTCGCCTCGGCGCTGTACATCGCCGTGTCGGCCTGCGTGAACCCGTGGTGGGCGCCGGTGTAGACCTCGCCGCGATGGCGGACGCCGGCCGCGGTGAGGGCCTTGTCGAGGCGGTCGATCTGTTCGGCCGGGTTGGTGGCGTCCTGGTCGGCGTGACCGAAGTACAGCTCGGCGGTGATCTGGTCGGCGAGCAGATGGGGGCTGTCGGGAGCGTCGGTGGCGAGATACGCGCCGTGGAAGCCGGCCATCGCGGCGACGCGGTCGGGATGGGTGCCCGCGGTGCGCAGGGCGAGTCCGGCGCCCATGCAGTAGCCGGTGACGCCTGCCGGCCCCGCGGTGGTGAGCGGGGAGTCGGCCAGCCAGTCGAGGTAGGTGTCGGCGTCGCGCATGGCTCCCTCGGGGGTCAGCGACAGCGCGGCCGGGCGCAGGGCCGCGAGCAGCTCCGGGCGCTCAACAGGGTTGATGAACGCGGGCAGTTCGACCAGGGGTGCCCGGCCCGCGCGGTAGAAGACGTTCGGCACCAGGACCGTGTAGCCGGCCGCGGCGAGCCGGTCGGCCATCGACTTCAGGTGCGGGCGCAGCCCGAAGCCGTCCATATAGAAGAGGACGGCGGGGTGCGGGGCACCGTCGCCGGGGGCGGCCAGGTAGGCGTCGGCGGTGCCGTCCCGGGTGGGGATGTCGACGTACGAGCCCTGTACGGCGATGTCGCTCATGATGGTGCGCCTCCATGTCATATGTGAAACTGAGTGTCACGCTAGCCACCAGGTGCCGGACCCGCAAGCAAGGACCACGGACGTTAGGATCGCCAGGTGAGCGAAGCGGCGCGTGGCAGTACGAGGGAGATCGCCAGGGCGGCCGTGCGCGCCGAACTCACCCGGGTGGCACTGGAGTTGTTCCGCCGGGACGGGTTCGCCCAGGTCACGCTGGACGACCTCGCGCGCGCCGCCGGGGTCTCCCGCAGCACCTTCCTGCGCTACTTCGGGACCAAGGAGGACGCGGTCCTCGCCGCCTTCGACGGATCCGACCTGCGGCTCGCCGACGCCCTGCGCGCCCGCCCGGCCGACGAGGACGACTGGACGGCGCTGCGCCGGGCCCTGGACACCGTGCTCGTCCGCTACCGGCAGGACCCGGCGGGCTCGCTGGCGACGACCCGGCTGGTCCGGGAGACGCCGGCCCTGCGCGCCCGGAACCTGGAGAAGCAGTACACCTGGCGCCCCGCCCTTGAGGCGGCCCTGGCCGAGCGGGCCGGCGCCGAACGGCCCACGCTCGCCCAGTCGGTGCGCGCGGCCGCCGCCCTGGACTGCCTGAACGTCACCCTCGACCACTGGCTCGCCTCCGACGGCGAGCTCGACCTGGTGCGACTGCTGGACGAGGCGTTCACGGCCCTCCCGGCGCGGCGCCCGGGCAAGACCAAGAAGGCAGGACGGGGTCAGTAGGCCGTCGCCCGCAGCTCTGAACCGGCCACCCCAGCACCCAACTCCTCCCCCATGGCGTGAACTTGACCTTTTTTGCTGTGCGTTGACAAAGCCCGGGAGCTTGCACTTAGGTAAGCCTTGCCTAATTTCACATCGCCACGCGCCGCTGCGAAACACCGCCGAGAAAGGTGTGCTCCTCGTATGAGAGCCGTTCCCTCCGCACGCACCGCCGTCCGCGCGACCCTCGCCGTCGCCGCCTCCGCCGCGCTGACCCTGAACCTGGCCGGCTCCGCCTCCGCCGCCACCTCGACCCGCACGGTCATCGACGCGGGCACGACGTACAACCTGTCGCTCACCGCCCCCGCGACGGCCACGGCGACCGGCCAGACGATCACCGTGTCCGGCTCCGGCTACAACACGGGCCAGGGCGTGTACGTCAGCCTCTGCGTGGTCGACGGGGCGCAGGGCGCGAACAAGCCCACCCCCTGTCTCGGCGGCCAGGACGAGTCCGGCACCACCGGCGCCTCGCACTGGGTCAACAACACCTTCGGTGGCCTCTTCGCCAACAGCTCCAAGTTCGGCACCGGCGGCACCTTCAGCGTCTCGATCTTCGTGAAGGCGACCCTGGAGGACGGCAGCGTCTGCGGCGAGGACGTCACCTGCGCCGTGGTCACCCGCGCCGACCACTTCGACAGCGAGGACCGCGAGTACGACGTCCACGTCCCAATCACCTTCCAGTGACGCGCGTCCCTCACAGAGGCCCGGCGGCGCTCCTCGGCGCCGCCGCGCTCGTGACCGCCTCGATCGCGACCGGGTCGGCCGCCCGGGCCGCCGACACCCCGAGGACCGCGACCGGCCGCGCCGGCCAGGAACTCACCGTCTCCGCCACGGCGAACCTGGCCCCCGAGGGCGAGACCGTCCAGGTCACCGGCGCGGGCTACGACGAGACCAAGGGCATCTACGTCGCCCTGTGCAAGGACAACGGCGACGACCGCGTCCCGGGCCCGTGCGTCGGCGGCGCCGACACCGGCGGGGGCGCCGGCGCCTCGAAGTGGATCGTCCCCGACGGTGACCCCAACGAGGGCGAACTCGCCCTCGCCTACGGCCCCGGCGGCACCTTCGACGTACAACTAGCCGTCAAGGCCAAGGACTCCAACGTCGACTGCGCCCAGGTCGCCTGCTCGGTCGTCACCCGCGTCGACCACCGCGCCACCGGCGACCGCTCCCAGGACGTCCGTATCCCGGTCGTCTTCGCCGGCCAGACCCCGGACGACGGAGGCGACGGCGTCGACGTACCGGCGGGCAGCGTCAGCTACGCGAAAACGGCCGAGTTCACCACCGCGGGCCGGCCGCAGGACCTGCTCCTGCATCCCGACTCCGGGAAGCTGTACGTCGGTTCGGCCGACATCCCCGACACGGCCGACGTCAACGAACGGGGCCTGTACGCCCTCGACGCGACCGACGGCAAGGTGCTCTCGCACATCGCGCAGGCGCCCGGCTCCACCGGCGCGCTCGCCGCCCGCGTCGTCCCGCTGGTCATCGCCCCGCTGACCGGTGACGGCGTGGTCTTCCACTACCCGCTGCGCGGCATCGGCACCGCCAAGGACGGCGACACGGCCGCGCGGGGCGTCTGGCTCGCCGGCGCCACGGTCACCGGCGCCGGTCCCGGCACGGAGGCCGCGACCGTGCTGGTGGCCCAGGGCCCGACCCTGTCCGAGGTCGAGACCGCCACGGGCACCGTCCGGCGCACGGTCACCCTCGACGGCGGCTCCGCCCTCGGCGTGGACTCCGCGCACGCCGCCGCCTGGTCCGCGGGGGCCTCGGGCGGCCGGCTGCGCCGCGTGGACACCGGCTCCTTCACGGTGACCGCCACGGCCCAACTCCCGGACACCTACGTCACGTTCCTCGAAGCCGACCCGGCCACCGGCAACGTCTGGGTGGGCAGCGGGACTTCGGCGCTCGTCTTCGACAAGAACGCCGAACTCCTGGCCACGTTGGAGGGTCGGGACCGGCCCACCGCGCTGGCCTTCGACCGGGCGACCGAGCGGGCGTTCGTCCTCCGCGAGGACTTCGGCAACGCCGACGACGGCGCGGACAACGTGGGCTCTCTGGAGGTCTACGACACCGCGAAGTTCGAGCGGACGATCGAGCCGGTCGCGCTGCCGGGCAGCCGTGCCGATGCCTACGCGGGCGTCGCCGTCACCCCAGGTGGAGGCACCGTCTACGTCACCGACCAGGCAGAGAGCAAGGTGCTGCGCCTGGACCGGCGGATGTCGCCGAAGGTGCTGCGCGCCCCCGCCGACCGGTCCGCCGAGGCGGGCGACGAGGTCACCTTCGTCGCCACCGCCGAGGGCACCCCGGAGCCGACCGTGCGCTGGCAGGTCAGCGGCGACGAGGGCCGGACCTGGACCGCGGTCGAGGGCGCGACACAGACGTCGTACACCTTCACCGCACGGGCCGAGCAGGACGGTCACCGCTACCGCGCCGAGTTCACCAACGCCGTCGGCACCACGCGCGCGACGCCGGTCACCCTCACGGTGACCGAGCCGGACGACGGGGGCGACGGCGGGACGGACGGCGGCACGGGGGACCCGGGTGACACCGGCGGCGCCGGCACCACCACGGGCGGTACCTCCGTCTCCGGGACCACCGGCGCGACCACCTCCGGCGGGAGCCTCGCCGCCACCGGCGTCGGCGCGCTCACCGCCGCCGCACTCGCCGCGGCCCTGCTGGGCACGGGCTGGGCGGCGTACCGCCGCGGACGCACCGCCAGTTGACCGGTCCGGTCTCAACTGGCCCACCGCCAAAGCGAGTCCGCCCTTCGGCGGCACCGTCCCGAAGGGCGGACTCACCTCGTCACAAGGTCGCTCGCCTCAGATCGACACCGCGACCGCGGTGAACGTCGTCTCCGGCGTCTGCGGGCTGGTGAAGCGGGCGTTGACGAGGTACAGCCGGTCGCCGAACTGCGCGGCGGTGGTGGGCACGTCGAAGCGGGGGTCGGTGATCGTGCGGCGCAGCGTGGCCGTCGTGGCCTTGGCGTCGAGGTCGAACACGCTGATCAGGTTGAGGCGGTTCTGGACGACGTACAACGTCCGGCCGATGCGCCAGAGGCCGTCGCCGGCCGCGACCGAGTCGGCGCCGACCAGGGCTATCTCGGTGGCGTACCCGGTCCTGACGCTGACGTTGTAGAGCTTGCCGGGTGTGCTGCTGACGACGATCAGAGAGCGGCCGTCGGGGGCGCCGACGATGCCGTTCGCGTTGTTCACGTCGGGGGTCTGCACCCAGTCGCCGGTGAGCGGGAGTGTGCGGACGCTGCCGTCGCAGCCGCGCGGTACGCCGTAGAGGGCGGCGGCGCGCGAGTCGGTGAACCAGGCGCGGTCGCCGAGCAGGGTGACGTCGTTGATGAAGTGGCCGGTGGCTTCGCTGAGTTGGTGCGTGGCGACGATCTCACCGGTGCGGGAGTCGTGGACGCGGGCGACTCCGGTGTTGCCGGCGACGTACAGCAGTCCGTCCTGGTCGAGCTTCAGGCCGACGGCGACCTGGCCGGTGGCGCCCGCGTACAGGACCCGGCCCTCGCCGGTGCGCAGGTCGGTGCGGTAGATCGCGCCGTTGGCACGCGAGCCCATGTACGCGTAGGGCTTGCGGCCGATGGCGATGCCCTCGGGGAGCCAACCGTCGGGGAGGGGGAACTCCGTCGGCCAGGTCGCTCTGGTGCCGGCGGTGGCCGTGCCGGTGCCGGCCGCCACCGCGAGGGTGGCCAGGGCCGCTCCGCCGAGCAGGGCGCGCCGGGACGGGTGGGGGTGGTTCGGGGTCATGGGCTCGGGCCTCCGTGAGGTGGGGAGTGGGGACGCGGCGAACTCGACAGCTGTACGAACCTTGGGGACCCGATGACCCGGCCTTGGCCGAGGTTTCGAATCCTGTTCGTAGCAAACGAACCGCCGGACGCCGGAGTTCCCCCCGCGCCCCACCCTCACCTCACGGAAGCTGTCCCCTCACGCAGTCCGTCGCTCAGTCCGCGCGACCGGCGACCAGCCACTTCGAGGGCAGCTCGATCCGCCTGCCCTCGGATGTGAACTCGGTGGTCGTGAGCGGGAGTTCGCCGCTCGCGATGATGGTGAGGCCGGCCGAGCGCACATACGCGGGCACGGCCTCGTCGGACACCTCGCCGGGCGCGATGCCGTGCCGGAAGATCGGCGCGAGCTTGGGCGGCGGCCCCTCGGGGCTCTGCGCCAGGCCCAGCAGCACGGGCTTGGCGCGCTCGGAGAGTTCGACGAGGAAGACCCGGCCTCGCTCGCCGACCAGCGTGGCGATCCCGTCCACCAGAGCCTGGCGGTCCTCGGGGTCGGCCTGGTGGAGGACACCGCGCATGTAGACGTTGGTGTCGCCGAGTTCGGCGTGCAGCGTCTCGGTCTCGTCCTTCTCCATGGCGTCGAGCACGCGGTACGTCGCCTGTCCCGCGGGGTCGGCGCGCCGGGCGTGCTCGACGGCCGCCTCCGACAGGTCGGCGCCGACGACGCGCGGGAAACGGTCGGCGAGGAACCGGGTCTGGGTGCCGTTGCCGCAGCCCAGGTCGACCATGACCAGGCCCGGATCGGTCACGTACGGTTCGAAGAGCGCCAGGTGGAGTCCGGCGGTCAGGGGCGGTGCCGCGTCCCAGAACACCGCCCCCTGTTCCTCCGGAGCCTCGCGCCAGAAGCCCTCCCAGGCCTCCCGGTAGCGACTCGTCACACTCATGCCCAACTCCCCAGGATGTGAAGGCCGTCCGCCGCAAGTGACGGGCGAGTACGGTCTATCGCGCCCTGGTCATGGCTACAAGCGCGCGGCGCATACCTTCACTCCGCATTCGACGGACGCACTCCCCCTGTGCGCCTCTCGCGCCCCAGGCGCCGATCAGCGGCGCGGCAGCGTCAGTTCGAACCAGACCGTCTTGCCGCGCTGCGTCCGGCTCGTGCCCCACTCGCGCGCGAGGGTGCTGACGACGCGCAGGCCACGCCCGAACTCGTCGGTCCCGCCGGCGCTGAGCAGGTTGGGCAGCTCGTGGTCGTCGTCCTCGACCTCGCACAGCAGGGTGTCGCCGCGCACCAGCCGCAGGGCGACCGGGCGGCCGTGGGAGTGCCGTACGGCGTTGGTGACCAGCTCGCTGACCATCAGCGCGGCGTTGTCGGCGAGTTTGGCGAGCCCCCAGTCATGGAGCTGTTCCCGCACGGCGGTTCGGGCGCGGCCGACCTCGGCCGGGTCGAGGGCGAGCCGCCACTCGGCGACGTCCTCGGGCTCCACGCCGTTGAGGCGGGCCATCAGCAGGGCGACGTCGTCCTTGCGGCCGCCCGTGACGTTCAGCGCGCGGATGATCGTGTCGCAGGCCTCGTCCATGGAGGCGGCCGGGTGGGCGGCGGACTCGGAGAGCGCCGCGAGACCCACGCCGATGTCCTCGCCGCGCACCTCCACGAGACCGTCGGTGCACATCACGAGCCGGTCGCCGGGCTCCACGTGCACGCGTACCGCCTCGAAAGGCACCCCGCCCACGCCGATCGGCGCTCCGGTCGGCAGGTCGAGCAGCTCGCTGCGGCCGTCCTCAGCACGGACCAGGACGGGCGGGATGTGACCGGCGTTGGCGAGGTGCAGTTCGCTCGCGATCGGGTCGTAGACGGCGTACAGACAGGTTGCGAGGTAGGTGTCGCCGAGTCGCTGGGCGAGGTCGTCCAGGTTGCGCAGCAGCTGGGCGGGCGGCAGGTCCAGGGCGGCCATGGTCTCCACGGCCGTCCGCAACTGGCCCATCATCGCGGCCGAGTTGAGGCCGTGCCCCATGACGTCACCGACCACCAGGGCGGTACGGGCGCCGGGCAGCTTGACGGAGTCGAACCAGTCGCCGCCGACGCGTCCCAGGAGCGTGCCGGGCAGATAGCGGGTGGCGATGTCGCAGCCCGCCATGCGCGCCGGGATGACCGGCAGCATGCTGTCCTGGAGCGTCTCGGCGACGTTCTCCTGGTAGGTGTACATGCGCGCGTTGTCGAGCACGAGGCCCGCGCGGGCGGCCAGTTCGGCGCCGGTGACCCGGTCCATGTCGTTGAAGACGGGCCGCTCCGGGTGACGCAGCAGGATCATGAACCCGAGGACCACGTTGCGGGCCTTGAGCGGTACGACCAGCATCGAGCGGTTGGTGATCAGCGGCCGGATGTCCCGCTTCTCGAACTGCGAGGCGATGGCGTGGCCCATCTCCTCGCTGATCCGGGGCACCAGGACGGGCTCGCCGCTGGTCATGCACTGGAAGAACGGCGTGTGCGCCGGGAACGGCATGGCCTCGCCGACCGGCACGACATCGTCCCAGCGGCCCGGTTCGTCGGTGTGTTCCAGGGCGACCCGGTGCCACATGGTGGTCGTGTCGGGCACGCCGTCGGGGAACCCCTCGCCCGCGACGACCTGTTCGCGCAGATAGGTACCGGCGACGTCCGTGAAGCGCGGCACGACGGCTCTGCTGACCTCGACGATCGTGCGGGTCAGGTCCAGGGAGGTGCCGATGCGGCCGCTGACCTCGTTCAGGAACTCCAGGTGTTCGCGTACGGCCGCGTACTCCAGGTCCTCGGCCTCGTCGGCGGCCTCCTGCGGCGTGGGCAGCCCCTCGGCCACCGCCCGGGCCGCCAGTTCCCGCCGGGCCCTGCGCTCCGCGCGCCGGGGCACACCCCAGTCGGGGGTGACGGGCACCCGGTCGTTCTGGCTGAACTCCAGGACGGGATAGCCCAGTTCGAGGATCTGCGCGACGATGCGGGCGCTTTCGTCGACGCTCATGCTGGGCAGGATCTCGGGCAGCCGGCCGGCCAGTTCCTGGGCACCCGGAAAGTCGGTGTGCAGGGCGAAGCCGGGCGCGATCCGCTCGTACGCCATGTCGTGCTCGGGGTCGTCGGGCCGCAGTCCGCCGGTGTCCGCGCCGAGCACGAGCAGTCGCTCCTTGCCCGGGCCCACCAACGGGTAGGCCCACCACAGGACATCGACGCGGTCGCGCTCGGGGACGGTGAGCCGGGCACGGCCCGCGGCCGGGTAGGACAGGCCGCTGTCGAGGGAGGACTCCAGGCCGGGGCCGAGTCCGTCGTAGTCGGCGTACGTCCCGTACGGCGTGACGTCCTGCTCCTCGGGCAGCGCGCCGGAGACGGGCAGCAGATCGACCGCCGGGTGTCCGATCGCGTCCTCCTTGGGGACGCCGAAGAGACGGCGTGCGCCGGTGCTCCAGTGGGACACGAGGCCGTCGCGGTCGACCACGACCACGGCCAGCGGCACACGGCCGACCGCGGTGTCCTCCACCGCTCCGCCCCCGGCTCCGCGGCTGGGAGGTGCTTCCCTCTCGGTGCCACGGTCCATGACCCAGGCCCTCTTTCCCCACGGCTCCGCAAGATCTGTCCGCCGTCACCACCGTACGGCGCCCTCAGGTGGTGATGTGCGGCAACGGGGGAATTGGTGGCACGCGGGCGCACCGGTTCGGGGCCGCACGCCGGACAGGCGCGCCGGGGGCGCTCAACCCCCGCGCCCGTCCGGCCGGTTCGGTCGCCCCCTGGATCCGCGGGCCTCAGTCCTCGTGTCCCAGTTGCAGGTCCCGCTCGGTGCGGCCGCCGCCGGCGACCTGGAGCACGGTGGCGACCGGCGGGTAGCCGGCGGCGATCACGGTGTACTCGCCGGAGGACAGGTCGACGAACCGGAACGTTCCGTCGGGTCCCGTGGTGAGCGTGTCCACGACGTTGCCGGCCGCGTCGAGCAGCGTCACGCGCGCGTCCTCGACGGGCCGTCCGCCGCCGGCCCGCACCGTGCCGCGCAGCACGGCACCACCGGCGAGTTCGATGTCCTGGCGGGTCTCCCGGGAGGACTGGACACTGACCGGCAGGGCGGCCGGGCGGAACGCGGGGGCGCTGGCGGCGAGGGTGTACTCGCCGGCCACCAACTCGGTGATGACGTAGCCGCCCTCGCGCCCGCTGCGGGTGCTCGCCACGACCTCGCCGTGCACGTTGGTGAGGGTGACGGCCGCCTCGCGCACGGGTGTGCCGTCGGCGGTGACCACGCTGCCCGCGAGGCGTCCGGCGCCGCCGAGCACGACGTCGAGTTCGACGGGGCGCTCGCCGACGGTGACGGAGACCGCCTGCGGCTGGTGGCCACCGGCCGCGGCGATCAGGACGTACGCCCCCGACCCTGGCGTCGACAGCGCGTACCGCCCGTCCTCGCCGCTCGCGCCCCGCCCGATCTGCTGCCCGGTCACGTCGATGAGCGTGAGTGCGGCCCGCGGTACGACGGTCCCGTCCGGGTGCTGCACCGTGCCGCAGACCGGGATTCCGGCCGCGTAGGACGAACGCGCCTGCGGGATCGGGGCGTTCACGGGCACTGTCTCCGTTTCGGCGGCGTTGTGGGACACCAGCGGTTTCTCCTTGAGGAAGAAGGCGATGAGCAGGCCGAGGACGAGCACCGGCACGAGGTAGAGGAAGATCCGGGGCATCGCGTCGGCGTAGGCCGCGATGTAGTCGTCGCGCAGCGCCGGGGGCAGCGCGTGGACGAGCTGCGGGGTGAGGGACTCCGGGTCCGGCAGCTGGGATCCCGCGCGCGTGGAGAGCCGCTCGGCGAGGGAGTCGGCGAGCCGGTCGGCGAAGAGCGTGCCGAAGATCGCGGCGCCGACGCTGCCGCCGATCTGCCGGAAGTAGTTGTTGGCGCTGGTGGCGGTGCCGAGGTCGGCGGGGCGCACGGAGTTCTGCACGGCCAGCACGAGCACCGGCATCACCATGCCGATACCCGCGCCGAGGACGGCCATCCAGAGGCTGTACTGCAGCCGGGACGTGTCGACTTCGAGGCGGGACAGCAGCCACATGCCGACGGCGGACAGGGCGCTGCCGAGGACGGGGTAGATCCGGTAGTGCCCGGTGTGGGTGATGAGCTGTCCGGCGATGATCGAGGCGCCGACGATGCCGCCCATCATGGGCAGCATCAGCAGGCCCGACTCGGTGGCGGTGGCCCCGTCGACCATTTGCAGGAAGGTCGGCAGATAGCTGGCGGCGCCGAACAGCGCGACGCCGATCACCAGGCCCACCAGACCGGTGACGTTGAAGACGGAGTCCCTGAACAACCGCAGCGGGATGAGGGGTTCGGCCGCGAAGTGCTCGGCGACCAGGAAGAGGACGGCGGCGGCCACGGCGCCCGCGGCGAGCCCGAGGATGACCCGCGAGTCCCACGCGTACTCGGTGCCGCCCCAACTGGTCAGCAGGACGAGGCAGGTGGAGGCCGCGGCGAGCAGGAGCGCGCCGAGGACGTCGAGGCGCGGCTTGGTCCTGGGCTTCGGGAGCTTGAGGACGACGGTGACGACGGCCAGGGTCAGGAGGCCGAAGGGCACGTTGAAGTAGAAGCACCAGCGCCAGGTGAGGTGGTCGGTGAAGTAGCCGCCGAGCAGCGGTCCGGCGACCGAGGCGAGGCCGAAGGCGGCGCCGATCAGGCCCATGAAGCGGCCGCGCTGCCGGGGCGGCACGATGTCCGCGATGATCGCCTGGACACCGATCATGAGGCCGCCGGCGCCGACGCCCTGGACCGCGCGGAAGGCGATCAGCTGGTCCATGGTCTGCGCCCGGCCGGCGAGCGCGGAGCCGATGACGAAGACGACGATGGCGAACTGGAAGACGCCCTTGCGGCCGAGCAGGTCACCGAGCTTGCCGTAGATCGGCAGTCCGATGGTGGAGGTGAGCAGATAGGCGGTGATCGCCCAGGACATCTTGTCCAGGCCGTGCAGCTCACCGACGATCTTCGGGAGCGCGGTGGCGACGATCATCTGCTCGAGGGCCGCGAGGAGCAGCGCGAGCATCAGCCCGAGGAAGACCAACCGGACCCGGCGCGGGCTCAGTTCGGCGCCACCGGCGGCCGCGGGGAGGTGGCTCTCCACAGCCGCCACGACCGGTTCGTCCCGCACCAGAGTCGTCCCGCCCACCTACCGCTCCCCTCGTCGCACTGCCGCACAATTCCCGCTTAAGGCGACAACTGCGAGCAAGCACGACGAGTTACGGCAGAACGGCTCGACGGGTGGAGATCCACTCGAACCGGTGAGGGCCGTCAACGCCCCCGGAACGCCGGGGACTTGCCCGACACAGGGCCTACTTCTCGACCTCGACGGCCAGCTTGTCCAGGATCGCGTCGTAGATCCGGCCGAGGCCCTTGGGCGCGAACGTCTTCTCGAAGAAGCCGCCGATGCCGCCGGCGCCGTTCCAGACGGTGCTCACGACGACCCGGGACTTGCCCTCGCCGGCCGGGGTGACCCGCCAGGTGGTGACCATCGAGGAGTTGCGGTCCTTCTCGACGAGTTCGCCGTCGGTGGGCTCGCTCACCTCCAGGAGGCAGTCCCGCACGCGCTTGCTGGTCGCCTGGAGCTTCCAGTGGACGAGGGTGCCCTCGCCGTCACCGCCCTCACGTACCTCGTACTCGCTGAACTGCTCGGGCAGCACCTTCGCGCGCGTGCCGCTGTAGTCGGCGAGCGCGTCGAACACCGTCTCCGCGTCCGCCGCGACGATGCGCTCCGTAGTGGCCTCGACCTGCGCCATCGATTTCCTCCAGGACCTGGGTTCTCGGTGTCGGGGCCAGCCAACCACCCCCGCGCACGGCCGCCCAAATCGGGGGCCCGGGGCCTTCGAGGCGATCGGGAATGACACTTGCACAGCAATTCGAACAAGTGTTTCACTCTGGGGGCAGGCCTACCGAAGGAGGCGTCATGCGCTGGGAGAACCTCACCGTCGAGTCCGGCGGCCACAGCCGGCCGAACGACGCCGCGCTGTTCGGCGCGGACGCCGTGATCACCCGCACCTTCGACACCCCCGAGTTCCGCGGTATCACCTTCCACGAGGTGCGCGCCCGCTCGATCATCAACCGAGTGCCGGGGGCCTCCCGAATGCCGTTCGAATGGACGGTGAACCCCTATCGCGGCTGCTCGCACGCGTGCGTGTACTGCTTCGCCCGCAAGACGCACAGCTATCTGGACCTGGACACGGGGATCGACTTCGACTCCCAGATCGTGGTCAAGACGAACGCGCCGGATCTGCTGCGCCGCCAGCTCGGCTCGCGGCGCTGGCAGGGCGAGCACATAGCGATGGGCACCAACGTCGACTGCTACCAGCGCGCCGAGGGCCGCTACGGCCTGATGCCGGGGATCATCTCCGCGCTGCGCGACCACGCCAACCCCTTCTCGATCCTGACGAAGGGCACGCTGATCCTGCGCGACCTCGATCTGCTGCGGCAGGCCGCCGAGGTGACCGACGTGGGCATCTCCGTCTCGGTCGGCTTCACCGACCCCGAGCTGTGGCGCACCGTGGAGCCGGGCACGCCCGCCCCGGAGCGTCGCCTGGACGTCGTCCGCGCCCTCGCCGAGCAGGGCATCGACTGCGGGGTCCTGATGGCCCCGGTGCTCCCGTTCCTGAGCGACGACCCGGCCCAACTGCGCGCCACCGTGCGCGCGATCGCCGCCTCCGGGGCCTCCTCGGTCACGCCTCTGGTGCTGCATCTGCGCCCCGGCGCCCGCGAGTGGTTCATGGCGTGGCTCGGCCGGCACCACCCGTATCTGGTGCGCCGCTACGAGCGGCTGTACGCGGACGGCGCGTACGCCCCGAAGTGGTACCAGCGCCGGATCACCCGTCAGGTCCACGAGCTGGCCCAGGAGTACGGGATCGGCCCCACGCGCGCGGGGATGCCCCGGCGGATCACGCCCCCGGAGCCGGCCGAGGAGGCGGTGTCCGAACCGACCCAACTCTCGCTGATCTGAGAGCGTTCGAGCGCATCCCTCGCTCCGATCGGGTCAAGTATCGGCAGAACGCGTTCTTCCGGTGCGCCTTTCCGGGACGATGCGGCGAGGACCACGAGCCCCGCGGTCCGAAACCCTCCGTCCTGGGAGGACTCCATGAGAAAACGCGCAGCAGTACTGTGCGGCGTCGCCGTCGTGGTGGCCGGAACCTTCACGGCCGTGCCCGCCGACGCGAGCGCCCCGAGCAGCGCGGCGGCCGCTCCCGTCGCGAAGCTCACCTGGAAGAAATGCGGCACCACCGACTATCCGACGCTCCAGTGCGCGTCCCTCAAAGTGCCCCTCGATCACGCGAAGCCGCACGGGCGGCAGATCACCCTCGCCCTCTCGCGCGTGCCGCACACCGCGAGCAAGAGCCAGGGTCCCCTGCTGGTCAACCCCGGCGGTCCCGGCGGCAGCGGCCTCTCGCTCGCCGGCTTCGTCGCGTCCTCGCTGCCCAAGGCGGTGGCGTCCCAGTACGACGTCATCGGCTTCGACCCGCGCGGGGTCGGCGCGAGCCGACCGGCCCTCGACTGCAAGCCGGGCTACTTCAACCCGGTGCGCCCGGACTCGGTGCCGAGCACACCGGCGATCGAGAAGGCCAACCTCAAGCGCGCCAAGTCCTTCGCCGACGCCTGCGGCAAGAAGTACGCGAGCCTGCTGCCGTACATCGACACGATCAGCGCCGTGCGGGACATGGACTCGATCCGGGCCGCACTCGGCGCCAAGAAGATCAACTACTTCGGTTACTCGTACGGCACCTACCTGGGCGCGGTCTACGCGAAGCTCTTCCCCGAGCGCGTACGGCGCCTGGTCCTGGACTCGATCGTCGACCCCACGGGCGTCTGGTACGACGACAACATCGGGCAGGACTACGCCTTCAACGACCGCCAGCGCGCCCTGATGGCGTGGATCGCGAAGTACGACTCGACGTACAAGCTCGGCACCGATCCGGAGAAGATCGAGGCCAAGTGGTACGCGGCGCGCAAGGCGCTGGCCAAGAAGCCGGCGGGCGGCAAGGTGGGCGCCTCGGAGTTCGAGGACACCTTCATCCCGGGCGGCTACTACAACGGCTACTGGCCCTACCTGGCCGAGGCGTTCGCCGCCTACGTGAACGACAAGAACGCCGATCCGCTGGTGGAGGCGTACGAGAACTTCGCCGCCATCGACGCCTCCGGGGACAACGGCTACAGCGTCTACACCGCGGTGCAGTGCCGTGACGCCTCCTGGCCGCGCGACTGGAACCAGTGGCGCAAGGACAACTGGGCGGTGTACGACAAGGCGCCCTTCATGGCCTGGAACAACGCCTGGTACAACGCGCCGTGCGCGTTCTGGCCGACGGACACCAAGCGCCCGATCAACATCGCCAACGGCAAGCTGCCGCCGGTGCTGCTGTTCCAGGCGACCAACGACGCGGCCACCCCGTACGAGGGCGGCGCGACGGTCCATCGCCTGCTCGCGGGCTCCAGTTTCGTGGTCGAGCAGGGCGGCGGGAACCACGGCATCACGCTGAGCGGGAACGCCTGCCTGGACAAGTACCTGGCGGACTACCTGAGCACCGGCAAGGTGCCACGCGGTCACGGTGAGGTCGACGCGGTGTGCCAGAAACTGCCGGACCCCGCGCCGCTGAGCTCCGCCGCGGCGGCGAAGTCCACCCGCGGTTCGACCCTGCACGGTCTGGTCGGCTTCCGCGGCTGAGCCCCCACCCGGGCATCCGCGCATGAGACCCCGTCGGGGGCGGAGATCCAGGTTGTCAGACCCATGGTCCACGATGGACGCATGAGTGAGACGACCAGGATTCCCGCCCCCGACGGGGTTTTCCCCGCCGCCCAGTACAGCCACGTCGTCATCGGCACCGGCCGCTTCGTCGCGATCTCCGGTCAGCTCGCCCTCGACGAGGACGGCAAGCTCGTCGGCGAGGGTGACGCCGAGGCTCAGGCGCGCCAGGTCTTCGAGAACCTCCGCCGCTGTCTGACCGCGGCCGGCGCGACCTTCGACGACGTCGTCAAACTCACCTACTTCGTCACGGACATGGCCCACCTGCCGGCGATCCGCGCGGCCCGCGCCGGCCACATACCCGACGACCGCCTCCCGGCCGCCTCGGCGGTCCAGGTCGCGGCGCTGGTGCGGCCGGAGTTCCTGATGGAGGTCGAGGCGTTCGCGGTCGTGGCCGAGTGAGCGCGTCTTCGACCTGTCTTCAGGTCCGGGACATGACGCTCGCCGACTGCGACCCGGTCGCCGAGATCCGCGTCCGCGGCTGGCGCAGCGCGTACCGCGGGCTGATCCCCCAGCCGTACCTCGACGCGATGAGTGTGCAGAAGGACGCCGACCGCCAACGCGCGCGCCTGCTCCAGGGCGACGGCAGCGTGGTGAACATCGTGGCCGAGCGGGACGGCGAAGTCGTCGGCTGAGCCTGCCACGGGCCCTACCGGGACGGTGAAGTGCCCGCCGGGGGTGTGGAGTTGTACGCGATCTATGTGGACCCTGACCATCAGGGCACGGGTGCCGGACGCGCGCTGCTCGAGGAGTCGGTACGGCGGTGCGTGGCCGTCGACCTCACGCGCATGTACCTCTGGGTCCTCGAAGGGAACGCGCCCGCCCGGCGCTTCTACGAGCGCGCCGGATTCCGGGCCGACGGCACCGAGGAGCCCTTCGATGTGGACGGGGTCGAGGTGCCCGAGGTGCGGTACGCCAGGAACCTCACGCTCTAGGAAGCTCACACGCCGAACGCTCCGACCACTGCGAACCGCGTCAGCGCTGCCGCGGAATCCGCCCCAGCGCCCCCACCGCCGCCTCCGCGAGGGCAGGGTGGGCGAGTGCCTCGGTGAGTACGGGCCGGGCGCGGCCGTCCGCCAGGCTGCCGAGTCCCTCCACGCACGCGAGGGCCACGCGCCGGTACGGGTCGTGCGGGCGCAGCCGCCGCTCCAGGGTGGTGATGAGCGCCGGCACGGACTCGGGGGCGCGCAGTTCGGTCAGCAGGCGGATCGGGTGCAGGGCGTAGGCGACGCGCAGTTCGTTGGTGGCGAGGGCGGCTGCCGCGCGGGCGGTGCGCGGGTCGCCGAGGCGGGCCAGGGCGTACGCGGCGGAGGCGCAGCGCTGCGGGTCGCGGTGGTTCAGGAACAGGACGAGGGACTCGAAGGCCCGCCGGTCGCCCGCGAGTCCGAGCTTGAACGCGGTCAACTCCCTCGCCCACAGCGGCTGTCCGGGCTCGGTGAGCGCGTCGGCCAGCGCGTCGGGGTCTTCGACCACCACGAGCCGGTCGTACACGGCGGACGCTCCCGCCTCCGTCCGTAAACGCTCAGTGAGCGATCGCAACTCTTCGTCCATGGCACCGAGCGTAGGGGCGCCCGCGATCTCTCGGGACCTACATCACAAAGACGTACAACTACGAGAACCGGACAGGGGCTGGCGCGCTCGTTACTCACGGGTTAAGCTCAGACGAGCGAGTTACCCACTCGCGGCATTCCTTGCGGTGGCCTGGTGACGCAGCCGCCGCGAGAACAAGCGGTTCGGTGCTCAACGCACCGAGGTAGGACCCGGCTTGGGACAGGGCCGGTCACTCTTCACCGTTTCCCCGGGCGTGTGCGCTCGTAGCCCGTAACACCCGCACTCCTCACGCACCCGGTGCGCCACCGGTCCGGCTTCGGCCCGGTTCTCTCGGCGCACCCGGGCGTGCTCCCAGTCGTCACCCCTCATTCCTGGAGTCCCGCGATGGCCACTCCCCTGTCCCACTCCCCTCTCTCCCCGATCAAAACCGTCGCCGTCGTCGGCCTCGGCACGATGGGCACCGGTATCACCGAGGTCCTCGCCAAGGCCGGCCGCGAGGTCGTCGGCATCGACGTCAGCGAGGCCGCGACCGCGCAGGCCGTCGCCGCCCTGGAGACCGCCACCGCCCGCGCCGTGACACGGGGCCGGCTGACCGAGCCCGAGCGCGCCGAACTGCTCGCCCGGGTCCGCACCTCCACCGACCTGCGGGCCGCGGCCGACGCCGACCTCGTCATCGAGGTGGCGCCGGAGTCGTACGAGATCAAGCAGCAGATCTTCCGTGAGCTGGACGGGATCGTGCGGCCGGAGACGATCCTGGCGACCGGGACCAACGCCCTGTCCGTGACCCGGCTCGCGGCCGACTCGGCCCGGCCGGAGCGGGTGTTGGGCCTGCACTTCTTCAACCCGGCGCCCGCGATGCGGCTGGTCGAGGTCGTCTCGTCCGTGCTGACCGCGCCCACGGCCGTCAGCGCGGTCACCAACCTCGCCCTCGACCTCGGCAAGGAGCCCGTCGCGGTCGGCGACCGGCCCGGATTCGTCGCGGACGGGCTGCTGTTCGGCTATCTCAACCAGGCCGCCGCGATGTACGAGGCCAAGTACGCCTCCCGCGAGGACATCGACGCGGCGATGCGGCTCGGCTGCGGACTGCCCATGGGCCCGCTCGCGCTGCTCGACCTGATCGGCGTCGACACCGCCCGCACGGTCCTGGAGGCCATGTACGCCGCGTCCCACGACCGGCTGCACGCCCCCGCGCCGATCCTGAAGCAGCTCAGCGAGGCGGGCCTGACCGGCCGCAAGTCGGGCCGCGGCTTCTACACCTACGAGGCCCCGGGCAGCGCCGTCGTCGTGCGGGACGCGCTGACACCGCTGGACGGCTCCGCCCTCACGCCCGGCCGCCCGGTCCACTCGGTCGGCGTCGCCGGCTCCGGGACCATGGCGTCCGGCATCGCCGAGGTCTTCGCCAAGGCCGGGTACGAGGTCGTGCTCGCCGCGCGCAGCGAGGAGAAGGCGCAGACCGCCAAGGCCCGGATCGGCAAATCCCTCTCGCGCTCCGTCGACAAGGGACGGCTGACCGCCGAGGCCGCCGCGGAGACCCTGGACCGGATCACCGCGGCGGGCTCCTACGACTCCTTCGCCGATGTCGACCTGGCCGTCGAGGCGGTCGCCGAGGACCTGGAGATCAAGCAGCAGCTGTTCGCCACCCTGGACAAGGTCTGCAAGCCGGGCACGGTCCTGGCCACCACCACCTCGTCCTTGCCCGTCGTCGCCTGCGCCCGCGCCACCTCGCGCCCGCAGGACGTGATCGGCATGCACTTCTTCAACCCGGCACCGGCGATGAAGCTGGTCGAGGTCGTCCGTACGGTGTTGACGGCCGAGGACGTCCACTCAACGGTCCGCGAGGTCTGCGTCAAGATCAAGAAGCATGCCGTCGACTGTGGCGACCGGGCCGGATTCATCGTCAACGCCTTGCTTTTCCCGTACCTCAACAACGCGATCAAGATGGTGCAGGAGCACTACGCGACTCTTGACGACATCGACGCGGCGATGAAGTTGGGCGGCGGCTACCCGATGGGGCCGTTCGAACTCCTCGACGTGGTCGGGCTCGACGTCTCCTTGGCGATCGAGAAGGTCCTGCACCGCGAGTTCCGCGATCCGGGCCTGGCTCCCGCCCCGCTCCTGGAGCATCTGGTGGCCGCGGGCTGCCTCGGCCGCAAGACGGGCCGTGGCTTCCGCGAATATGCCCGGCGCTGAGGGCGCCGGCGACTGGTTCGCGACGGAGGCGGACTGGGGCGGGCTGCTCGATCCGGGCGGCCCGCACCCGCTCCACCGGCCCGCCGTGCCCCCGCCCGTGCCGGTCCGGGGAAACCCCCGACGTGCGCACCAAGCTGCGCACATGCAGTACGTTCGGGGCATGTCCCAGCCCGCCAAGTCCTCACGTACACCAGCTACGCCCGACGCGCCGGAGAGCGCCGCAGGCAGTCGCGCGGCGGCCCAGCGGCTCAAGATGCGCCGCGAGTTGGCGGCCGCGGCGATGGAGCTGTTCTCCACCAAGGGGTACGAGGCGACCACGGTCGACGAGATCGCGGCGGCGGCCGGCGTGGCCCGCCGCACCTTCTTCCGGCACTTCCGTTCCAAGGAAGAGGCGATCTTCCCGGACCACGACGACACGTTGATCCGCGCGGAGGCCGTGCTGAACGCGGCACCGGCGCACGAGCACCCGCTGGACACGGTGTGCCGGGGCATCAAGGAAGTCATGCGGATGTACGCGGCCCGGCCGGAGATCTCGGTCGCCCGCTACAAGCTCACGCGCGAGGTGCCCACCCTGCGCGAGGCGGAGATCGCGTCGGTGGCCCGCTACGAGCGGCTCTTCACCCGCTACCTGCTGGGTCACTTCGACGAGCACGCGCACGACGACGACGCCAACGACGACCCGCTGCTGGCCGAGGTCGCCGCGTCCGCCGTGGTCACGGCCCACAACCACGTCCTGCGGCGCTGGCTGCGGGCCGGCGGCCAGGGAGACGTGGAGGCCCAGCTGGACCACGCCTTCGCGATCGTGCGCAAGACGTTCGGGACGGGGATCGGCGCCGGGCGCACGGCCCCGCCGAAGCCGCCGACGCTCGCGGCGGTCTCCACCCAGGGCGAGGTCCTGGTGACCGTCGCCCGCACGGACGCCCCGCTGGACGAGGTCATGCGGACGATCGAAGAGGCCCTCAGGGACCGCTGAGCGGCAGCACATCTGCCGGCTCTCCTGCCAACTCCTCTGTGATGACGGCCACCCCTCGGGGTGGCCGTTTTGGCATGTCAGGGCACCTTTTCGCGCGGATTCCAGAGCCCGTTCGATCGATCATCGCTCATTTGTTACGTAAAGATTTCACCCGAGAGGAATTCCTGGCACTCAGTGCCTTGCAAGGTGACACGCGGTGTCATACGTTGAAGGAGTCCGGGCGGCCGGCGTGCAGAGACCTCACGTACGCCGGCTGTCCCAGCAAGTCATCGACCTGCCCGCCCGGACGCCTGCGTCACAGGCAACCTCCCGCGCCACAAAGCGCCCTCAGCAGCACCGACGTAACCCTCAGCGTCTCCCCCTCAAGACGCCATTCGCCGGAGGCATCACCGTGACCGTGAAGGACATCCTGGACGCGATCCAGTCGCCGGACTCCACGCCGGGCGACTTCGCCGCCCTGCCGCTCCCCGAGTCGTACCGCGCGATCACCGTGCACAAGGACGAGACGGAGATGTTCGCGGGCATGCAGACCCGCGACAAGGACCCGCGCAAGTCGCTCCACCTGGACGACGTGCCCCTGCCCGAACTGGGCCCGGGCGAGGCCCTGGTGGCCGTCATGGCCTCCTCGGTCAACTACAACTCCGTGTGGACCTCGATCTTCGAGCCGCTGTCGACCTTCGGCTTCCTGGAGCGCTACGGCAAGGTCAGCGAGCTCACCAAGCGGCACGACCTGCCGTACCACATCATCGGCTCCGACCTCGCGGGCGTGGTCCTGCGCACCGGCCCCGGCGTGAACGCCTGGAAGCCGGGCGACGAGGTCGTCGCGCACTGCCTCTCCGTCGAGCTGGAGTCCAGCGACGGGCACAACGACACGATGCTCGACCCCGAGCAGCGCATCTGGGGCTTCGAGACCAACTTCGGCGGCCTCGCCGAGATCGCCCTGGTCAAGTCCAACCAGCTCATGCCCAAGCCGGACCACCTCAGCTGGGAGGAGGCCGCCTCCCCGGGGCTGGTCAACTCCACCGCGTACCGCCAGCTGGTGTCCCGCAACGGCGCCGGCATGAAGCAGGGCGACAACGTGCTGATCTGGGGCGCCAGCGGCGGACTCGGCTCGTACGCCACCCAGTTCGCGCTGGCCGGCGGTGCCACGCCGATCTGTGTCGTCTCCAGCCCCGAGAAGGCCGACATCTGCCGGGCGATGGGCGCCGAGGCCGTCATCGACCGCAACGCGGAGGGCTACAAGTTCTGGAAGGACGAGCGGACCCAGGACCCGAAAGAATGGAAGCGGTTCGGCAAGCGCATCCGTGAACTCACCGGCGGCGAGGACATCGACATCGTCTTCGAGCACCCCGGCCGCGAGACCTTCGGCGCCTCCGTGTACGTGACCCGCAAGGGCGGCACCATCACCACCTGCGCCTCGACCTCGGGCTACATGCACGAGTACGACAACCGCTACCTGTGGATGTCCCTGAAGCGGATCATCGGCTCGCACTTCGCCAACTACCGCGAGGCCTGGGAGGCCAACCGGCTGATCGCGAAGGGCAAGATCCACCCCACCCTGTCGCGGGTGTACTCCCTGGAGGACACCGGACAGGCCGCCTACGACGTGCACCGCAACCTCCACCAGGGCAAGGTCGGAGTGCTGTGCCTGGCGCCCGAGGAGGGCCTGGGCGTGCGCGACCACGAGAAGCGCGCCCAGCACGTCGACGCCATCAACCGCTTCCGCAACGTCTGAGACACCCGAGGTCATAGATGACTGAGCGTCAGAATGCCGACGGCATGCGGGAGAAGGACCGGCCGTGGCTCATGCGCACGTATGCCGGTCACTCCACGGCCGAGGCGTCCAACGAGCTGTACCGGCGCAACCTCGCCAAGGGCCAGACCGGTCTGTCGGTGGCGTTCGACCTGCCGACGCAGACCGGCTACGACTCCGACCACGTCCTCGCCCGCGGCGAGGTCGGCCGGGTCGGCGTGCCGATCGCGCACCTCGGTGACATGCGCCGGCTGTTCCAGGACATCCCCCTGGAGCAGATGAACACCTCGATGACGATCAACGCCACCGCCATGTGGCTGCTGGCGCTCTACCAGGTCGTCGCCGAGGAGCAGGGCGCCGACATCACCCAGCTCTCCGGCACGACCCAGAACGACATCGTCAAGGAGTACCTGTCCCGGGGCACGCACGTGTTCCCGCCGGTGCCCTCGCTCCGGCTGACGACGGACATGATCGCGTACACGGTCTCCCACCTGCCGAAGTGGAACCCGATCAACATCTGCAGCTACCACTTGCAGGAGGCGGGCGCCACGCCGGTGCAGGAGATCGCGTACGCGATGTCCACGGCGATCGCGGTGCTCGACGCCGTGCGCGACTCGGGCCAGGTGCCCGCCGAGAAGTTCGGTGACGTGGTCGCCCGTATCTCCTTCTTCGTGAACGCCGGTGTGCGGTTCATCGAGGAGATGTGCAAGATGCGGGCGTTCGGCCGGATCTGGGACCAGGTCACGCGGGAGCGGTACGGCATCGAGAACGCCAAGCAGCGGCGCTTCCGGTACGGCGTCCAGGTCAACTCGCTGGGGCTGACGGAGGCCCAGCCGGAGAACAACGTCCAGCGGATCGTGCTGGAGATGCTCGCCGTGACGCTGTCCAAGGACGCACGCGCGCGTGCCGTGCAACTCCCGGCCTGGAACGAGGCGTTGGGCCTGCCCCGTCCCTGGGACCAGCAGTGGTCGCTGCGCATCCAGCAGGTGCTCGCCCACGAGAGCGACCTGCTGGAGTACGCGGACATCTTCGACGGCTCGCACGTCATCGAGGCGAAGGTGGCGGTGCTCGTCGAGGAGTCGCTCGCGGAGATGGCGCGGATCGAGGAGATGGGCGGCGCGATGGCCGCCGTGGAGTCGGGCTACCTCAAGTCGCAGCTCGTCTCCTCGCACGCCGAGCGCAGGGCTCGTATTGAATCCGGTCAAGAGAAGATCGTGGGCGTCAACATCTACGAGACGACCGAGCCCAATCCATTGACGGCCGATCTCGATACAGCCATCCAGACAGTCGATCCGGCTGTCGAGGCTCAGGTCATCGCCTCGCTCCAGCACTGGCGTGACACGCGCTACCAGCCGCCCTTCAACCACCCGCGCCCGTGCAAGGCGCTGGAGCGGCTGAAGGAGGCCGCCAAGGGCACCGACAACCTCATGGAGGCCACCCTGGAGTGCGCCCGCGCGGGTGTCACGACCGGCGAGTGGGCCGGGGCCCTGCGCGAGGTGTTCGGGGAGTTCCGGGCGCCGACGGGCGTCTCGTCGGCGCCGGTGGCGGTGCCGGCCGAGGAGGGCTCGGCGATGAGCGAGGTGCGCCGCAAGGTGGACCTGACGGCGAAGGACCTCGGCGTCGGCAAGCTGCGCTTCCTGGTCGGCAAGCCGGGCCTGGACGGGCACTCCAACGGCGCCGAGCAGATTGCCGTACGCGCGCGTGACGCCGGCTTCGAAGTCGTCTACCAGGGCATCAGGCTGACGCCCGAGCAGATCGTGGACGCGGCCGTCGCCGAGGACGTGCACGCGGTCGGTCTGTCCATCCTGTCCGGCTCGCACGCGCAGCTGGTCCCGGACGTGCTGGAGCGGCTCCGTGTGGCCGGTGCCACAGATATACCCGTGATCGCCGGTGGCATCATCCCCAATGGTGACGCCGAGCAGCTGCGGGCCGCCGGAGTGGCCGCGGTCTTCACCCCGAAGGACTTCGACATCACCGGCATCATCGGCCGCATCGTCGACGAGATCCGGAAAGCGAACAAGCTCGACCCTCTGGAGGTCCCCGCATGACCACGCCCGCCCCCGTGAACCGGCTCCGGCCGCGGCGCTCCTGCCTCGCGGTCCCCGGGAGCAACCCGCGCTTCCTGGAGAAGGCGCAGGGCCTCCCCGCCGACCAGGTCTTCCTCGACCTGGAGGACGCGTGCGCCCCGCTCGCCAAGCCGGAGGCACGGCACACGATCGTCAAGTTCCTCAACGAGGGTGACTGGACGGGCAAGACGAGGGTCGTGCGCGTCAACGACTGGACGACCGAGTGGACGTACCGCGATGTCGTCACGGTCGTCGAGGGCGCGGGTCCCAACCTCGACTGCATCATGCTGCCGAAGGTCCAGGACGCCCAGCAGGTCGTGGCGCTGGACCTGTTGCTGACGCAGATCGAGAAGACGATGGGCTTCGAGGTCGGCAAGATCGGTATTGAGGCGCAGATCGAGAACGCGCAGGGTCTCAACAACGTCAATGCGATCGCTCAAGCCAGTCAACGTGTCGAGACGATCATCTTCGGCCCGGCCGACTTCATGGCGTCGATCAACATGAAGTCGCTCGTCGTGGGCGAACAGCCGCCCGGCTACCCGGCGGACGCCTACCACTACATCCTGATGAAGATCCTGATGGCGGCCCGCGCCAACAACCTCCAGGCGATCGACGGCCCCTACCTCCAGATCCGCAACGTGGACGGCTACCGCGAGGTCGCGCGGCGCGCCGCCGCGCTCGGCTTCGACGGCAAGTGGGTACTGCACCCGGGCCAGGTCGAGGCGTCCAACGAGATCTTCTCGCCCTCCCAGGAGGACTTCGACCACGCCGAGCTGATCCTGGACGCGTACGAGTACTACACGTCCGAGGCGGGCGGCAAGAAGGGCTCGGCGATGATCGGCGACGAGATGATCGACGAGGCCAGCCGCAAGATGGCGCTGGTCATCTCCGGCAAGGGGCGCGCGGCCGGCATGAAGCGCACCACCGAGTTCGAGATTCCGGAGGCGTGAGCATGCAGTTCGGGCGCACCTACGAGGAGTTCGAGGTCGGGGCCGTCTACAAGCACTGGCCCGGGAAGACGGTCACGGAGTACGACGACCATCTGTTCTGTCTCCTCACCATGAACCACCACCCGCTCCACCTGGACGCCAACTACGCCGAGAACACGACGGACTTCGGCAAGAACGTGGTGGTCGGGAACTACATCTACTCGCTGCTGCTGGGCATGTCGGTACCTGACGTCTCCGGCAAGGCGATCGCCAACCTGGAGATCGAGTCGCTCAAGCACGTGGCGCCGACCTTCCACGGCGACACGCTGTACGGCGAGACGACCGTGCTCGACAAGACGCCCTCGAAGTCGAAGAACGACCGCGGGATCGTCCATGTGGAGACCAAGGGCTACAAGCAGGACGGCACGCTGGTCTGCGTGTTCCGCCGCAAGGTGATGGTGCCGACCGAGACGTACATCAAGGAGCGCGGCGGCGAGCAGCCGGGCCGCCCCGACCTGAAGCAGCAGGAGAAGTAGCCATGGCGCGCCTCGCCCAGACCGCCGGTCTGACCGATGTCCAGCAGGAGATCCTGTCCACCGTCCGCGACTTCGTGGACAAGGAGATCATCCCGGTCGCGACCGAGCTGGAGCACCGCGACGAGTATCCGCAGCAGATCGTCGACGGGCTCAAGGAGTTGGGCCTGTTCGGTCTGATGATCCCCGAGGAGTACGGGGGTCTGGGCGAGTCGTTGCTCACCTACGCCCTGTGCGTCGAGGAGATCGCCCGCGGGTGGATGTCGGTGTCCGGCATCATCAACACCCATTTCATCGTGGCCTACATGCTCAAGCAGCACGGCACCCAGGAGCAGCGGGAGCACTTCCTGCCGCGCATGGCGGCCGGCGACATCCGCGGCGCCTTCTCGATGTCGGAGCCGGGTCTCGGCTCGGACGTCTCCGCCATCACCTCCAAGGCCGTGAAGGAGGGCGACGATTACGTCCTGACCGGCCAGAAGATGTGGCTGACCAACGGTGGCACGTCAAATCTGGTCGCCGTACTCGTCCGAAGTGACGAAGGACACCCCGAAGGCACCGCGCCCCACAAGTCGATGACGACCTTCCTGGTCGAGAAGGAGCCCGGTTTCGGTGAGGTCCGTCCCGGGCTCACCATCCCCGGGAAGATCGACAAGATGGGTTACAAGGGCGTCGACACCACCGAGTTGATCATGGATGGCCTGCGCGTTCCCGCCGATCGCGTGCTCGGCGGGACCACGGGCCGAGGTTTTTACCAAATGATGGACGGCGTCGAGGTGGGCCGCGTCAACGTGGCGGCGCGTGGTTGCGGGGTCGCTCAGCGTGCCTTTGAACTGGGCGTCCGCTACGCCCAGCAACGGCACACTTTCGGCAAGCCGATCGCCCAGCACCAGGCCATCCAGTTCAAGCTGGCCGAGATGGCTACCAAGGTCGAGGCCGCCCATGCGATGATGGTCAACGCGGCACGCAAAAAGGACTCGGGGGAGCGAAACGACCTTGAGGCTGGGATGGCGAAGTACCTCGCGTCCGAGTACTGCAAGGAGGTCGTGGAGGACTCCTTCCGGATCCACGGCGGCTACGGCTTCTCCAAGGAGTACGAGATCGAGCGCCTCTACCGCGAGGCTCCGATGCTGCTGATCGGTGAAGGTACCGCCGAGATCCAGAAAATGATCATCGGTCGCAGGCTGCTCGAAGAGTATCGATTCCAGGGCTAGATGTCCGGATACGGGGTGTTTTCTTGGAGAAGAAGATCACACCCCGTCAGCACCCTTCAGCCGCCGACTCGGCTTCCTGGCTTACCCAGTTGTGGCCGACGACCGGTACGATCCCGGGAAAGCCGCCGTCCCCCGTTACAGCGCGGCATCATCCGCTACGAAGGTCATCCATGCCCCACAGCCAAACCTCTGCACCACGCGACAGCCGGGCCGGCGTACGCCTCGCGCGCGGAGCATCGCCGTGGCTTCTCCCGACCGTCGCCACCGCAGCCCTCAGCCTGGTACGCGCGCGCAAGTCCGGCGCCGCCAAGGCTGTCGCCGTGCCCGCCACCGTGCTCGCGGCGGGCATGCTGTGGTTCTTCCGCGACCCCGAGCGAGAGATCGGCCCGGGCCGGGTCATCTCGCCCGCCGACGGTGTGGTGCAGAGCATCATGCCGTGGAAGGACGGTCGCACCCGCGTCGCGATCTTCATGAGCCCGCTCAACGTCCACGTCAACCGCGCGCCGCTCTCCGGCGAGGTGACGTCGGTCGAGCACATCCCCGGCGGGTTCGTTCCGGCGTTCAACAAGGAGAGCGAGAACAACGAGCGCGTAGTCTGGCATTTCGACACCGAACTCGGCGACATCGAGATGATCCAGATCGCCGGCGCGGTGGCCCGCCGCATCGTGCCCTACATCCCGCAGGGGACGAAGGTCGAGCAGGGCGACCGTATCGGTCTGATCCGCTTCGGCTCGCGCGTAGACATCTACCTGCCCGAGGGCGTGGAGGTGGCGGTCGAGGTCGGTCAGAAGACCGTGGCTGGGGTGACTCGCATTGACCGTGATTGATCCTGAGACGCAGGCCGGCTGGGTTCCGGAGGCCGACGAGGTGGACGACGAGGAGGAGATGCCCCTCTCTCTCCGCCTCTCGATAGCGGACACCCTCACGCTCGGCAACGCCACGTGCGGCTTCATGGCGGTGTACTTCACCACCACCGGCATCCTGATCCCGCACCTCACCGACAGCCAGGAATCGGGCATGGCGCGCAACAGCGCGGCCACCGCCGTGATCCTCATGCTGTGCGCGGCGGTGTTCGACCTGTTCGACGGCCTGGTCGCACGGAAGCTCCGCTCCTCCCCCATGGGCGCCGAGCTGGACAACCTCTCCGACCTGATCAGCTTCGGCCTGGCCCCCGCGTACTTCGTCCTGGTCTACGGGATGGTCGCGGACGACGCGTACCAGAAGGTGGCGGCGGTCGGTGCCGTCGTCGTGCTGCTGGCGGTGGTCCTACGTCTGGCGCGCTTCTCGTGCGTGACAGTGCCGAACGGCATGTTCCAAGGCATGCCATCCCCGTTCGGCGCGCTGACGGTCGTATCGATCGTGCTCCTGGAGCTGCCCTTCGTGGCGACGCTCCTGGCCATCCTCGGCACCGCCTGGCTGATGGTGAGCCGGGTCGAGTACCCGAAGCCGCGCGGCCGCCTCGCCGTGGCGATGCTGGCCTGGATCGTCGTGTCCATGGGCCTCCTGGCCGCCTGGGCCTTCGACGCCCCCAGCGGTCAGCTCCTGCTCCAGACGGGCTGCGCCCTGCAGCTGGTCATGGGCGCGGTCATCCCGCTGTTCGCCACGGCCCGCCGGGTGAACAACTTCCGCGACAACCGTCGCGAGGCGCGGGCGGCACAACTCCCGTAGGACGTCTCAGCCGTAACACTCCCGAGGGGCCCGAACCGATTCCGGTTCGGGCCCCTCGGCCGTTCCTCGCTCACATGCGGCCCTCGGTGGTCTCAGGCCTTCGGTGTGTACGCCTCCGCCTCCTCGGACGCACCTGCCTCCCGTACGACCTTCATGCCGCCCGTGGCGCTCTTGTCGGGCTGGAGGATCACGCTCTCCCGGGAGGACGCGACGGCCGGGTCGGTGAAGTCCTGGACGGTGCCGAAGCCCGAGTCGAAGGCGTCGAGCGTCAGCAGCGCCTTGTCGACGCCCTCGCGGGTGAGGTCCTTGCTCGCGCAGGCCTTCTTCAGGGCCTCGCCGAAGGCCGACGCGGCGGTCCAGCCCGCGACGATGCCGTTGTCGAGGGAGTCCTTCGGATAGGCCGCCTTGTAGTCGGCGACGAGCTTCGTCGCCTGCGGGGTGTCCGCGCCGATCGGCAGCGAGGGCGAGGCCACCCAGTAGTTCTTCGTCAGGGCCGGACCCGCCTGGGTGGCGAGGAGTTGTGGCGCGAACGCGGAGTTGTTGCCGATCACCGGCACGTCGAAGCCGCTCGCCGCCGCGACGCCGACCAGCGAGGCCGCCTGGCGCGGCCCGGCGCTGATGACGATCGCCTTGACGCCCGCTTTCTTGAGCGCGGTGACCTGGGCGGTCATGTCGTTGTCGGTCGGCTTGATCTTCTGCTCGACGACCGACAACCCTGCCTTGCTCGCCATGTACTTGCTGCCGACCAGGGCGCTCTCGCCGTAGTCGCCCTCGAAGTACACGTGCCCGATCTTGTCGCCCTTCTTGATCCCCTTCTCCTTGATCAGGAAGTCGACGGCGTTGATCGTCTCGATGTCGTACGTCGATCCGATGACCCGGATGTACGGGCTGCCCAGCAGCGCCGCCGACCACGCCTGCGGCAGCACAAGGCCCTTGTCCTGGCCGTCGACGCGCTGCTTGACCGCCGCGACGAACGGCGAGCCGATGAACTGCGCGAAGCCCAGCACCTTCGGCGCCAGCTCGGTGTAGCCGGAGACGGCCTTCTGCGGGTCGTAGCCGTGGTCGCGGACCGTGAGGGCCACCTTGTAGCCGCAGACGCCACCGGCCGCGTTCAGCTGCTTCACGTACAGCTGCTGGGCCTGGGTGACGCTCTTGCCGAGGGTCGCGTAGACGCCGGTCATGTCGGTGAGCGCGCCCAGCGTGATGGTCTTGCCGGAGATCCCCTGGCCGGTCTTGATGCCGCCCGCGCCCGCCTTGTCGCCGTCACCGCTGTCACTGTCCTTGGCCTTGGAGCTGCATCCGGCCGCCGCCAGCACGAGCAGTGCCGCGAGGGCACCCGCCGTGGCTCTGGCCCCGTACGTCCTGTTCATCGTTCCTCCCCTGGATCGGTTCTGACGCGACGCCGGGCGGCCGTACTGACCAGACCGCCGGGCAGGAACAGCACCACCAGCACGACGGCGGCGCCGTAGAGGTACCGGGACGCCTCGCCCGGTGCGATCCCGCCCGTGCCGGGGGCGGAGACCAACGGCAGCGCATCGCTGTAGCGGGTCAGCAGCTGGGGCAGCAGGGACACGAACACGGCCCCGGCCACCGCGCCGGAGACCGAGCCGAGCCCGCCGATGACGATCATGGCGAGGTACTCCAGGGACAGCGTGATGCCGAAGTAGTCGGGCACGGTCCGCTGGAAGACCAGCGCGAGCAGGACGCCCGCGAGGCCCGCGTACATCGAGGACAGCACGAAGACGGCGGCCCGGTGACGGGCCACGGGCACGCCGAGGACGCCGGCCGCGACACTGTGGTCCCGGATCGCGTTCATGGCCCGCCCCGGCCGCCCGCGCAGCACTCCACGGGCGAACAGCGCACCGCCGAGCAGCACGGCCAGGCCCGCGTACCAGAGCTTCTCTGCCGACCCGAACGGCACGGCGGCGACGAGGAGTTCACGGTCGTCGAAGGTGAGGCCGAACAGACTCAGGGGCGGTACGTCCCGGCCGTTCGCCCCGCCGGTCAGGTCGTGGGCGTTGAACATCACGTGCTGGCCGATGAAGACCAGGGCGAGGGTGGCGATCCCCAGGTACGCGCCGCCGAGCCGCCCGG
Organism: Streptomyces sp. NPDC088794; assembly: GCF_044750545.1. NCBI lineage: Bacteria > Bacillati > Actinomycetota > Actinomycetes > Kitasatosporales > Streptomycetaceae > Streptomyces > Streptomyces sp. NPDC088794. Next base: position 574,300 of record NZ_JBIVKB010000005.1, on the reverse strand, counting down.
AGATGGGGCTGAACAGCCCGCCCGCGACACCGGCGACCAGCACCGCGAGCACGGCCGCGAGCCAGGTCGGAAGCCCGAGCCCGGTCAGCCCGTCACCGCCGTCCGCCGCGAACACGCAGTACCCGTAGGCGCCGACGGCGAGGAAGAAGGCGTGTCCCATGGAGAGTTGACCGGTCGCGCCGGTGAGCAGGTTGATGCCGATCGCCCCGATCGCGGCGGCCATCGCGAAGAGGCCGGCCTGGAGCCAGAACCGGTCGAGGTAGAAGGGGAGGGCGAGGAGGAGGACGGTCGCGACCGCGGCCCAGACGTATCCGCGGGACCGGATCACCCGCAACGGCTTCACCAGGACCTCAGACACGCGCCAGCTCCTTCGTGCCGAACAGTCCCGCGGGCCGGACGAGCAGGATCGCGACCATGACGAGGTAGGGGGCGAGGTCGCCCAGGCCGCGGCCCAGGAAGGTCAGGTCGCTCTGGTAGCCGGTGGCCAGGGACTCCGTGATGCCGACCAGCAGGCCGCCCACCAGCGCGCCCGTGGTGGAGTCGAGGCCGCCGAGGATCGCCGCCGGGAACGCCTTGAGCGCGGCCAGGGAGGTGGCCCGTTCCAGGCCCGGGGTCGGGAAGACGGTGAGGAAGAGCGCGGCCACGGCGGCCAGTCCCCCGGCCACGGCCCACGCGCCCAGCGAGACCCGCCCGAGCCGTACGCCCATCAGCGCGGCGGTCTCCCCGCTCTCCGCCGCCGCCCGCATCGCCACGCCCCAGGAGGTGAACCGGAAGGCGAGCAGGAACGCGGTGATGAGCAGCGCGGCGGCCACGAACGCGGCGATCCGCGTGTGCGCGAGGGACACCGGCCCGATCTTGAGGACGGCATCGCCCCACGGGTCGCCCAGCGGGATGACGTCGGTGCCGATACGGCGCGTCAGTTCGGTCGTGAGCAGGATATCGACGCCGATGGTGACGATGGCCAGCACACTGTGGTCGCTGCCCCGGTAGCGCCGGATCACCAGGAACTCCACGGCCGCGCCGACCAGCGCGGCCCCCGCGATCCCGACCAGCAGCGCGGGCCAGAAGCCGATGTCGTCGTGCAGGGACGCGGTGATGTATCCGCCCGCGAGCAGCAGCGAGGCATGAGCGAAGTTGACGACCTCGGTGGCCCGGAAGACCACCACGAAGCCGAGCGCGATGAGCGCGTAGACGGAGCCCAACGAGACGCCGTTGAGCAGGACTTCGGCGAAGGTGCTCATGCTCCGGCCCCCAGGTAGGCGCGTACGACGGCCGGATCGTTCTGTACGTCGGCGGGGACGCCGTCCGCGATCAGGCGCCCGAAGTCCAGTACGGTCACCGCGTCCGCGAGCCGCATCACCACCCCCATGTCGTGTTCCACCAGCACGATCGAGATGCCGAGCCCGTCGCGAACTCCCGCGATCACGGCGGCGGTTCGGCGCCGTTCGTCGGCGGTCATGCCCGCGACCGGCTCGTCCAGGAGCAGCAGGCGCGGTTCCATGCACAGCGCGCGGGCCAGTTCGGCGAGCTTCTGCTGTCCGTACGGGAGTGAGCCCGCCGGGCGGTGGAGGCAGTCGGCGATGCCGACGAACTCCGCTATCTCCCGAACGCGTTCACGGTGGAGCTGTTCCTCGCGGGCCGCCGAGGGCAGGCCGAGTCCGGCCGCCAGGAAGCCCGTTCGGGTCAGTCGGTACCGGCCGAGCAGCAGACAGTCCTCGACCGAGGCGCGGGGCGGCAACGCGAGGTTCTGGAAGATGCGGGCGACACCGAGTCCCGCGATGCGGTGCGCGGGCATGCCGGTCAGCTCGTGCGGGCCGAAGCGGACGCTGCCGGCGGTGGCCCGGTAGACCCCCGAAAGCACGTTGAAACAGGTCGACTTGCCCGCGCCGTTCGGCCCGATGAGCGCGTGCACGGTGCCGGGGCGGACCGTGAAGCCGACGTCGTCCAGGGCGGTGAGTCCGGCGAACCGGACGGTGAGGCCGCGGACTTCGAGGGGGTCGGTCGGGGAGGAGTCGAGCCGGTCCGCCCGAGGGTCGTCGACCGGATCCGTGCGTCTCTCCTCGAGGGGTTCCTCGCGAGGCTCTTCGCGCGGTTCCATCCGGCGCCTCACCCCCGCCACCGGGTCAGCGTCCGCCGTACGCCACCCGCCTGTTCGGCATCCGCGTCCGCGGCCGCGTCCTCGTCGACCACGCCCAGGTAGCGGCGGCGCACCTCGTCGGAGGCGGCCAGTTCCTCGGCCGGTCCGGACAGCGTGACCTCGCCGACTTCGAGGACGTACGCGCGTGTGGCGAGCCGCAGGGCGAGGGCCGCGTTCTGTTCGACGAGGAGGACGGAGGTGCCCTGGGCGTTGATCTCGCGGACGGTGTCGGCGATGCGCTGGGCCATGAGCGGGGCGAGGCCGAGGGAGGGTTCGTCGAGGAGCAGCACCTTCGGGGCGGCCATCAGGGCGCGGGCGACGGCGAGCATCTGCTGTTCACCGCCGGAGAGCAGTCCGGCGCGCTGTCCCGAGCGTTCGGCGAGGACGGGGAACAGTTCGTGGACGCGGGCGAGGGCGGCGGCCCGGCCCGAGCGGGCGGCGCCGAGGGCACCCGCGCGCAGGTTGTCGGCGACCGTCATCCGCGCGAACACCCGCCTCCCTTCCGGCACTTGGGACACACCGGCGGCGACCACCCGGTCCGGCGCGAGTCGGTCGAGGCGGCGGTCGCCCAGGCACACGCTGCCCTCGGTGATCGCGCCGCCGTGGAAGGACAGCGTCCGGCTGACCGCCCTGAGCAGCGTGGACTTGCCCGCGCCGTTGCTGCCGAGCACGGTCACCACCGCCCCCTCGGGCACCTCCAGGGACACCCGGCGCACCGCCCGTACGGGTCCGTAGCCGACCGACAGATCACGTACGACCAGTCCGGATCCGCCCATGAACACCCCCTGTTCGACTCGGTGTGGCGCTCACCCCAGCACCGGAGGGGGCGCCCGTCCACGGCCCGTGGCGGAATCGCTGCGAGTGCCCAGCAGGTCGGGCCGGCCGTTGTGCACGCGCACAACACCGCGTGTCAGGGGCCTGTGCGGGACCGTCCCGCGATGGCATCCTCCGGCCATGGGAGCGCGAAGGCCGCGGACCGGTCATGACTGGAAGCTGCTCGCGGAGTCCTGCACGGCTCTGCTGGAACGGCTGCCGCAACTCGTCGACGAGCATCTGCGGCAGCTCACCGAGTACTCCCCCGTCTACGGGCAGGTGCTCCCGCACGACCAGCAGTGGCGCGAGGCCGAGGAGGCGATGCGGATCGGCATCGAGACGCTGTCCGCACCCCGGGACTCCCCGCGCCGGGACCTGGAGTACGCCGAGGACGCGGGCCGGCGCCGGGCCCGGCAGGGCCTGCCCCTTGACCTCCTCGTGCACGCCTACCGCAGCGCCGGTTACCTGCTGTGGGACGCGCTCATCGACGGGGCGGCGGGCCGCGAGCCCGAGCGGCTCACGGCGCTGATGCGCTCGACGACGATGGTGTGGTCGGCGGTGGACGCGCAGGCCCAGACCGCCTCGGAGGCCTATCGCGCCACGGAGGCGGAGCTGCGGCGGCGCACGGACGAGCAGTTGCAGGCGCTGCTCGACGCGCTGCTGGAGGGACAGGCCACACCTGGGCTCGCGGCTCGGGCTGCGGCGGGGCTCGACCTGCCCGAGCACGGGCCGTACGCGGTCGTGGTGCTGCGGGCCGAACGGCGCGAGCCCGCCGAGCGGCCGGTGCAGGGGGCCGGGTTCCGGTTCATCTGGCGGATGCGGGCGGACGGCGAGGTGGGGGTGGTGGCGCTCGCGCCCGGTCAGGGCCTGGACGGCGTCGCGCGCGTGCTCGCCGGGCGCTGCTCGGGACCGGGCGGGCTCAGTCCGGTGGTGCCCGGGCTCGCCGAGCTGGGGCGGGCCCGTCGGCTGGCCGAACTGGCGCTGCGCACCTGTCCGCCGGACGGCACCGCGGTCGTACGCCTGGACCAGCGGATGCCGACCGCGCTGGTGGTCAGCCAGCCGGAGCTGGCGGACCGGCTGGTGGCGGACGTGTTCGGCGCGCTCCTGGAGCTGGAGCCCGCCGACCGGGCCGTGCTCCTGGAGACCCTCGAGGGGTGGCTGGCCTGCGAGGGCTCGGCGGGCCGGGCCGCGGCGCGGCTGTACTGCCACCGCAACACGGTCTTCAACCGATTACGGCGGCTGGAACAGCTCACGTCCCGGTCGCTGGCCAGACCCCGGGACCTGATCGAGATGACGCTGGCGCTGGACGCGTACCGGCTGTCGGGGATGCGGAGGTGAACGGGGTTGAGACGGAAGCCAGTTGGCTGACGCCGGTCGACTGAAGCCGTGCGGGCCTCAGATTGCGCGGGCCCCGGACCGTGCGGGCCTCAGACCAGGAAGTCCCGCGCGATCTGCTCCGCGACCCGTTCCAGGATCGGTCCGGCCTCCGTGATGCACTTGGCGATGTCCGGCTCGATGCCGGTCAGCGGGTACGCCCGCCGGAAGCCGGCCTGCCCCAGCGCCTGCGGTTGCAGGGCGAGCCGCCCGCACACCGCGACGACCTCCTTGCCGGCCGCCCGTGCCGCGGTGGCGACGCCCGCGGGGGCCTTGCCGTGCAGGGTCTGTTCGTCCAGGGAGCCCTCGCCGGTGATCACCAGGTCCGCGTGCTCAAGGGCCGCCGCGAAACCGAGGACGTCGAGCATGACCTCGATGCCGGGGCGGAAGCGGGCGCCGAGCAGGAGGGCGCCGTAGCCGATACCGCCCGCGGCACCCGCGCCCGGCGCGAGGGCGTACTCGGCGGCCTTGGCGCCGACCGAGTCCTCCAGCACCTTGGCGTAGTGGGCAAGGGCCGCGTCCAGGGCCTCCACGTCGTCCGGCGAGGCGCCCTTCTGCGGCCCGTAGACCGCGGGGGCGCCCTTCGGCCCGGTGAGCGGGTTGTCCACGTCGCTGGCGAGCACCAGGTCGACGGAGGCGAAGCGGGGGTCAAGGGCCGACAGGTCGGCGGAGGCGAGCTCGGCCAGACCACCGCCGCCCGGCGGGACCGGCTCCCCCTCGGCGTCCAGGAACCGCGCGCCGAGCGCGGACAGCATGCCGGCGCCGCCGTCGGTCGTGGCGCTGCCGCCGACCCCGAACACGACGGTCCGCGCGCCCGCGTCGAGCGCGGCCCGCAGCAGTTCCCCGGAGCCGTACGTCGAGGCCGTGAGCGGCGCGAAGACGCCCGCGGGCAGTCGCTGCAACCCGCTGGCCTCGGCCATCTCGACGACCGCCGTGTCGCCGCGCAGCGCGAAGGCCGCCGTCACCTCGTGCCCGAGCGGTCCCGCGACCCGCACCTCGTGCCGCTCGAAACCGGCCGCGACCGCCGCGTCCACGGTGCCGTCACCGCCGTCGGCCACGGGGAGCGACGCCACCTGGAGCGTCGGGACGATCCGGCGCAGCCCGGTCGTCACCCGCTCGGCGACCTGTACGGCCGTCAGCGAGCCCTTGAACTTGTCCGCGGCGATGAGCACCCGCTGTGTCACCAGTTATCCCCTTGCTCTCCGGGTCCCGCACATGTCAGGACCAGTCGCGCCGCTGTGACCTTAACCGGAGGACGGCCTCGCCGTCATGCCCCGACCGTTCCCTGAGAACGGGGTGGGAACAACGTACGAGCGCGGTGGGAAACCCCTGTGCGGACCGCCGGGGACGAGACGGCGGCCCCGGATTCGGGTAGACCGGGACCATGACCCCTGTGGGCACCGCGCCAGAGCTCGCCGACCGCGTTCTCGGGGGCTGGCTGGGCCGGATCTCGGGCAACATGCTCGGCAAGCCGGTCGAGCAGGGCGACCTGTGGACGCGGGACCGGATCGACCGCTATCTGCGGCAGGCCGCCGCCCTGCCGCTCACCGACTACCTGCCCGCGCCCGCCGACGAGAGCGACGGCTTCGAGCTGCGCCCCGAGTGGCGTCAGTGCGTGCGCGGCCGCATCCACGGCAGCTGTCGTGACGACGACGTCGACTACGCGATCCTCGGCCTCGACCTGCTGGAGACCCACGGTTTCGGCTTCAGCACCGAGCAGGTCGGCGATCTGTGGCTGCTGCGGCTGCCGTATCTGCAGACCTACACGGCGGAACGGGCCGCGTACCGCAACCTCGCCAACGGGCTCAAACCGCCGCTGACGGCGACGTACGACAACCCCTACCAGGAGTGGATCGGCGCGCTGATCCGAGCCGACATCTACGGCTGGACCTGCCCGGGCGTCCCCCGCCGGGCCGCCTCCCTGGCCCGCCGGGACGCGGTGCTGTCCCATACGGGCAGCGGTGTCTACGGCGCCATGTGGGCGGCGGCGCTGATCTCGGCGGCCTTCACCGCGCCGACCGTGCGGCACGCGGTGGACCAGGCGCTGGCCGTCATCCCGGCGGGCAGCCGGCTCGCCCGTACCGTGCGCCGGGTCGTCTCGCTCCACGACACCCGCATGACCTGGGAGGACACGCTCACCACGGTGTCCGAGGAGACCGCCGGGCTCGGCTGGATCCACACCATCCCGAACGCGGCCGTGCTCACCGCCGGGCTGCTGTACGGCGACGGCGACTTCACCCGCACCATCACGCTCACCGTCCGCGGCGGGCTGGACACCGACTCCAACGGCGCGACGGCCGGCTCGGTGGCGGGCGTCCTGACCGGCGCGGACGCCATCCCGGCGCAGTGGAAGGAACCGCTGGAGGACACGGTACGCAGCGCGGTCTTCGGCTTCGACCGGGCCCGGATCAGTGAACTGGCGGAGCGGACGGTGCAGTTGGCGGAGGTGGACGCCTGATCCGTCCTTGTTCGGCCGGGTAGGGAGTCCGGGGCTCGACTGCACGGGGAGTTCGAGGCGTGGTCGTTCCGGCTGGTTACCCTTCCTGGATGACGACCTCCGAAGACTTCGCCGCGTACATCGCCGGCCTGCCCCGGGTGCTCGCCGGGGCCGCCGCCCTCTTCCGTGACGCCGCGGGCCGGGTGCTGCTCGTCGAGCCCAACTACCGTGAGGGCTGGGCGCTTCCGGGCGGCACGATCGAGTCCGACGACGGCGAGACCCCGCGCCAGGGCGCGCGCCGCGAGACCCTCGAGGAGATCGGCCTCGACCGCGAACTCGGTCAACTGCTCGCGGTGGACTGGGTGTACAAGCCGACCTGGCCGCCGCTGGTGGCGTACCTGTACGACGGCGGAGTCCTCACCGAGGACGACTTCAAGGCGATCCGCCTCCAGGAGGAGGAGCTGCTGTCCTGGCGCCTGGTGGAGCCCGAACAGCTCACCGAGTACCTCCAGGGCCCCCTCGGCCACCGCGTCCTGATCGCCCTGGACGTCCTGACGGAGGGCTCGGGCCCGGCGGAACTGGAGAACGGGCAGCGGGTCGGCTGACGAGGGTCTCCTGCCGACACGGACCGGCGCCGAGGTCAAGGTCGACGTCGAGGTCAAGGTCGGGGTCGGGGTCGGGGTCGGGGTCGGCTGATCAGCCCTCGACATCCCTCGGCTTGCCGTCCACCTCGCGCAGGACCTCGTCCCGGGCGGCCACCCGCGCCTCGGTCCGGTGACCGCGCTCGATGTAGTCGCGTACGACGAGCTCGACGGCGTCCTGGGGGTTGCCGACGCCCGAGAGCACCATGACTTCCACGACGAGCGCGGCGTCCAGCGAAATGTTGACCTTGGCCATGCCGGGACGCTAACACCGCACCGGACCACCGCGATATCCGTTGGCCGCGCACGGACACGCCGACCTACGCTCGACGCCATGAGCAGACCACTGGTCGCCCTTCTCAGCGGCGCGGGTATCTCCACCGACTCGGGCATCCCCGACTACCGCGGCCCCAACGGCCTGTGGCGCCATGACCCCGAGGCCGAGAAGCTCGTCACGTACGAGTACTACATGAACGACCCGGAGATCCGCCGCCGTTCATGGCAGATGCGGCGGAAAAACCGCACGCTGACGGCCGAACCGAACGCCGCGCACGTGGCGGTGGCCGAGCTGGAACGGGACGGCGTGCCGGTACGAGTGCTCACGCAGAACGTCGACGGACTGCACCAGCGGGCCGGCATGCCCGCCCGCAAAGTGCTCGAACTGCACGGCAGCGCACGGAGTTTCGTGTGCACCAAGTGCGCCGCGCGCGGGCCGATGGAGGACGCGATCGCCCGCGTCGAGGCCGGCGAGGAGGACCCGCCCTGCCTCGACTGCGGAGGCATCCTCAAGTCCGCGACCGTCTTCTTCGGCGAACACCTCGACCCGGTCGTCCTGGGCGAGGCCGCCGCGATCGCCAAGGCCTGCCAGGTGTTCATCGCCGTCGGCAGCAGCCTCCAGGTACACCCCGCGGCGGGACTGGCCGGGGTCGCCGCCGACCACGGGGCGCGGCTCGTCATCGTCAACGCCGAGCCGACCCCGTACGACGAACGGGCCGACCAGGTCGTACGGGAACCCATCGGCACCGCCCTGCCGGCACTCCTGTGCCGGCTGGGCACGGAGGAGGAGTGACGGCTCCCTCGGCGGGCCTGTTCAGGCGCCCGCGCGGGTGAAGGTGACGTGCGTGACTCCAGTGGGCGACGAGGTGGCCTCGACCTCGTAGTCCTTCTCCACGTCCTCCAGTCCGTCCCAGAGGCGTACGCCCCGGCCGAGCAGGATCGGCACCACCACGACGTGCATACGGTCGATGAGGCCGGCGGCGAGGAAGTCGCGGACGACGGTGACTCCGCCGCCGATGCGTACGTCCTGGCCGTCCGCGGCCTCGCGGGCCGTCTCGAGCGCCTTGTCGGGGGACGTGTCGAGGAAGTGGAACGTCGTGCCGCCCTCCATCTCGATCGACGGGCGCGGGTGGTGGGTGAGGACGAACGTCGGTGTGTGGAACGGCGGGTTGGGCCCCCACCACCCCTTCCACTCCGGGTCCTCGTGCCAGCCGGGCGGCCCGAACTTCCCCGCGCCCATGATCTCGGCACCGACTCCGGGCGCGAACTGCTGGGCGAAGGCGTCATCGATACCGCCGGTGCCACCGGCACCACCGGTCATGTCGTGCCAGAACCGAGTGGTGAACATCCACTGGTGCAGCCGTTCACCGGCATGACCGAACGGCGCGTCCTTGCTCTGGACGTCACCGGTGCCGAAGCCGTCGAGCGAGATGGAGAAGTTGTGAACGCGGGCAAGTGACATGGGCGGCGATTCCTTTCCTTCTGTCGGTCCAGTTTCGTCGAATCGACTCGGTCTCGCAGAAATGATGGTCACGCCGCAGTCATGACGTCCAATGCCACTTCTCTTCATGACTCATAGATAAACTTGATCGATGCTGAACCTGACACACCTCAAGGTCCTGGACGCGGTCGCCCGCCTCGGATCGGTGACCGAGGCGGCGAAGGACCTGCACTACTCCCAGCCGTCGGTCAGCCACCACCTGGGCCGGCTCGAAGCGGCCAGCGGCGCGAAGCTCGTCCAGCGGGTGGGCCGCGGTATCCGGCTCACCCCCGAGGGCGAGTTCCTGGCGCGCCGGGCGAGGGAGATCCTGGGGCGGGTCGACGCCGCGTCCGTCGAGCTCGCCGCCCGCGTGGGCCTCCGTGCCGGACGGGTACGACTCGCCGGTTTCCAGACGGTCCTCAGCACCCTCGTGCCGAAGGCGGCCACCGAGTTGTCCCGGACCTACCCGGGAATCGAGCTGAACCTGGTCGACGCCCACCCGGTCGAGGGCTTGCAGATGCTGCGCGCGGGGCACGTCGACATCGCCCTGATCTTCCGGCACACCGAGACCCCACTGGAGGAGGAGGGCTTCCGGCTCACCCACCTGCTGGACGACCCGCTCTACCTCATCAGCGACCGACCCCGTCCGCGTCTGGGGGACCACCGCGACTCCCCCTGGGTCGGCGGCTGCGAACGCTGCCGAGCCGCCACGATCACGGCCTGTGAAGGTGCGGGCTTCGCACCGCGGATCGCCTACTCCTGCGACGACACGGTCGTCTCCCAGGCCTTGGTGGCCTCCGGAATGGGCGTCGCCATCCTCAACGGACTCGCCCTTCGGGCCCACCGGGCACCGGGCATCCACACCACCCGCCTCACCGGCAACGCCCGCCGCATCTACGCCGCCACCTACGGCGACCCACCGGACCCGCCGGCCACGGCGGCGCTGATCGAGATCCTGACGGCACAGGCGCGAGGAACGGACCGGGAGCGGACAGGAGAGCCGGATCCGGTCAATCGATCCAGCACAAGCGCTGATCCACGCTGAGGAAGGCACGGTCCGTCAACACCGAGCCGTCACCGTACGAGCAGGTGAATTAAGGGTCGATCTGCACCGCTACGACCTTTGCGGGGACCTTGGTCTGGTCCGTAAGATCACCTTGTCGTCGGCGGCGATCATGACACGCCTGGCGGGTATCGCGGCGATCGTGGTGCCCATAACTTGGCCAGCGGAGTGGATGCCGCACACGATCACTACCGCGCAACTCGACTGCAGGCAAACGCGTATGGGAACGGAGCGGCTAGAACAGAGTCGTCCCGCTCTCCAACCCGCCCTCGAACGCCAGCAGTCGCTGCTTGCGGTCCAACCCGCCGCCGTACCCCGTCAGGCTGCCGCTCGTGCCGATGACCCGGTGGCAGGGGACGATGATGCTGATGGGGTTCTTGCCGTTGGCCAGGCCGACCGCGCGCGAGGCGCCCGGGTTGCCCAGGGCTTCGGCCAGGTCACCGTAGGAGCGGGTCTCCCCGTAGGGGATCAGGGCGAGTTGGTCCCAGACACGGCGCTGGAACGGGGTGCCGGTCAGCTTCAGGTCGAGGGTGAACTCCTTCAACTCGCCCGCGAAATAGGCCTCCAGCTGCTCCTCCGCCGCACCGAAACCCGCGTCGTCGCGCGAGCCGAAGGTCTCCTCGGGCGGGCGGTGGCGATGTTCGGTCATGTAGAGGCCACATAGGACACCGTCGTCGGCGACGAGGGTGAGGGGGCCGTAGGGGCTGGGGATGACGGTGTGCTGCTTCATTTTCTGCGCATGCCCTTACATCTACGAAAGCGCTTATACCGGGAGGAAGTTGATCGGGTGGCTGTCGGTCGCCCACAGGTACTGGGTCGCGTACGCCCGCCAGGGGCGCCAGGCCGCCGCGCGGGCCGTGAGGGCCGACGGGGTGGACGGGAGGCCCAACTCCTGGGCGGCACGCCGGATTCCGAGGTCGGTGGCGAGGAAGGCGTCGGGGTCGCCGAGGGCGCGCATCGCGATGACGTCGGCCGTCCAGGGGCCGAAGCCGGGGAGGGAGAGGAGGGCCGTCCGGGTCTCGGGCCAGTCGCTCTCCGGGCCCAAGTGGAGCGTGCCGTCGGCCAGTTGGCTTACGAGTGTGGTGAAAGTGGTGCGGCGGCTACGGGGCATCGCCAGGGATTCCGGGTCGAGCGCGGCCAGCGCCTCGGGGGTCGGGAAAAGGTGGGTGAGGCCGCCTTCGGGGTCCTCCACCGGGTCGCCGTGCGCGGTGACCAGGCGGGCCGCGTGGGTACGGGCGGCGGCGGTGGAGACCTGCTGGCCCAGTACGGCGCGTACGGCGAACTCCGCCTCGTCGACCGTGCGCGGGACGCGTCGACCGGGGGCCTTGTCGACGAGCGGGGCGAGCAGCGGGTCCGTGCGCAGCTGGTCGTCGATGGCGACCGGATCGGCGTCGAGGTCGAGCATCCGGCGGCAGCGGCTGATGGCGACGGTGAGATCGCGCAGGTCGCTGAGGGTGAGGCGGCAGGCGATGTGGTCGGCGGCCGGAGTGAGCGCGGCGATGCCGTGGCCGTACGGGAGGCGGAGCGTGCGGCGGTAGGAGCCGTCCCGCCACTCCTCCACCCCGGGTACGGCGGTCGCCGCGAGGTGGCCGAAGAGGTTGTCGGGGTTGAGCGGGGCACGGAAGGGGAGCCGGAGCGTCAGCACGCCGGGCGTGAGGGCCGCCGTGGCCCTCTTCGGGCGGCGGTTGCGCAGTTCGGTCGGCGAGAGGGCGAAGACCTCGCGCACGGTGTCGTTGAAGGTGCGGATCGAGGAGAAGCCGGCCGCGAAGGCTAGCTCCGCCATCGGGAGCGGGGTCGTCTCGATCAACAGGCGTGCGGTCTGGGCGCGTTGGGCCCGCGCGAGCGCGAGCGGTCCGGCGCCGAGCTCGGCGAGCAGTTGGCGTTCGACCTGCCGGGTGCTGTAGCCGAGGCGGGCGGCGAGGCCGGGGACGCCGTCGCGGTCCACGACACCGTCGGCGATCAGCCGCATCGCGCGGGCGACGAGGTCGGCGCGCTGGTTCCACTCCGGGGAACCGGGGCTGGTGTCGGGCCGGCACCGCTTGCAGGCCCGGAACCCGGCCTGCTGGCAGGCCGCCGCGCTGGGGTAGAAGACCATGTTCTCGGGCTTGGGCGGGACCACGGGGCAACTGGCCCGGCAGTAGATCCGGGTCGTCAGGACCGCCGTGAAGAACCAGCCGTCGAAGCGCGCGTCCTTGGACTGGACGGCGCGTACGCAGCGCTCTCGGTCGGTGTGCATCCCGTTCTGCATGCGTCCAGCATCGACGATGTGCGGGGGCGGGGCTGGCGGGAATCCGACATCAGCCTTGCGTGCCCTGGGGCACCTCGGATCGCCAGGGCGACCCTACTCACCGCCCCCGCGACCCACGTCACGCCACCTTGCGGCCCGCCGTCTCCTGCTGCGAGGCCAGCGCCCAGATGACGAACACGTCGATGGCCATCATGATCAGGGACCACAGCGGCGAGTACGGCAGGAACAGGAACTGTGCGACCAGGCTCAACGAGGCCAGGAAGATGCCAGTGAGCCGGGCCCAGGACTCGCCCCTGAGCACGCCCCAGCCGGTCACGGCGACCAGCGCGCCGAGGATGACGTGGATCCATCCCCAGCCGGTGAGGTTGAGTTCGTAGACGTAGCTGCCGACCCGGCCGTAGACGTCGTCCTTGGCGATCGCCGCGATGCCCTCCAGAACGGCCAGGACACCGTTGCACAGCATCAGCACGCCGGCGAAGACGACACCGCCGGACGCCCAGCCGTCACCGCCCCCTCCGGGGTGCGCGGAACGCGGGGCGGACGGGGTGCCGGCGGGCGTGCCGGTCGGGTGCGCTGCCTGCTGGCTCATGGGTGCTGGTCCCTTCTGAGGCCCCCGCTGTCACTGGGACCGAGCCTTCGGCCGACGGCTGGGGGCCGCCATCCCGACTACGCCGAACGGGTGAACGGGAGAGGTGCTCGGCCGGCCCGGACGACTCGAAGAAGCCCAGGTCATCCGCCACAGCCCACGCCTACATCAGCCCGCCCGCCGGATCTCCTCCACGAAGCCGGTCACGACATCCACGTACTCCTCCGGACTCGTCACATGAGGGACGTGCCCGGAGCCCTCGAAGACGTGGGCCCGGGCCTGCGGCAGCGTCTCGGTCAGCCGGGCCGCGATCGGGTGCAGCCATGCGGGGCTGGTCGTGCCGTGCGTGACCAGGAGGGGAACGGCCCGGCCCGCGAGGCGGTCGAGATCGAGGGCGGCCCATGCCGGGTCGCCGTGCTCGTCCAGGAAGGTGGGGGCGTTGGCGACCACGGTGTCGCGAGCCTTGTCGGGGAGCTTGTCCCACTCCCCCGGGCCCAGCGCGATCCCGTCCATGAACCGGCGCGCTCCCTCCAGGTCCTCGCCCGCCCGCAAGTGGTCGAGGACGGCGGCCAGTTCCTGCCGGACCGATGTGATCATCGGCAGCGGTACGGGATCGTCGGCGACGACGTCCAGGAGCGGCGGCTCGTGCACGGTGAGCCCCCGGAAGAGTTCGGGGCGTCGGGCGGCCAGGCCGAGTGCGGTGGACGCGCCGAAGGAGTTGGCCGCCACGTACGCCGGCCCGGACCCGAGCGCCGTGATCAGCGCGGCCAGGTCCTCCTCGTCCTCGAAGCGGGTCCCCTGCCCGGGCGGGCGTTCGCTGCGGCTGTGCCCACGGCGGTCGTAGACCAGGACCCGGAACCGCTCCGCGAACGCGTCGCGGACGCGCAGCCATGCGTAGTGGTCGTCCCAGGAGCCGTGCACCAGGACCAACGGGTCGCCGTCGCCCACGACTTCGCGGTAGAGACCCACGCCGTTCACTTCGACCAGTGGCATACGACCATTCCCCTTCACGGACCGAACCGCGGTGCCGGCCGGTCCAGTTGCGCCGCGAACACCTCGTGAGCGGGCCGGTCGAAGAGGACGAACCTGACCTCCTCGACCGCGGTGTCCGTGGCTCTGACCGTCTCCACGGCGATCCGGGCACCGTCGTCCATCGGCCAGCCGAAGATGCCGGTGGAGATCGCCGGGAACGCGACCGTACGAGCGCCCAGTTCGTCGGCGATCCGCAGCGACTCCCGGTAGCAGGAGGCCAGTTGGGCCGAGCGGTCCTCGCTCGTGCTGTGCACCGGGCCGACCGTGTGGATCACCCAGCGGGCGTCCAGGTCGCCCGCCGTGGTGGCGACGGCGCGGCCGGTGGCCAGCCCCTTGCCGTAGTGGGAGGCGCGCAGCCTGCGGCACTCCTCAAGGATCGCGGGGCCGCCACGGCGGTGGATCGCGCCGTCGACTCCTCCGCCGCCGAGCAGGGAGGAGTTGGCCGCGTTGACGATCGCGTCGACGCTCTCGCGCGTGATGTCGCCCTGGACGAGGGTGATGGTGGGGGTCATACGGACACCTCCAGAACAGGTCAGGACTGCTCGCGCAGCCTGCGCCAGACCGCCTTCGCCGCGTTGTGTCCCGACATGCCGTGCACACCCGGCCCCGGCGGCGTGGCCGAGGAGCAGATGAAGACGGCGGGGTGCGGGGTGGTGTACGGCGACAGGGAGAGCTTGGGGCGCAGCAGGGTCTGGAGGCCGGAGACCGCGCCGGAACCGATGTCGCCGCCGACGTAGTTGGCGTTGCGCGCGGCGAGTTCGGGTGGTCCGGCGATCGCGCGGGCGAGGACGCGGTCGCGGAACCCCGGGGCGAAGCGCTCCAGTTGGCGTTCCATCGCGTCCGTGAGGTCGCCGGTCCAGCCGCTCGGGACATGTCCGTACGCCCAGAAGACCTGCTTGCCCTCGGGTGCGCGGCCGGGGTCGACGACACCGGGCTGCACCGTGATCAGGAACGGTCGGTCGGGCGCCCGGCCCTCCCGGGAGGCCGCCCGCAGTGCGATGCCGATCTCCCCGCTGTCGGCGCCGATCTGTACCGTGCCGGCGAGGCGGGCCTGCTCGGCGGTCCACGGCACCGGGCCGTCCAGCGCGTAGTCGACCTTGAAGACGCCGGGGCCGTACCGGTAGCCCTCGTAGTAGCGGCCGAAGCCCGCGATCCGGGCCAGGGCGGTCGGCGAGGTGTCGAAGACGTACGCGCGGGCGGGCGGCAGGTCGTCGAGGCGCTTGACCTCGTAGTCCGTGTGGACCGTGCCGCCGACGTCCTTGAGGTAGGCGGTGAGCGCGTCGGAGATGGACTGCGAGCCGCCGCGGGCGACCGGCCAGCCGTGCGCGTGCGCGGCGAGGGCGAAGACCAGGCCGATGGCGCCGGTGGCGAAGCCGGAGAGGGGGGCCATGACGTGGGCGACGAGGCCCGCGAAGAGGGTCTTGGCCCGCTCGTCGTGGAAGCGGCGGGTCAGCCAGGTGGACGGGGGCAGACCGACGAGGCCGAAGCGGGCGAGGGTCACCGGGTCGCGCGGGAGCGCGGTGAGCGGCAGCGACATGAAGTCGCGTACCAGGGTGTTCCACTTGGGGAGGAAGGGCTCGACCAGCCTGCGGTACGGTCCCGCGTCCCGGGGCCCGAAGGAGGCGGCCGTCTCGGCGACCGACCGGGACAGCACTGCGGCGGTGCCGTCGGTGAAGGGGTGCGCCATGGGCAGCTCGGGCTGGAGCCACTCCAGGCCGTACCGCTCCAGGGGCAGGGCGCGGAACGCCGGGGAGCTGATCCCGAGCGGGTGGGCTGCGGAGCAGGGGTCGTGGCGGAAGCCGGGAAGGGTGAGCTCTTCCGTACGGGCTCCCCCGCCCACGGTGTCACGGGCCTCGAAGACCGCCACGGAGAAGCCGCGACGGGCCAGCTCCACGGCCGCGGTCAGCCCGTTGGGCCCCGCTCCCACCACGACCACATCGAGCATCGACGGCACCTTCGGACCCCTTCGTCAGCCGATGGCCTGCGGGGTCAGGATATGACGGGGCACTGACACCCATGGGCCATGGGTGCTGCACTTTGGGGCGGTCATCGGGAGATGGCGTGCCCCCGACGGCGCCCCCGACCGTCCCCGACCTCCTTGGTCTCCTCGGTCCTCCCGGTCAGGCCGTGCCCGACAGCAGTCCCACGATCCGGCGCGCCGTGGCGGCGTCGCGGGCCGCGGTGAACGGCAGGGCGTTGCCGCCCGTGACGCGGAACGGCTCCCCGGTGATCGTGAGGTGGGTGCCGCCCGCCTCCTCGACCAGCAGGATGCCCGCCGCGTGGTCCCAGGCGGCCTCCCAGGAGAACGCCGTCGCGTCCAACTCGCCGCGGGCGATGGCGAGGTACTCCAGTCCGGCCGAGCCGCACGCGCGCGGTGCGACGCCCTCGGTCCACAGGCCCAGCAGGGCGCGCTTCTGCTCGTCGGTCGTGTAGTCCGGGTGGGAGGTGGCCACTTCGAGATCACGGCCGGCGCTGGGCGGGCCGGCATGGAGCCGCTCGCCGTTGAGGTAGGCGCCCTGGCCCTTCACGGCCGTGGCGAGCAGGCCGAGGGCCGGGGCGTAGGTCCAGGAGGCGAGCAGGACTCCGTGGTGCGCGAGGGCGACCAGCGTGGAGAATCCGGGGTCGCCGTGCACGAACTGTCGGGTCCCGTCGACCGGGTCGACTATCCAGACCGGCGCCTCGCCCTGTATCGCCTCGTACGTCGCCGGGTTGGCGTGCACGGCCTCCTCGCCGACCACGACGGAACCCGGCAGCAGGGCGCTCAGCGCCCCCGTCAGGTACTTCTCGGCCAGGCGGTCGGCGTCCGTCACCAGGTCGTGCGGTCCTGCCTTCTCGTCGACCTCGTGCGCGGCGAGCCGGCGGAAGCGGGGCGTGATCTCCTTCGCGACGGCCTCACGGACCGCCTGCTCGACGTCGGCCGAGTGCTGTGCGAGAAACTCTTCGATGGTTTCCGTGTCTTCGATCATGCCTCCATGAGAGCACGCGCCACTGACAATCCCCACCCGCCCGGTGCACTCCGGGTGGAATCGGCATGAAATCCCGGCACGCCCGGCACTCTCGGCGCTCCCCACACAGAAGGCGCCCCGTCAGCGCCCCACCGCATACCCCTGCATCCCCCGCGGGTTGGCCCCCGCCGACAGAACACCTGTCGCCGGATCCCGCGCGACCGCGCACAGCCGTCCCTCCGACCAGGCGTCGCCCACGGTCACGTCGTGCCCGCGCCGCCGCAGCTCCGCGACGACCTCCGGGTCCGTACGGGACTCCACGGTCACGCTCCCCGGCCGCATCCCGCGCGGGTAGAACGACCCGGGGAAGCTGTCGTTGTGCCAGTTCGGGGCGTCGATCGCACCCTGGAGGTCGAGGCCGCCGCGTACCGGTGCGCGCAGGGCGACGGCCAGGAAGAAGTGCAGCTGCCACTGGTCCTGCTGGTCTCCCCCGGGCGTACCGAAGGCCAGGACCGGGACGCCGTCGCGCAGGGCGATGGACGGTGTGAGGGTGGTGCGGGGGCGGCGGCCCGGGGTGAGGGAGTTCGGCAGGCCCTCCTCCAGCCAGGTCATCTGGAGCCGGGTGCCGAGCGGGAAGCCCAGTTCGGGCACGACGGGGTTGGACTGGAGCCAGCCGCCGCTCGGGGTGGCCGCGACCATGTTGCCCCAGCGGTCGACGACATCGAGATGGCAGGTGTCGCCCCGGGTGGCACCGTCGGCCCCGACCTCGGGCTCCCCCACCGCCCTCGCCACCGTGGGCTCCCCGGCCCCCATCGGGTCGAAGCCGGGCTCGTCGACGGCGACCACGCACGCGTGCGTGCTGAGTCGCGGGGCGCGCCCGCCCGGACTCCCGGGCCGCAGTTCGTACGAGGCCTTGTCGTCGACGAGCCGGCGCCGGGCCGCGTTGTAGTCGGCGGACAGCAGCTCACCGAGCGGCACCCGCTCCGCGCCGTCCGCGTCCCCGTACCAGGCCTCCCGGTCGGCCATGGCGAGCTTGCAGCCCTCGATCAGCAGGTGGACGTAGTCGGCGGAGCCGTACTCCGGCAGCTCGGACAACTCCGTCGGGAGCAGGGCGAGTTGCTGGAGCAGGACCGGACCCTGGCTCCAGGGTCCGGCCTTGCACAGGGTCCAGCCCTGCCAGTCGTACGTCGCCGGCGCCTCGTAGGTCGCGGACCAGCCGGCGAGGTCGGCGGCCGTGAGGGTGCCGGTGTGGCGCTGGCCGCTGGTGTCCATCGTGGGGCGCCCGGACTGCCGTATCAGGGCCTCGGCGATGAAGCCGGAGCGCCACACCTCGCGCGCGGTCTCGATCTGGGCGATCCGGTCCCCGGCCCCGGCGACCTCGTCGAGCAGGCGCTTCCACGTGGCGGCGAGGGCGGGGTTGCGCAGCAGTTCGCCGGGGCGCGGAGCCTTTCCGCCCGGCAGGTAGACCTCGGCGGAGGACGTCCACTCCGTCTCGAAGAGTTCCCTGACCGCCTCGACGGTGGCGCCGATGTTCTCCACGGGCGCGTGGCCGTCCTCGGCGTACCCGATGGCGTACTTGAGCACCTGGGCAAGGGACTTGGTGCCGTGGTCGCGCAGCAGCAGCATCCAGGCGTCGAAGGCGCCGGGCACGGCGGCGGCGAGCGGTCCGGTGCCGGGGACGAGATCGAGGCCGAGCCCCTTGTAGTGCGCGACCGTCGCTCCGGCCGGGGCGACGCCCTGGCCGCACAGCACGCGCACCTCGCCGCCCGCCGGGGCGAGCAGGATCGGCACCTCACCGGCGGGGCCGTTCAGATGCGGTTCGACGACGTGCAGGACGAACGCCCCCGCCACGGCGGCGTCGTAGGCGTTGCCGCCGTCCTCCAGGACGGCCATCGCGGACTGCGAGGCCAGCCAGTGGGTCGAGGACACCATGCCGAAGGTGCCTTGCAGGGTCGGCCGGGTGGTGAACGGCATCTCTCACCTCTCGCTGGTCGCGCGCCTCGGTCGGTCCGACCGCCGGTCCGCTCGTCGGCCCGATCTGCGCTCCGGATCTTGCAGCAGGCTATGCCCACTCGGGCGTGCTACGAAGGTTTTGCGAACTCGCGGGCATCCCATGAACGGCCTCCCACCTGCGTGAAGTCCCCTTTGCCCGGTTGGCGGGAGGCTCGGTGATCCCGAGTTCACCGGGCTTCCCTTCCTCGACGTTCTACGCGCGTGGTGTCATGCACGCGCCCACGCCCCCCAGGTGGGCGTCAACTCGACCAGGAGTCACACATGTTGAGGAAGGTCCTCGTGCGCGCGGGTGTCGCCCTGGCGGCCGGCGCCGCCGCGCTCGCCACCTCCGTCCCCGCCAGTGCCGCGAGCTACACCGCGTTCGCCTTCTCGCAGAGCGGCAGCCAGCCCACCATCTACGACTTCATCGACTCGGCGACCTCCTCGCTCGACATGACCATGTACGAGCTGGAGGACACGACCGCGGTCAACGACCTGATAGCTCTCAAGAACAAGGGCGTCACCGTGCGGGTGGTCCTGGACCGCGCGCACCAGTCCGCCAACAGCTCGGCGTACACGGCCCTGACGAACGCGGGCGTGGGTGTCGTGTGGTCACCGTCGAGTTTCGTCTACACGCACCAGAAGACGATCACGGTGGACGGCACCAAGTCGCTCGTCCTGACCGGCAATCTGACCTCGCAGTACTACTCGACCGGCCGCGACTACGGAGTGTTCACGGACGACACCCGTGACGTCGCCGCGATCGAGAAGGTGTTCAACGCGGACTACGCCGGCACCTCGGTGACCCCGACCGACGGCGACCACCTGCTCTGGTCCCCCACGGACTCGCGCAGCCGGCTGGTGTCGGTCATCAACGCCGCCACGAAGACGCTGGACGTCGAGGAGTTGGAGTTCAGCGACAGCACGGTGGTCAACGCCATCGTGGCGCGGGCGAAGGCGGGCGTGACCGTGCGGGTGGTCCTGGAGACGCCGTCGAGCTACTCCAGCCAGGTCGCCGCCATCGAGGCGGCGGGCGGCACGGTCGTCGGCTACTCCGACCCGGACGGGTTCTACATCCACGCCAAGGCCATGGTCGCCGACTACGGCCTGTCCACCCAGCAGGTGGAGGCGGGTTCCATGAACATCAGCAGCAACTCGCTCTCCAACAACCGGGAGTTGGGGATCATCCTCACGGGCACGGGGGTGGCCCAGTCGGTGGCCACGACCGTCGAGACGACGTTCAAGAGCGACTACGCGGGCGGTACGGCCGCCTGATCCCTCGGTCAGTGCGGGACCGGTCCGTCACGACCGCCGTCTGCCCACCGTGAGCACATGCCCGCTCGTACCGATCAACGTCGGCTCGGACTCGATGCGCCGGGTGGCCGCCAGGACGGCCTCCCGGCGGTCGGGGTCGTCGAGCCACGCGTCGAGGCCGCCCATCAGCCAGGCGACGCCTTCCAGTCCGTACTGCCCCTCCGGGACGAGGCCCGCGTCGGTGAACTCGCCGGGGACTTCGGTGGGTTGGGCGAAGTAGGCGGTGGTGAACACCCCGCTCTCGGGTCCGTGCCGGCCGTGGTCGCCGACCGCGTCGGTGCGGGCGCGCCTCACGGGGTCGAAATAGAGCTCCTGCTGGAGCAGGTCGTGCAGGCCCGCGAACCGGTTGATGGTGGCGGCCACCACCGGCCCCTCGGGACGGACCGCCCGGTGCGCCTCGGCCAACGCCCGTATCCGGTCGGCCCGTTCGGGCAGGTGGTACAGCGGGCCGAGCAGCAGCACGACGTCGTATGCCACGTCGGCCGCGGGCAGCGACCGCGCGTCCCCGGACCCGGCCGTCACCCCGGGCAGTCGGGCGGCCTGCTCGACGTGCAGCGGTACGGGGTCGACCACGTGGACCTCGTACCCGTCCCGGGCGAGCCACTCGGCATGCACCCCGCTGCCGCCGCCGACGTCCAGCACGCGCGCGGGAGCCGGGGGCAGGACCCGGCGCAGCACGTCCTGCGTGCGCCAGAACTCCAGTCGCCCGGCGCCGCCCTGTCTGAGGCGGCCGTCCTCCTCGCCACGGGCGTAGTACGCGAGGATCTCCTCGCGGACGGCGGGGTCCTGGACTGTGGGGTCCTGTGCGCGTGTCGTCTCCGTCATGGCACCAGCGTGCTGAGCTGCCGCCGCCGCGCGCAAAGGGTTATGCGCCGCGGGCGACCACCAGCCCCGACTCGTAGGCGAACACGACCAGTTGGGCCCGGTCCCGGGCTCCCAGCTTGGTCATCGCGCGGCTGATGTGGGTCTTCGCCGTGAAGGGGCTGATGACCATGTGGGCGGCGATCTCCTCGTTGGTCAGGCCCCGCGCGGCAAGGGCCGTCACCTCGCGTTCGCGGCGGGTCAGACAGTCCAGGCCGGGCGCCGTCGCCCGGTCCGGCGGCCGGGACACGAACTCGCCGATCAGGGTGCGGGTGACGGCCGGGGAGAGCAGGGCCTCGCCGCCTGCGACCACCTCGATGGCCTGGAGCAGGTCGGCCGGTTCGGTGTCCTTGAGGAGGAAGCCGCTGGCGCCCGCGCGCAGGGCCTCGAAGACGTACTCGTCGAGGCCGTAGTTGGTGAGCATCACGACGCGCACGGCCGCGAGGGCGGGGTCCGCGGCGATGTGGCGGGTCGTCTCGATGCCCGTCATCACGGGCATCTGTACGTCGATCAGCGCGATGTCCGGTACGACGGCGCGGACGAGGGCCAGGCCCTGCGCGCCGTCCGCCGCCTCGCCGACCACCTCGACGGCGTCCTCGGCCTCCAGCAGCGCCCGGAAACCGGCCCGCATGAGCGCCTGGTCGTCGATCAGCGCGACCCTGATCATCCCGTCTCCCCCAACGGCAGCCGGGCCCGCACCGCGAAGCCGCCCTCCGTGCGCGGGGCGGCGTCCAGGGTGCCGCCGAGGGCCGCGACGCGCTCACGCATGCCGGTAAGGCCCACGCCGGGCGTCGGCGGGCGGCCGGGGTCGGCGGCGCCGTCGTCCTCGACGCGTATCGTCAAGTCGGCCTCGTCGTAGGCGAGTTGCACGTTCACCTTGGCCGGGCCCGCGTGCCGGGCCGCGTTGGTCAGCGCCTCCTGGACGATGCGGTACACGGCACGGTCGACCGTGGCCGCCAGCGGCCGTTCCTCGCCGGTCACCGTGAGTTCGACGGCGAGGCCCGCGGCGCAGGCACGCTCCACCAACAGCGCGGGCGTGCCGGTGGGTTCGTCGGTGCGCAGGATCTCCAGCGTGGCGCGGAGTTCGCGCATGGCCTCGCCGCTCGCGTCCTGGATGGCGAGCAGGGCGGGCGGTACCTCCTCGCCGCGCTTGCGGGCCAGGTGGACGGCGACGCCCGCCTGGAGCTTGACGATGGAGATGCTGTGGGTGAGCGAGTCGTGCAACTCCCGCGCTATGCGCAGGCGTTCCTCGCCCGCGCGGCGCAACGCCGCCTCCTCCCGGGTGCGTTCCGCCTCCAGGGCGCGCTGTTCCGTCTGGCGCAGGTACGCCTGCCAGTTGCGGTCGGCGAGGCCGGTGACCACGGCGCACAGGAACCAGCCCGCGAGCAGCGCGGCCTTCTCGGCCACCTCCTCGGTCGTCGGACCGGTGGCGACGTAGGCCGCGAGGAAGGCCGCGCCCGCGCCCGCCGCGTATCCCCGGTGTCCCGCGCGGGAGGCGGTGTGCACGGCGGCGAGGACGGGCAGGGCGGCCAGCGGGCCCGGGTGCGCGTGCACGACGTACGCCCCGCCGGCGACCGTGGCGACGGCGAGCACCGCGCGCGGTGCCGTGCGGTAGAACGCCAGGGCGGCCGACGCCAGGGCGATGAGCGCGTAGTCGACGGGCGCGGTGTCCGCGTCGAAGGCGGCCGTGGTCACGACGAGCGCGCCGACGACGACCGCGAGGGCCGCGTCGGCAAGGTTCCTGCGTACGACCGGATTTCCACTCCCCATGTCCGCACAGTAGACGGCACCGCCGACACCGGCGTCAGCCCTGTGGACGGCTCTGGGGCTACTCCCGGTGCAGTAGTCCGCGCCCCCGGCACACCCCCTCGGCGTCCCGCGAACACCCTTCGGCCGTACGACGACCGGGGGCGCCCCCGGGGCGCACGCTGCTGCCATGCCCACAGCCTTCCGCTTCACCGATCCGCCGGCGCCCAGGACGGCGACCGGACGCGTCGCCGAGGTGTACGCGCAACTCGCCCACGACTTCGGCATCGACAAGGCGACCACCTTCGTGGTCCTCTCCTCTGCGCCCGAACTCCTCGCCCCCGTTTGGGCGTTGATGCGCGAGTCGCTGATCGCCGGGGCGGGCAGCCGCACCGGCAAGGAGCTGGCCGCCTACGGGGTGTCCCGCGCCAACCGGTGCCCGTTCTGCGTGTCCGCGCACACCGTCCTGCTGCACGCCACCGGCGACCACACGCTCGCCGAGCAACTGGCGCGCGGGGAACGGCCGGAGGACGACGGGCACGCGCGTGTGCTCCACTGGGGAGAGCACACGCGCGTGCCCGGCGCCGATCTGACGCCGTACCCGTTCCCTCGCGAGCACGCGCCCGCCTACCTGGGCACGGCGTTCGCCTTCCACTTCATCAACCGGATCGTGTCGGCGCTGCTGACCGAACGGCTGCTGCCGGGCAACGCCGAGCGCCTGCGGCCGGTCCGGAGTCTGGCGGGCCGCTCGCTGGCCGGGACCGTACGCCGTACCGCCGTACCGGGCGCGGCCCTCCCGCTGCTCGACGCCCCACCCCCTGGACCGTCCTGGGCGGCGGGCACGGCGGTCGGTCCGGCCTACGGCGCCCTGCGCGAGGCCGCGCTGGCGGGCGCGGGCCTGCTCGACGCCGACGACCAGGCCCTCGTACGGCGGACCGTGCGCGGGTGGGACGGCTCGCATCCGCCGCTCGACCTGCCCGGGATCCCCGACCGTCGTGAGCGTCCCGGCGCGCGCCTGGCGCTGCTGGCCGCGCTCGCGCCGTACCGCATCACGGACGCGGACGTGACGGCCTGGCGGCGACCGGTGCACACCGACCACTGCCTGGTCCGCCTCGTCTCGTACGGCGCGTTCGCCGCCGTGGACCGCATCGAGAGCGCACTCGCCCTGCCGATCGCCCGGGAGACCTGATGCACAAAACAGCTGAAGTACCCCGAACCACCGCTGTCCGACAGGAACGCCACGACGCTCTCGGCAGCGGCGCGCACGACGCCCTGTTCGCGGGCGCCGGCGTCAAACTCGCCGACCGTGTCCTCGACGTCGGCTGCGGCACCGGGGCCACCACCCGGATCGCCGCGCGGCTCGCCGCCCGCGGTCATGTCGTCGGCGTCGACACGGATGCGCCGCTGTTGCGCAGCGCGCGTAAGCGCACCGACGAGGAAAAGATACGAAATGCCGCATACATGCAGGCGGATGCCGAAGTCCATCCGTTCCCGCGCGCCGGGTACGACGTCGTCGTGAGCCGGGGCGCCGTGATGTTCTTCACCGACCCCGTGGCCGGATTCGGGAACCTGTGGCGGACGTTGCTGCCGGGCGGGCGGCTGGCGTTCGTGTGCCCGCGGTCCCTCTCCGACCCGGACCGCATCCGCGAGATCCTGCGGAGCTACGAGAACATCACGGTCAGGCCCGTACCCGTGGCGACGGCGTGGCGCGGCGACACGACGGACACCGGCGGCGGGCGACCACGGGGAGATGTCTGGCTGGTCACCGCGAAACGCCCGCGCTGAGGGGCCGTCAGCCGTGAGGCCTGCGTGATCGGCCGCGTACGGAGCGAGTTGGCACTTCCGTCTCACAGGGACTCGTGTGAAACTGGCGCCCCCGTCCGCAGTGCGGACCCGTCCGCACACCGTCCCCCACCGAAAAGTGTGCCGTGCGCGATTTTCCTCTGCCGCTCGCTCTGACGGCGCGTCTCTCCCCTGTCGTCGTGCTGGCCGCGGCCGGCTGGGCCCTGTCGTCCGGGCCGTTCGCCACCACGTCGTCCGCCGACTCCCAGAACAAGCAGGAGAGCGGGCAGACGAGCACGCAGTCGCCGTCCGCGCCCGCGACGGCCGCGGTGTCCAAGTCGTACGGGGCCTCACCCGCGCCCTGCGGCAGCCTGGCCAAGAAGACGATCACCTCGCTGGTGCCCGGCGCCAAGACGGCCGGCAAGGAGATCAAGTCCACGGACGCGAAGATCCGCCGGACCTGCTCGTGGAACGCCCTCAAGGGCTTCGACTACCGCTGGCTCGACGTGTCCTTCGAGATCATGGAATCCGATTCTGCGGCGCAGAAGTCGTACAAGGAACGGCTCACGGAGAACAGCGGCGGCGGCGCGGTTCCCGGACTCGGCGACGCCGCCTACTCGGTGGTGAACCTGACCACCGAGGACAAGCAGCAGACGCGCGAGGGCGAGGTGGTGGCCCAGGTGTCCAACGCGCTGGTGGTCGTCACCTACAACGGCAGCGACTTCGAGTCGAAGAAGGCCCCGAGCACGGACGAGATCAACAAGGGCGCCATCAAGGCCGCCAAGGAGGCGGTCACCGCGCTGAAGGGCGGCCTGGCCAGCTAGCCGGACCGCCCCTCCGCCCGCCGACGCCTTACGCCTTGACGGTCTCCGGCGCCGGTTCCGGGTCCTTTCCGCGCAGCAGCATCAGCACCACGTAGAGCAGCATCGACGTGCCCAGGCCCACGGCCCAGCCGTAGTCGGCGAGCGAGGACAGGGCCGGGATGGGCCGGCCGTCGATCAGCGGATGGAAGTCGGCGCCGCCGACGGCGAGTACGCCGCCCACCACGAAGGCGACCACGGCCCGCCAGTTCCAGCCGCCGTCGTACCAGTAGCGGCCGCCCGCGCGGTACAGGTCGGTGAGGTCGAGCTTGCCGCGGCGCAGGATCCAGTAGTCGGCGATGAGGATGCCCGCGACCGTGCCGAGCAGACCGCCGACCAGACCGAGCCAGGTGAAGATGTAGCCCTGCGGGTCGGAGTACAGCTTCCACGGGAAGATGACCACACCGAGCACACAGGTGACGAGCGCGCCGGCCCGGAAACTGATCTTCCGGGGCGCGATGTTGGAGAAGTCGAAGGCCGGGGAGACCAGGTTGGCCGCGATGTTCACGGACAGGGTCGCGACCAGGACGGTCACCAACGCGTAGAGCAGGCCCACCACGTTGTCGGTCTTCGCGGCCAACTGGACCGGGTCCCAGACCGCTTCGCCGTACACGGCCTGCGAACCGGAGGTGACCATCACCGACAGCAGCGCGAACAGCGTCATGGTCGTGGGAAGCCCAAGGGCCTGCCCCCAGGTCTGCGCCTTCTGGCTCTTGCCGTAGCGGGTGAAGTCGGGGATGTTCAGCGACAGCGTGGACCAGAAGCCGATCATGCCCATCAGCGAGGGCCAGAACAGCTTCCAGAAGTCGCCGCCCCAGCCGAGCTTGGAGGGCTGGTCGAGCAACGGGCCGAAACCGCCCGCCTTGTTGCTCATCCAGATCAGCATGACGACCGCGCCGACGATGACGAAGGGCGCCGCCCAGTTCTCGAAGCGGCGGATCGTCTCCATGCCCCGGTAGATGATCGCGACCTGGATCGCCCAGAAGATCGCGAACGACAGCCACATCGTCCAGGCGTACCCGCCGATCTTCCCGGCGTCGCTCCAGCCGTTGCCGATCAGCTTCCCGGCGAGGAAGTAGATCGCCTCACCGCCGATCCAGGTCTGGATGCCGAACCAGCCGCACGCCACCAACGCCCGTACGACAGCGGGCAGGTTGGCGCCCCGCACCCCGAAGGAGGCACGGGCGAAGACCGGGAAGGGAATCCCGTACTTCGGTCCCGCGTGCCCGGTGAGCAGCATGGGCACGAGCACGATCAGGTTGGCCAGGGCGATGGTGAACACCGCCTGCTTCCAGTCCATGCCGACGGCGATCAGACCGGAGGCCAGGGTCCAGGAGGCCGTGTTGTGGGCCATGCCGACCCACAGGGCGGAGAAGTTGTACGTGGTCCAGGTGCGCTTCTCCACCGGGACCGGCAGCAGGTCCTCGTTGGCGTAGGGGCCGCTGGGCTGCGGCGAACCAGGGGCGATCTCCACCCGGCCGTCGGCCAGGGTGACTTGAGAGGTCGGCGGTATGGCCGTGGGAGCGGTGTCGGTCATGGGCAGGCCAATCAAACGAGGGGCGGATCCGGAGAGGCCGTGCGGGTGGCTCCGGCCCCCCTCCCCCGGGACGGCGGGGAAGGGGGAGAACTGGAGTGGGGGGACGGGGAGTCGAGCGGTACCGGAGTGGGGGGCGGGGAGTCGAGCAGCGCCGGTGTGGGTGGGTCAGGCGTTGAGCGCCGGGATGACCTTCTCCCCGTACGCGTCGATCACGCTCTCCTGCGCGTCGTGCATGTCGTACACGGCGAACTGGTCGACGCCCAGCTCGCGCAGGGCGTTGAGCTTCTCGATGTGCTTCTCGACCGGGCCGATGAGACAGAACCGGTCGACGATCTCGTCGGGCACGAACTGGGTGTCGGGGTTGTCGGCCCGACCGTGGTGCGAATAGTCGTACCCCTCACGGGCCTTGATGTACTCCGTGAGTTCGTCGGGTACGGCGGCGGAGTGCTCGCCGTACTTGGAGACGAGGTCGGCCACGTGGTTGCCGACCATCCCGCCGAACCAGCGGCACTGGTCGCGGGCGTGGGCCAGCGCCTCGGGCGAGTCGTCCTCGGTGACGTAGGCCGGGGCGGCGACGCAGATCTTCACCTCGGACGGGTCGCGTCCGGCGGCGACGGCCGCGTCCTTGACCGCCTTCACCATGTACTCGGTGAGGTAGAGGTCGGCGAGCTGGAGGATGAAGCCGTCGGCCTCCTCGCCGGTCATCTTGAGGGCCTTGGGGCCGTACGCGGCCATCCAGACGGGGAGTTCGGCGCCCGGCTTGATCCACGGGAACTTGATCACCGTGCCGCCGAGGTCGGCCTCCTCGCCGCGGGCCAGCGACCGGATGACCTTCATGGCACCGCTGATCCGGGCCAGCGTGTTGGGCGTGCGGCCGGCGACGCGCATCGCGGAGTCGCCGCGGCCGATGCCGCACACCGTGCGGTTGCCGAACATGTCGTTGAGGGTGGCGAAGGTGGAGGCGGTGACCTCCCAGGTGCGGGTGCCCGGGTTGGTGACCATCGGGCCGACCGTCAACTTGGTGGTGTTCGACAGGATCTGACTGTAGATCACGAACGGCTCCTGCCACAGCACGGCGGAGTCGAAGGTCCAGCCGTAGGTGAAGCCGTTGCGCTCGGCCCGCTTCATCAGGCTGATGACC
This sequence comes from Streptomyces sp. NPDC088794, assembly GCF_044750545.1. Lineage (NCBI taxonomy): Bacteria > Bacillati > Actinomycetota > Actinomycetes > Kitasatosporales > Streptomycetaceae > Streptomyces > Streptomyces sp. NPDC088794. Next base: position 546,035 of record NZ_JBIVKB010000005.1, on the reverse strand, counting down.
TTCGAGGCCGGCGGGTCCGTCTGCAGGACGAGTCCGAAGTCCATTGTCGCCACTCCTAGTTGAGGTACTGACTGGTGGAGCGCGGGGTGTAGACGCCGTGGCCCGCATGCCCGGTGTACTCCCGCTCGGTGATGACGGGTTCGCCGCGCGAGAGGACGGTCTCGACCCGGCCGGTGAGGCGCTTGCCCTCGTACGCCGAGTAGTCGACGTTCATGTGGTGGGTCTCGGCGGAGACGGTCTGCTCGGCGTTCGGGTCGTAGATGACGACGTCCGCGTCCGCACCCGGGGCGATGGTGCCCTTCTTCGGGTAGAGGCCGAACATCCGCGCCGGGGAGGCGCAGGCGATCTCGATCCAGCGGCGGCGGCTGATGTGCCCGTCGACGACGCCCTGGTGGAGCAGGTCCATGCGGTTCTCGACGCCCGGCATGCCGTTGGGGATCTTCGAGAAGTCGCCCCGGCCCAGCTCCTTCTGGCCCACGAAGCAGAAGGGGCAGTGGTCGGTGGAGACGACCTGGAGGTCGTTGGTGCGCAGGCCCTGCCAGAGCTTGGCCTGGTGCTCCTTGGGCCGAAGGGGCGTGCTGCACACGTACTTCGCGCCCTCGAAGTCGGGCTCGGCGAGGTTGTCGGTGGAGAGGAACAGGTACTGCGGACAGGTCTCGCCGAAGACGGGGAGTCCTTCGTCGCGTGCCTTGGCCAGCTCGGCGACCGCCTCCATCGCGGAGACGTGGACGACGTACAGCGGGGCACCGGCGACCTGCGCGAGCTTGATCGCGCGGTGGGTGGCCTCGGCTTCGAGGAGGGACTTGCGGACCTCGCCGTGGTAGCGGGGGTCGGTCTCGCCGCGGGCCAGCGCCTGCTCGACCAGCACGTCGATGGCGATGCCGTTCTCGGCGTGCATCATGATCAACCCGCCGTTGTCGGCGGCGCGTTGCATGGCGCGCAGGATCTGGCCGTCGTCGCTGTAGAAGACGCCCGGGTAGGCCATGAACTGCTTGAAGGAGGTGACGCCCTCCTCGACCAGCAGGTCCATCTCCTTGAGGGTGTCCTCATTGACGTCGGAGACGATCATGTGGAAGCCGTAGTCGATGGCGCAGTTGCCCTCGGCCTTGGCGTGCCAGGCGTCGAGGCCTTCACGCAGCGCGCCGCCGACGCTCTGGATCGCGAAGTCGACGATGGTCGTCGTACCGCCCCAGGCGGCGGCCCTTGTGCCGGTCTCGAAGGTGTCGGCGGCCTTGGTGCCGCCGAACGGCATCTCCATGTGGGTGTGGGCGTCGACGCCGCCGGGGATGACGTACTTCCCGGTGGCGTCTATGACCCGCTCGGCGGTCCAGGCGTCGGCCGTCGGGGTACCGGAGGTGGCCAGGGCTGCGATGCGGCCGTCTTCGATCAGGACGTCGGCGTGGAGTTCGTCGGACGCGGTGATGACTAGGCCGCCGCGGATGACGGTACGGGTGCTCATTTTTTGACTCCGCTGGATTGTGGTCTGGTGCGGGTCGGTGGGGGCTGGTCGCGCCCCGCGGCGAAGCCGCTGATGGACGCTGCCCCGCGCCCCTGAAAGCGGGGCGCGGGTGCCCTGCCCGTCTTACGGTGCGGTCAGCGGCTCGTAGGCGTCCGGGCGGCGGTCGCGGTAGAACTGCCAGCGGTCCCGGACCTCGCGCAGTTTCTCCATGTCGAGGTCCCGGACGACCAGTTCGGTCTCCTTGTCGCTGGCCACCTCGCCCACGAACTGGGCCTCGGGGTCGACGAAGTACGTCGTGCCGTAGAAGTCGTTGTCGCCCAACTCCTCGACACCGACCCGGTTGATGGCGCCGACGAAGTACTCGTTGGCGACGGCCGCGGCCGGCTGCTCCAGCTGCCAGAGGTAGGCCGACAGACCGCGCGAGGTCGCCGACGGGTTGAAGACGATCTCGGCACCCGCGAGGCCGAGCGCCCGCCAGCCCTCCGGGAAGTGGCGGTCGTAGCAGATGTAGACGCCGATCTTGCCGACGGCGGTCTCGAAGATCGGCCAACCGCTGTTCCCGGGACGGAAGTAGAACTTCTCCCAGAAGCCGGCCACCTGCGGGATGTGGTGCTTGCGGTACTTGCCGAGGTACGAGCCGTCCGCGTCGATCACGGCCGCGGTGTTGTAGAGGACGCCGGGCTGCTCCTCCTCGTACATCGGCAGGATCAGGACGATGCCCAGTTCCTTGGCGAGCGCCTGGAAGCGCTTGACGATCGGCCCGTTCGGGATCTGCTCGGCGTACTCGTAGAACGCCTTGTCCTGGACCTGGCAGAAGTACGGTCCGTAGAACAGCTCCTGGAAGCACAGGACCTGAGCACCCTGCGCGGCCGCGTCGCGGGCCGCCTGCTCGTGTACCTGGATCATCGATTCCTTGTCGCCCGTCCACGCGGTCTGGAAGAGGGCGGCGCGAATCACTCTGCTCATCGGGACCTCCGGTCACTCGGTGTGCCAGAAGGCTAGGAAGTCCGGAAGCGGCCTTTGAGTTGCACGGTGTCACGTCTGCGGGCGCACGGCGTGCCACCGTGTCACGCCTTGCTCGCCCCATGTTTCACCACCGTTTTCCCAGGTCGTCGCATGTTTCACCCCTGTTGCGCATCGTGTGCGAGGAGCGCGATGTGCACCGAGGCGGCCTGTTCGAAGTCGTCGAGGTCCACCCCGAGCCGGCCCTGTATCGCCTCCAGCCTGCGATAGAGCGCGGGCCGCGAGACGTGGCGGAGCTGGGCGGTGCGGGACTTGTTGCGCCCGGTGGCGAGATAGGTCCGCAGCACGGACAGCAGATCCTCGTCGGCCGCGCACAGCAGTCCGTCCAACTCCCGCTCCGCGAACGACTGGACGTTGGGGTCGTCCCGCAACAGCCGTACCAGGCCGCGCAGATGTACGTCCTTGAGGCGTACGACGGCCGGCAGGTCGAGGGCGGCCGAGTGGTCCGCGACGGCGTCGGCCACGTGCTGGGCCTCGCGCAGTCCCGCCGGTACGTCGTCCCAGGCGGTGCGCGGATCGGCCGCTGCCACCACGGCCTTGAGCGAGCCGGACTCACTGCGCAGGCGCGCCGCGAAGTGCGCGGTGAGCGCCTCGGCGTCCTGGTCGCGGGCGAGGCTGAGCAGCACTGCCGTAGCGCCGTCCGCGAGCTCGGCGACCAGTCCGGGCAGGCCCAACATCCTCAGCACGCGGTCGAGTTGGGCGGCCTCGCCCTCGCGTACGACCAGCGGCACGAAGGTGCGCCGGTTCACCGGCAGTCCGGCGGCCCGCGCGCGGGGCAGCAGTTGCCGGGCCGCTACAACGCCGGAGACCAGGTCGGTCAGCAGGCTCTCGGCGGACTGCTCCTCCCAGGTGTGCGCCGAGTTGCCGGCGAGCATGCGGTGCAGGACGAGGGCCTCGGCGCCCCGGTCGGCGAGCAGGCGTCCGGTGGTGGTGTCGCCCCGGTAGCCGCACAGCACGATCTGGCCCCAGCGCTCACCGCGCCCGGCGAGTTCGGCCCGGATCCAGCCGTCGCCCTCGCTGCCGCCGGCCTGCCGGGAGATGCGCTCCCAGTCGCGCAGCACGTCGTCCACGGCCGGCCGCTCCCCCGCGGTGGCGAGGACGCGGTGGGCGAGGTTGGTGACGACGACGGGACAGGCGCTGTGCGACGCGATCTCGTCGAGCAGGCGTTGCAGCGGGGCGTCCGCGGTGATGAGCCCGGTGAGGGCGGTGCGCACGGACTCCGACAGGCTGACGGCGGCGAACTTGCGCCGTACCAGACGGGCCTGGACCTCCTCGGTCAACTCCGCGAAGGGGAAAGGGCGGTGGAGCACGATCATCGGCAGTCCGCATCGCTCTGCCGCCCGGCGCATCACGTCCGGCGGCGCGGGGAAAGCGCGTCCCAGGCCGAGGACGACGGCGGCGGCCTCCGCGCGGTGCAGCGAGCGGATGTACTCGGCCTGCTTCTCCTCGTCGCCGGCGAGGAGCACGCCGGTGGTGAGGACCATCTCGCCGCCGGTGAGCATCACGCCCACGTCGGGTGCCTCGGCGACATGCACCCAGCGCACGGCCCGGTCGAGCTGGGCCGCGCCGGCCACCACCTCGGGTTCCCCGGCGAGGACCCGTTCCATGGTCAGCACCTGGCGCACCGACAGGGCGGGTTCCAGGGTTCCGAAGGTGGTGGTCATGGCGGTGTTCCCTTGCTCATTCCGCGCTCAGCGCAGGCTCCCCAGGGCGTCTTCGAGGATGGCGGCGCCCTCCTCGGCCTCCGCGACCGTGAGGGACAGGGGTGGCGCGACGCGCAGGGCGCTGGTGTTGTGGCCGCCGCCCTTGCCGATGAGCAGGCCGCCTGCGCGGGCCGCTTCGAGCACGGCGGACGCGGCGTCCGGATCGGCCTGGTCGGTGCCCGGCTTCACCAGCTCGATGCCGATCATCAGCCCGCGTCCGCGCACCTCACGGACGTACGGCAGGTGCGCGGCGACGGCCCGCAGTCGCTCGATGAGCAGGCCGCCGACGCGCCGGGCGTTGCCCTGGAGGTCGTGCTCCAGCAGGTAGGTGAGGTTGGCGAGGCCCGCCGCCATGGTGATCTGGGTACCGCCGAACGTCGAAATGCTGTTGGAGTCCAGGCAGTTCATGATCTCGCCGCGGGCGACGACACCGCCGATGGACATGCCGTTGCCGATTCCCTTGGCGAAGGTGAGGATGTCCGGCGGGCCGCTGCGGCCGTGTGCCTGCCAGCCCCAGAAGTGGTCGCCGGTGCGGCCCCAGCCGGTCTGCACCTCGTCGGCGATCCACAGGATGCCGCGCTCGTGCAGCACCTCGCGGAAGGCGGCGTACAGGCCGTCGGGCGGCGAGGTGAAGCCGCCGACACCCTGGACGGGCTCGGCGATCAGGGCCGCGGGCGGGCGGGTGTGGCCGAGCAGGTCCTTGAGGTCGTCGACGCAGGCCGCCACGAACTCGTCGTCGCTGAGGGCGGCGAACGGGCCGCGGGTGCGGACGCCGCCGTGCACGTACAGCGTCTGCAGCGGTGACAGCGAGGTCGGTGACCAGCCGCGGTTGCCGGTGATGCCGACCGAGCTGAAGGAGCGGCCGTGGTAGCTGTTGCGCATCGCCAGGATCGTGTTGCTGCGCCGGTAGGTGGTGGCGAGCATCAGGGCGGTGTCGTTGGCCTCGGTGCCGGAGGTGGTGAAGAAGACGCGGGCGTCCGGGATGCCGCTCAACTGGGCGATGCGCTCGGCGAGTTCGACCATCGGCCGGTTGAGGTACAGGGTCGAGGAGTGGATGATCCGCCCGGCCTGCTCGCTGACCGCCTTGGTCACCTCGGGCAGCGCGTGCGCGGTCATCGTGGTGAGGATGCCGCCGAAGAAGTCGAGGTACTTGTTGCCCGCGGCGTCCCAGACGTGGCGGCCCTCGCCGTGGGTGATCTCCAGCGGGTCCTCGTAGTAGAGGGCGAGCCAGTCGGGAAGCACCGCGCGGTGGCGTCCCAGCAGGTCCTTGGTCACGGCTGCACCAGCCCCTCGTACGCGTCGGGTCGGCGGTCCCGGTAGAACGCCCACTGCTGTCGCACTTCGTCGATCAGGTCGAAGTCCAGGTCACGGACGAGGAGTTCCTCGCCCTTGTCGCCGGCGGTCTCGCCGACGAACTGTCCGCGCGGGTCGACGAAGTACGACGTCCCGTAGAAGTCGTTGTCCCCGTACTCCTCCTGTCCCACACGGTTGATCGCGGCGACGAAGTACTCGTTGGCGACGGCCGCGGCCGGCTGCTCCAGCTGCCACAGATAGGCCGACAGACCGCGCGAGGTGGCCGACGGGTTGTACACCAACTGGGCGCCGTTGAGCCCGAGTTGCCGCCAGCCCTCCGGGAAGTGCCGGTCGTAGCAGATGTAGACGCCCACCCTGCCGACGGCGGTGTCGAAGACGGGCCAGCCGGCGTTGCCCGGCTTGAAGTAGTACTTCTCCCAGAAGCCCTTGACCTGCGGGATGTGATGCTTGCGGTACTTGCCGAGGAAGGTGCCGTCGGCGTCGATCACGGCGGCGGTGTTGTAGTAGAAGCCGGACTGCTCCAGTTCGAAGACCGGCACGACGATCACCATGCCGGTCTCGCGCGCCAGCGCCTGCATACGAACCACGGTCGGCCCGTCGGGCACCGGCTCGGCCCAGCGGTAGTGCTCGGGCTCCTGGACCTGGCAGAAGTAGGGGGCGTTGAAGACCTCCTGGAACCCGATGATCTTCGCGCCCTGGCGGGCCGCCTCGCGGGCGTGCTCCTCGTGTTTCGCCACCATGGACTCGGTGTCGCCGGTCCAGGTGGCCTGGACCAGAGCGGCACGTACGACGTTGGCCATGAGCTGCTCCTTCGACGGGACGTCCGTCTCTCTACGCCCGTAGAACAGGCCGTAGAGGGATGAACGTAAGCCTCCGGGAGAGCCTTGCCAAGACCATCGTCGTTAACCCGCGGAGTCGATCACGTTTCACACTCCGGTGGGTGAGCCGCGCGGCCGGTCAGCGGGGTGACGGGGATGCCTCAGGCCGAGAAACCGGCGACCCGGAGGGCGTGCACCAGGTCCCAGTGTCGCTCTTCGGACACACCTTGCGCAGCTTCGAGCAGCAGCGGAGCGAGGGCCTGCGGGTCGGGCTCGGCGCTGCGGGCCGCCTCCTCCGGGGTGCGGACGCGGACGTACGCGTCCAGCAGGGCGCGCACCTCCCGCCGGCGCCCCTGCGCCACCAGCTCCAGAACGGCCTGTCCGACCTCGACGGCGGGCCGTGCCACGCCCTGCCGCAGGATCTGCTCCCCGTCGGTGTCGCGGCCCGCGGCGACCAGGGCGTCGGCCGCCGCGACGAGCCGGTCGGCGGGCAGGGACGCGGCCTCCCAGAGCAGGGTCGCCCAGTCGGCGCCGAGCCCGGCGCGGTGCAGTTCGGCGGCGAGCATGGGGAACCGGGCGGCGGGCCAGTAGGCGGCCTCGACGAGCAGCGCGTGCGCCTCGCCGCTGCGGCCCTCGGCACGCAGCCGCACCAGCCGCCCGACGGCCTCGACGACCTCCAGCGGAGCCCCGTCGTCCACCGACTCGCTCTTCCCCTGCGCCTTCACCCGCTCGTTCCCGGCGGCGGCCCCGGCGAATCGCGCGCCACGGGGGGTCCTGCGGCCGGTCGCGGCCGGCGCCTGCGGGCTCGGCTGGGCGGTCGGCGGTACGACGACGGGGGCGGCGTCCGCCTCGGCCATCCCGGCGAACCGCGCACTGCCCCGGCGCCGCTTGCGCTGCTTCTGGGCAGGGGGCGCGGGCTCGGGTTCCGCGGGGGACGGATCGGCGGGGGCCGGCTGCTCGGCGAACGGATCGTCGAAAGCGGGCTGCTCCTGGGCCGGCCAGTCCTGCCCGGACTCGTCCTCGCCGTGCCAGTCGTGGGCGGAGCGGTCCTGGGAGGACTCGTCCCGTGCGGGCCAGTCATGGCCGGGCCGCCCCTGAGCAGGCTGTTCCTGGGCGGGAGCCTCCCACTCGGGCTCGTACGCACCCCGCTGCCGCGGGAACCCGGTGTCGCGGGCGTCCCACCCCTCGTCGCCGGCGGAGGCCTCGCGCGCACCCCATCCCTCGCCCCCGGCGGAGGTGTCGTCGACCCAGCGCACGGGCCCCTGACCGGCGTGCCCTTCTCCCGCCTGTCCCTCTCCGGCCTGTCCCTCTCCGGCCTGCCCGCGGTGCGTCGCCTCCGCCCGGCCGCCGGTCGTGCGCCGGTCCAACTCGGCCATGCGGGAGTGGAGTTCGGCGCAGCGGGCGGTCGCCCGTTCGTGGTCGTCGTGGGCCCAGGCGAGGTCGAGGCGGAGGGCGTCGGCCTCCTCACGGGTGGCCGCGGAGGCGAGCAACCGGCTCAGTTCCGCCTGCCGTTCGGCCGCGTAGCGCTGTTCGCGGAGCATGACGTCGAGGCGGTCGCCGAGGGCGTCGCGGGCGCCGGGCCGGGCGTCGTGGTCGAGGAGTGCGGCGGAGTGCAGGGCGCGGATCCGCTCCTGCTCCTGGGCGGCGGCGCGAGGGCCGTATGCCGCGGCCAAATCCTGGAGGAGCGCTTCCAGTACGTCCCAGGGCGGTATCTCACGCCCGTCGAGGCAGGCCTGCATGCCGTCGGGATCCCGCTGCCAGAACACCGCGCACCAACCGCCGGCCTGGTCGAGACGCGCCACCAGGCCGTTCAGGTAGTTCGCGAACTCCCGCACCCTCCCCGGGAGTTGATCCACAGCCATCGCCCAACTCCCGCCAGACCGGAGCACTCCGGTTCGTAGGCAACACCAGCCGTGTTACGGGGTTGCTACGTTAGGTTTTCAGTCGGCGCGCAGCCACCTCATTGCGGGATCTTGACCAATGTGCGACCGGCGCGCGACCAACCCGCGTTCCATGGACGGCCGGCCCGGGTCAGACGATCACCAACTCGCAGCGCGTGGCCAGTTCGTCCATCGACAGACCGAGGGCGCGGGCCAGCGCGACGACCGTGAAGAAGGCCGGCGTCGGGGCCCGTCCGGTCTCGATCTTGCGGAGGGTCTCGGCGGAGATGCCGGCGCTCGCGGCCACGTCCGTCATGCTGCGCCCGCCGCGGGCCTCGCGGAGCAGCCGCCCGAAACGCTCGCCGCGTTCGCGCTCTTCGGTGGTGAGAGGGGTGCGTACCATGCCGTCATTCTAATACCGGTATAGTAATTGGCATGGTGGAACTCAAGACAGACACATCGCTCGACGCCATGTACGCAGCGGGACAGATCGTCGGACAGGCCCTGACGGCCGTACGGGAAGCCGCTGACGTGGGCGTTTCCCTGCTGGAGCTGAACGAGGTGGCGCATGGCGTACTGCGCGCGGCGGGCGCCGGCTCGCCCTTCCTCGGCTACCGCCCCTCCTTCGCGCCGACCCCGTTCCCGGCCGTCCTGTGCGTCTCGGTGAACGACGCGATCGTGCACGGCATCCCGACCGGCTACCGGCTGCGCGACGGCGACCTGGTCTCGGCCGACTTCGGTGCCGAACTGAACGGCTGGGTGGGCGACTCGGCGATCAGCTTCATCGTCGGCGAGCCGCGCCCGGCGGACGTGCGCATGATCGAGACGGCCGAGCGGGCACTCGCGGCGGCCATCGAGGCGGCCGTGGTCGGCAACCGGATCGGGGACATCGCCCACGCGATCGGCACGGTCTGCCGGGCCGGCGGCTACGGCATCCCGGAGGGCTTCGGCGGCCACGGCATCGGCCGGCGCATGCACGAGGACCCGGGGGTCCCGAACGAGGGCCGCCCCGGCCGCGGCTTCCCGCTGCGCCAGGGCATGGCCATCGCCATCGAGCCGATGCTGATCGCCGGTGGCGGCGACGACTACCACGCGGCCCCCGACGGCTGGACCCTGCGCACGAACGACGGCTCCCGCGCGGCGCACGTGGAACACACGGTGGCGATCACGAACAACGGCCCCCGCATCCTGACGGCCCGCTGAGCGGGGCAACCGCCGAGCGGGAGGGCCGAGCCCTGCGCGCCAGGGGGCGTGTCCGCCGAGCGGAGAGTCGGAGCCCACCGAGTGGGGGCGGACCCGCCGAGCCGAGGCCCGCAGGGCCGCCGGGGCGGAGTGGTTGTGAGTCCGCCCCGGCTCCCCGCACAGTGTCCGTGCCGGCTACGGCGCCGGGTGCACCACCATCGCCGAGCCGCCACCCCGCCGTACCGTCTCCGCGGCGGCCAGCCACTTCCCGTTCGGCAGTCGCTGCACGCCCGTGGCCGCTCCGATCTCGGGGTTGAGCGTGAAGGAGTGCCCGATGGCCTCCAGCTGCGTCCTCAAGTCGCTGTTGTAGAGGCCGGGTTCGAGTTCGGTCTTGGCCGCGTTGCGCTGGCTGGCGCGCGGCGCGGCGATGGCGTCGACGAGTGGCAGGCCGCGGTCGAGGAACTCGGTGAGCGTCTGGAGCACGGTCGTGATGATGGTCGCGCCACCGGGCGAACCGAGTGCCACCACCGGCTTGTCGTGCTTGTCGAGGACGATCGTCGGCGAGATCGACGAGCGCGGGCGCTTGCCGGGCCCGGGCAGGTTCGGGTCGTGCACGGCCGGGTTGGCCGGGGCGAAGGAGAAGTCCGTCAGCTCGTTGTTGAGCAGGAACCCGCGCCCGGGGACCGTGATCCCGCTGCCGCCGGTCTGCTCGATGGTGAGCGTGTAGGCGACGACGTTCCCCCACTTGTCGGCCACCGTGAGGTGCGTGGTGTTCTCGCCCTCGTACGTCGTCGGTGCCGCCGTGCCGCCGGCCCCGCAGGCCGCCGGGTGCCGCGGATCGCCGGGCGCCAGCGGGCTGGTGAGCACCGCGTCGTCCTTGATCAGGCACGCGCGCGAGTCGGCGTACTTCTGCGAGAGGAGTTCCTTCGTGGGTACGTCCTCGAAGGCGGGGTCGCCGACCCAGCGCCCGCGGTCCGCGAACGCGATCCGGGTCGACTCGATGAAGTGGTGCAGGTACTGGACCTCGCTCGCCTTCGAGAGGTCCGTCTTCTCCAGGATGTTGAGCGCCTCGCCGACGGTCGTGCCGCCGGAGGAGGAGGGCGCGATGGAGTAGACGTCGAGACCGCGGTACGAGGTCTCCGTGGGCGCCTGGAGCTTGGCGCGGTAGGCGGCGAGGTCCTTGGCGGAGAGCTTGCCGGCGCGGGCGTTCCAGCCGGAACCCGGGTCCACCGGCGGGTTGTTGACCGTGTCGAGGATGTCCTCGCCGAGGTCGCCGCGGTAGATCGCCCCGACCCCCTTCTTGCCCAACTCCTCATAGGTACGGGCGAGTTCGGGGTTCTTGAAGGTGGAGCCGACGACGGGGAGCTGTCCGCCCGGCAGGAAGAGCTTCGCGGTGTCCGGGAAGTAGCGGAACCGGGTCTCGTTGGATGCGGTCTGCGAGCGGAACGTGTCGTCCACGGTGAAGCCGTCGCGGGCGATCCGTTCGGCGGGCTTGAGCACCGTGCCGAGTCTCTTGCTGCCCCACTTGTCGAGCGCCGTCTGCCAGGTGGCGGGCGTGCCCGGCGTGCCGACGCTCAGGCCGCTGCTGACGGCGTCGGCGAAGGCGAGCGGCTTGCCGTTCTCCAGGAAGAGGCCGGAGTCGGCGGTCAGCGGCGCGGTCTCCCGGCCGTCGATCGTGCGCACGGTACGGGACTTGGCGTCGTAGTAGACGAAATAGCCGCCTCCGCCGATGCCGGAGGAGTAGGGCTCGGTGACGCCGAGGGCGGCGGCCGTGGCGACCGCGGCGTCGACCGCGTTGCCGCCCTTCCTCAGGACCTCGATGCCGGCGGCCGAGGCGTCGGCGTCGACGCTGGAGACCGCGCCGCCGTAGCCGACGGCCACCGGGACCTTCCGAGCAGTGGTGTCCTGGGCGGCCGGCGGCGCTGCCGCCCCCACCGACACCACGGCGGCCGAGACCGCCAGGACCGACAGTTTCCGTGCGACAGGGCGACGCATCCGTACCTCCAGTAAAAGGCCGTCCGCGCAGCCTATGCCATCACCATGCCCACGTCAGGAGCGCGCGGAAGCATGGCCGACACCATGGCTCGAACACGGGTTTGCCCGGGCCCGCTAGCATGCGCGCCCATGAATGACGACGTGCGCAACATCGTCCTGGGCGTGCTCGCGGCCGGCATCAGTGCCGCGCTCGGCTGGCTGGCCCGTACGTACCTGTGGAAGCGGAAACTCCGCCGCAAGCAGGCCTTCTTCGGGCTGCCCGACAACTCCGAGTCGCTGCTCGTCGTGAACCGGGACGCGGGCAGCCCCGATCTGTCGGTGCACCGCTACGACGTGTTCGCCCTGCTGGAGCTGTCGGCACTCATCAAGGACTGCGGGGCCCACGCCGAGGTCATCACGCAGGACGTGGCCCGGCAGGGTTTCGGCGAGCGGACGGAGTTCTGCGTCGGCGGCCCGGGGTCGAACCGGCGCATGGCTGCCCACATGCAGGCGATGCTGCCCGGGGTGCGCGTGAACATCGCGCCGGAACCGGGCCCGGACAAGCTGGCGTTCCAGATCGGCAGCGAGCGCTACCGCATGGAGAAGGGCGTGGCCGAACACGTGCTGCTGGCCCGGCTCACGGCCGGCCAGCCCGGCATGACCAGACCCGTGTTCCTCTTCAGCGGCCAGACCGCGATCACCAACCAGGCCGCCACCCGCTATCTCGCCCGCAACCACGAACGGCTGGCCCGCAAATACGGCAACAGCACGTTCGTCCTCCTGCTGAAGGTGGTCAACTCGCAGGCGTACGGCCCCGATGTGGCCGAGCTGGTCGCGGACGTGACCCGGGCGGCCCAGGCCCCTCTGCCGACACCCACCCCTACGCCCAACTCCCACCGCGCCTCCTGAGGTCGCACACATTTCAACAATCGTTACTCGCACGTAACTTACCGACGGGTTACTTGCGGTAAGCGACCGCGGTTACCGTCGGGTCACTTTCCACTTACACGAGTGAGGAGTGACCCGTGGGACTCCCTCGCAAGGCCCTGCGTACGACCGCCGTGGGCGCCGTCTCCGCGACTCTGGTCGCCGGAAGCGCCCTCGGACTCACCCCTGCCGCCCAAGCGGCGGACGCTGTCCGTTTCGTAGACATCAGCGGCGACGGCGGCACCGTCCTCAAGGCGAACGTCATCACGCCCACCGGCGCCGACGGCACGCACCGCTACCCGCTGCTGGTGCTGCCCACCAGCTGGGGTCTGCCCCAGATCGAGTACCTCGCCCAGGCCCAGAAGCTCGCGAACTCCGGCTATGTCGTGGTCAGTTACAACGTCCGCGGCTTCTGGCAGTCGGGCGGCGAGATCGACGTGGCGGGCCCCGCCGACACGGCCGACGCGTCCAAGGTCATCGACTGGGCACTGGCCAACACCCCGTCCGACGCCCAGCACATCGGCATGGCGGGCGTCTCCTACGGCGCCGGCATCAGCCTGCTCGCGGCGGCGAAGGACCAGCGGATCAAGGCGGTTGCCTCGCTCAGCGGCTGGTCCGACCTGATCGGCTCGATCTACTCCGGCCGCACCCAGCACGTCCAGGCCGCGGCCCTGCTGGACGGCGCGAGCCTGGTCACCGGCCGCCAGAGCCCCGAGATCCGGTCGATCTTCGACGACTTCTACGCCTCCGACCTGTCCCGGGAACAGGACATCATCAACTGGGGGAAGAAACGTTCGGCCGCCACATACGTGGATCAACTCAACAAGAACGGCGCGGCGGTCATGATGGCCAACGCGTGGGGCGACACGATCTTCCCGCCCAACTCGTACGCGGACTTCTACGAGAAGCTGACCGGACCCAAGCGGCTGGAGCTGCGCCCAGGCGACCACGCCACCGCCGAGCTGACCGGGCTGTTCGGCCTGCCCAACGACGTGTGGACCGACACCGAGCGCTGGTTCGACCACTACCTCAAGGGCGCCGACAACGGCGTCGACCGCGAGCAGCCGGTGCGGCTCAAGTCCCGTTCCAGCGGCGGCTACGAGGGCTATCCGGACTGGAAGTCGGTCGCCGCGACCGAGCGGAAGATCGCCCTCGGGGGAACGACCACGATCCACACCAACGTCGACTCGGGCGCGGACGGCGGGATCATCTTCCTGTCCAGCATCCTCGACCAGGTGGCGCAAGTGCCCCCGATCGCCTCGATCCCCCTGCTCCCCCGCCGCTGGGCCGCCGTGTGGCAGTCGGAGAAGTACGCCGACGCCCAACACGTGCGCGGCACCGCGAAGTTGCACACCACTCTCACTCCGACCGAGGAGAGCGGCACCCTCGTCGCCTACCTGTACGACGTGGGGCCGCTCGGCCTCGGCAAGCTGGTCAGCAACGCGCCGTACACCTTCCACGGGCTGACACCCGGCAAGCCGTTCGGCGTGGACCTGGAGCTGTACTCCACGGCCTACGACGTTCCGGCAGGGCACCGGCTGGCCCTGGTCGTCGACACGGTCGACCCGCTCTACATCGAGCACAACCCGTCCGGCGCGCGGCTGACCTTCTCCTCACCGGCGAACGACCCGTCGTACGTGTCGATTCCGCTGCGCGAGCAGTGATCTCCGGCCGACGCCGGGCGGGTATGGCTCTGTGACTGCTGCCCCCTTACGGTCCAGGGGCCGTGGGGGGATCCCCACCCGGCAGCAGCGTTCCGGGCGCGGCCGCGGTGACGTCCACGGCCTCGGTCTTGGGACTGCGCTGCTCCCGCCGGGACACCCATCCCGCGAACCAGGAGAGCAGCATGCACATCCCGATGTAGATCGGTGAGATCACCAGCACCACGGGGATGAACGGCAAATCGTAGTCCAGGTTGGAGGCGATCAGCTTGCCGGCATGGAGGAACTCCTCGTAGGTGATGAGGTATCCGAGGGAGGTGTCCTTCAGGGCCACCACCAACTGGCTGATGATGGCGGGCAGCATCGCCCGCACCGCCTGTGGCACCAACACATGGGCCATGACCTGGGACTTGCGCATCCCGAGCGCGAACGCGGCCTCCCGCTGGCCGCGTTCGACGCTGCCGATGCCCGAGCGGAAGACCTCGGCGAGCACCGAGCCGTTGTAGAGGGTGAGTCCGGCGACCAGCGCGGGCAGCGGCTGCACCTTCAGCGCCACGAAGACGAAGAAGATCATGACCAGGACGGGCATGGCCCGGAAGAACTCCACGAGCACGGTGGCCAGCCAGCGCACCGGACGGTGGTCCGACAGCCGCCCGGCCGCGAGCAGTCCGCCGAGCACCAGCGACAGGGCGCCCGCGATCGCGAAGGCCTTCAGTGTGTTGCCCAGGCCCCGCAGCAGGAGCTCCTGGATGCCCTTGTACTCGAAGGGCATCCACTTCGTGTACGTGAACTGGCCGGTGTCGAACAGGAGATAGAGGATCCAGCCCAGCAGGCCGAGGATCACGACGGTGGACAGGACACCGTAGGCGAGGTGCCGTTGGCGGGTCCTGGGGCCCGGGATGTCGTAGAGGGCGGAGGCTTCGGTCATCGGGCGATACCCCACTTCCGCTCCAGCACGTTGAACAGGGCGCTGATGGCGAGGGTGATGATCAGGTAGCCGACGGCGATCCAGACGAAGGTCCAGACGATGTTGTAGCCGAGCTCGCTGAGCGTCCTGTACGTGCCGAGCAGTTCGGTGACGCTGAACGCGCCGGCGATCGCTGAGTTCTTGGCCAGCGCGATGAGCGTGGAGCCGACCGGCGGGATCACCGAGCGGAACGCCTGCGGCAGCACGACCAGCGCGAGTGTCTGCCCGAAGGTCATGCCGAGGCTGCGGGCCGCCTCGCCCTGCCCCCTGGGCACGGTGTTGATGCCGGAGCGCAGCGCCTCGCAGATGAACGCCGAGGTGTAGCAGCCCAGGGCGAGGATCGCGAACACCTGGAAGGGCAGGACGAGTCCGAAGCGCGGCAGGCCGAGCAGCACCGCGAAGAACAGCAGGGTGAGCGGAGTGTTGCGCAGGACGGTCACCCACGCGGTGCCGAAGACCCGGAAGGACCCGACGGGGGCGACCCGGAAGGACGCCATGACGAAGCCGAGGACCAGGGCCAACACCGAGGAGTACACGGTGAGTTCGACCGTGCCGAGGAAGCCGTCGCCGTAGGTGGAGAAGTTGTCCGTGAGTACGTTCATGAGCCGGCCTGGTAGCGGTCGATCGCGGGCGGGGTCGGCGCGGGGACGCCGGACAGACCGAGCGTGGCCTCGTACGCCTTCTTCCAGTCGCCGTTCTTCTCGCGGGCCTGGAGGGCGTCGTCGAGGGCGAGGCGCAGGGCGTTGTCGGAGTGCGGGACGCCGATGCCGTACGGCTCCTTCGAGAACGGCCTGCCGACGACCTTGAGTTCGTCGGGCACCTTCGCCGCGTAGCCGATGAGGATGGCGTCGTCGGTGGTGACCGCGTCGACCTGATAGGTCAGCAGGTTGTCGACGCAGACCGAG
The DNA here is from genome assembly GCF_044750545.1 of Streptomyces sp. NPDC088794. Lineage (NCBI taxonomy): Bacteria > Bacillati > Actinomycetota > Actinomycetes > Kitasatosporales > Streptomycetaceae > Streptomyces > Streptomyces sp. NPDC088794. Next base: position 530,222 of record NZ_JBIVKB010000005.1, on the reverse strand, counting down.
TAGGTGTCGTAGGCGACGAGTTCGGCCTTGGGGTAGTCGTCCTTGATGCGCTGGTACGGCGTCGAGCCGGCCGCCGAGCAGACGCGCTTGCCGTCGAGGTCTCCGGGGCCGTGGATGTCGTGCTCGTCCGTGCGCACCAGGAGGGACTGACCCGCCATGTAGTAGGGACCGGCGAAGCCGACGAGCTTCTTGCGGTTGTCGTTGATGGTGTAGGTGCCGACGTAGTAGTCGATCTGGCCGTTCTGGAGGGCGGTTTCGCGGTTGGCGGAGGCGATGGTCCTGAAGCGGACCGACGTCGGGGCGAGGCCGAGGGAGGCCGACATCATCTTGGCGATCTCGATGTCGAAGCCTGAGTAGGTGCCGGTCGCCGGGTCCTTCTCGCCGAGGTAGGGCTGGTCCTCCTTGGCGCCGACGACGAAGTGGCCGCGCTTCTCCGCCCGCTTCCAGGTCTTGGACGAGGTCAGCTGAAAGCCCTGCGCCACCCGGTAGTCGGGCAGCTTGTCGGCCGCCGGGCCCTTGCCGGGCGGACTGCCCTCCTTGCCGCAGGCCGCCGCGAGCAGCGCCACGGACACGGCCAGGGCCGTGCGCACACGTGTGGTACGGAACATGGATCGCGCTCCCCCGCTCAGTGCTTGAGGATCTTTGACAGGAAGTCCTTCGCGCGCTCGCTGCGCGGGTCGGTGAAGAACTCCTCGGGGGTGCGGTCCTCCACGACCCGGCCGTCGGCCATGAACACGACGCGGTGCGCAGCGGAGCGGGCGAAGCCCATCTCATGGGTGACGACGACCATCGTCATGCCGTCGCGCGCCAACTGCCGCATGACTTCAAGGACTTCGTTGATCATCTCGGGGTCGAGGGCGGAGGTGGGCTCGTCGAACAGGAGCGCCTTGGGCTCCATGGCGAGGGCGCGGGCGATGGCCACGCGCTGCTGCTGGCCGCCGGAGAGCTGCGCCGGGTACTTGGGTGCCTGGGAGGCGAGGCCGACGCGGTCGAGCAGGTCGAGGGAGCGCTTGTCGGCGTCCTCCCGCTTGCGGCGGCGCACCTTCGTCTGGGCCAGCGAGACGTTCTGCAGCACCGTCTTGTGGGCGAAGAGGTTGAAGGACTGGAAGACCATGCCGACGTCGGCGCGGAGCCTGGCGAGCGCCTTGCCCTCCTCGGGCAGCGGCCGTCCGTCCAGCAGGATGGTGCCGGACTGGATGGTCTCGAGGCGGTTGACCGTCCTGCACAGTGTCGACTTCCCCGACCCCGAAGGGCCGATGACGACGACCACCTCCCCCTTGCCGACGGTGAGGTTGATGTCCTGCAGGACATGCAGCTCCCCGTAGTACTTGTTGACGTCACGCAGTTCGATCAACGGATCGACGGCCATTCGCAGCCCTACTCACTGTCAGCTGTGTCGTGGTTGCCGCAAACTATCCACACCGGAGAGGAGTTAACGCACGACACGCACTTTTCGGGCATTAGCCGTATTTACGTCGAACTACGAGTCAAAGGTTCACACCTCGGCGACCTCCGCGTACAGCTGGGAGAGTTCGGGAACTCCGGTGTCGGCCCAGTCGTGACCCGACTCGACGACGTCGAACTCGCGCCCGGACTCGAGCCGGACGACGGGCTGGCCGTCCTCCCGGATCTCCCAGGCGGCGCCGGCCACCGTGCGCACGATGACGGTGCCCAGATAGAGGCCGGCGTCGTTGCCGAGCCACGGCAGCGTCTCCGCGTCGTCGCGCCAGCGCGGCAGCAGTTGGTCCAGGGCCTCCAGCGAGGCGACCGTGTCGTCGAGCCGGACGCCCTCCTGGGACGCCTGTGAGCGGAGCAGTTCGCACTCGGAGAGGAGCTCACCGACACCCTCCGAGTTGTGCACCGGGGGGACCTCGCGACGCTTGCCCAGGAAAGGGATGTTCATACGTTCAGCCTCGCACCGGGTACCGCCCACGCACCACAGGCGCGCGGGCCATGGATTCGGCAAGAAGGAGGGCGTGCCGCCGAGCGGCGCCCGGCCCGCGAGTGTCGCCCGCGCATCGCTGTGACCTCCCCTTACCGTCTGCACGTCAGTGATCACTGTGCGAAGGGAGACCGGGCGTGCGTCGACGGTCGCTGGGACGAAGAATCACCGCCGCCGCGGTCGTGCTGCTCGGTCTGGTCACGGCGGCCGGGCCCGCGAGCGCGCAGGCCACGGGGTACGTGGAGAGGACCCGGGCCGAGGAACCGCTCCCGCTGGAGCAGCTCTTCGACAACACGGCCGTCAGCGACGACGCCCTCCCGGGCCAGGCCGACTTCGACGGCTCGGGCGCCTCGCTGTCGGCGCGCGACCTCACGGCCGCGGGCTGGACACCCGGCCGCACGCTGACCGTGCAGGGCGCCGACCTGACTTGGCCCGACCGACAACCCGGCGAGCCGGACAACGCGACCGCCGCCGGCCAGTCCGTCCTCCTGACCGGCACCGGCGACGCGCTCGCCTTCCTGGCGACGGCCACGGGCGGCAGGGCGGCCACCGGCTCGGGCACGGTCTCGTACGCCGACGGCAGCTCATCGGCGTACCGACTGACCGCCCCCGACTGGCGCACCGGCGCCCTCGCCACCAAGGCCGTCACCCTCCCCCACGTGAACACTCCCGCCGGTCAACTCACCTCGCAGGCACGGCTGTACGTCGTCACCGTGCCGATCACACCCGGGCGCGAGGTCGTCTCAGTACGGCTGCCGAGTGCGGCGGGGCTGCATGTGTTCGCACTGTCGGTGCGCGCCAAGTCCGCCGGTTGGACGGGGAGTTGGACGGCCTCGACGTCCGGGTATCCGGCGGTGGGGCCGTGGACCGACCGGACGCTGCGGCTCGTGGTGCACACCTCGGTGGGCGGCCCGCGGGTGCGGCTGCGGTTCGACAACACCTTCGCGGCGGCGCCGGTACGGATCGGGGGCGCCACCGTGGCCGTGCAGTCGGCGGGGGCGACCGCGCGGGACGTGCCGGTCGCACTGTCCTTCGGGGGCGCGGCGGGTGTCGAAGTCCCGGCCGGGGCGCAGGCGTTCACCGATCCGCTCGGCTTCGAGGTGCCCGCCGACACCAATCTGCTGGTGAGCTTCCATCTGCCGGACACGGTGGCGACGGTGGCCGAGCACCGGCTCGCCAAGCAGCGCTCGTACCTGAGCACACCGGGCGACCACACGGCGGACAGCGCCTCGACGGCGTACACCACGACCCTGACCACCTGGCCGCTGCTGACCGGTGTGGTCGTGAGCGGCGGGCCCGGGTCCGTGGTGCTGCTCGGGGACTCGATCACCGATGGCGCCGGGTCCACGACGGACTCCAACCGGCGGTGGCCCAACGCGCTGGCCACGCGGCTGCTCGCGCAGAATGCGGTGCCGCGGTACGGGGTGCTGAACCAGGGGATCTCCGGCAACCGCGTGGTCGCCGAGATCTACCACGGCGAGGGGATCTCCACGGACTCCACCGGGGTCGACGCCCTCAACCGGCTCGACCGGGACGTCCTCGCCCAGACCTCGGTGCGGACGGTGATCGTCTTCGAGGGCGTCAACGACGTGCGCTGGCAGGCGACGGCCGCGCAAGTGGTCGCCGGGCTGCGGGAGATCGCGGAGCGTGGCCACGAGCGGGGGCTGCGGATGCTGGTGGCCACGATCCTGCCCTGCGCGGGCGAGGTGCGGTGCACGGCCGCCGTCGACACCCAGCGGGTCGCCGTCAACACCTGGATCCGGGCCAACGACGTGTTCGACGGCGTCGTCGACTTCGACGCGGTGCTGCGCGACCCCGCGCAGCCGGCCCGCCTGCTGCCCGCGTACGACGGCGGCGACCACCTGCATCCGGGAGAGACGGGGCTGGCCGCGCTGGCGGGGGCGGTGGACCTGACGCTCCTGTGACGGCCCGGCGCCTGTCCTGCTACGGCACGTCGAGGTCGACCACCACGGGCGCGTGGTCCGAGGCGCCCTTGCCCTTGCGCTCCTCGCGGTCCACGTAGGAGTCGGTGACCGCCTTGGCGAACGGCTCGTTGCCGTACACCAGGTCGATGCGCATGCCCCGGTTCTTGGGGAAGGCGAGCTGGCGGTAGTCCCAGTACGTGTACGGGTGGTCGTACTTCAGGGGCCTCGGTACGACGTCCGACAGGCCGGCCTCGCGCAGGGCGGCGAGGGCGGCGCGCTCGGGCTCGGTGATGTGGGTGAGGCCCTCGAAGGCGGCCACGTCGTAGACGTCGTCGTCCGTCGGCGCCACGTTGTAGTCGCCCAGGATCGCGAAGGGGCGGCTGCCGGTGGCGTCGTCCGCGACGGCCGCCTTCAGGGCCTCGAACCACTGGAGCTTGTAGGCGTAGTGCGGGTGGTCCACCTCGCGCCCGTTCGGCACGTACACCGACCAGACGCGGACCCCGCCGCAGGTCGCCGAGACGGCACGGGGCTCCTCGGCGCCGTCGTACTCGGGGCCGCCGGGCAGGCCCTTGACGACGTCCTCCAGGCCCACCCGGGAGAGCACCGCCACGCCGTTCCACCGGCCGGTCGCGTTGACCGCCGCCTCGTAGCCCAGCTCGCGCAGCTGGTCGAACGGGAACTGCGCCTCGGCCAGCTTGGCCTCCTGGAGGCACAGCACGTCCGTGCCGCTGCTCTCCAGCCAGGCCAGCAGCCTCGGCAGGCGGGCGGTGATCGAGTTCACGTTCCAGGTCGCGATACGCATGCCTCACAACCTACCGGGCGGGTCTGACAACCCGGTCTCAGACCTCCGCGGAGGCCCCCGGCGCGAGTCGAAGATGCTCCGCGCCGCCGAGCGCGCCGATCTGGTGGTCGTAGATCGGGCGGGCCAGGTCGGTGAGGAGGGCGTCGTGGATGTCGTACGCGCGCTGCGGCTTCACCTCACGGACGTACTCGATGACCTCGGAGATCTTGTTCCAGGGCGCCATCACGGGGAGCATCAGCGTCTCGACCTGCTGGTCGGGGACGGTGAGGGCGTCGCCGGGGTGGAAGACCTGGCCGCCGTCGACCAGGTAGCCGACGTTGGTGATGCGCGGGATGTCCGGGTGGATCACCGCGTGCAGTTCGCCGTGGACCTGGACGTCGAAGCCGGCGGCGGTGAAGGTGTCGCCGTGGCCGACGGTGTGGACACGGCCCGGGAACGCGGCCGACAGCTGCTGGGCCACGGAGGCGAGGGTCCAGATCTCGACGGCGGGGTCGGCGTCCAGGGCCGCGCGCAGCTTGCCCTCGTCGAAGTGGTCGGGGTGCTCGTGCGTGACCAGGATCGCGTCCGCGCCGGCGGTGGCGTCCTCCTCGCTGAACACTCCGGGGTCCAGGACGAGCGTCCGACCGCCCTTTTCGAGGCGTACGCACGCGTGCGACTTCTTCGTGAGCTTCATGGTTCCCATCCTGCCGCTTCGCGCGCGGGGGTGGGCGGTCGAGGCTGATGCCTTCGCTGCCAGGCTGTTTTCCCGGCAGCGGAGGGGCCCGTCACTCCGTCGGAGTCGTCTCCTCGCGGATGACCTGCTGCGCCACCTTGAAGGCGCTGTTGGCGGCGGGCACTCCGCAGTAGACGGCCGCCTGGAGGAGCACCTCTTTGATCTCGACGGGGGTCAGACCGTTGCGCAGGGCGGCTCTGGTGTGGAAGGCCAGCTCGTCCAGGTGGCCGCCCGCGACCAGGGCGGTGAGGGTGACACAGCTGCGGGAGCGCCGGTCGAGTCCGGGCCGGTCCCAGATCTCGCCCCACGCGTACCGGGTGATGAACTCCTGGAAGTCGCCGGAGAACTCGTCGGCCTGCGCCAGCACCCGGTCGACATGCGCGTCGCCGAGCACCTCCCGGCGGACCTTGATCCCGGCGTCGTACGGATCGGGCCGTCCCATCGGATATGCCTGCGGCGGTACGACGACGGGGGCGATCTCGGCGATCGGCGTGGCCTGTACGGGCGGTGCGCTCAGGACGGGCTTGACCGGGACCGGCGGGATGGCCGTCTGGCCGGTGGACGAGTCGAAGGCGGGCTGCCAGGCGGTGGAGAAGTGCCGGACCAGGAGGTCGGTGACCGCGGCGGGCTGTTCGACCGGGACCAGGTGGGAGGCGCCGGGGACGACGGCGAGCCGGGCGTCCGGTATGCCGGCGACCAGCGTGCGGGCCTCGGCGGGGCCGGTGACCTGGTCGTCCGAGCCGACCAGGACCAGGGTCGGCACACCGATCCGGGACAGCTCGGACCGTACGTCGAACGCGGCGAGCGCCTCGCAGGCGGCGATGTAGCAGCCGGGGTCGGTGGTCCGCACCATCTGTACGGCCCAGTCGGTGATCGCGGGCTGCGCGGCGGCGAACCCGCTGGTGAACCAACGGTCGGGAGACGTACGGGCGATGGGATCCAGCCCGTTGGTCCGCACGATCACCCCTCGCTGCCGGAACTCGTCGGCGGTGCCGAAGCGCGGCGAGGCGGCGAGCAGCCCGAGCGAGGCGACCCGCTCCGGGTGGCGCAGCGCCAGCTCCATACCGACCGCACCGGCGAACGCGCAGCCCGCGTAGCCGAAGCGCTGCACACCGAGCCCGTCGAGGGTGACCAGCAGCCGGGCGGCCAGCTCCGACACCGAGCCGGCCGGGTAGGCGGGCGCTCCGCCGTGTCCGGGCAGGTCGTAGCGGAACACGCGCCACTGCTTGACCAGTTCGGGGATCTGGCGATCCCACATGTGCCAGGTGGTACCGAGCGACGGCCCCAAGATCAGGACCGGAGCTTCTTCTGGCCCGTCAAAGCGGTACTGCAAGGGCGCGGCAGTCGTGTCACTCACTCGACTCACGCTCTCATATCTCACGATTTCTCACGCGCCTGGGTCGCAACCCCGCGCAAGGCATCCCATGTTGTGGCGGGCTCGCGAAGATCCTGTACGCCGCCGTGGAGGAGCCGTTCACCACGGCTTCGGGTCCTAGCGGGCCGTGCCGAAGTCCTGTGTCCAGTAGTCGCCGGGGCCGGCACGGCCGACGCCGATCTCCTTGAACCGGCAGTTCAGCAGGTTCGCCCGGTGCCGGTCGCTGTCCATCCAGCCGGCCATGACGGCCTGCGGCGTGGGATAGCCGGAAGCTATGTTCTCGCCGCCCGCGCTCCAGGCGTAGCCGACCCGTGCGTACCGGTCCACCAGGGTCGACCCGTCGGAGCCACGGTGGGAGAGCCTCCCGTGCGCGGCCATGTCCCTGCTGTGGCCCCGGGCGGCCCTGCCGAGCTTCCGGTCGACCGTCAACGCCGCGCAACCGGCCTTCGCACGCTCGCTGTTGACGAGGGAGACCAGGGTCCTGAGGTCACCTGCCGCGGCGGCCGGGGTCGCGGTCGGAGCGACCACGGCCACGAAGGCCGTCAAAGCCACGGCTGCTGTCCGGCCGTGCTTCCTGTACGGATTCGTCATGCGGCTCCCCGTCTGTCCGGTGCGTCGAGTATCGGACGTCGCAGGGAGGCGATCGGGGCAAGTGGCCGAACAGGAACGGATGTTGAGCGCACCATGCCCGCGGCCGACGCCATGAGGCCGTCGACCGACGCTATGTGATCCTCTTCGGGTTCCCTTGCGTCGCACCATGCCGGAGGCCCCACCGGAGTGACGTGGACGTCGCTCCGGTGGGGCCTTCGTGCTCACTCGACCGACAGGACCGGGTCAGCGGGAGGTGAAGAACTCGACGACGTGACGGGCCAGTTCGTCGAGCGTGTCGAGGGCGTACTCCCGGGGCTCCGGTCCGGATTCCTCCACCCGGAATCCCGGCCCGTCTCTGCGCGCGCGGAACACCCGGTCGTCCTGGTGGCGCGGGGGCACGGTGGTGGCCGCCGCACTGCTTATCGTCCATGCCGCTTCGTCGATGTCACCAGGGACCCGGTCAGAGGTCGTTCGGTGAGCCCAGGCCCGTCAGCGCGCCCACCGGATCGAGGTCGGGGGTGCCTCGGGGCCACCAGTCGTCGTCGCCCGGTTCGGATTCGTAGGCGTACCAGAGGCCGTCGCGGCCCAGGCGGAGCTGGACGTGGCCGCGGGGATGGGTGAGGTGGTTGTGCCACGGGCGGAACGCGGGGAGGTCGGCGGCGAGGAGGAGGGGGCGGGCCCGGTCGAAGCGGCCGGCCGGTGGGTCCCAGGGCTCCTCCAGGACGGCGAGTCCTTCGAGCCCGCCCTGCCGCCAGGCGGCGACCGCGCGTGCCAGGTCGGCCGGGGTGCGGTCGGCGGCCTTGGCGAGGGAGGCGTAGAGCGCGCGGGTGCCCGCGGTGAGGCCGGAGCCGGGGCGGGCGGCGGCCAGCCGGACCGCGTCCTGCCACAGCGTCAGCTCCGCCACCGGGTCGCGGCCGGTGCTGAGCAGGGCATGGGCGCGCGCTGCCGCGTCGGTCGCCAACTGGTCCAGCGCGAAGGGGTCCGGGCCGCCCGGTGCCGCCGGATAGACCGGGGGCTGTTCGGGATGCGCCGGCCCGGGCAACGGGTGTGGCAGACGCGGGAGTTCGCGCCGGGCAATGGCCTCACTGGCGCGCACGCCGGGCACGGGTGCGGGTTCCTGCTCCCGCGCGGCACGGGCCGCCCGGGTGGCGCTCAGCCGGGAGAGCGCGTCGAGCAACTCGCGCTCACCGCGCCCGCGCAGCAGGAGCAGAACGAAGGGGTCGGCGTCGAGCAGCCGGGCCGTCTGGTAGCAGAGGGCGGCGGCGTGTTTGCAGGGGTGGCCGCGGTCGGGGCAGCTGCAGTGCGGTTCGAGATCGCCCGCCTCGGGCAGCAGCGGCACCCCGCAGTCGGCGAGCGAGTGGGGCAACTCCTTGTCCAGCAGCGCCGCGATGTGCCCCGGGCGCTCGGCGGCGGCGTCCAGGAACAGCTCCCAGTCCTGGTCGGACAGCGTGCGCAGCCGCACCTGCACGCGGTACGGGCGCGGCCGGCTGCCCTGCACGTACGCGAGGACGAGCCCTGGCGTCACGGTGATGGCGTCCACATGCCCCTGCGCGGCGTAACCCCGCCCGCGCACCAGCCGCTTGACGTCCAGCGCGCCCTCCTCCAAGGCGGTGACCCACGCATTACCCCACCACGTCTCCGCGAAGCCGGCGCCCGTACCGGCCTCGACCTCAGGGCGGTTGGGGAGCGCCGGGAAGGTGCGCCGCAGGTCGCCGTCGCGGGTGGGGGCGGCCATCGAGCGGAGGAGGAGGGGTGCGGCGGGGTCGGGAGCGAGGGGTGCGGCCGAGTTGGAGGTGAAGGCTTCGGGCGGGGGCGCGGCACGGTCCGGGTCCTGTCGGAGTTCCGAACTCGCCCTGTCCGTCCGGTCGTTGGAGTCGCGCTCCGTCTCACCGTCGCCGTACTCCGGCTCGTCATCGGGCATACGGAAGGCCCCGGCGAGCAACTCCCGCACATCACGCGCCTGTACGCCGGTGGACCGGCGGCTCGTGGACGGGGGCGCGGGATGACGTTGCCGACGCGCGGCGATCTCGGCTCCCGTCTGCCCGGCTTCCATCCGGGCCTGCTTCGCTTCGCTGCGGGCGGCCCGAAGGGCCTCGCGCACGGCATCGGCGGGACGCGTACCCGGGGCGCGTGCCGGCGTGGGGCTGCCGGCCGAGGCGTCCGAGGTCGGGGGCGGTACGACGGCCACCTCCGCGTCGGCCGCCTCCACACCGGTCGACTCCGCGGCGTTGGCGTCGGCATCGCCGTCGGCGTCCGCGACCAACTCCGGATCGCCCTCCCCCAGGCCGCGCTTGGCGGAGACCGCCTGCCGCAGCGCCTCCCGGGCGGCGGCGCCGGGCCGTGCCGCCTCGGCGTCCGGAGCGGGGTCGGGAGCGACCGGTTCCGGCTCCGTCCCGGGCTGCGACTGGGGCGGCGGCTGGGGCTGCGGCTGGGGCTCCTCGGAAGGGGCCGCCTCCCGCGCTTCCCGCTCCTCGCGCGCCGCCCGCAGCGCGATCCGCACCTTGTCGGCGGGGCTGGGGGTCATGACGGCCTCCGCAGGGACACCAGGTCGGACAGCTCGCGGTCGGTCAGTTCCGTGAGGGCCGACTCGCCGGAGCCGAGGATCGCGTCGGCCAGGGCGCGCTTGGCCTCCAGCATCTCGGCGATGCGGTCCTCGACCGTTCCCTCGGTGATGAGGCGGTGCACCTGGACGGGCTGGGTCTGGCCGATGCGGTAGGCGCGGTCGGTGGCCTGCTCCTCCACCGCCGGGTTCCACCAGCGGTCGAAGTGGACGACGTGGCCCGCGCGGGTGAGGTTCAGGCCGGTGCCCGCGGCCTTGAGGGACAGGACGAGGACCGGTGTCGCCCCGTCCTGGAAACGGTCCACCATGCGTTCGCGCTCCGGCACCGGCGTGCCGCCGTGGAGGAGCTCGACGGGGACCGCGCGGGCGCCCAGGTGGGAGGTGATCAGCCGGGCCATCCCGACGTACTGCGTGAAGACGATCGCCGAGCCGTCCTCGGCCAGCACCGTGTCCAACAGCTCGTCGAGCAGGGCGAGTTTGCCGGAGCGGGCGAGCAGTCCGTCGACGCGCGCGTCCTCCTTCAGGTACAGCGCGGGGTGGTCGCAGATCTGCTTCAGCGCGCCGAGGAGCTTCAGCACCAGGCCGCGGCGGGCGATGCCCTCGGTGGTCTCGATGGCCAGCATGGACTCCCGCACCACCGCCTCGTACAGGGCGGCCTGTTCGCGGGTGAGCGGCACCGGGTGGTCCGTCTCCGTCTTGGGCGGCAGTTCGGGGACGATGCCGGGGTCGGACTTCTTGCGGCGCAGGAGGAAGGGACGGACCAGACGCGCCAGGCGGGTCACCGCCTCCTCGTCCTCGCCGTTCTCCACCGCGCGCGCGTGCCGGGCACGGAAGGACTTCAGGGGGCCGAGGAGTCCCGGGGTCGTCCAGTCGAGGAGGGCCCACAGTTCGGAAAGGTTGTTCTCCACCGGTGTGCCGGTGAGGGCCACGCGCGCGGGGGACGGGATCGTGCGCAGGGCCTTCGCCGTCGCCGAGTAGGGGTTCTTGACGTGCTGCGCCTCGTCCGCGACGACCATGCCCCAGCGCTGCTCGGCAAGCCGCGGTGCAGCCGTGCGCATGGTGCCGTACGTCGTCAGGACGAAGCCGCCGGTCACCTCGTCCAGCGAGCGGTCCGGGCCGTGGAAGCGGCGGACGGGGACGCCGGGGGCGAAACGGGTGATCTCCCGCTGCCAGTTGCCCAGCAGGGAGGCCGGGCAGATCACCAACGTCGGCTCGCTGCGCGCGCGTTTGAGGTGCAGGGCGATGAGGGTGATCGTCTTGCCGAGGCCCATGTCGTCGGCGAGGCAGCCGCCGAGGCCCAGGGTGGTCATGAGGTCCAGCCAGGCCAGGCCCCGGAGTTGGTAGTCCCGCAGCCGGGCGTCGAGTCCGGGCGGGGGCTCGGCCGGGAGCACCCCGGTCGTCAGGCGGTCGCGCAGGGCGGCCAGGGCGCCGACCGGCACCGCCTCGACGGTCTCGCCGTCCACCTCGGCGCTGCCGGTGAGCGCGACGGAGAGGGCGTCGACCGGGTCGAGCAGGCCCAGCTCGCGCTTGCGGGCCTTGCGGACCAGGGCCGGATCGACGAGCACCCACTGGTCCCGCAACCGCACGACCGGCCGGTGCGCCTCGGCCAGCGCGTCCATCTCGGCCTCGCTGAGCGGGTCGCCGCCCAGGGCCAACTGCCAGCGGAACTGGAGGAGTTCCTCGCTCTCGAAGAAGCCCGTGCCGTCGGTCGCCGAGCCGGGGGCCGACCGGACCACCGCGGCCGCCGAGAGGTCCTGCGCGAGGTCCCGGGGCCAGTGCACCGCGACGCCGGCCGCCGCGAGCCGGGTCGCCGCCACGCCGAGCAGGTCGCCCAACTCCTCGTCGGACAGGGCCAGTACGGCCGGCACGTCCTGCTCGGCGAGCCGGTCGAGGGGCGGCCAGATGCGGGCCGCGCGCCGCACGGCGAGGGCCGCGTCCACGCGCGCGCGGGGCCCGAACGCCGCGTCCGCCTCGCCCGCCCACAGCGCCGCCGCGTCGACGACGAGGGTGGGGTCGGCGAGGCTGTGCACCTGGACGATCGCCGCGCCCGCGGTGCGCACCCGCTCGCCCCCGTCGAACAGCTCGTACGCGGACAGGTCGAGCCGGAGCGAGACGCGCACGCCCGCGTCCATGCCGGCGGCGACCTCGGCGGCCCAGTCCAGCGCGTCCGGCAGGCGCTGCGGGCGGCGGTCCGCGAAGGGGCGGCCGGAGACGTACGGCGCGGCGGGGGTGCGGGGCAGCGTGTCCGCGACCGCGTCCAGGAAGGAGCGCATCAGCGCCTCGGGCTCGGGCAGCCGAAGCGGGCCGGCCCCGGGCAACGGGACCGCGTGGCCCTCGTACGGCAGGGCCGCGGCGACCGCCCTGAGGTGCGCGATGTCGGTCTGGTCCAAGGGGCCCGCCCGCCAGGCGTCATGACCGGTGGCCGTCAGCCCGGGCAGCAGCCGGCCGCGCGCGGTGAGCCGCAGCGCGTGCAGCGTGGCCGCGCCCCAGCAGGCGGTGGCGGGGTGGGCGGCCGGGTCGCGCCGGGCCCGCACGAGGAGGGGCAGGGCCTCGCCGACGGGGAGGGTGAGGGCGGGCGCGGTCCTGCGCCGTACGCTCGCGCCGTGCGGTCGTACGACCGTGAGTTCGGTGTCCGCGGCGGCGGGCAGCTCGCCGCCCTCCGGGTCCCAGAAGGCGACCCGTCCGTCGCGCGGCAGGGGTGCGGGCAGGAAGACGGCCGCCAGCCGGAGAGGGATCTTCGCCCCCGTCCGCTCGGCCACCGCAGCCGTGTCGCTCATGCGACCTGTCACCTCCCGCCCGTGTGTCGGATCAGACGTCTTCGACTCTACGGGCGGCCTCTGACAATCGGCCCCGGCGACCGGCCGGGGCCCGGGGGCTACGGCACCGCGCGGGAGACGACGTACACCATCGGGTACGTCGCGTTGTACGTGTTCACGACCACGTCCTGCGTCGGCTTCGGGTTCTTCTGCCGGTGGACGAGCCCGAAGTAGTCGCCGCCGCGGGAGCCGGGGCCCGAGAACTTCCAGCCGGTGACCTTCCGGTCGCGGGCGCCGATGGTGACGTCGCCCTTCTTCAGGTCGGTGCGGGCGACGCCCATCTCCTGGAGGAAGGCGTCCAGGCCCGCGTTCGTGGTCTGGAACTGGGCGTAGAGACGGCTGGTCTTCCAGTTGTTCGTCTCGTAGTAGGCGACCTGGTTCGACGGGTGCGGGATCGGTACCTCGTACAGGCGGCGCTGGACCTTCGAGGGCCAGCCCTCGGTGAGGCCGGTCGCGGAGTACTTGGCCTCCTTGTCCTTGCCGCTCTGCCGGCTCTGGTCGGCGGAGATCACCAGGTAGCCGGCCGGGACGCCGATCAGCAGCACGATGATGAGCAGGGTGATGGCCCGCCGACGGATCTTGTGGCGGCGGTCCTCGACCGGTCCGGACGGTTCGTCGGGGGGTGCCGCCTGACGCGGCAGCGATGCCGTCACGCGGTGTCCCTGGTCGAACGGCGGGCCTGGACGTAACGCTCGTAGCGCTCGTGCCGCTCGACCCGGCGGCGGTTGGCGCGGCGGAAGCGGCGGGCGACCAGGCGGGCCAGGTCGGCGGCGCCGACCATGCCGGCCTCGGGGCCCAGCTGGGCGCGGGCGATGCGTGCCTCGGGGCGGTAGCCGCGGCCGGTGAGCTGGCGCTTGAACGCGTCGCGCGCGGGGCCGATCAGCAGGTCGTCGGCCGCGCTGACGCCGCCGCCGATGACGAAGCAGGAGGGGTCCAGGGCGGCGGCCAGGTTGGCGATGCCGACGCCGAGCCACTGACCGATGTCCTGGAGCAGCTCGATGCACATCGCGTCGCCCTCGCGGGCCAGCTCGGTGATCATCGGGCCGGTGATGTCGTCGATGTTGCCCTTGACGTGCTCGATGATCCCGTAGGCGACCGGGGAGTCGGCGGCGGCCAGCTCCTTGGCCTCGCGGACCAGCGCGTTGCCGGAGCTGTACTGCTCCCAGCAGCCGCGGTTGCCGCACGGGCAGCGGTGGCCGCCGGGCACGACCTGCATATGGCCGAACTCGCCCGCGACGCCGTACTTGCCCCGCTTGACCTGGCCGTCCTCCAGTATGGCGCCGCCGATACCGGTGCCCAGCGTGATCATGACCAGGTGGTCCTCGCCACGGCCGGCGCCGAAGCGCCACTCGGCCCAGGCGGCGGAGTTGGCGTCGTTGTCGACCAGGACGGGCACCGCGAGGCGGCCGGCGAGGCGGTCGCGCAGCGGCTCGTTGCGCCAGGAGAGGTGCGGCGCGAACAGGATGCGGTTGCGGTCGGCGTCGACCCAGCCGGCCGCGCCGATGCCCACCGCGTGCACGTCGTGGCGGTCGGACAGGTCCAGGACCAGTTCGACGATGGTGTCCTCGACGACCTTGGGGCTCTTGGACTTGTCCGGCGTCTCCGCGCGGAGCTTCTCCAAGATGTTGCCGTCGGCGTCCACGACGCCGGCCATCACCTTGGTGCCACCGATGTCGATGCCGACGGTGGGGACGCGGGGGGCGGTCAGGTGTGACCTGCGCTCCCTGGTGCCGACCGTGCGTAGCGCCGGCGCGCGGCGGGAGCCTATGGGGGCGGTGAAGTTGCCGTAGGTGCTCATCAACGCCTGATTCTGCCTCACCGTGACTCACAGTGCTGTACGGGGGAGCGATGGGGGGTGCGCGAGGTGTGCCGGGTGCCGGTTCGTCGTGGCTTGTCGCGCAGTTCCCCGCGCCCCTTCTCGGCATACAGCCGACGGCGCTCAAATGTACTGACATTAGAACTAACCGCAGGGCATAGGGCGACCTCAGGACCGCACGAGCAACTGGAACTCGAACGAATAGCGCGTCGGGCGGTACGTGTGGGTGCCGAACTCCACCGCTCGGCCCGTGTCGTCGAAGGTGACGCGTTGCATGGTGAGGAGGGGGGCGCCCTCCGGCTCGGCCAGGCGGTCGGCCTCGGCGGCGGTGGCGGCCCGGGCGCCGATGGTCTGGCGGGCGCTGTGCAGGGTGATGCCGACGGCACGCATCATGCGGTAGAGGCCGGTGGCCTCCAGCTGGTCGGTGTTCAGGTCGAGCAGGCCGGGCGGGATGAAGTTGCAGAGGTACGCCATCGGCTCGCCGTGCGCCAGCCGCAGCCGCTCCACCCGGTGCACGTCACTGTCCTCGGCCACGCCCAGGGCGGCGGCGATCTCGGCGGTCGCCGGGACGATGGCGTTGACCAGTACTTTCGTCGCGGGGCGCTGTCCTGCCGCCTCCAGGTCGTCGTAGAGGCTGCTCAGTTCCAGCGGGCGCTTGACCTGGCTGTGCACGACCTGCGTACCGACGCCTCGGCGGCGCACCAGCAGACCCTTGTCGACGAGCGACTGGATGGCCTGGCGGACGGTGGGCCGGGACAACCCCAGCCGGCCGGCCAGCTCGATCTCGTTGCCCAGCAGGCTGCCGGGGGTGAGCGCTCCGTGTTCGATCGCGGCCTCCAGCTGCTGGGACAGCTGGAAGTACAGCGGCACCGGGGAACTCCGGTCCACGCTGAGGTCGAGCGACACGGTGGGGTCCACTTCTGGTTTCGGCACGGGCCGAGCGTAGCTCTGTGCGTTGTTGACGGGAAGTTGTGTAGTTCGATTGTCCGGACATACGCATTGACAGCGTACGGTCCTGACCCCCATGTTTTGTTCCATGCGCATCGGGGTCATCGGTACGGGCCGCATCGGCACCATCCACGCGAACACGCTCAGCCGTCATCGCGAGGTCGGTTCCTTGATCCTCACGGACGTGGATCCGGCACGGGCCCAGGAACTCGCGTTCCGCCTCGGGGAGACCGCGGCGCCGGGGGTGGACGAGATCTTCCGGTGGGGCGTGGACGCCGTGGTGATCACGACGGCGACGTCGGCGCACGCCGAACTGATCGGCCGGGCGGCGCGCTCGGGTCTGCCGGTGTTCTGCGAGAAGCCGATCGCGCTCGATCTGCCCGGCACGTTAAGCGCGATCGCCGAGGTCGAAACCGCCGGGACGATTCTTCAGATGGGGTTCCAGCGCCGCTTCGACGCGGGCTACACGGGCGCGCGGGAGGCCGTGCGCTCGGGGCGGCTCGGGCGGCTGCACACCGTCCGGGCGCTCACCAGTGACCAGGCCCCGCCCGCCGCCTCGTGGCTGCCGCTGTCCGGCGGGCTGTACCGGGACACGCTGATCCACGACTTCGACATCCTGCGCTGGGTGACCGGCCACGAGGTCGTCGACGTCTACGCGGCCGGGTCCGACGCCGGTCCCTCGATGTTCCGCGAGGCGGGCGACATCGACACCGGCGCCGCGCTGCTGCGGCTCGACGACGGCACACTCGCCACGGCCACCGCGACACGGCTGAACGGCGCGGGGTACGACGTCCGCATGGAGCTGGCCGGGGAGCTCGACCAGATCGTCGTCGGGCTGGACGACCGGACACCGATCGCCTCCACGGAGCCGACCGGGCCACCGGCCGCGGACAAGCCGTGGGCCGGCTTCCTGGAGCGCTTCGGACCCGCCTACGAGGCCGAGCTGTCCGCGTTCGTCGAGGTCGTGCTCGGGCGCCGGGCGAACCCCTGCGACGGGCGCGAGGCCCTCCAGGCGCTGCGCATCGCCGAGGCCTGCGAGGTGTCCAGACGGGACCGCAGACAGGTCGTCCTGGCGGAGATCCCGGGCTGGACCGAGTCGGCGTACAGGTGATCCGTAGCGGGGTCGGGTGGGCAGCCGGGCGCCGCTCGTCGCAACCACCCCGCGCCCGTGCCGGGAGCCCTACCAGCGCACCGGCAGGCTGCGCACCCCTCGCATCAGCATTCCCGGCAGCCACTCGCCGGGCGGGCCGTCGAGGGCGAGGTCCGGGGCCCGTTCCAGCAGGGTCCGTATCGCCGTACGGCCCTCCAGGCGGGCCAGTGGAGCGCCCAGGCAGAAGTGGATGCCGTGGCCGAAGGCCACATGACCGCGGGTGTCGCGGCGGATGTCGAAGCGGTCGGGGGCGGGGTAGCGCAGTCCGTCGCGGTCGGCCGCGGTGAGGCCGACCATCACCGCGTCGCCTTTCTCGATGTGCGTGCCGCCTATGTCGAAGGACTCCACGGCGAAACGGAACGTCGCGTTCTCCACCGGTCCCTCGTAGCGCAGCGTCTCCTCGACCGTGCCGTCGACGAGGCTCATGTCGGCGCGCAGCGCGGCGAGTTGGTCCGGGTGGGTGAGCAGGGCGTGCACGGCGTTGGTGATCAGGTTCACCGTCGTCTCGTGGCCCGCGATGAGCAACACGAAGGCCATGCCGCGCAGTTCGCTCGGGGAGAGCCGGTCGCCGTCCTCGGCGGTGGTGCGGATCAGGTCGCTGAGCAGGTCGCCGCTCGGCCCCGCGCAGCGCTTGTCCTCGATCAGCTCGGTGAGGTAGTCGGCGAGCCGTACGAACGCCTCGTGCTCGCTGCCCGAATCGGTGGGCACGATCGCCTCGTTGGAGATCTTCCGGAACGCGGTGCGGTCCATCTCGGGCACGCCGAGCAGCTCGCAGATGACGGTGATCGGCAGCGGGTACGCGAAGGAGTCCACGAGGTCGGCCCGGCCGAGCGGCAGCATCGCGTCGAGGAGTTCGTCGGTGATCTGCTGGATCCTGGGCCGCAGTTCCTCCACCCGGCGCATGGTGAAGGCCCGGGAGACCAGCGAGCGCAGGCGCGTGTGCTGGGGCGGGTCGGTGGTCAGCAGGTTCTTGCCGATCAGCTCCTCGTCGAGGAACCGCACCCCGATCCTGGTGGCGTCCTTGGCGAGCCGCGGGTCGGCGAGCGCCGCGCGCGCCTCCTCGTACCCGACGACCAGCCAGGTCTCGTGGTGCTCGTCGGGCACGGGCAGCCGCACCCGGTGCACCGGTCCGCTCTCGCGCAGCCGCGCGTACACGGGATGCGGGTCGCTTCGGAACCCGTCCCCGAACTCCCCCAGGTCGATCACTTCCACCATGGGCTCCCCCGTCCTTCCGCAACGAGAACGTCCGGGGTCCGCCGCGAGTGCCCACCTCGCCGTCCCTGTCCGCTAGTTGCCGCCTTCTCCCGACTCCTCCAGGAGTCCCGCGTCGTACACCAGCAACGCGACCTGCACACGGTTGTTGAGGTCCAGCTTGGCGAGGATGCGGGAGACGTGGGTCTTGACGGTGGCGACGCTCATGAAGAGCTGGGCGGCGATCTCGGCGTTGGAGAGACCCCGGCCGACGGCGACGGCGACCTCGCGTTCGCGGTCGTTGAGGACGGAGATCCGTTCACGCGCGCGTGCGCGGCGGGTGTCGGCGGCGTTCCCCACGGCGTGCTCCACCAGCCGGCGGGTGACGGCGGGCGACAGGACGGGGTCGCCGGCCGCGACCCGCCGTACCGCCTCGACGATCTCCTTGGGGGGCGTGTCCTTGAGGACGAATCCGGCGGCGCCCGCGCGCAGGGCACGCAGCACCTGTTCGTCGCCGTGGAAGGTGGTGAGGACGATGACCTGCGGCGCGTCCTTGCGGGTGCGCAACCGCTCCGTGGCCGTGAGCCCGTCCACCGTCGGCATCCGGATGTCCATGAGGACGACGTCCGGCCGGGTGCGGTCGACGAGGGCCTCGACCTCGCTGCCGTCCGCGGCCTCGCCGACGACCTCGATGTCGTCGGCGCCGCCCAGCATCAGGGACAGGCCCGCCCGCACCAGCGGGTCGTCGTCGACGAGGAGCAGTCTGATCGCAGTCATGGGCCTACGTAATCACGGTTGCGCCGGGCGCAGGGCACGGGTGTGGACGGGACCACCGCTCCGGTCAACACGCGCGCGTGGAGGCGGGTTTGGAAAGTGGACGCGAGGTCGGAGGGTGGATGCGCGCCGGGAAGGCGGACGCCGGCTCGGCGGGACCGCATTCGGCGCCCCATGCCCCTCCGGGACCGCGTTCGGCGCTCCATGCCCCTCCGGGAACGCATTCCGCGCTCCATGCCCCTCTCGGGGACCGCCCTCACCCCCACGGCAGCCAGGCCCGCACCCGGAACCCGCCGTCCTCCCCGGTCCCGTGCTCCAGCCGTCCGCCGGCCAGCGTCGCCCGCTCGGTGAGGCCGATCAGGCCCTGTCCCGAGCCGGGGACGGCCGGTACGTCGCCCTCGGGGGCGGGGTTGTGCACGGTCACCGCGAGCCCCTCCCCCGGCGCGCCGGTGACGCAGACCGTGACCTCCGTGCCGGGCGCGTGCTTGCGGGCGTTGGTCAGGCCCTCCTGGGCGATGCGGTACGCGGTACGGCCGACGGAGGCGGGGACGGCGGTGGGGTCGCCGACGCGGTTGTCGAGGACGACCTTCATACCGGCCTCGCACGATTCGGCGACGAGCGCGGAGATCGCGGCGAGCGTCGGCTGGGGCCGCCCGCTCTCCTCGTTCTCGCCCGCGCGCAGTACACCGATGATCTCCCGCAGGTCCTGCAGCGCCTCGTGGGCGCTCTCCCGGATGACACCGGCCGCCCGCGCGATCTCCTCGCGGGGTGCGTCGGGGCGGAACTCCAGGGCGCCCGCGTGCACGCTCAGCAGCGTCAGCCGGTGGGCGAGGACGTCGTGCATCTCCCGCGCGATGGCCTCGCGCGCGAGGCGTTGCGCCTGTTCCGCGCGCAGTCGTGCCTCGGTCTCGGCGCGCTGTGCGCGGTCGCGCAGGCTGACCATCAGCTGCCGCTTCGACCGTACGAACATGCCCCAGCCGATGACCGTGACGGTGAGCAGGGTCGTGAAGGCGACGATGCCCGCGTAGGGCAGGTCGGGGTCGGGGCGCAGCCAGAAGAAGAACGGGATCAGGACGAGTTGAACGCCGCCGATCCAGGCCACATAGCGAAACGGCCGGTGCACGGCGACGGTGAACAGCGCGACCATGGACGCGCCGCCCGCGGTGTTGGACAGCAGGCCCACAGGGATCATGGCGACGGCGAGGCCTACCGGCCAGCGCCTGCGCCACCAGAGGGCGGCGCAGGCGAGTGCGCCGACCAGTTGGTCGAGGGCGATGAGGCCGGACGAGAGTCTCGGGTCGTCGGCCACGCTCTGCGCGCCCGCGATGCCGATCGCCGCGGCAAGCAGGAAGGAGCTGAAGTCGACCACCCAGTCGCGTGCCGTGCGCCGCGGTCGGCGCCCTGCCGCCGTGGCGTCCGGATCGAGGTCGTGGAGCACGGCGGACGGGAACAGCCATCTGCGGCCGGTGATCGTCTGCGGTGCGGGGGCCGGCTTGTCTGAACTCACAGTCGACAAATCTATGCGCGGTGGGGCCGGGCCACCGCCTTCCGTACGAGATCGGCGACCAAAGTCTCGCCACCATGGACTTTCGGCGCGCCCGTCGGCGTCAAGGACCATCCTGCGGCGGACATGCCTCGCCCCGCGGCCGATGTGGGTGGGGGGACCGCGGGGCGAGGGTGGTGCCATGAAACAGCTGCTGGAACTTCTCGGTCTTCTCGCGCTGGTGCAGGGTGTGATGGGCCTGCTGCACGAGTTCACCCACTGGCATGTGGGCCTCGTGCAGAAGCTCGGTTTCCTCGACGGCTACGGGGTCTACGCGAGCGTCGCACTGGTGGTGTTGGCGATCGCGCTGTTCGCCGCCGCGGAGAGTCGGAAGTCCGGCTGACCGCGGACCGGGCTGCCGGCCGGTCGCGCTGTTCCCTCGACGACGGCCGAGCGGGGGAAGTCGCTCAGCAGCCGAAGTTGATCAGGTCGAAGGTGACGTAGTGGTCCGCGGTGTAGTAGTCCTCCTGGGACCGCTGACCGGTGACGATGCGCTTGGCTCCGCGGGTGGACGAGCCCGGCGTCTTGACCGTGTACTCGTGGTAGTAGCCGGACGACTGACTGGGCAGCACGCCTTCCTGGTTCCGGAAGACGGTGCCGTCCTGCGAGTACGGGAAGGGCCCGCCCGCGTCGATCAGGTCCAGCGTGTCGTACGCCTGGGACGGCAGGTCGCTGTAGCAGATGCTGCCGACCGAGGCCGCGGCGGCGTCCGCCGTGGTGACGGAGACCGTGCCGCCGACCAGAAGTGCGGACAGGACGGCGGCAGCGGCACCGATGCGGGTGATTCGTGGGGGGAATCTCATGCCCTCCATGATGACGCGCGTAGACAGTGGCATGTCAATGACAACTCCGGAGATTTTCCCGTCAAGTCCGATGAGTTTTCCGCGAGTTAACGTGGTGCCGCAGGTCCCCATACGGCCCCCACAAGCATCCTCTCGTCTTGACGCCACGGGGTGGATACGGGCCTTTTCAACACGATCGAGTGGCTGGCACCGATTCGCGGCAACCACACGGCTCCTCCGCATGTCACACACCTCGCATTCAACGCGGCATGTGCCAGGAGGAACCATGAGCCACCCGCAGGACCCACAGCAGCCCGGATGGGGCGGACCGCAGCAGCCGTACGGGCAGCCGCCCTTCCAGCCGCAGCCGCCGAAGAAGAGAGGGGTGGGGAAGATCGTGGGCTTCGGCTGCCTCGGCCTGGTGGGCGTCATCGTCCTGTTCGGCGTCATCGGAGCGCTGCTCAGCAACGGCTCCGATTCGAAGGACTCCAGCGGCTCCAACGACGTCGAGCCGACCGCCTCCACGCCGAAGAAGGACAAGCCGGCGGCTGCGAACACGGCGGAGAACAACGAGAAGAAGGCCGAGAATCAGGTCGTCGTCTTCAAGGTGTGGGGTACCGCACCCGCCGGTGCCCTCGGTCCGCTGGACATCACCTACGGCTCGGACTCCGACAACCGCAAGGGCACGTTCGCGAACGGCAAGTTCGAGGCCACGCTGCCCCTGAACAAGGACGCGCTCTACTACAACGTCACGGCCCAGCTCCAGGGCTCCGGTGACATCAACTGCTCGGTCACCGTCGAGGGCCACTCGAAGAAGGGGCACGCGTCCGGCGGGTACAACCTGTGCACCGCGCAGCTGAGTTCCGGGCTGCTCGGCGGCTGGGACTGACACGGCCCGCGGGCATCGCCCCAGGTCGCCGTCAGGCGTTGTCCGGGAGTTCGTACGAGCCGTACTCCGGGCGGCCCGCCAGGTCGTAGGACTGGATCGAGACGCCGGTCGTGGTGATGGTGCCGCCCGTGTGCGTGAACCTCGTCGGTAGCGCGCCCTCCGCGAAGAGGCGGAAGCCGGAGCCGAGGACGACCGGGAAGGTCAGCAGGTGGAGGGTGTCGACCAGGTCGAGGGCGAGCAGGGACTGGACGAGGGCGCCGCTGCCGTGGACCTGGACCTCGCCGTCGGTGCGTTCCTTGAGGGCCGTGACCTCCTTGGCGAGGTCGCCGTCCAGGA
Source organism: Streptomyces sp. NPDC088794 (assembly GCF_044750545.1). NCBI lineage: Bacteria > Bacillati > Actinomycetota > Actinomycetes > Kitasatosporales > Streptomycetaceae > Streptomyces > Streptomyces sp. NPDC088794. The sequence continues at coordinate 508,070 of NZ_JBIVKB010000005.1, read as the reverse complement.
CGGTGGTGCCGGACCAGGCGGGGTCGGTCAGGGTGGACGAGGGGACGTACTTCGACAGGGCGTTGAGCTTGGCCGCGATCGGGTCCGCGGGGTCGGTCACCTTCGGCCAGTGCGAGGCGAAGATGTCGTACGTGCGGCGGCCGAGGAGGAACGCGCCGGGGCGTTCGAAGACCTCGGTGACGAACCGGCCGAAGTCGTCGTCGCCGAACGGGAAACTCCAGCCGCCGTGCTCGAAGCCGCCCCGGGGATCCTCCGAGGGGCCGCCGGGAGCCTGGTAGACGCCGTCGAGGGTGACGAAGATCGTGGAGACGAGCTTGCCCATGGCTGGTGCCTGCTTCCTGGTGCGGGGTCTGTTGTCATCACCTCAGACCCCGCGGACCCCCGCAACTCATCGGCCTAGCCGGCGTGCGTCGAGAAGAGGCCGCCCGTCGGACCCTGCTTGTCGCCGCCCTGCGCCTTCTTGAGGGCGTTGGCCAGGCTCTCGATGGTGAGGGACTGCAGGATCACCTGGCCGTTGCCCTCAAGGGTCGCCAGGGACAGGCCCTCGCCGCCGAAGACGGCGTTCATCAGGCCCTGGCGGTTGAGGCCGCCGACGCGCTGGACGCCGTACTGGATGCCCTCCTCGAAGGCGACGACGCAGCCCGTGTCGACCTCGATACGGCCGCCGAAGTCGGCCGGGTTGAGGTCGATGAAGTTGCCCGCGCCGGCGATGATCACCGTGCCCTGCCCGGTGAACTTCTCCAGGACGAAGCCCTCGCCGCCGCTCATGCCGGTGCGGCCGCCCTGGAAGGCGATGCCGAAGTCGACGCTCGACTCGGCCGCCACGAACGCGTCCTTCTCGGCGAACCACGCGCGCGTGCCGTCGAGCTCCAGGGCGCGCATCTCGCCAGGCAGCACGCCCGCGAAGCCGACCGTGCCCTCGCCGCCCTGGGAGGTGAAGTACTGGAACGCCAGCGACTCGCCCGCGAGGGCGCGCTGGCCGACCTGCATGGCCGTGCCCATGGCCTGGCGGAGCATGCCGCCCATGCCGCCGCCGGCGCCCTGGGGCTGACCGCCGCCGCTGTTCGACGGACCGGAGAGGCGGGTCTCCATGGTCACGTTCGTCGTCTTGAACAGGAACTTGCCCGCCTCGCAGTACACGGTCTGACCGGGGCGCAGGCTGACGACCGCCATCTGCATGGCGTTGCCGACAATCTCTTGCTGAAGAGTCACGCCCCTCACAACGCGTGAGGTGGAGCGAATGGTTCCGCCCATACGGCTTCGATCGTCGGGTCCCGGCCATACGATTCCGGCCGCGCGACCTCGGTGTCCGTTGGCCGCCGGTACCAGGGGCTCGGGACGGCTGGGATGGACTCATGACGACGACACAGAGCACGGCTCACGCAACCCTCGACAACAAGGTCGCCCTGATCACCGGCGGCAGCCGTGGCATCGGCGCGGCCACGGCGGTACGGCTCGCGCGGGAGGGCGCGGACGTGGCCCTGACCTACGTGAGCGGCAAGGAGGCGGCCGAGGACGTCGTACGACGGGTCGAGGCGCTCGGGCGGCGGGCGGTGGCCCTGCGTGCGGACTCGGCGGATCCGGCGGAGGCGGCCGGCGCGGTGGAGCGTACGGCCGAGGAGCTGGGCGGGCTCGACGTGCTGGTGAACAACGTGGGCGTGGGCGTGCTGGGCCCGCTGGAGGGCCTCTCGCTCGCCGACGTGGACCGGGTGCTGGCGGTGAACGTCCGGGGCGTGTTCCTGACCTCGCAGGCGGCCGCCGCGCGGATGCCGGCGGGCGGCCGGATCATCACGATCGGCACGTGCATGACGCAGCGGGTCCCCGGTCCCGGCGGCACCCTGTACGCGACGAGCAAGTCGGCGCTGATCGGCCTGACCAAGGCCCTCGCCCGCGAGCTGGGCGCCCGCGGGATCACCGCGAACATCGTCCACCCCGGCCCGACCGACACCGACATGAACCCGGCCGACGGCCCGTACGCCCCCGCACAGGCCGCCATGACGGCCCTCGGCCGCTTCGGGACGGCGGACGAGGTGGCGACCACGGTGGCGTATCTGGCGGGGGCGGACTATGTCACGGGGGCGGAGTTCTCGGTGGACGGAGGGCACGCGGCGTGAGCCTCCGGCGGTCGGCCGGGGTACGGCCCGCGTTGCGGTGGCCGCCTTCTGGGGGCTGCCGCCCCCAGACCCCCGCTTCGGCCTGGACGGCCTCGTCCTCAAACGCCGGACGGGCTGAAAGATGCCGGCCAGCGTCTGAGAGACACCCGTCAGCCGCCCAACTCCCGATGGCGGGCCGCCAGGCTCGTCGCCCCCGCATCCGTCAGCGACCCGAACAACCGCAGCCGCGAGATCCCGCCGTCGGGATAGATGTCCACGCGTGCGTGGGTGCCGATGGCCGGGGTCGATAGGACGAAGCGGTGGTTGGTGTCGGGCTGGAGGCGGGTGCGCGGGAGGATCTCCGTCCAGCCGTCGTCCCCGCCTTCCGCGCCGCCCTCGCCGTCCCGCACCGAGACCGACGCCCAGCCCGCGCTGTTGCCCTTCAGGTACGCCGTGTCGATCTCGATCGCGCGGATCCGGGACTGGGCGGCGAGGCGGTAGCGGATCCAGTCGTTGCCCTGGTCGCGGCGGCGCCGGGTCTCCCAGCCGTCGTCCATCTTGCGCGAGCGGCCCGGCTGGATGGTGTTGCTCGCCGGGGAGTAGAAGAGGTTCGACGCGTCCTCGGCCCGGCCGCCGTTCTCCAGGGCGACGACGTCGAACGTGCCCAGGACGGCAAGCCAGTTGGGGTCCGGGACGACCTCGCCGTACACGCGCAGGCGGGCGATGCCCCCGTCGGGGTGCTGGTTGACACGGAGGTGGGTGAAGCGCTGCTCGGCCGAGACGGAGAAACCATTCTCCGCGTGCCCGCCGACCGGCGTGCGCGGCACGAGGGTCGTCCACTTCACGTCGTCCGACAGCAACTGTTCCGGCGACGGGGAACCCGCCACGGACGCGCCCTCGACCGACACGGCCTGGGGGTAGTTGCCGCGGAAGTGGGCCGTGTCGACGACGATCCCGCGGATGACACCCGGCGCGCCCAGGCGCACCAGCGCCCAGTCGTGGTCCTCGACCGTCGGCCACGGGTGCTCGGCCGAGGCGCCACGGCGACGGCGCGTCTCCCAGCCGTCCATGATCTTGCCCTTGTGCCCGAAGTGCTCGGGGTCGAACTCGGCCCGCTCGGGCACCAGGAGGTTCTCGCGCTGGGCGAAGAACTCGTCGTTGGCGGCGATCACACCGGCACCGAGCCGCCGGTCGGCGAGGTTGGCGTACTGGGTGAAGGGGAGGTCGGCGGTGCGGTAGTCCGCGTACGGGTCGCCGCCTCCGTAGGGGTTCGCGTCGCCGGTGAAGTGAGTCGAGGAAGCCGAGGAAGACTGGCTCTGCGCCGTCACGATGATCTGGTGTCCTTTCGAGGGTCGGCCGCTGCGGGTGCGGTGAATCAGGGGGTACGGGTCAGCAGTTGTCCCTTCGGATCGGTGAACTCGCCGTCCGTGACGATGCGTCGGCCGCGCAGCCAGGTGGACTTCACGACGCCGTGCAGGGTCTTGCCCGCGTACGCGGTGACGCGGTTGCGGTGCTGGAGGGCCGCCGGGTCCACGGTGAACGTCTCGTCGGGTGCGAGGACCGCGAAGTCGGCGTCGCGGCCCGGCTCGATGGCGCCCTTGCGGTCAAGTCCCACCAGTCCGGCCGTCCTTGACGACATCCAGCGGACCACGTCCTCCAGGCCGTGACCCCGCTTGCGGGCCTCCGTCCACACCGCCGCGAGGCTCAGCTGGAGCCCGGAGATGCCGCCCCAGGCGGTCGCGAAGTCGTCGGTCTTCAGGTCGGCCGTGGACGGCGAGTGGTCGGTGACCACGCAATCGATCGTGCCGTCGGCCAGCGCCTGCCACAGCAGGTCCTGGTTGGCCGACTCACGGATGGGCGGGCAGCACTTGAACTCGCTGGCCCCGTCCGGGACTTCCTCGGCGGTGAGGGTGAGGTAGTGCGGGCAGGTCTCGACGGTGAGGCGCACGCCGTCGGCCTTCGCGGCGGCGATCAGGGGCAGCGCGTCGGACGAGGACAGGTGCAGCACGTGCACGCGTGCGTCCAACCGCCTCGCCTGGGCGATGAGTTGGGCGATCGCCGTGTCCTCCGCGTCCCGTGGCCGCGACGCGAGGAAGTCGGCGTACTTCGGGCCGCCCTGCTGCGGGGCCGCGTCCAGGTGGTGCGGGTCCTCGGCGTGCACGATGAGCAGGCCGCCGAAGGAGGCGATCTCGGCCAGGGACAGGGCGAGTCGCTCCTGGTCCAGGTGCGGGAACTCGTCCACGCCGGACGGCGACAGGAACGCCTTGAAGCCGAAGACGCCGGCCTCGTGCAGCGGGCGCAGGTCCTTGACGTTGTCGGGCAGGGCGCCGCCCCAGAAGCCGACGTCGACATGGGCCTTGGCGGCGGCGACCGCCTGCTTCGTACGGAGGTTGTCGACCGTCGTGGTCGGCGGGAGGGAGTTGAGGGGCATGTCGACGAGGGTGGTGATGCCGCCGGCCGCCGCCGCGCGCGTGGCGGTCCAGAAGCCCTCCCACTCGGTGCGGCCGGGGTCGTTGACGTGCACGTGCGTGTCGACCAGGCCGGGCAGCAGGACGTCGTCGCCGAGGTCCTCCAGCCGGGCGCCGGAGGGCACTTCGGCGTCGTACGGGAGGACGGCCGTGATCGTGCCGGAGGCGACCGCGACCGAGGCGGCGCGTGTCCCCTCGGGTGTGATGACGCGCGTCGAGCGCAGCACCAGTTCTACGTCGGACACCCGGGCCCCTCTCTGCCGGCGTTTACTTCCGCGTAACGGAATTCAACTTTCTGTTGAAGGAGTCTTCACTCCCGCTCCCGAGCCGTCAAGGGCACACTTGTCGACAAGGATGCCTGGGCGCACACTCTGGACGTTTCCACAAAGCGGAATTAGACTTCCGGAAAGCAGAACGTAGCTACGCACCACCAGGGAGTCAACCGACCGACGGGTAGGCTTCAGCCCTTCCTGCCAGTCCCGAAAGGAACGCGCCGTGCCGACGTCCAGCGCCAGCACCACCGACTCCACCAAGTCCACGACCGGTGGGGTCCAGTCACTGGAGCGCGCCTTCGATCTGCTGGAACGGATGGCCGACGCGGGCGGCGAGGTCGGGCTCAGCGAGCTCTCCGCGAGCAGCGGGCTGCCGCTGCCCACCATCCACCGTCTCATGCGGACGCTCGTGGCCTGCGGTTACGTCCGCCAGCAGGCCAATCGCCGGTACGCGCTCGGTCCGCGTCTGATCCGCCTCGGCGAGTCCGCCTCGCGCCTGCTCGGCACCTGGGCCCGCCCGTATCTGGCCCGCCTCGTCGAGGAGACCGGCGAGACGGCGAACATGGCGCTGCTGGACGGGGACGAGATCGTCTACGTCGCCCAGGTGCCGTCCAAGCACTCGATGCGCATGTTCACCGAGGTCGGCCGGCGCGTCCTGCCGCACTCCACGGGCGTCGGCAAGGCCCTGCTCGCCGACGTCCCCGACGACGAGGTGCGCGCCCTGCTCTCCCGTACCGGCATGCCCGCCGCGACGGAGAAGACGATCACGACGCCCGACGGCTTCCTGGCCGCCCTCGCGGAGGTGCGCGACCTCGGCTACGCGGTCGACGACAACGAGCAGGAGGTCGGCGTCCGCTGCCTCGCGGTCTCCGTGCCCAACTCCCCCACCGCCGCCGCCATTTCGATCTCGGGCCCGGCGGGCCGGGTCACAGAGGCGGCGACGGACAAGATCGTGCCGGTGCTCCAGCAGGTGGCCGGGGAGTTGTCGGAGGCGCTGGCCAGCCAGGCCCAGGCATGACCGAACCGGCGTACTGGCCCGGCCGGTACACCGACCGGCACGGCTCGGAGGACATCGTCTTCGAGTCGGACGGCCGGGACATGATCCGTACGACGATCCGGGGTGTCCTTTTCGAGAGCGACAGCGTGGCCGACCTGGGCGCGCTGAGCGGCGAGCCGCCCGAGCAGGCGTTCTCGTTCTTCGACGGGGGGCTGTGCGAGTGCCTCCTGGAGTGGGAGGTGCCCATACCGGTCGAGGTCAGAGGCAGCGGGGTGCGCCCTGCGGTGCTGCACTGCGCACTGCGGCTCGGGGCGCCGGCCGGACCGGGGAAGGGCCTGGACGCCGAGACGTTGACCACCACGCTGCGTCTCGACGGGCGCGAGTACCGCAACGCGAACGGCCAGGACGACTTCGAGGACGCGCTGCACGAGGTCCAGCGTCAACTGCCGCGCGCGGCACGGCTCAAGGCGTGCGTCTCGTGCGCGTGGTCCGACTACCACCCCGTCGGCCACAGCCTGATGGGCGGGCTCGCCTGCTTCCGTGATGTCAAGGACCTCTACCGGCTGGTCGACGGCAAGCACGGGCCGCACGGCATCCTCACGGTCTGGCAGTCGCGCACCGAGTTCGTCCAGGAGACCTGGCTCTGCGGGGAGTTCGAGCATCGGACCGGAAACCCGGGCTACCGGGGCCGGTTCCCGGGCCGCAGGTTCTGAGACCGGCTCGGTCGGGTGTCAGCCGCGGGCTTCGATCTTCAGGTCGCCCCGGGTCACCCTGCGGATGTGATCACTGGCGAGCAGGTCGTGCGGGTAGCCGAGTTCGATCACGCTCGCCTCGTCGAGGCGGGCCGACTGGGCGGCGGTGAACTCGACCTCCAACGCGCCCAGATTGCCCTCCAGTTGCTCGACGGTGCGGGCCCCGATGATCGGTGCCGTCACGCCCGGCTGCCGCAGGGTCCAGGCGAGCCCGACCTGCGCGGGTGTGCGGCCCAGTTCCGTGGCGATCTCCTTCACCACGTCGGCGATCGCGAGGTTGCGCTCGGTGACCATGCCCAGGCCGGCGTTGAAGCTCTTGCGGGTGCTCTCCCCTGGCGCGGCCGTCGTCGCGGTCAGGTCGGCGCGGCGGTACTTGCCGGTGAGCAGGCCGCCCGCCAGCGGTGAGTACGGCGTGACGCCCAGCCCCATCTCCCGTGCCATGGGGATGAGATCGCGTTCCGCGGCCCGGTTGACGAGGTTGTACTCGATCTGCAGTCCGACCAGCGGCGACCAGCCGCGCAGGTCGGCGATCGCCTGCATGCGCGAGATCTGCCAGGCCGGCGTGTTGGAGATCGCCACGTACAGGACCTTGCCCTGCCGGACCAGGTCGTCCATGCCGCGCAGGATCTCCTCGACCGGCGTGGCGAAGTCCCACACATGCAGGTGGAGAAGATCGAGGTAGTCCGTGTTCAGCCGCCGGAGACTGGCCTCCACCGAGGCGAACATGCTCTTGCGGTGGCTTCCCGCGGAGTTCGGGTCGCCGGGCCGGCGCAGCGTCGTGTACTTCGTCGCCAGCACAAGGCTCTCGCGGTGGTCGCGGGTGAACTCGCCCAGCTGACGCTCGGAGCTGCCGTCGGTGTAGGTGTTGGCGGTGTCGAGGAAGTTGCCGCCGCGCTCGACGTAGGTGTCGAACAGCTTGCGTGCCTCGTCCTTGTCGGCGCCCCAGCCGGACTCGGTGCCGAAGGTCGCCGTGCCCAGCGCGAGGGGTGAGACCCGCAGCCCGGAGCGGCCGAGCAGCCGGTGGCTGTCGAGAGTGAGCGACATCGTGTCCTCCTGCTTGTGATCCGTTGTCGACAGCGAGTCTGTGACCGCGGCGAGGCAGGGGTAAGGGAAGGACGATCCTGGGAAGAGCCGTCCTACCCTGGCTGTTGGACCGATCATGACGATCTCCACGGTGGACAGGAACCAGGAGCTGGCCGCGTTCCTGAGAACCCGGCGGGAACGCCTGGATCCGCGGGACTTCGGGCTGCCGGCGCGTCGGCGGTCCCGGCGGACCCCGGGGCTGCGCCGCGAGGAGGTCGCCGAACTGGCGGGGGTCAGCGTCGACTACGTCGTACGGCTGGAACAGGCGCGTGGGCTGCGGCCCTCCGCGGACGTGGTGGAGGCGCTGGCCCGGGCGCTGCGCCTGGCCCCCGACGAGCGCGCCTACCTCTTCGACCTGACCGTGCGGCGCCCGCGCGACGCCGACAGGCTCGCCACCGCCGCGGCACAGCCGCTGGCCCGGTTGGTCGCCGACCTGTCACCGCTGCCGGCCATGCTCCTGAACCACCACTACGACATCCTGGCCTGGAACGGCGAAATGGCGGGACTGCTGGTGGATTTCGACACCCTGCCGCGGGCGCAGCGCAATTCGATGTGGCTGTGCCTGATGCACCCGCGGGTCCGTGAGCTCTACCTCGATCGCGAACGCGTGGTGCGCGAAGGGATCGCCCATCTGCGCGCCGCGTGGGCCGCACACCCGGACGACCGGGCGCTGACCGGTCTCATCGCCCAATTCAGCGCCGGTGACGAGGACTTCGCGCGGTTGTGGGCCGAGCAGGACGTCAAGGTCAGCGGGCGCGGACGCAAGGTGATGCGGCACCCCGAAGTCGGTGTGATCACCGTGCAGTTCGAAACCCTCAAGCCGCTCCAGGACCCCGACCAGCTGCTGGTGATCTACCGCGCCGCGGACGAGGAGAGCCAGTCGGCCCTGGACCGGCTGCGCGCACGGTGACCGGGGAAGGCGCACGGTGACCGGGGCACGCGTACGGTGACCCGGGAGACGGTCCTCAGTCCCGCCCGCGCGGCGGCTCGCCGAACAGCTCCACCGCGTCCCGTACGTCCGACAGTCCCCGGGCCAGCGCGCTGACCGATCCGATCGATCCCGCGATGAGTAACAGGGAGCGGCGCAGCCGCGGGATCTCGGGGGTGCCGTCGATCGTCATCGCGGCGAGGGCGGCGAGTTCGTCCTCGGCGATGCCCCGGTCGGGGAACTCCGCGGGGTGCGTGGCGAGTTGGCGGCGCAGCCGGGACACGGCGGTCCGCAGTCCCGCCACTCTCGGGTCCTCACCGCTGCCGGTCACTGGTCTCTGCCCCAAGCTCCGCAACACAGCTCTCCCCCCGCGCACGCCGTTGTGCGCCTCTACGTCGTGGTCCTGCCGAGCTCCCCCGTGGCGTTGGTCGGGCGCCGGGAGACGCGGGTCAGTAAACGCCACCCGATGCGGGGCGCGCCACTGCGCGGACCGAAATTCAACCGTTGGAAACCGGGCACTCGCGCGGGCGTCGGGTAGGGGGTCGGGAACGGCCTCGGGTATGCAGGACGCATGACGGAGAAAGAAGACGGCGTGATCGCACTTCTGCTCGCCGCGGGCGGCGGCCGGCGGCTCGGCGGGCGGCCCAAGGCGCTGCTCGAACACCGGGGCCGGCCGCTCGTCGAACACGCGGTCGGGGTGTTGCGCGCCGCCGGCTGCGCGCGCGTGCACGTGGTGCTCGGCGCGCGGGCGGCGGACGTACGCGCGCGTGCCGATCTGTCGGGCTGCGTCCTGGTGGACAACCCTGACTGGGCCGAGGGCATGGGCGGTTCACTGCGGGCGGGGCTCGACTCGCTCGCCGGGACGGGCGCGTCGGGCGTACTGGTCTCACTGGTCGACCAGCCCGGGATCGGTCCGGCGGCCGTCGCCCGTGTGCTGGCGGCCCACCGGGACCGTACGTCGCTGGTCTCGGCGGCGTACGACGGTGCGCGCGGCCATCCCGTGCTGTTCGGGGCCGCCCACTGGGCCGGTGTCGCGGCGAGCGCGACCGGGGACCGCGGTGCGCGCGCCTACCTCAAGGCGCACGAGGAAGCGATCACGCTCGTCGAGTGCGGGGACGTGGCCGAGCCGTACGACATCGACACCGAGGCCGACCTGGTCCACCTTGAGTGAGCGGCCCACCTTGAGTGATCACGGTGGCACTGAGCGCCACGTTCCCTCGATCCGAAGAATCTCGATATCAACAAACCATTGAAGTTCCACAATGAGGAAACTAGTATCCACTGCTCAGAAACACGTTGAGAAGGAAGTGACAGCTCATGTCCGCACCAGCGCCGTCCCCGCTGGCCATCGTCGACGCCGAGCCCCTGCCCCGGCAGGAGGAGGTCCTCACCGACGCGGCCCTCGCCTTCGTGGCCGAGCTGCACCGGCGGTTCTCACCGCGCCGCGCGGAACTCCTCGCCCGCCGTGCCGAGCGCCGCGCCGAGATCGCCCGCACCTCCACGCTCGACTTCCTCCCGGAGACGGCCGCGATCCGCGCCGACGACTCCTGGCGGGTGGCCCCCTCCCCCGTGGCCCTGAACGACCGCCGGGTCGAGATCACCGGCCCCACCGACCGCAAGATGACCATCAACGCCCTCAACTCGGGCGCCAAGGTGTGGCTCGCGGACTTCGAGGACGCCTCCGCGCCGACCTGGGAGAACGTGATCCTGGGGCAGGTCAACCTGATCGACGCGTACACGCGGAACATCGACTTCACGGACGCGGGCTCCGGCAAGTCGTACGCCCTCAAGGACGAGACCGAGCTCGCCACCGTCGTCATGCGTCCGCGCGGCTGGCACCTGAACGAGCGGCACCTCCAGGTCGACGGCGAGCAAGTGCCGGGCGCCTTCGTCGACTTCGGGCTGTACTTCTTCCACAACGCCCAGCGCCTGCTCGACCTCGGCAAGGGTCCGTACTTCTATCTCCCCAAGACCGAGTCGCACCTCGAAGCGCGGCTGTGGAACGACGTGTTCGTCTTCGCGCAGGACTACGTCGGCGTCCCGCAGGGCAGCGTCCGCGCGACCGTTCTGATCGAGACCATCACGGCCGCGTACGAAATGGAGGAGATCCTCTACGAACTCCGCGACCACGCCTCGGGGTTGAACGCGGGGCGCTGGGACTACCTGTTCTCCATCGTGAAGAACTTCCGTGACGGCGGCACCAAGTTCGTCCTCCCGGACCGCAACGCGGTGACGATGACGGCCCCGTTCATGCGGGCGTACACCGAACTCCTCGTCCGTACCTGCCACAAGCGCGGCGCGCACGCGATCGGCGGGATGGCCGCCTTCATCCCCTCCCGCCGGGACGCCGAGGTCAACAAGGTCGCCTTCGAGAAGGTACGCGCCGACAAGGATCGTGAGGCGAACGACGGTTTCGACGGCTCCTGGGTCGCCCACCCCGACCTGGTCCCGATCGCCCTGGAGTCCTTCGACCGGGTCCTCGGCGACAGGCCGAACCAGAAGGACCGGCTGCGCGAGGACGTCCACGTCGAGGCCGCCGACCTGATCGCGATCGACTCGCTGAAGGCGAAGCCGACGTACCCCGGTCTCGTCAACGCCGTTCAGGTCGGCATCCGTTACATCGAGGCCTGGCTGCGCGGTCTCGGCGCGGTCGCCATCTTCAACCTCATGGAGGACGCGGCCACCGCGGAGATCTCCCGCTCGCAGATCTGGCAGTGGATCAACGCGGGCGTCGAGTTCGAGAACGGCGAACTCGCCACCCCGGAGCTGGCCCGCAAGGTCGCCGCGGAAGAACTCTCCAACATCCGCGCGGAGATCGGCGAGGAGGCCTTCGCGGCCGGCCACTGGCAGCAGGCCCACGACCTGCTGCTCCAGGTGTCCCTGGACGCCGACTACGCGGACTTCCTGACGCTGCCGGCGTACGAGCAGCTCAAGGGCTGACAAGGGCCGGCAGAAAGCAGGTCAGGAAGCAGGCTTGTCCGAGTGGCCCAGGGATCTTCCCGGGGCCACTCGGTCGCGTACGACCTGCTTAACCGCCGTCGGCTCGGGGAAGCCCTGGTCGCGGCGGTCCCAGACCACCTCGTCGTCGACGCGGACGATGAAGACCCCGCCCTTGCCCGGTTTGAGGGCGAGTTCGGACAGCTCCGTCTCGAAGGTGGTCAGGAGTTCCTGGGCCAGCCAGGCCGCGCGGGGCAGCCAGCGGCACTGCGTGCAGTACTCGATCTCGACACGGCCACTCATTCGAAGTGCACCGACCCATCCTGTTCCGCGGCCGGCTTGCCGTGCAGGTCGGGGACCCGCTTCAGCCACTTGGGCCGGCCTCGCTCTGTCTGCACCGCGCGGAGTGCCTGCTCGGCGGCGAGTTCCTCCCGGGTGGGGAAGTCCGTGGGAAGCCACGCGGCGGACGCCCGCACGCGCGCGTGGAGGTAGCCGACGTACGCCTCGCGCATGTCGTCGGGCGTGCCGAACTCCGTCAGCCAGGCGTCCGGGACCTCGGCGACGACCGCGCGCAGCAGGTCCTCGGTGACCTTGGGCGCCAGTTCGGCGTCGGCGGCGCGCACGTCCGGGGCGTAGTGGCCGAGGGCGTGGTTGCGGAAGTCGTAGACCTTGGTGGGGTCGGAGGCGTCCCAGCGGTGGTGGAAGACGAGGGCCGCGCCGTGGTCGATCAGCCAGAGGCGGGCGGGCGCGGTGCCGAAGGTCGGCCAGACCATCAGGTTGGAGCTGTGGACCGTACGGTCGACGTTGGCGGTCAGGGCGTCGAGCCAGACGATCCGGCCGGCCTCCAGGGAGTCGACGCGGAAGTGCTTCGCGAGGTCCGGGGTGAAGTCCTTGGCGCCCGGCAGGTAGTCCATGCCGAGGTTGACGCCCGCGCTCGCGGAGTGCAGGTGGCGCACCTCCTGGTGCGGCTCGCTGTCGGCGATCGCCGGGTCGAAGTGGACCAGGACGAGTTCCGGGAAGCGCAGCCCGAGCGCGCGTGCCAGTTCGCCGACGATCACCTCGGCGACCAGCGCCTTGCGGCCCTGCGCGGAGCCGGTGAACTTCACGACGTACATGCCCAGGTCGTCGGCCTCGACGACACCGGGGACGGAACCGCCGGACGTCAGGGGCGCGACGTAGTGGGTCGCGGTGACCTCTCTCAGCATTCCCTCAGGTCACCCCCTCTTTCCGGCTGCCGGCCCGAAGTGACCATAGTAACCGGGGGTGATCGTCGGCGAGGCGGCGGTCAGTCGGCCTCCGGCCCCTCGGTGACGCGGGGCGGTGAGTCGAGGGTCGCCGCCACGAGGTTGCGGATGGCCCGGTCGTCGAAGGTGAGGTCGAAGAACAGGCTGCGGAAGAGCATGAGCCCTGCCCACATGTCGAGGACCGTGGAGATGTCCGTGTCCTTGGGCATGTGACCCCGGTCCACCGCGCGCTGCAGCACGGTCGCGGACTGCCGCTTACGGTCCTGGATGAGCTCCTCGCGCAGGCGGCGGCCGAGTTCGGGGTCGGCGGCCGCGTCCGAGACCAGGGCCGGCAGAACCAGCCGTACCTTGGGCGAGCCGTAGAGCGCGGCGAGCGTGTCCGCCACGGCGAACACCTCCTGTCTGCTGTCGCCGACGTCGTCGACGGGGATGTCCGGCAGCTGGGTGCGTACGGCGTCGAGGGTGAGTGCGGCCTTGTTCGGCCAGGACCGGTAGATCGTGGCCTTGCCGACTCCGGCTTCGATGGCGATACCGCCGATCGTCAGCCGTGTGTACCCGAGCTCACCTAGCATTTTCAGTGTCGCCGCGAGGATGCGGTCGCGGGCTTCGAGGTCCCGCATGCGCTGACCGTCCTCGACGGTGACAGAAGTGAGTGATCGTTTCTGGCCCATGTGCAGGTCGGCTCTCCGGTCGTGCGACTTGGTGACACGCGTAGCCGCGGGGGGTGAGATCTCCGTGGAACGAGTCGTATCGTTCTTATGGTGGGGGCTGTTGGGTAAATGCTCAAGTATCTTGCGAAACAATCACGTTCACACCTGTGCACGATCACAACGCGTGACGTGTGAGGCGTGCGGGCAAGGGAGCGACCCGGCCGCGCCGGTACCTCGACGGTATTCCGGCGCGGCCGTGGAGCGTCAGGTTCCGCGCGGTTCCCGGATCCAGTCCGAGATCTCCCGGGCGATGCCCGCGCCGGACCTGGCCCACCGCACGTGGTCGATCCGTTCGCCGTTCTCGGGGCGGTGGTGCACGCGCCGCACCTCGGCCCGGGGAAGCTTGGCGCACAGCCGGTCCACCGCCGCGCGCGGGGCGAGTCCGTCGCCCGCGAGGGACACGGCCAGCACGGGCAGCGTCACGGACGCGAACGCGGCCTCGTAGTCGAGGTCGGCGCCCGCGGGCTCGAACCGCCCGGTACGGCAGATCCGCGCCCAGTCCCGCATCAGCCGGGCGGGCTGCCGGCCGCCGAAGCCCAGCCGGTGCCCGGGCCAGTACCCCCACAGCGAGGCGACCAGCGCGACGAACTGCGTACCGGCCAGCACGCGCAGCCGGGCGGCTCCGCTGAAGCCGCGCTGGTCGACCGATCCCGCGGCCACCAGCAGCAGACCGTCCACGCCCTTCGGCTCACGGGCCGCGTACAGCACACCGACCTGGCCGCCGATGCTGTGCCCGAGCAGGAACAGCGGGATCTCCGCGCCGAACCGCTCCCGGGCGGCGGCGACGAGGGCGGGCCAGTCCCGGCCGGCCAGCTCGTGGTAGCCGTGGCGGCTGCCGCGCCCCGCCCTCGGCGTGCTGTTCCCCTGTCCGCGCAGGTCGGCCGCGACGACGGCGATCCCCTGGGCGGCGAGTTCGGCGCGGAACGGCGCGTAGTACGAAGCGGTCACGCCGAGCGCGGGCCACAGCAGCACCACCGCCCTCGGCGCGTCCTGCGGAAGCGTGACCAGCGCGGCGACATGGGCCTCGCCGGGCCGTGCCGGATCGCCGCCGCCGGGCAGGGCGATCCGCCAGACGTCCTCGTCGGCCATCAGTGGGACCCGTCGAGCAGCATGTACGCGAGCCGGGTGTCCTGTGTCTCCCGCGACCACCGTTCCGCGGCTTCCATACGCTCCTCGATCCCCGTGTCCACCAGCCGGCGTCCCGGCCAGATCTCGTAGTCTCCCAGCAGGTCCCCGTGCTCTGCCAGACCCTCCTGGAACAGGGTCTCCCGGCGGAACAGCACCTCGACCATCGGGAGCTTCTCCCACAACCGCCGCCCCTCGTGGATGAGTTCGAGCAGCCGCCCCCGCTCTTCGGGGTGTGCGGTCAGGTGGGTGCGGATGATCGACGAGCCGACCGCGAGATGACGGATCTCGTCCATGTTCGCGCCGCGCTCGACCAGCGCCGCCGACGGGTCGAACACCTTCCACTTGCGCTCGCTCAGCTCCGCCGCCGGCGCCAGCACGCCCTCGACGAGGACGGTGAGGACGAGGACACCGCCGTAGAAGTCGCCCTGGTCGCGCAGGACTTGCAGGCCGAACTCCTCCAGCGGGTCGAGGACGGCGGCGCCCGAGGCGGCCGCGGTCCGCGCGACGGCGGACGCCACCTCGGCCGCGGGCACCCCGGCCGCCACCAGGTGCTCACGGAACACGCGGGCGTGGCGGGCCTCGTCGACGAGCTGGGTGGCGAAGAACTCCAGGCAGTCGGTGTCCGGAGCCTGGTGGACCAGGAAGGACAGGGCCCGCGTGGCCTTCTCCTCCGCGAGCGTGCGGAAGGTGAACTCCTCGACGAGCGCGTCGTGCAGCGGGCCCGGACGGCGTACGGCGTCGGTGGGGGCCTGGGCCGTCACCGTGCCGTCCGACAGGCGGCGCAGCATGGTGCCTGCCACGTGCTCCAGCCAGTAGGGCAAGTCGCAGTCCCGCACGGTCAGTTCGAGGTCGCGTGCGCCCTCGAGTACGCCCGGGGCCCGGTCCCAGTCGGCTTCCAGGGGAAGTGCTGCCATGGTGTCGTCCTTAGCTCGGTGAGGGTGAATCGGAGGGAGGGGTGAAGGGTGAGGGGTGTGTCCAGGGATGGTCAGACCGCGCCGGTGGCCCGCAGCAGGCGCCACACGGCACCGGGGCGGACTCCGTCCTGGAAGGCCACGTACTCGGGTTCGACCACGTGGGGGTCCCACTTGAGCTTGAAGACCTCCTGGGTGCGCGCGGGGTAGACCGCGCTCCCGTGCCGGGCCACCAGTCGCAGCGCCCGGATCAACGACGGTGAGGCGCAGGGCGGTTCGTGCTCGTCGGCGAGTCCGGCGAACGGGGTCAGTCCCAGGTGCAGCCAGCCCGCGCCCTCCTCGGTGAAGCGGGTCAGGGCGGTGAGGTTGACCAGTTCGATGGTGCCGACGGGGGCCTGAGGAGCACGGCGGGTGAGGTCGTACAGCCAGCCCGGGCGGCTGCCCCACGCGGGCGAGTAGGTGATGTACGCGACGATCCGGCCCTGGTGCCGAGCCAGGAAGGTGCGGCGCAACGGCCGCCCGGGGCCACCGCGTTCACCGACCAGGAACGCCAACTGCCGTACGTGGCGGCCCTTGGCGCGCAGCCACTCGCGGTCGATGCGGTCCAGGGCTTCCTGGTCGACCGGGTCGTCGGGGCCCGCCTCCGTCACCGTCACCTCTTCACGGCGGGCGCGGGAGACGTTCTGCCGGATCTTGGCCAGTGCCTTTCCGCGGAGCGTGAACCGGCTCAGGTCGATGCCGTAGGTGCTGCCGATCTGGTTGACCGTGAAGCCGCGTTCGGCGTACAAGTCCACGTCCTGCGCACGTACTTGGACAGCCGTCAGCAGTCCGCGTCCGCGCAGGGACGCCAGGTACTCGTCGAGCAGTGGCCCGCGCGCGTTCGGGGGTGCCAGTGGGCCGGCGAACTGGAGGTGGTGGCGTCGGCCGGGCAGATGCGCGACCAGGCCGGGCACCTGGCGTCCATGGTGGTGGCGGGTGCGTGCGTTGACGGCCAGGAATGCGCTGGGGTGATCGGCGTATGCGCGGAGGACGACGGTCGCGTCGCGCGTGTCCGGCGTGTCCGGCGGATTCGGCGCGTCCGGCGTGTCCGGCGGATTCGGCGCGTCCGGCGGGTTCGGCGCGTCCGGCGGATTCGGCGGGTTCGGCGTGTCCGGCGGATTCGGCGCGTCCGGCGGGTTCGGCGCGTCCGGCGGATTCGGCGCGTCCGGCGGATTCGGCGGGCTCGGCGCGCCCGGCGGGCTCGGCGGGCTCGGCGGGCTCTGCGGGCTCGGCCTACTCGGCAAGCTCGACGCATCCGGCGGACTCGACGGGCCCTTCGGGCTCGGCGGGCTCATCGTGCCCCGCCCGTGACAGCCCGGCCAGCGTCCGTGCCCTCTGCGATCCCCGCGGCCTCCGGGCTCTCCGCGAGCCCTCCGACCTTCGCGAGCCTCGCGGCCTCCGTGCCCACCGCAGCCCCCGCGCCCTCCACCTCATTCGCGCCCTCCACCCCATTCGCGCCCTGCGCACCCTGCGCGCCCGCAGGCAGCCGCGCGGTGAAGGCCAGGCTCTGCTCGAAGCGGACGAAGGCGGGATGGGGCTTCGGCTCGAACGGGACCGCGAACGGTTTGAGGAAGTTCCCCAACAGGCCCCGGTCGCCGCACAGATGGATCGGGACCGCGAGCAACGCCCACTCGGGGCCGATCAGCCAGGCCCACAGGGCGACCACGGCGCCGGCCGTCAGCCAGCTGTGCAACGTGTTGTAGAGGACGTAGTAGACGCGCGGCAGCTGTCCGGTGGCCGATCGGCGGTGGGCCAGCGCGCCGGGGACGTAGCCGATCACGTCGATGTACGCGAACAGGGCGACGGCCACCGGCCAGCGCACCTCGTCCCAGTGCGCGAGGAACAGGCCCGCGGACAGGGCGAGGCCGACGCAGTACTCGGCCCGCAGCAGCCGGTAGGTGACCCGGCTCTCGAAGCGGTTGACGGCGTCCATCAGGCCGCCACCCGGTCCGCCCCGGCCGGCCCGTCGTCCAGGAGCGCGCGCAGGATGTCCTCGATGGTCTCGCGCAGCACCCGCTCCGCGACCGGGTCGATGATCCCGGCCAGGCTCGGCAGACCGAAGTCGAACGCGGCCGTGAAGCGCACCCGGGCCCCGTCCCGCGCGGTCGGAGTCACCTCCCAGCGGCCCTCGAAGGACTCGAAGTCCCCCTCGGTCTGCCGGAATTCGATGCGCAGCGCCGCGTCGTCGAACACGTCCTCCTCGCTCCACGCGAGGACGCCGTTGCGGAAGTCCACCTCCCAGTCGCTGAGCACCGCCGAGGCGGCCTCGGACGGCCGGACCGTCACGCTGCGCACCACGTCGACCAGGTCGGGATAGCGGGCGAAGTCCCGGATCCGGTCGTATGCCTGACGGGGAGTCAATCCGTCCCCGCTGTAGTCGAGTTCAACCGAACGCATGTCAGTTCCTTTCGGTACCGGGCCCCGGACAGGGGTAGGGAAAGCGCCGGGCGAGCGCCTGGGCGGCGCCTTCCAGGACCTCGGTCAGTCGGTCCGTCCCGGCCTCGTCGAGCACCGCGGGCGGTGTCAGCCGGACGACCGACTGCGCGTTGAGCGAGTGGTTGGCGATCACGTCCCGGTCGAGGAGTTCGAGCAGGAACTCGCCCGCCAGGCCGGCGTCCTGGAACTCCACGCCGATGAGCAGTCCGAGCCCGCGCACCTCGGAGACGAGATGCGGGCAGTGCCGGGCCACCGTGTCCCGCAGCGAGTTGAGCAGCAGTCCGCCCAACAGGGCTGCCCGGTCGACGAGTTGCTCGTCCTCGACGACCTCGACCGCCGCTTCGGCCGCCGCCATCGCGATCGGTGCCGCCGAGAAGGTCGAGGTGTGCAGGAACGGGTCGCGGTCGAAGGGCGCGAACGCCCGCGCGGTGGCGATCGCCGCCGCGACCGGGACGACCCCACCGCTGAGCGCCTTGCCGACCAGCAGGACGTCGGGCACCACCCCTTCCCGGTCGGCACCCCACCAGTGGCCGATCCGGCCGAGGCCGGTCATCACCTCGTCGAGCACGAAGAAGGCGCCCGTGTCCGCGCAGGCCGACGCCACGTCCTTGAGGTAGCCGGCCGGCGGCACCAGGACGCCGGCCTCGCTCTGCACCGGCTCCACGATCACCACGGCGTCGGAGCCGTCCGCGCCGAGCGCCTCGCGCAGGGCGGCCGCGTCGCCGTAGGGCACGTGTTCCGTCTCCAGCAAGGGCAGGAAGGGATCGCGGTAGAGGGGCTTGCCGGTCGCCGAGAGCGCGCCGAGCGTCTTGCCGTGGAAGCCGCCGGTGGTGGACACGATCCGCCGGTGGCCGTGTGCGCGGGCCAGTTTCAGCGCCGTCTCGACCGCCTCCGCACCGGAGTTGGTGAAGTGCACCCGCTCCAACCCGGCCGGCGCCACCCGGGTCAGCGCGGCCGCCGCGTCGGCGGCCTTCGGTTCGAGGAGCATCCGGGTGGCCAAGGGATGCGTACGCAGCTGCCGTTCGACGGCGGCGACGATCCGCGGATGGCAGGCGCCGGCCAGGAACACGCCGTAGCCGCCGCAGTTGAGGAACTCCCGTCCGTCGGCCGTCCGTACCGTGCTGCCGTAGGACGCGACTTCGACCTGCCCGCCGAACAGTTCGCCGAGCTTGCCCCTCCCCCGGCTCAGGTGCTGCTTGTACCGGCGGGCCACGTCCTGGCCCGGGGACGTCCCCGCGTCCGTCGTCGTGCCGTGGGTCTGTCGCATGGCCGTCTCCCTTCCGTCGTCCGTGTGGTCACGCGAGCCGCAGCGGGGCGCCGGCGTGGTGGTCCAGCAGGGCCTGGGCGCTCGAGCCGCGCGAGGGCGGGTGGAAGGCCAACGCGCGGCTGACCGCGAGCAGATGGCCGATGTCGCAGCTGGTCGCGAAGGCCAGGCCGCCGAGGAGTTCGGCGGCGCGGTCGGCCGCCGAGACCAGCAGCTCCTGCACCGCGTAACGGGCCGTCAGGACCATCGCCAACTCGTCGTTGCCCACCGGGCCCGCGTCCACCACCCGTGCCGTGTTCTCCGCGAGCGCGATCGCGGCCTCCACCTGTGTCAGCACGGCGGCGCGGTCGGTCGCGGAGCCCTTGCCCGCGTCCAGGGCGCTCTCGGCGAGGCGGGCGACCGCGCCGGTGTAGACGCTGGTGACGAGCAGCTCGAACCACACGAAGCCGATCGTCTGCAACGTGTCGAGTCCGGTGCCCAGTTCGACCTGCGGGCGCAGCATGAGTTCCGTCGGCACGTGCACGTCCGTCAGGACGACCTCGTCGCTCTCGGCGCCGGCCAGGAAGGGTGCGCCCCAGAAGGGGCGCCGGGTGATGCCGGGTGATGCGGTGGGGACCAGGGCGACGCCCAGCTCGGTCGTGCCGTCCGCCCCGGTCAGGGCGACGCTCGCGGTGATCAGGTCCATGGACTGCGAGAGGCTGCACGGTTTCTTGCTGCCGCTGACCAGCCAACCGCCCTCGGCGGGCCGGGCCTTGACCGCGGAGTCGAGGATCCCGGCGCCGGGGCGGCCCTCGGCGAACGCCGAGGCCACCAGCAGCCGGTCGCGGGCGATGCCCTCGATGAGCATCCACTCCAGGCCGGAGGCGTCGGCGGAGGCCACCAGGGCGACCAGGCTCGCGACCGAGAAGTTGTGCATCGCCGTCGCCACCCCCAGGGAGGGGGACAGCGCGCCCAGCGCCCGGGACACGCGGGTCGCCCGCAGCGCTCCCGCGCCCGCGCCGCCGTACGCGCCGGGCACCAGCAGCCCGGGACCGCCGCTCTTGCGGAACGCGTCGAGTCCGGGACCGCCGGGCGACTCCAGCACTTGGAGGGGTACGTCGGAGAGGGTCGGCGCGAGTCCGGGCAGCAGCGTGTCGAGTGCCTCGCGGGCCGTGTCCATACCGCGCATCAGAGGGGTACCTCCTTGTCGCCGCCGAGGCGGTTCTCGTCGCCGAGGCGGTTCTCGTCGCTGAAGCGGCCGTCGCCACCGAGGCGGTCGTCGTCTGCGGGCTGGGCGAACACGGCGTCCGCGGGCCGCACCCCGTGAGCGACGCTCACTCCCTGGAGGTGAGAGGTGCGCAGCAAGGGGTAGTTGGCCTCGCCGCCGGGGCCGCCGGTCAGGCCGGTGCCGCCGTGGGTCGGCAGGACGGGCAGGAAGCCGATGTGCGAGTCGTTGACCTTGAGCAGGCCGCCGTTGCGCACCCGGCGCAGGAACAGCTCCGCGGTCTCCTCGTCGCCGGTCCACAGCGAGTTGCGCAGCCCGTACTCGTTGCTGTTGACGAACTCCGTGACCAGCGTGAGGAGTTCGTCGTCGGGCAGCTCCTCCGGCACCACGACCGGCAGCAGCGGGAAGAACGTCTCGTGGCGTACGGCGTCCAGTTCCCGCGCTCCCTTGAGGCCGTCCACCCGGATCACCGTGGGTTCCAGGAACAGGCCGCGGACGTCGTCGGGACGGCCGTCCACGTCCAACCGGCGCCCACCGCACACGAGTTCGGCGCCCGCCTCGACGGCCTGGCGCAGCACGTCGTTGAACCGGTCCGTGCGCAGTACGGGCGACAGGAGTGCGTCCGGCGCCTCGGGCGGTCCGGGCCGGATGGCCGCGGCGCGCGCGGCGAGCTTCGCCAGCAACTCGTCGGCGACGCGCGGGTGCACGACCGCGCAGTTGGGGACCATGCAGATCTGCCCGGAGCCGTAGAAGGCCTCGGCCAGCGCCTCCGCCGCGAGGTCGAGGTCGGCGTCGTGCCACACCACGCAGATGTCGTTGCCGGCCAGTTCGAGGACCGGCTTCTTGCCGCGGGCCGTGCACTGGGCGCCGAAGGCGATGCCCTGTTCGCTGCCGCCGAAGTACATGATGTCGTCGACCAGCGGGCTCGCCAGCCACTGTTCGACCGTGGCACCGGCGTCCGAGCACAGCACCGACAGTGCGGCGGCCGGGGCGCCGGCCCGCTCCAGGGCGGGCGCGACCAGCTCGCGCAGCGCGTACATCACACCGAGCGGTGCGCTCCGCGGCGCCCGGACGACCAGGGCGTTGCCGGCCGCGAGGGCCCAGATGCCGAGCAGGGCGTTGGACACGGTCGCGTTCTGCGGCGGGTTGAGACAGACGACGCCGTCGGCGACCCGGCGTACCCGCAACTCCCGTGCGCCGTCCCGCACTCGGTACTCCAGCTGTCCGGCGAGGAAGTCCCGGGTGGCGGCGCCGGTGGCCGCGAGCATGCCCGCGACCTGCCAGCGGGCCAGTGACCGCGGATGTCCCTCGGCGATCATCAGGTCGACCAGCGCGTCCTGCTTCTCCCGTACGAGGTGGTGGAACTCCTCGACGACCCGCATCCGGGTGGCCGGCGCGGCCCCGGCCCAGGTGTCGACGGCGCGTGCCGCGGCCTGGAGGGCGGCCTCCATGTCGTCGCGGTCGGCGACCGCGCACCGCCCGATGACGTCGGTGCCGACCTCGTCGGGGCTCAACCGGCCGCGTTCCAGGCCGCGTTTGACGCGGACGGCGCCGAAGAAGTCGCTCAGCATGGCCGAGCTGCGCAGCGTGTACACCCAGCGTCGGCCGGGCTGTTCGACGCCGCCTATGTAGGAACCGAGACTCAGCACGTCGTCAGTCCTTTCCGAGGCGGGAGACCGCGTGGTCGAACGCGGCGGCGAGGGCGGTGATCCGCTCGCCGTCGTCGAACATGGAGAAGTGGTGTCCGGGCACCTTGCGCACGCGCAGCCGCCCGGTGATGTGGTCCTGCCACAGCGACTTGTCGCGTTCGTTGATGTGCAGCGCGTCGAGCAGTTCCTCGGGCTCGGCCTCCTCGGCGCGCAGCAGCAGGATGTCGCCGTCGAAGGGGCGGTCCGGGTAGTACGACTTGAGCCAGTCGTGGTTGGCCTGCCACACCGCGAGGAAGCCCTCCTCGCGCAGGACGCCGACGTCGACGCCCGCCAGCAGCGTCGACTGCCGGGCCAGCACCTCGAAGGCGCCCTCGAAGGCCTCGCTGTCCAGCCGTCCGCCGACATAGCTCTCGGGGACGTGCGAGTCGAGCATGATCAGCGGTTCGACCTGCTCGCCGGCGGCCTGGAGTTGCAGCGCCATCTCGAAGGCGACGTTGCCGCCGAAGGAGTAGCCGCCCAGCCGGTAGGGGCCGGCCGGCTGCACGGCGCGGATGCGGTCGAGGTAGAGCGCGGCGAGTTCGCGCAGGGTGCCGGGCAGGGTGTCGGCGGCGGACGGGAACGACAGGGCCGCGAGCGGCAGGGCCGAGCCGGAGTACTCGGCGAGCTTGAAGTACAGCAGGTTGGTGCCGCCGGCCGGGTGGACCAGGAACAGCGGCCGTCCCTCGCCCTCGCGCACGGTGACCAGGCCGCTGGGGCGGCTGCCGTGGGTGAGCCGGGCCCGCAGGGCGTCGGCCATCCGGGCCGGGGTGCGCAGCAGGCCGAAGTCGTCGAGGTCGAGCACCACGCCGAAGGCGTCGCGGAAGTCGCTGACGATCTCCACGGCGGCCATCGAGTCGCCGCCCAGGTCACGGAAGTCGTCGTCCGGGCCGATGCCCGGGACCCCGAGGTGCTCCTCGAGTACGGCGACGACCCGGTCCAGCACCTGAGCGTCGTTGTTCACGGCGGTCCCCGCGGGGGATTCGGGGACCGCCGTGGCAGCGCCGCGCACCGGCTCGGTGGCCGGTCGCTCCGGTACGGGCCGGTCGATGTCCGGCTCGATCCAGTGGCGCTCCTCCCGCAGGGGGTGACCCGGCAGGGAGATCTTGTGGGCGGGGGTGAACGGCCATACGGCGTCGGGCAGTTCGCCGTTGGGCGCGCCCGCAATCAGGGCGTCGAGTCCCGCCGTCACCTCGGCGAGGTCGGTCGCGGTGAAGGTGTGGCTCACCGGGAACCGGGAGCGGCCCGTGAACAGCGAGTAGGCGAGGTCGGCCACGTCGGTCCGGGGCGCGGCGGCCAGCCGGGCGCGCAGCCGGCGGGCCGACTCCCGCAGCGCGTCGGCGTCCTTGGCCGTCAGCACGATCGGCAGAGGGGTCGCTTCCGCAGGCGCGGGGCGTTCCTGCGGCCGCGGGGCGCGGGCCAGGACGCAGTGGGCGTTGGTGCCGCCGATGCCGAACGAGCTGACCGCGGTGGCGCGCAGGGGTTCCTCGGTGAAGCGGACGGCCTCGCGCGGCACGTCGTAGGGCGTCCGGTCCAGTTGCAGGAACGGGTTGGGCTCGCCGATGTTGATCTGCGGCGGCACCGTCTGGTGGTGCAGGGCGAGGGCCGCCTTGATCAGTCCGGTGACACCGGCCGCCGCGTCCAGGTGACCGAGGTTGGCCTTGACGCTCCCGATGAGGCAGCCGGCCGCGACGCCGCCCGCGTCCCGGTGGGCGGCGGCGAGCGAGCTCAGCTCCAGCGGGTCGCCCACGGCGGTGCCGGTGCCGTGGGTCTCGACGTACCCGATGTCCCGGGCGGGGATGCCGGAGACGGCCAGCGCGCGTCCGATGACCTCGCGCTGTCCCGCCGGACCGGGCGCGGTGAAGCCGATCTTCGCGGCACCGTCGTTGTTGATCGCGGTGCCGCGGATCACGGCGTACACGCGGTCGCCGTCGCGTTCGGCGTCCGCCAGGCGTTTGAGGACGACGACCCCGCAGCCGTTGCCCTTGACGGTCCCGGACGACTCGGCGTCGAAGACCCGGCAGTGGCCGTCGCGGGAGAGGATGCCGCCTTCCTGGTAGGCGTAACCGGCGGTCTGCGGCAGCGTGATGCTGACCCCGCCCGCCAGCGCGGCGTCGATGTCGCCCGCGTCCAGGGCCCGGCACGCCAGGTGCACGGCCGTCAGGGAGCTGGAGCAGGCGGTCTGCACGGTCATGGCGGGGCCGCGCAGGCCCAGCTTGTAGGCGGCGCGGGTGGCCAGGAAGTCCTTGTCGTTGCCGAGCAGGACGGGATACGTCAGCGCCGAGTCGGCGTATTCGGCGGAGCGCAGCACGTGGAAGAGGAGATACGTGCTGAGGCTGGTCGCGGCGTACACGCCGACGTTGTCCTGGGCGTCGGGGGCGAGTCCCGCGTCCTCCAGCGCCTGCCAGGCGCAGGTGAGGAAGACGCGGTGCTGCGGGTCCATCAGCCGGGCGTCGCGCCGGGTGACGCCGAAGAACTCGGCGTCGAAGAGGTCGGCGTCGGCCAGGTCGGCGCCGTGGGGGACGTACGTGGGTGAGCCGGCGAGGGCGGCGGGTACACCGGCCTCGGTCAGCTCCTGCGGGGTGAACTGCCGCACGGCCTCCGCTCCGTGCACCAGCTCCTCCCACAGTCCGGCCACCGAGTCGGCGCCGGGAAAGCGCCCGGCCATGCCGACGACGGCTATCGGTCCGGTGTGCGGTGCGGTGCGCTCAGTCATGCGTGTTCCCCCGTATGGAATCGATGTGCGCGGCGAGCTTGCGCGTGGTGGTGTGCGTGAAGAGTTCGATCATTTCCAGCTCGTCGACGGCGAGTTGGCTGCTCAGCAGGCGGTGCACCTCGACGACGTGCATCGAGGAACCCCCGACGTCGAAGAAGTTGTCGTCGGGACCGAACTCCGCGCCGGGCAGCACCTGTTGCCATACGTCCCGTACGGCGTCGACCGTGGAGGCCTGGTCGGTCGGGCCGGTCGGCGGCACGGCCGGGCTCCGGTCCGTGCGCTCGGGCCAGGGCAGCGCGGCCTCGTCCACCTTGCCGTTGACGGTCAGTGGCAGTCCGGCCACCCGGACGAGCGCGGCGGGGACCATATACGAGGGCAGCAGTGAACGCAGCGACTCGCGTACGGCGGCGTCCGACGGGACGTCCCGGCCGGACACGAAGGCCACGAGGGCCGGATGCCCGGCGTCCCGCTCGTCGAGGCGTACGGCGCACTCGCGCACGCCCGGCAGGGACAGCAGCGCCGACTCGATCTCGCCCAACTCGATGCGGAAGCCGCGCAGTTGGATCTGTTTGTCCATGCGGCCCAGGTGCACCAGGGTGCCGTCGGGGCGGACGAGCCCCAGGTCGCCGGAGCGGTAGACCCGCTCGCCGGCCCGGACGGGGAACCGCTCGTCGGTCAGTTCCGGCTGCTCGCGGTAGCCGCGGGTGACGCCCGCGCCCGAGACGACCAGCTCGCCGGGCACACCGGGCGGGCAGGGATGGCCGTCGGTGTCGACGACACGCACGTTGAGGTCGGGCAGCGGGCGGCCGATGGCCGACACGGTCTCGTAGCGGGCGTCCTCGGCGGTGACCGGGTGGTGGGTGACGTGGACGGTTGTCTCGGTGATGCCGTACATGTTCACCAGCCGGGTCCGCGAGCCCATCAGCTCGAACCAGGGGCGCAGTGCCGCGTAGCGCAGGGCCTCGCCGCCGAACACGACGTGGCGCAGGGCGAGTTCGTCCCGGTCCCGCGGTCGGAGCACCTTCAGCAGCTGGCCGAACGCCGACGGCGTCTGGTTGAGCACCGTGACCCGCTCGCCGAGGAGGAACTCCCTGAACTGGTCCGGGGATTTGGCGGTGGTCTCCGGCACGACCGCGAGCCGGCCGCCGTACAGCAGCGCGCCGAAGATCTCCCAGACGGAGAAGTCGAAGGCGTAGGAGTGGAACAGGCTCCAGACGTCGCGCGGGCCGAAGCCGAACAGTTCCTCGGTGGAGCGCATGAGGCGCATGACGTTGCGGTGCGTGACCTGGACGCCCTTGGGCCGGCCGGTGGAGCCGGAGGTGAAGATGACATAGGCGTCCGCGTCCGGGTCGTGCAGGACCGGCAGCGCGCTCGCCTCCCCCGGCGCCAGCAGGTCCGCGGCCGGCAGCCGGACCGTTTCGGCGTCGGGCCAGCGGGGTTCGTCCTCGACGACGGGCAGCCCCTCGGGGAAGCTGCGCAGGATCTGGCCGATCCGGGCCGTGGGCGAGGACGGGTCGAGTGGCACGTAGGCCTTGCCGGCCTTGAGGACACCGAGGATCACGGCGACCAGGCCGGGTCCCCGGCGCAGGGCGACGCCCACGTGCCGGCCGGACACCCGCTCGGCGAGCCGGGCGGCGACGGCGTCGGCCCTGCGGTCCAGCTCGGCGTAAGTGAGGCTGTCCGGGCCGAGGTTGACGGCGACCCGGTTGGGGTGACGGCGCGCGGTCTGCTCGAACCACACGGACAGGGAGGCCTCCACCGGGAACGGCGGGCGGGCCGCCCCCGGGTTGACCAGGTGGTGCAGGCGGGCCTCGGCGTCGGCGGACAGCGCGGGGATCGAGGTCACCGGCCGGTGGGGGTCGCGGCCGACGGCGTCGAGGACCGTGCGCATCACGCCGAGCGGGTCGGTCGCCCACTGTTCGTGGGAGCACTCGACGTTGACGGTGAAGGACGTGCCGAAGTCCTCGACGTTCATCGACAGCGGGTACTTCACCAGGCCGCGCGGCAGGTCGAGGGAGTCCACGGCGCAGCTGTCCAGGCGGATGTCCAGCGGCTGCTTGTAGTAGGTGAACGTGGTGTCGGTGCTCAGCGGTCCGCCGGTCACACCCGGGCACACCTCGCGGGCGGCGGCGGCCAGGTCGAAGTCCTGGTGGCGCAGCATGCCGGTGCTGCGGGACTGCACGGCACGGCACAGGTCCGCGAAGGTGTCGTGCTCGGTCAGGTCGACCGCCAGCGGCAGGGTGTTGACGAAGTAGCCGAACGCCCTGCGCTGCCGCAGCCCTCGGCGGTTGGCCAGCGGCAGGCCCGTCACCGACTGCCGGTTGCCGGTGCAGCGGCTGTAGGCGACGAGATAGGCGGCCAGGAAGAAGGAGAACGGCGTGCAGCCCAACTCCTTGGCCAGCAGCCGGAGATGGTCGCTGGTCTCGGCGTCCAGCTCCAGCCGGCGCTCCTCGCCGAGCAGCCCGCCGTCGGGGGCCCGCCGGCCCAGCAGTCGGTCGTCGGTCAGGGAGGTGAGATGGCCGAGCTGTTCGGCGAAGTGCTCGATCGCCGCCGGGCGCGGGGCGGTTGCCGCGACCAGCTCGGAGGGGTCGTCTGCGGCCGACGCGGGCAGCGGCCCGTCCGGGTCGGCGTACAGCCGCTCCAGCTCCTCGACGAAGTTGAAGTACGCGTAGCCGTCGAGAACGATGTGCGAGAAGAGCATCGCCGCGTAGACCGCGTGGTCGTCCTCGTAGAGCGTGAAGTGGTACTGCTCCGGCGCGTCCGGCGGCAGCGGGGTGTCCGCGAGCTGGGCGAGCCGGCGCGCGACCTCCTCCCGGGCGTCACCGGCGAGCCGCACCAGCGGGATGTCCGTCGGAGACGGGTAGCGGGGCGGCCGGTCCACCGCGAGGACGCGGCCGTCGCGCTGGACGAAGACGGTGTTGAGGGCGCGGATGCCACCGCTGAGGCGGGCGAGCGCCGTGCGCAGCCGGTCGGTGTCGACGTCGCCGGTGATGCGGTAGGCGCCGGCCAGGTTGAAGGCGGCGTTGTTGGTGAAGAGCTGGGCGTGGGTGTGGAGCTTCAGCTGCGCCGGGGTGGCCGGGCGGGCCGACTGGCTCTCAGTCATGCGGGGTATTCCTCTTCAGGCTCTCGAGGCTCAGCTGCGGGTGCCGGTGCGGACCGACGACGAACGGATGCCGGGTGCGGTGGTGGCTGCTCGCGGGGCAGGACGGCTCACGCGACGGCCGGTACGACGGGTACGGCGAGGACACGATCGCGGACGGCGGCGAACCCGGCGAGGGCGCGGCCGAGGTGTTCCTCGGTCTGGACCGCCGTGTAGCTGGTGCGCAGCCGGGGCGAAGCGGCGGGCGGCAGTACCGCGTTGACGTACACCCCTTCTTCGATGAGCAGGTTCCAGGCGTTGAGGGTGTTCAGCTCGTCGCCCGTCTCGACGGGGACGACGGGGGTGGAGCCGGCGCCCACCTCGTAGCCGAGCGCGCTGAGTTCGCGGCGCATGTAGGCGGCGTTGTCGGCGACGGTGGTGCATCGCCAGGGCTCCTCGCGCAGGATGCGCAGGGACTGGAGCGCGGCGGCCGTGTTGGCGGGGCTGGCGCTGGCCGAGAACATCAGGGCGCGGGCGTGGTGGCGCAGGTAGTCGATGACGTCCGCGTCGCCGAGCACCGCGCCGCCGATGGAGCCGAACGCCTTGGAGAAGGTGAGCGTGATGAGCGGCACCTCGTCGGTGAGCCCGAAGTGCGCGCTGGTGCCGCGCCCCTTGTCCAGGACACCGCCGCCGTGTGCGTCGTCGACCAGCAGGGTCGCCCCGAACTCCCGGCAGACCTCGACCAGTCGGGGCAGCGGGCAGAGGTCGCCCTCCATGCTGTAGACGCCGTCGACGACGACCATGACGCCGCCGCGGCGGGGCAGCCGGGCCAGTTTGTCGGCGAGGTCGTCGACGTCGTTGTGCGCGAACCACCCGATCTTGGCGCGGCTGAGCCGGGCACCGTCGATGAGGGACGCGTGCGCCTCCTTGTCGACGAGTATCAGGTCGCCGGGGCCGCACAGGCCGGATATCGCGCCGAGGTTCGCCTGGTAGCCGGTGGTCAGGACGAGGGCGGCCTCCTTGCCGAAGAACTCGGCCAGTTCGCGCTCCAGTTCGTCGTGCAGGTCGAGGTTGCCGTTCAGGAAGCGGGATCCGGTGCAGCCTGCGCCGTAGCGGGCCGAGGCCTCGGCGGCCGCGGCGACCACCCGGGGATCGGTGCTCAGTCCCAGGTAGTCGTTGGAGCCGCACATGACGACCTCGCGTCCGTCGGCCATGCGGGCGGTGCCGGCGTCGCGGCCGTCGAAGTTGAGGAAGTACGGGTACAGGCCCGCGTTCCTGGCGTCCCGCGCCCTGGTGTAGGACGCGCACCGCTCAAGCAGAAGACTCACTGGATTGCCCTTTCTGAGAACCGTACGAAGGCATGGCTGAGCTCGGAAGCGGAATTCTTGTTGCCATCTCGCGAACGACCATGTCGAGAATGCTGGAAAACGAGGTCGGTTCCGGGCACGGCGTCGTTGCCGGCCACTCGGAATGGAGCGAGATAAGTGAGGTGGGACGTTCCGCGTGGATGTCGCGGAACTCCTTCATCGACCGGCTCTGTCCCAGCTGTTCCAGAGCAGCTGAATGACCGAGGCAATGTCGCAGACCACAGTCCCGACAACGCTCGCGATCTTGTACACGTGTCCCCCTGGCATGGCCATAGGGCATGGCGCAGCGGTCGACTTCGTCGACGCCCGCAGCGACATCCCCCGTGAATGTGCTGGTGGGTCGGTATGCGAGCACCTCCGGCGATGACCCTCCGGGAGCACTCAGAACGATCCGACTCGTTCCAAGCTAGAGTCGCGGTCGTGGCTGAGTCAAGTGACATTCGGTTTAACAGTTTCATGCTCAACTAAACCTCAAAGGGGAGTCCTTGACTCCGTTTATGATTTCGAGCAGTTGTTGGACAAGCCGTCGTACGGCCGGTTATGGTCCGGACGCTCCACGCCCGCACAATGCGGCCGAATCCGAATCGGGGGAAAATCTGTGGGACGCCTGTGGGAGATTCAGGAAAGCGCCCTGGTGAATTCGGGAAGAGAAGACCTTTACGCCGCGATTTCCCGGGTCCGGAACATCGGGAGCTGGAGCCCGGAGTGCTTCGCGGTGTGGCACCGCGGACCGGTCGCGGGCGCGGGGGCGAGGTTCGTGGGCTTCAACCGCAGGGGCCTGTTCGTCTGGTTCACGACCTGCCGGGTCGTGGTCGCCGACGCGCCGGCCGAGTTCGCCTTCAAGGTCACCACGTTCGGGCTGCCCGTCGCGCTGTGGGGCTACCGGCTGGAGCCGGAGGGAGCCGGCACCCGGGTCACCGAGTACTGGCGCGACCTGCGCACCGGCCCCGGCGCACGGCTCACCGAACTGCTCGGACGGGTGTTCACGGGCACCCGGCCGACCGACCGCGCCGAGGTCAACCGCGCCGGCATGCGCAGCACCCTCCAGCGCATCAAGACCGCCGTCGAGGCCTGACCGGCCATCAGAGCCGAGGCCCGACCCGCGAGAAGAGAGGCACTCCGGACATGGAGTCCACGACGGACATACGCTCCTTCGCTCCCCTGCAACAGCGCATCCGCGCGGCCGGCCTGCTCCAGCGGCGCACCGGCTACTACGCCGTGAAGTTCACCGTGAACACGGCGCTGCTCGCCGGTTCCTGGGCCGTCTTCGCCCTGCTCGGCGACTCGTGGTGGCAGCTCGCCACGGCCGTGCTGCTCGCCTTCGCCTACGGGCAGACCGGTCTGCTCGGCCACGACGTGGGCCATCAGCAGGTCACCCGCAGCCGCCGGGCCATGGAGGTCCTGGGCCTGCTGCACGGAAACCTGGCGCTGGGCTTCAGCTACGGCTGGTGGATGAGCCACCACACCAAACACCACAACCATCCCAACCACCTGGACCTCGACCCGGACATCCTGCGCCGGGTGGTCGCCTTCTCCCCGCGCCAGGCCGACGGGGTCTCACGGCTGCGCGCCTTTGTGATTCACCGTCAGGCGGCTCTGTTCTTCCCCCTGTTGGGCCTCGAGTCCGTCGGTCTGCGGGTCGGCTCGGTGATCGCGATCAGGCGCGGGGTGCCGCGCCGCCCGCGCCTGGAACTGGCACTGCTGGCCGTGCACGCCGTCGGGTATCTCGCCGTGGTGTTCCTCACGCTCGCCCCGCTCACCGCCGTGGCCTTCGTCGCCGTGCACCAGGGCCTGTTCGGGTTCTACCTGGGCTGCGTCTTCGCCCCGAACCACAAGGGCATGCCGGTGCACGACGGCGAGGAGCCCGACTGGCTCAGCCGCCAGGTCCTCACCTCGCGCAACATCCGCAGCTCACGGCTGCACGACTTCCTGTACGGGGGGCTCAACTACCAGATCGAGCACCACCTGTTCCCCGGCATGCCCCGCCCGCACCTGCGTCGCTGCCGGCCGCTGGTCATGGCGTACTGCGCCGAACTCGGCCTGCCCTACTACGAAGTGGGCGCCTTCCGCTCCTACCGCGAGGTGCTGGCGCATCTCGCCGGGGTCACCCGCGAGGTCGAGCGGCTCCGTCGCCCATCGCCCGCACCCCGTCCAGCAGCAACCGGACCAGCTGGGCGCTGAAGTCCTCGGCGACGGGCCGGCGGCGGACCAGGATGCGGATCCACAGCGCGCCGGTGAGCGCGTCCACCAGGAGCGCGGGGTCGAAGTCGGCGGGCAGCTCACCGCGTTGCACGGCACGCGTGAAGAGCGGCTGATGCCGGCCGAGCCGGTCCTCCAGGAAGGACGTCGCCAGCTCGCGCATCGCCGGATGCCGTACCGCCCCCACCAGGGCCGCCTCCACCACGGCCCGCCGGTGCTCGTCGGCGAGCAGGTCGCGCACCCGCGCGGCGAGCGCGGTCAGGTCGCCGGAAAGGCTGCCGGTGTCGGGGAGTTCGAAGGCGAGGGTGCCCGAGTGCAGCAGCGCGTCGCGCAGCAGCTCCGACTTCGACGGCCACCAGCGGTAGATGGTCGTCTTGTTGACGCCGGAGCGCTGGGCGACGCCCTCGATCGTCAGCAGGTCGTAGCCCTGGGCGGCGAGCAGGTCGAGACAGGCCGTGAAGATCTCGTCGCGGCGCCGGGGGCCGCTCTGCGTGTGCGCGTTCCGGGTGGCGTCCGTGCTCGTCCTGCCCGCACCTGGCCGCTTCTCGTCCGCCTGCTTCTCGCCCGCCTGCTTCTCCTTCGCCGTCATCCCTGTCCTCGCATCCCGTCTGCTCGCATCCCGTCTGCTCGCATCCCGTCGCCTCGCATGCCGACGCCGGCCCGAGACCGAACCGAACGCAACGTTGTGTTGCGGTGGATCCTATCCGCCTTCTACTATTGCAACGCACCGTTGCGTTGCGTTTTCGGGTCCACTGTGAACAGGGGGAATCGCATGAACCCGACCACCCGACTCGTCTGTCTGCCCTACGCGGGCGGCTCGGCCGACGCCTACCGGCCCTGGTCGGCCGGGCTGCCCGACGGCTGCGACCTGCTCACGCCGGACCTGCCCGGGCACGGCCGCCGACTGCCCGAGACGCCGCTGGAGACACCGGCCGCCATCGTCGCGGACCTGCTGCCCCGGCTCGGCGACCCGGCGCTCCCGCTGGTCCTGTTCGGGCACAGCATGGGCGCGCTGCTGGCCTACGAGCTGTGCCAGACCCTGTGCGCCCACGGCACACCGCCCCGCGCACTCGTCCTCTCCGCCCTCGGCCCGCCCGAAGTCCTGCGCGCGGAAAGGGAGTTGGCGGACGACGCGGACGCGCTCCTCGCCCATGTGGCCCGGCTCGGTGCCACCCCGCCGGAAGTGCTCGCCAGCCCAGCGATGCGTGCCCTGGTGCTGCGCCCCCTCCAGGCGGACTTCCGCCTGCTCGCCGCGGCTCCTCGGACGCCCGCCAGGACGGTCTCCGTGCCCTTGTACGCCCTCGCCGGGGACCGGGACCCGGTGCATCCGCCGCACGAGGTCGCCCAGTGGGAGCGGCACGCGGCGCGCTGGCAGGGCCTGCGCGTCCTGCCCGGCGACCACTTCTTCCCCTGGCAGGGCGACGCCGTGCCCCGGCTCCTCGCCGACCTCGCGCACCCGGCCAAGTGCCTTACAGCACACAGTCCTTGAACACCGAACACAGCCCGTGCACACCGGCAGGAACACCGCCGACAACAACGTCCGGGAAGCGAAGGAGAGGTGGCACCCGATGCGGGCCACAACCGTGTGGAAACAGCCCCGTGCCTGGATCGTGGTCGTACTGGGCTCCCTGCTCGCCGCCCTGGCCACCGTCAGCTATCTGGGCCCGGCCGCGGACCCCGAAGGGCACCTGCACGGCCTGCCCCTGGTCCTCGTCAGCGAGGACGCGGGTGCCACCGGACCGACGGGCGCGATGAACCTCGGCCGACAGGTCACGCAGAAGGTCACCGCTGCCGACGCCCGGGACGACCGGGTCGAGTGGACCGTGGTCCCCACGCGCGCCGCCGCCGAGAAGGCCCTGGCGCGCGAGGACGCCTACGCCGCGCTGGTGGTGCCCGGCGACTTCAGCCGCCGGTCCCTCTCCCTGCTCGGCGCCGGACAGGACGTCCGCCGCCCGGTCCTGGAGGTGCTCAGCCACCGGGGTGTCGGACCCATGGCCGCGTCCATGGCGGACAAGGCGGTACGGCAGGCCGCGGCGGCCGTATCCCAGCAGGTGGGGCCCCAACTGAGCACCCAGGCGGCGAATTCCGCCGCGCAGAGCGCCCAGGCGGCGGAGCCCGCCACGAAGGACACCGGGGCGGCCGAGTCCACCACGAAGGACGCTCAGACGGCACAGCCCGCCGCCAAGAACGCCCCGACCGCCCCGACCGCCCCCGGCTTCCTCGCCCTCCTCCGCGACCCCGTCGAGGTGAAGGCCACCGTCCAACAGACAGCGGGCGGCTCCGCCGGGTCCACGTCGGGCACGATTCCCCTCTACTTCACCGTCGCCCTGCTCATCTCGGGACTGCTGCCCGCCACCCTCCTGACGATGCTGGTGGACGCCCGGCTCGGCTATCTGCCGCTGGAGATCGGACCGCGTCGGCTGCTGCGGCCCGTCGTCCGCATCTCGCGCTCGGCGACCTTCCTCGCCAAGGCGCTGCTCGGCACCGTGATGGGCTTCGCCGCGGGGGCCGTGGTCGCCGCGGTGGGCCTGTCCAGCACGGGCATCGACACCCCGGCGCAGGCCGAACTGGTCCTCTTCTGCGGCGCGGCCTGCGCCGCGACGGCCCTGGTCACCCTCGCCCTGTTCGCCGTCTTCGGGATGCCGGGCCAGGTCCTGGCACTGCTGCTGATCACGCTGGTGGGTATCCCGCTGTCCGGCGGCGCCATCCCCGTGGAGGCGCTGCCGGGCACCCTGGACACGCTGGGCGGTCTGCTGCCGGCCCGTCATGTCGCGGACGGAGTCCGCTCGTTGATGTTCTTCGACGACGACGGCATCCGGTCCTCCCGGGCCTGGGCCGTACTGGCCGCCTACGCGGCGGGAGCGGTCGTCGTCGGACTGGGACTCAGCCACTGGTACGACCGCCGCGGCTACCACCGGGCCAGGGCCCACGAGTTCCAGCCGGCCGCCCAGCCCGAGCCGGCCCTGTCGTGACGCCGCCGCCCGCCCCTCGAAGG
The DNA here is from genome assembly GCF_044750545.1 of Streptomyces sp. NPDC088794. NCBI lineage: Bacteria > Bacillati > Actinomycetota > Actinomycetes > Kitasatosporales > Streptomycetaceae > Streptomyces > Streptomyces sp. NPDC088794. Next base: position 473,563 of record NZ_JBIVKB010000005.1, on the reverse strand, counting down.
TGAAGACCACCCCATGGCCACGTTCCTGACGATCTCGGGCAGCCCCGCACCGGGCTCCGCCACCGATCACGTCCTGTCCCAGCACGTCACACCCCGGCTCGTCACCTCCGGACACCGGACCGAACACCTCGTCCTCAGGGAACTGCCCGCCGCGGCCCTGCTCCTGGGGCATCTCCACCACCCCCGCCTGACGCACGCGGCCGAACTCCTCGGCGCGGCCGAGGGGATCGTCGTGGGGACTCCGGTCTACAAGGCCGCCTACTCGGGACTGCTCAAGACGTTCCTGGACGTCATGCCCCGAACGGGCCTGGCCGGACGGCGCGTTCTGCAACTCGTGGTGGGGCACTCCCCCGCCGACGGTCGGCTGACCCACGAGGCGTTGGACACCGTCCTGGCCTCCATGGGGGCGAGCACACCGGCAGAGCGCTGCTTCGTGCCCAGCCGCACCGCGCGGGCTCTACAAAATCCGCCGCATGAGGCCACCTCGCGTGAGGTCACCGCGCATGAGGTCACCGCGCATGAGGCCATCGGGCGCGAACTCGACGCCGCAGTCGACCGGTTGTGCACCCCGGCGGCCAACCGACCCGAGAAGAGGGCGGCATGACGCCCGGGTCCGAGACCGGCCGAACCGTCCGCCCCGGTCTGCGGGTCTACGGCGAAGACACCATGCCGCCGATCGTGCTCGTGCACGGAGTCCGCGTCTCGGCAGCCATGTGGACACCCCACGCCCGCCGCCTCGCGCCCGACTTCCGCGTGAGCGCCGTCGACCTGCCGGGGCACGGAGCGCTCAGGGACCGTACGTTCACGCTGGCCGGCGCGGCGGCGGAACTGGACGACGCGGTGCGCGAGGCGACGGAATCGACGGGTCGCAAGCCCCTGGTCGTCGGCATGTCCCTCGGCGGGTTCACGACGATGGCCCACGCGGCACGGTTCCCGGGCCACGCCGCCGCCCTGGTCCTGTGCGGCGCCACCGCCCAGCCCCGCGGCCTCAAGGGCCTCGCCTACGGGGCCGCGGCCCGGCTGAACGACTTCATCGGACCGGAGCGCGGCGCCGCCCGGGACGAACGGCTCTTCCGCCGGCACACCACCCCGGAGTGCGCGGCGGCCGTCCTCGCCGGAGGGCTGGCCATGCGCGCCTTCGGAGAGGCGGTCCGGGAACTGCGGCAGGTCGACTTCCTCGCCCTCGCCGCCCGTCTGAACCGCCCCACCCTCGTCGTCAACGGCCGCTCCGACCTCGTCTTCCGCGCCGACGAGCGCGCCTTCGTGAGGGCCCTGCGCCGCGGGGGCGCGCCGGTACGGCTCCGCCACGTCCGCGGCAGTCACCTCTTCCCCATGCAGGATCCGGACGTGTTCGTGGCCCTGGTCTCGACAGCCCACCGGGAATTGACGGAACGTCAGTGACGGGCGCGCCCGCAGGGAACGCCACAGCGGACAGGAGCACGGCGATGAGAGAGACGAGGACCCTCGGCCACGTGATGGTGACCGGAGGGTCGAGCGGCATAGGGCTGGCCACGGCCCGGCTGCTCGCGCAGCGCGGCGCCAAGGTGTCCCTGATCGCGCGGGGCGAGGAGCGACTGGCCGCGGCGGCAAAGGAGTTGTCGGCCGTCGCCCGCCCGGCCGACGTCGCCGCCCGCCCCGCCGACGTGGCCGACCGGGAGGCCGTGACGCGGGCCGTCGCCGAACTGGAGGAAGAGCAGGGGCAGCCCTGCGACGTCCTGATCAGCTCGGCCGGGCTCGCCCGTCCGGGGCGGTTCCTGGAGCTCTCGGACGAGGTGTTCCGGCAGATGATCGACGTCGACTACTTCGGCACGTTGCACGTCCTGCGGGCCGTGGTCCCCGGGATGGTCGAGCGCGGGCGGGGCAGTGTGGTCGCGGTGTCCTCGGCCGCCGGCCTCCTCGGCATCTACGGCTACAGCGCGTACGGACCGGCCAAGTTCGCGGTCCGCGGGCTCATGGAGTCGCTGCGGGCCGAGCTCACACCGTGCGGCATCCACGTCGGTGTCGTCTTCCCGCCGGACGTCGACACCCCCCAACTGGCCGAGGAGAACCGCTGGAAGCCGGCGGAGACCCGGGCGGTCGGCGGCACGATCAAGCCGATCCCGGCGCAGCAGGTCGCGCAGGCGATCGTGAAGGGCATCGATCGTCGACGTTTCCTGATCTGCCCGGACCTGGGCACCCGCGCGCTGTCGAGGTTCGGCAGCGTGCTGACGCCTCTGCTCAACCGGGAGTTCGACCGAAGGGTCAGAGCGGTCAGGAAGTCCGGCCCTAACTCCTGACCTTGCGCACCGGGTTGGGCAGCGGCAGATAGCGCGCGTCGGCGCCGTCCGCGCCCGTCCAGCGGAGCAACAGGTTGGTCTTGCCCGGCAGTTGGGGCGCGGTGAGGAGGGCGGCGGCCTCGGGCAGGTCGTGCCGGGCGAACTCACGGCGCACGGCGGGCCACGGGTCGAATCCCGGCCGCGGTTCCGCCAGCGCGCCGGCGACCTCGATGAGGTTGTTGACGACCAGGCAGTACACGAGCCGCTCCCAGCCGGCCTCCCGCGACACGTCCGACAGCAGCTTCACGCCCTCCGCGTCCCGGAAGAGCGCCTGCACCGCGGTGCCGTCGGCGTCCACCGCGACCAGCGTGTTCTGCAGATGCGCCTCCAGTACGACGCCGTACTCGCCGAAGGCCGTCAGGCAGGGCGGGACCACGGCCCGCAGGTACGCCTCCCACCAGGCCGCCGGATCCGACAGGGCGGCCGTCGGACTGCCCTCGAAGCCCTCCACCAGACCCGCCGCGAGCAGCGGTGTCGTCCCGGGCGCCAGATGGCCGCGCAGCCCGTCACGCACGAGGACGGCGAGCTCCTCGAAGGCGAAGTCGGCGGTGCGGTAGCCGCGGTCGCTCAACCAGGCCGCCGGGGTGTCCGTCGCGGCGGACGCCGAAGCCACCGCAGCGCCCTCGTCCACCGATGCGAACGCCGAAGTCACCCCGGCACCCTTGTCCATCGCGGCGAACGCCGAGGTCACCGCCGCGTCCGTGCGCCGCAGTTCCAGCAGGTCGTGGCGCCACAGCCGGCGGATGTCGTTGGTGATGCGCACATCGAGGCTGAACTTCAGGAACAGGTCGCGCTCGGGGGCGTACACCGTGCGGATCGCGGCCGTCGGCCAGGTGTCGAAGGCGGTCGTGCCGAGGCGGATCAGCCGGCCGTCCGCGAAGGCCGCCGCGAGGTCGGCGCCGACCAGATCGAGCTGCCAGGGGTGGGCGGGCAGCAGGCGGTAGCCGGGCGGGGCCTCGCCGAGGGTGTCGAGCGCCGAGGTGTCGCCCTCCTCGACGACGGTGTCCGCGCGCACCCCGAGCAGCGTCAGCGGGAAGTCGGCGTACGCCTCGGGGGCGTACGGCAGCCAGCCGGCCACCGGGCCACCGCCGCGCGCCTTGGGGGCCGGGTGGTAGGGGTGTCCGGTGATCAGCGACTGCTCGGAGCGCCGATACGGGTCCTCGGGCGCCGTCGCCCCGGCGCGGGCGGTGAGCAGCGCGGCGACCGCGTCCCGGCTGTCGGCCATCTCGGCGGGCAGCTCGTGGTTGGACAGGCCCGTCGTGCGGCGCAGCTCCTCGGCGACGAGTTTGACCAGCTCGGTGTGGCCGACGCGGTGCCAGCGGCCGGCCGCGTACACCTCGGGCTCGGCCGGGCGTCGCTCGCCACGCACGCGTAGGAGACGATTCACGCCGGGCAGACGGTACTCGTGGCGCCCGCCGCGCTCGGTGAGCGGCTCGGCCACCTCGCGCAGCAGGCAGTTCAGGAGCGGTGCGGCGGCGTACGCGTCGGCGCGGGCCGGGACATCGGCGTCGTCACCGGCGGCCGGGGGGATGAGAACCACGCGATCCACTCGATCCATTCGTGCCCAGAGGTCCGTACAGGCGAAGATGATCAGTATGTATGCCGTCACTCCCCGTTCGTGACGCCCTACCCGTACCCGAGGAGCCCGCCCGTGCACCGTCCCCACCCCACGGAGGCCGTGGTCGCCGACGAGCTGGCCGTCGTACGTCCCGACCTCCTGTCACGGTACGCGGCCGAGCTGCCGGGCGCCCGGGCGGCCGTGCTGACCCGGCTGTGGCGGGCGCTGGCCCATGAGCCGCTGCCGTGGATCACCGGGCGCGCGCCGGGCCCCGAGGGGACCACCCTGCGCCTGCGCGACGGCCGCCGGCTGCACGGGCCGCTCGCCGACCCGCACGCCACGTCCGGGTACGTCACCGTCGTACGACTCGACGACAGCGCCTACGACCATCCGGCGCGGTTGATGACCGACCTCGGCGTACCCCACGGCACCGGCTTCGCGACCGAACTGGCGCACAGTGTGGCCTCGTTGGCGCTGTCACGGGCCGACCAGGGGGAGCCCGCGAAGGAGTGGCCGGCGAGCGACTGGGAGTGGGAGCAGCGGGTGGTCGACGGACATCCGTACCATCCCAACTGCCGTTCCCGGCCCGGCTTCTCGGTGGCCGAGCAGCTCGCCTACGGGCCCGAGCACCGGCCGGTCGTCGAGCTGGGCATGGCCTCCCTGCCGGCGCGCGAGTGCCTGGTGACGGGCGTCTGGCCGGCCGAGATGCGGGACGGGGAGCGGCTGTTGCTGCCGGTGCATCCCTGGCAGGCGCACCACGTGCTCAAGCGGACCCGCAACGAGGGTCCGCGCGCCCACCCGTTGATGTCGCTGCGCACGCTCGCCATGCAGGACGGCCCGCACGTCAAGACGGCACTGAGCGCCCGACTGACCTCCTCGGTGCGGGACATCTCCGTCTACTCGATCGGCATGTCGGCGACCCTGTCCGCGTTCGCGGAATCCCTCGCCGCCCGCTCGGACGGGCTGCTGCACGTCACCCGTACGTTGGGCGCGGCCACCGCGGACTCCCCCGACCTCGCGGCCGTACTGCGGGAGTCGCCGCAGACGTACGCGGCGACGGAACGCGGCGAGCGGGTGGTGCCGGTGGCCGCGCTCGCCACCACCGAGCTGCCCGACTCCCCCGCCTGGCTCGCCGAGTTCACCCGCCTCACCCTCACGGTCGGTCTGCGCCTGCTGGAACAGGGCGTGGCCCTTGAGGCACACGGCCAGAACCTCCTGGTCGTCCTGTCGGACTCGGGTGCCCCCCTGCGCCTGGTCTACCGCGACCTCGCCGACATCCGGGTCAGCCCCGTCCGGCTGGCCCGGCAGGGCATCCCGGACCCCGGGCTGACCGGCCGGGTCGTCACCGACGACGAAACGTCTCTGCGCCGCAAGCTGTTCGGGTCCCTGGTGGCCGGGGCGCTCGCGGCCACCGCGGGTTCGGCACCGGCGTTGCGGACCGCGCTGGAGAGTGCCGTACGACATCTGCCGCGCACCCCCGACGTGGCCGCGCTGCTCGAAGAGCCGCTGCCCGCGAAGGCGTTGACACTCATGCGGCTGTCGCCGGGCACTCCCGGGGACCAGTGGATGGAGCTGCCCAACCCCCTTCACTGACCGCCGTTTTGGAGCACGGCACCTTTGATCAATAAGATCCGCCGATGATCAGAACTCAACGGCTGGCGGCAGGAGTGTGCGCCCTGCTCGCCGCCATGGCGGCCGGGCTCGCGTTCCCGGCCGCGGCAGCCGCCGGCGAACCCACGGGCGAGAGCGTCGCGAAAGTCGATCTCGTCCTCGACGTCAGCGGGTCCATGCGGGCCCGGGACATCGACGGCGGGACCCGGATGGCGGCGGCGAAGCAGGCGTTCAACGAGGTGCTCGACGCGACGCCCGAGGAGGTCCAGCTCGGCATCCGCACCCTCGGCGCCAACTACCCGGGCGACGACCAGAAGACGGGCTGCAAGGACACCGCGCAGCTCTACCCGGTCGGTCCGCTGGACCGCACCGAGGCGAAGACGGCGGTGGCGACCCTGTCGCCGACGGGCTGGACGCCGATCGGTCCCGCGCTGCTCAAGGCGGCCGACGATCTCGGCGAGGACGCGGGCTCCAAGCGGATCGTGCTGATCAGTGACGGCGAGGACACCTGCGCCCCGCTCGACCCGTGCGAGGTGGCCCGAGAGATCGCGGCCAAGGGCATCGGCATGACCATCGACACCCTCGGCCTGGTGCCGAGCACCAAGCTGCGCAAGCAGCTCAGTTGCATCGCCGAGGCGACCGGCGGGACGTACACCTCGGTCGAGCACACCGACGAACTCACCGACAAGGTCAACCAGTTGGTGGACCGGGCGGCCGACCCGGTGGTGACGCCGGTGGCCACCGAGGGCGCCGACTCCTGCGCGAAGGCGCCGACGCTGAAGTCCGGTCTGTACACGGACCGCGAGGAGTTCGGGCAGCAGCGCTGGTACCGGGTGGACGTGAACCCCGGTCAGGAGCTGCGCACTTCGGTGAGCGTGTCGGCGGACCGGGCGATGAACCCGGACTACGGCGTGCTGCTGCGCGCGGTCACGACGCACGGCCGGGAGATCGTGCGCGGCGAGGCCTCGGGCACCGGCCGCACGGACGTGATCTCGACCGGGCTGCGCTATCCGAAGGCGGAGAGCGACGACGAGGACGCCCCGGCCGAGGCCGTGTGCATCCAAGTCACCAACTCCTACTCGGCGGCGGCCGGGGTGAAGACCACGCCCGGTATGCCGGTGGAGCTGACGGTGGACGTGGTCGACGCGCCCTCGAAGGCGAGCGACGTGGCCTCCTTCGGCCTCGGACGCGGCTGGTGGCTGCTCGGGCTGCTGGTGCTGGTCGGCTTCCTGGCCGGTGTGCTCTGGGGCTGGCTGTCCCGCTGGCGGCTCGCGGTCTGGAGGACCAACTGATGCGGATCACACGAGTGTTGGGCGCGGCCCTGCTGACGCTGGGCCTTGCCGCCTGGCCGGCCGCGGCCGACTCCACCCCGTCGCCGAGCGCGTCGGACGACACCTCGGCGCCGACCTCGGCGGGCACGTCGTTCCGTACGGCGGCCGAGTTCGAGCAAGGGCAGCAGGCCACCGCCAGTGCCTCCACGGGCGACTACCTGTACTGGTCGTTCCCCGCGGACGCCGGTCAACGCCCCACCGTCAAGGCGACGGTGAAGCTGCCGGACGCGCACGCCGCCCAGACCTGGCAGCTCGACGTGTACGACGGACTGCGCCGCCGCCAGGCCTGCCAGTACGGGGCGCAGACCCGCACCGCGGCGCAGGGCGCGACCTCGGTCGACCTGTCCTGCACGCTGCGGACCGTCCGCGCCTGGTCGGAGACCTGGGCGAACGACCCGCTGCCGGGCACGTACTACCTCCGGCTGACCGCGGTGAACCTCGCCACGGCCGACCTGGGGCTGCCGGTGAGCACCGAGGTACGGGTCGACTCCAAGGACATCGGCGGTTCGGCGGCGGTGGACGGCTCGCTGGCGAAGCCGCTGGTGCCGGGCATCGCGGTGAAGTCCGACTCCGAGAACGGCGAAGAGGATTCGTCGGCGTCCGCCGTGCTGTCCAGCATCGAGCCCGATGACGGCTGGTCCTCCGGCTGGTGGTCCGACCGCTGGGTGTGGACCGCGCTGGGCGGCGTGCTGGCCGCGCTGGCCGGCGTCGGCGGATACGCGCTGACGCGCGGTTCGGGACGTCCGTCACGGATGCCGCCCGGCGCCTGACGGTACGTCAGGAGGCCCGCCGAACCTGGGGTACGGCGGGCCTCCTGCATGTCCGGAGGCTCCACGGTCCGCAGCACTCCCGGCGTCCTCAGAGATCCCGCAGCACCTTCGCCAGCATGCCCTCGCCGGTCACCTCGATCCGCCCGTCCCGCACCGCGTCGGCCACGCTCAGCTCCCCGCCGCCGACGGCCACGCAGGTCCCGGTGTCCAGGACCAGCCGGGCGTCGGGCTCGGCGGGCGCGGGTCCGTCGCCGTAGACCGGGCCGTCCTCGGCACCGACGTACAGGTGGAAGTCCCCCTCCTCCAGCCGGACTTCGACGAGTCCCTCCCCCACGTCGCCCAGCTCACGCAGGGAGCGCAGCACGGGCAGAGCGAACCAGTGGGCGCGTACCGCGTCCGTGGGGCGCCGCTCGCCCAACTCCGCCTGCCCCCACGCCCCGAGTGCTTGCAGCACCGGCAGCAACTCCCGGCCTCGCGGGGTGAGTTCGTAGACGTAGGCCGCGCCGGGCGGGGGCAGTCGGCGGCGGGTGGTGAGGCCGTCGCGTTCCATGTCCTTCAGCCGGGAGGCGAGTACGTCCGTGCTCACGCCGGGCAGGTCGGCGTGCAGGTCCGTGTAGCGGCGCGGTCCTGCGAGCAGTTCCCGGACGATCAGCAGGGTCCAGCGGTCGCCCACGACGTCGAGGGCCCGGGCGGCGGAACAGTACTGGTCGTAGCTTCGGCGTGGTGACATGCGACGCAGTCTAGACATGTCGTTGGACTTTCCAAGCTCGAACTTGGTAAAACCAAGCAACACACGTAACCGGAGGGGCGAGCGCGCATGGAGTTCCGGCAGTCGAACAAGCTCAGCGAGGTCTGTTACGAGATCCGCGGCCCGGTGATCGAGCAGGCCAACGCGTTGGAGGCGGCGGGCCACAGCGTGCTGCGCCTGAACACCGGCAATCCCGCCCTGTTCGGCTTCGAGGCGCCGGAGGAGATCCTCCAGGACATGATCCGGATGCTCCCGCAGGCGCACGGCTACACGGACTCGCGCGGCATCCTCTCCGCCCGCCGCGCCGTCGCCCAGCGCTACCAGGAGCGGGGCCTGGAGGTCGGGGTGGACGACGTCTTCCTCGGCAACGGCGTGTCCGAGCTGGTCTCCATGGCCGTACAGGCGCTGGTCGAGGACGGCGACGAAATCCTCATCCCCGCCCCGGACTTCCCCCTCTGGACCGCCGTCACCACCCTGGCCGGCGGCAAGGCGGTGCACTACCTCTGCGACGAACAGGCCGACTGGTACCCGGACTTGGACGACATGGCGGCCAAGATCACGGACCGCACCAAGGCCGTCGTCATCATCAACCCGAACAACCCCACCGGCGCGGTCTACCCGAAGGAGATCATCGAGGGCATCCTCGACCTGGCCCGCAGGCACGGCCTGATGGTCTTCGCCGACGAGATCTACGACCAGATCCTCTACGACGACGCCGTGCACCACTCGGCCGCCGCGCTCGCCCCCGACCTGGTCGTCCTCACCTTCTGCGGCCTGTCGAAGACGTACCGCGTGGCGGGGTTCCGCTCGGGCTGGCTGGTGGTCACCGGACCGAAGCAGCACGCGAAGAACTACCTGGAGGGCCTGACCATGCTGGCCTCCATGCGGCTGTGCGCCAACGCGCCCGCCCAGTACGCCATCCAGGCCGCGCTCGGCGGCCGCCAGTCCATCCACGAACTGACCGCGCCGGGCGGCCGGTTGAACGAACAGCGCAGCGTGGCCTGGGAGAAGCTGAACGAGATCCCCGGTGTGTCCTGCGTACGGCCCAAGGGCGCGCTCTACGCGTTCCCGCGCCTGGACCCCAAGGTGCACAAGATCCACGACGACGAGAAGTTCGTCCTGGACCTGCTGCTGCGGGAGAAGATCCAGGTGGTCCAGGGCACCGGCTTCAACTGGCCGACCCCCGACCACTTCCGCATCCTCACGCTGCCGTACGCGGACGACCTGGAAGCGGCCATCGGCCGGATCGGGCGGTTCCTGAGCGGATACCGGCAGTAGTCGCCGCCTGTTTGCCGATTCGCGGTCGCGGCGCGGGGGGATGCCATAGAGTGCCGCCACTGATCTCGGGGATCGGGGGATGGGGGAACCCCAGATGTTCATGTCTCCTCGGCGTGCTTCGCGCACGCCGTCGGGCTTACGCAACCGGCTCGCTCTGCTGGTCCTGCTTCTCGTCGTCGTGGGCAGCCCGTGGGTGCAACGGCCGGTCAGCGACTACTACTTCCGGCGCTACTACGCCCTGCTGATCGACGACGGGCCCCGACGCTGGTTCGTCCAGGCGGTGTTCGTACCGGGCTGGGGCTACTCCCCCGACAATTTCGGCGGCGTCGGCTACCTGCTCGTGAACGACGTCGCCACCGTGCTGCTGCTGGCGGGGATCGTCTTCCTCACCCTGCGGCTGTCGGCCCGCCGAGGACCCGGGGTGATCGGCAGTCTCCTCGCGGGCGTACTGGCCTCGGAGTTCGTGGCCCTGCTGCAGTGCGCCCTGCCCGGCGCCTTCGTTCCGGACTCCTGGGACCTGGCGTTCTCCGGCGAGCTGACGAAGAACCTGCTGCGCTCGGGCCTCATCTTCGGGCTTGCGGTCGGCGTACTGCTCGCCCTCCTCACCGCCCGTTCGCCAAGATCGCACGCCGCCAAGCCAGTTGACGTCACGAAGGCGTCACTCCGTCGGAGGAACAAGGGAGGGCTCGGTATGACGACCGCGCCGGGCTACATGCCGGTCGGAAGCGCACCGGGTGACGTCACCCGCTATCTGTGCGCCGCGGCCTACGTCGACGAGGGGTTCGCCGACCGGGTGGTGGAGGGTGTCCTGGCCGACGAGGCCAGCGCCGTGGCTCCCTCACCCGGTGTCGATCTGGTGGCGGTGACGCGCCACTGTCTGTCGGCCCAGGACCTCCGTTACCAGCGTGATCTGCGTCTGGCGACGGCCTTCGGGGCCGTGGCCCTCCTGGCGCCGCTGTGGCTCGTCTTCGTCATGGTGTTCCTGTCGGTCGCCCAACGGGGCGGCGTACAGCAGAGCTTCGCCACTCGCGGCCAACGCCAGCCCGGCAGCCGCGCGTTGGTGAACACCGCCGTGACGGTCGGGGTGGTGGTGATCTTCGCCTTCTACCTCGGTGTCGTCTTCTCGTCTCTGCCCGTGGGCGGCTTCGTGAGCTGGCTGCTCGGCTCCTACCTCGCCGGGGTGCCCGCCGTCCTCGCGTCCGTCGGCGCCGCGGGATTCGCGTACGCGACCGTCGTACGGCACGACCTCGACGTCGACCGGCTGCTGCGCACCACGATGACCCGCGAGACCTTCGCCCGGCAGCCCCGCCCGACCGTTCCCCGGCGCAAGTGGATCGCCGCACGGCTGGCGGCCATCAAGGAGGCGCGGGACGGCAACGTCACCGTGTACAGCGGCTACAGCCCCTTCATCGGCTACTCGGCGACCAGCTCCAAGTGGACCGTCGCCGTACCGCTGTTGCCCGCCGAGGACCCCGTCGGGATGAGCCGACGCCCCGCCGAGCCACGGCCGTTCACGGTCGCCGAACTCGTCGGCCACGTACGCGAACAGCTCCGCCTGGTGGCCGTGCGCGACGGCGCCGACGGAACGCCGACGGACCCGGCCCCGGTGCCTGTCCCGGGCCCGACGTCGGCTTCGGCCGGCGGGGAGTCCCTGGGCTCCCTCGTCATCGAGGACCGGATCTTCGCGAGCGGCACGACCATCGGTGACGACGACCGGTTCATCAGAAGCACGACGCTCGCCCCGGCGGCCCGCCTGTCGCCCGAGGCCGTCGAGCGGATCATGCTGCGTCCGAGCGGCACGGTCCGGCACTATCTCGCGATCCATGTACCGCTGTGGGGCGGCGATGTCGTACCGAGCGTCTTCCTGCACTTCTCGACCCTGGGCAGGACGCTGCACCTGCACATCGACAACCACGTGCTCGGCCCGGTGAGCGCCGCGTACCACGTCGTGGACCGCCTGCGCGACCCGCTCACGCCCGAGCGGCAGCGCGGCCTGCTGGTGACCGCCCTCTTCCACACGGCCCCGGCGTTCTTCGCCGCGCCGTTCCGGGCCCTGCGCCACGCCCGTTTCGAGGCCCGCCACAACCGGCGGATGTCCGACGAGATCAAGGCCATGGAGCAGGACCCGGTCTACGACTACGGCGCCCGACTGAGCATCCGCGAAACGGCGTTGAGCCCCGACTACCACAACTACTTCCAGGTCGTGGACGCCGAGCGGATCACGTCCTTGGTGCAGCGCCACACCTTCGCCGCCATCCGCGAGTTCCTCGACGCGCACGGCTACGACACCAACGACTTCCGCGCCCAGCAGCAGACCATCCTCAACCAGGGCCTCATCCAGCAGGGCGGGACGAGCATCATCGGCAACCAGGCGATCGGCACGGGCGCGACCGCCACGCAGAACATCCCGCAGCAGCCCGGCGCGACCGCCCTCAGCGGCGCCGGCGGCTCCGGCGGCACGAACAAGTAGGGGGTCCTCATCATGCAGAGCGACGACGGCCGACTCGAGCCTCCCGTCAACAACGGTGTCGTGATCAACGGCGGCACGCAGTACGTGGGCAACCAGGCCGTGGGACACGGCGCCCAGGCGTTCTCGGGCTCGGTCTCCTTCCAGCCGCAGGACGCCGAGCAGTCCGCCCGTACCACCCAACTCCTCGCCTACGTCGAGCAGTTGCTGACAGAGCACCGCGCGGCCCTCGCCGACCCCGAGGCCACCACCAGGGAGCTGCGACGCCTGCGCGAGGAGCTGGAGGAGCCCGAACCGCAGCCGTCGGTCCTCCAGCGCGCCCTGGACCGTCTGAACGCGTTCGTCCAGCCGGTGACCCCGCTGGTCGTGGCGGTCGGCCAGCTCACCCAGTCGGTACAGGGGCTGCCGGGACTGTCGGGGCACTGAGACCCGAAGGGCGGCCCTTGGGACGGCCGTCCGGCCCAGCCCGTCCTGCGGGTCTCCGGCACCCTGTGGCACGGTGCCGGTAGGCGAGCGGGAAGGGCGCGGACGTGGGTGATCTCTTTCTGGTCCGGCACGGGGAGACCGAGTGGTCCCGGTCCGGCCGGCACACGGGTTCGACGGACGTGCCCCTGACCGAGCACGGGCGCGAGGAGGCGCGGCGGCTGGTCCCGCTGATCCGCTCGCACCGCATCGGCGCCGCCTTCGTCAGCCCGCTGCAGCGGGCGCGGGAGACGGCGGAACTGATCGGGGTGCACGACGCCCGGGTCGATGTCGACCTGCGCGAATGGGACTACGGCGGGTACGAGGGCATCACGACCGTCGAGATCCAGCGCACCCGTCCGGGCTGGTTCCTGTTCACGGACGGGGTCGCGCCGGGCCCGCCGGACCATCCCGGGGAGACCCCGGAGCAGGTCGGGGCACGCGCCGACCGGGTGCTGGCCCTGGTGGACGCGGCACACGCCAACACCGAGGGCGTCGTCCTGCTGGTGGCCCACGGTCACTTCCTGCGGGTGCTCACGGCCCGGCGGCTGGGGCTCGCCCCGTCGGCCGGGGCGCTGTTCCAGCTGGCGACCGGGACGGTGTGCCGACTGGGCACGGAGCACGGGCGACCGGTGATCTCGGGGTGGAACGTCCGGCCCCCGTCGTAATCGCCGCCGGCCGCACTGTCAGACCTCGGTCGTACGCTTCGAATGGGCCGTCTCCCGACGGTCCACCCATGACGGACCCCCGGGGAGGAGCACGCCGTGACACGCCCGCCGACCGCCGCCCAGCGGCGTGTCATCGACGCCGCCGATCCCGTCACCGGACGCCTGAGGGGTACGGAGACGCAGCTCGCGACCCTGGTCAAGTACGGCCTCGCCTTCCGCCACCCGAGGCCGCCGCACGACCACTTCCTCACCCCGGCCGGGCACCGCATACGGGAGTCGGAGCCGACCGCGCCTCCGTCCCCGCCGGCCGAGCCCGAGGCGCCCGCCGCCACGGGTGTGTTCGCCGCGCGGGTCGGCGGTGAGCCGGAGGGCGCGCTCGCCTCGCCCGCCCGCACCCGCGAGGTGCACAGCGCCTGGCAGGGGCTGCTGGAGCTGCGCCGGATGACCAATCCGGACGGGGCCACGGACCGGCCGTGCGGCTGGGAGCGGAGCCATCTGGTGCCGGCCGCCGCGCTCGCCCTGGAGGCGGCGGGTCACCGTCCGGCGGGCGCGGACGGGGCCGGCTACCGGGTGCGCGCGACCCCGCAGCCCGAGGCCGTCGCCGTGCACGAGCCGGATCCCGAGGCACTGCGGGCGTGCGCGGACACGCTGGAGGGGGCGGGATGGCAGGTCGGCGCGTACACGGAACCGCGGACGAGGGCCCGTTACCTGCTGGCCTCCCCGCGCCGCGTGTGAGGGACATGCCAAGATCGGTCGGTCAGGCGGCCGTGGCAGACGTCCACGACCAGAGAGGGAAGCCGTGAGTGAACCGTTCTCCGTTCCGGTGACCGTCCGCGGATACGAGACCGACGTCCAGGGACACCTCAACCAGAGCGTCTATCTCAACTACGGGGAGCACGCGCGCTGGTCGTTGCTGCACGCGGCCGGAATCAGCCAGGCGCGCCTGGTAGGCCAGGGCGTGGGTCCGGTGGCCCTGGAGACGACCATCCGTTTCCGGCGCGAACTCCTCGCGGGCGACGAGGTCGAGGTGACGTGTGTCTTCGTCTTCGGCGAGGGCAAGACATTCCGCGTCGAGCAGACCATCCGCAAGACGGACGGCACGGTCGCGGCCGAGATAACGGCGGTGGGCGGCCTGATCGACCTCGAGGCGCGGCGACTGGTGCCGAACCCCCGACAGGTCCTGGAGGAACTGGCGGAGGATCCGAAGCTGCTCAGCCGCTGACACCGGCCGTCGGTCCGTGCGCACCCGCGCGTCGAGCGGCGGTGTCGGCCAGGTGGCGATCCTCTTCATGGCCGGAGCGTACGTCGCACCCCTGCTGGACCGCCGGAGGCCTACCCGTCCACCAACTCCGGTGCGTGCTCGGTGTCGTACTTGGCGCGGGCGTCGGCGACGTAGTGGCGGTTGCGTTCCGCCCAGTCGGTGAGGCGCTGGAGGGTCTCGTGCAACTCGAGGGCCACCGGGGTGAGTTCGTACTCGACCTTGGGCGGGACGGTCGGGTGGACGGTGCGGGTGACGAGGCCGTCGCGCTCCAGGTTGCGCAGGGTGAGGGTCAGCATGCGGCGGCTGATGCCCTCGATGCCGCGCTCCAACTCGGTGAAACGGATGGGGCCGTGGGCCGCCGCGACGAGGATCTGGACGCTCCATTTGCCGGCGACCCTGTCAAGAACTTCACGGACCGGGCACGCGTGCGCGTTCACTGCCTGGACGGTTACACCGGTGTTCCTCTGGGACATCGGACTGCCTCCTTACGCCTCTCCTCATGGTCACTCACGATGCACCCAGTTACAAGTCGTGCACTCAGTTACCGATCCGCGAGGAGAGCGAAGGCCATGTCGACCGCGATCAAGTCGACGGCACCGGCCGTGCCGTCACGAACGTACTCCCGCTGGGCGTCCCTCGTCGTCCTGTGCGCGGGAACGCTGATGACGATCCTGGACGGCAACATCGTCACCGTCGCCATGCCGGCCATCCAGAACGACCTCGGCTTCTCGGGCCCCGGTCTCGCCTGGGTCGTCAACGCCTATCTCATCCCCTTCGGCGGACTCCTCCTGCTGGTCGGCCGGCTCGGCGATCTCGTGGGCCGCAAGCGGATGTTCGCGACGGGGCTCGCCGTGTTCACCGCCGCGTCAGTGCTGTGCGGGGTGGCCACCAGCCAGGGCATGCTGATCGCGGCCCGTGCCGTGCAGGGTGTCGGCGGCGCGATGACGGCGGCCGTGGTGCTCGGCATGCTGGTCTCGCTCTTCCCCGAACCGCGCGAACAGGCCCGCGCCATCGCGGTGTTCAGCGCGGTCGGCGCGGCGGGCGGAGCGCTCGGCACGTTCCTCGGCGGAGCGCTCACCCAGGCCCTGAACTGGCACTGGATCTTCCTGATCAACCTCCCGATCGGCGCCGTCGCCCTGATCGCCGCTCTCCGCGTCCTCGCCCCCGAGCAGGGCGCCGGTCTCGGCAAGGGCGCCGACTACCCGGGGGCCGTGCTGGTCACCGGCGCACTGATGCTGGCCGTGTTCGTGATCGTCGGCTCCGGCGACCGCTCGCTCACCACCACGCTCCTCCTCGGCGCCCTGGCCCTCGCCCTGCTGCTGGCGTTCACGCTCCGCCAGGCCCGCGCGGCCCGCCCGCTGCTGCGGCTGCGCCTGTTCCGCTCCCGGCTGCTGAGCGGCGCCAACGCCGTGCAGATCCTGATGATCGCGGCGATGTTCGGCTTCCAGTTCATCGGCGCGCTCTACGTCCAACGCGTCCTCGGCCTCGGCGAGTTGCTCACCGGCACGGCGTTCCTGCCGGCCCCGATCGCGATCGGCGTGCTGATGCTGGGCCTGTCGGCACGGACCATCGGCCGGTTCGGACCGTACCGCGTGCTGCTGGCCGGGCTCGTCCTCGTCGTCGCCGGGATGGCGCTGCTGAGCCGGGCCCCCGCCGACGGTTCGTACGCCGTCGACGTACTGCCGGCGCTCCTGCTGCTCGCCGCCGGGTTCGCCGCCGCGATGCCCGCGCTGACCGGGCTCGCCATGTCGGATGCCCTGGAGGAGGACGCGGGGCTCGCGTCGGGACTGTTCAACACCACGCAGGTGGTGGGCGGTTCGCTCGGTCTGGCGGTGCTGTCGGTCCTGGCGGCCGACCGCACGGACACGCTCCTCGGCCGGGGCGAGGAACTGGTCGCGGCGACGGCCGCCGGCTACCGGCTGGCGTTCGGCGTGGGGGCCGCGCTCGCGGCGGGTGCGCTGGTGCTCGCGACGGCGGTGCTGCGACCGCGGCGGGACTGACCTGCGCGGCACCGCGCCGGAGGGGCGGCGGGACCCCCGTTCCCGCCGCCCCTCCGGCATGCGTCCGCCGCCGTCCACGAACCGCGCGGGGCTCACGACACCCCGAACGCCTCCCGGTGATCCACCACCCACTCCCGGTACGTCCGCGCCGGCCGCCCCAGCACCTCCGGCACATCCTCGGTGACGACATCGCTCCCGCCGTCCTGGATGAAGCGCGCGGCGATCACGAGAGCGTCCGCGTACGCCTCGCCCAGCCCGGCGGCGAGCAACTGCTCACGCCGCTGCTCGGGCGAGAGGTCGCGGAGTCGCACCGGGCGGCCGAGGATCTCGCCGAGGACGGCGGCCTGTTCGTGCGCGGAGAGCGTCTCGGGACCGGTCAGGGTGTACGTCCGTCCCGAGTGCCGTGGGTCGAGCAGCGCGGCCACGGCGATCTCGGCGACGTCCCGCGGGTCGACGACGCCCTGCTTCCCGCCGCCCATCATGTTGAGCGCGGGCGTGCCCTCTTGGATGGTCTGCGACCAACTCAGCGTGTTGGACGCGAAGTTGGAGGGGCGAAGGATCGTCCACTCCAGGCCGCTCGCCTTGACCGCCTCCTCGCCGTACAGGTGCCAGGTGCCGAACCCGCCGACGCGCGGGGCGCCTTCACCCTCGGCCTCGGCCTTGGCCTCGCCCTCGCCCTCGCCCTCGCCCTCGCCCGACTGAGGATCACCCGCACCCAGACGGGGGTCACCCGTGCCGATCGCGGAGAGCTTCACGATCCGCCGGACGCCCGCCGCCCGCGCCGCCGCCACCAGTCCCCGGTCGTGCTCCACGTCGTCCGGTCCGAACACGCCCACCAGGAACGCGGCCTCCGCGCCGGCCATCGCCGCCTCGACCGAGGCCCGGTCGCGGTGATGGCCAGGCGCGGTCTCGACACCCGAGGGCACCCGGGCCCCCGCCGGGTCCCGGCTCTGGGCGCGCACCTTCTCGCCGCGCGCCGCGAGCTGTCGTACGACTTCACTGCCGATGGTGCCCGTGGCACCGGTCACAAGGATCATGTACACAACGGTGGGCGGCGGACGCCCCGGATCTCTTGGAGATTCCGGCACGGATCCACGGCCCTCGAGGGTGCGCGGGGCGCCTACGGTGGAGGGGTGACGTATGCCGTGTCCCGCCAGGTCCTGCCCACGCCCGAGACGCTGCGCCCGTGGGTCGCGGGCATCGGGACCGTGACGGTCGACGATGTGCCGACGGAGACGTTCATCCATCTCCCGGAGGCCGCCACCAAGGTGGTCATCCGCGGCGAGGCGAGCGGCAACCGCAGCATCCTGGTCGTCGGCCCGCGCGCCCGTGCCTCGTACCACCGGGGCAAACGCTTCATCTCCTGCGTGGAGTTGCGGCTCGCCCCCGGCACCGTCCGCCCCCTGCTCGGCATCCAGGCGGTCGAACTCGTCGGCCGTGCGGTGCCGTTGGGGGATCTGCCCAGTGTCACCGCGCGCCAACTGGCCACGGAACTGCGCCGGCTGGACCCCGAGGAGTCGCTGGCGCACCTCACCCGGGCGCTGCCCGAGCGGCTCGCCTCCACCGCCGACCGGGCGCGGACCGAGTTGGTACGCGCGGGCGTCGACGCGATGTCCATCCGCTCCGGGCACGTCCCCGCGCACGTCGGTGACGTGGCTCGCGAACTCGCCGTCAGCGAGCGGCAGTTGCGCAACCTGTTCGCCGAGGGCGTCGGCCTCTCCCCCAAGCACTACGCCCGCATCAGCCGCGTCCGGACGGTCCTCGACCATGCCACCACCCGCTCCTGGGCCGACCTCGCCGCCGCCACCGGCTACTACGACCAAGCGCACATGACGACCGACTTCCGAACCCTGATGGGCGTCCCGCCCCGCTCGTACTTCACCGGCCGGCTGCCCCAGGCCACGCCCTGCCAAGTGCTCCCGCGGCGCTGAAAATCGGCTGCGGGGACGGCCGGGCGGCTGGGATGCTCCGGATCATGTCCGCACGACGCGTCAAGGCAAGTCTCTACCTCTCCGTCGACATCGAGGCCGACGGCCCGATCCCCGGCCCGTACTCCATGCTCAGCTTCGGTGCCGCCGTCGCCGGGGTGCAGGACGCCGACGGGTTCACGGCCGCGGATCCGGAGCGGCGGACCTTCTATCGCGAACTGCGGCCGATCAGCGAGGAGTTCGTCCCGGAGGCGTTGGCGGTCAGCGGCCTCGACCGGGAGCGGCTGCGGACCGAGGGCGCCGAACCGGCCGTCGCACTGGGCGAGTTCACCGAGTGGGTCCGTGAGGTGGCCGCGGAGACCGGCGCGCAGCCCGTGATGTGCGGCTATCCGGCGTCGTACGACTGGACCTTCCTGTACTGGTACTTGATCCGCTTCACCGGTTCGAGTCCCTTCGGGCACTCGGGGTGCCTGGACATGAAGACGCTGTACGCGACCAAGGCGGGGGTGCCGCTGCGGGCGGTGGCGAAGGGCACGATGCCGCGCCATCTGCTGTCGCGGCGCCGGCACACCCATCACGCCCTGGACGACGCCGTCGAGCAGGCCGAGCTGCTGGCCAACCTCATGGCGTGGCAGGGCGGTTCACCCACCGCCCCACACTGAAGACGCGCACTGAAGCGCCGCACCGACGCCCCGCGGTGACCCGCCGCGCTCAGTGCGCCGCCGCGATCTCCTCGCCCGCCTCCATCGGATGGGTCACGTCCTGTGCGTCCCGCTGCCTGCCCAGGTGGTTGAAGAGCAGGTTCAGTACGACGGCGGCCACGCAGCCCGTCGAGATGCCGGAGTCGAGGACGATCCGTACGGTCTCCGGGAAGGCGTGGTAGAAGTCCGGCGCCGTGATCGGGACGATGCCGACGGCCAGGGAGACGGCGACGATCAGGACGTTGTTGTCCTTGTCGAGGCCGGCCCGGACCAGGGTCTGGATGCCGCTCGCGGCGACCGAGCCGAAGAGGACGACACCGGCACCGCCGAGCACCGGGCGCGGTACGACCGCGATCAGCGAGGCAGCCATCGGGCACAGGCCCATCAGGACAAGGAAGGCACCGCCGGTCGCGACCACGAACCGGCTGCGGATGCGGGTCATCGCGACCAGGCCGATGTTCTGCGCGAAGGCGCTGCACATGAAGCCGTTGAAGAGGGGGCTGAGGGCCGAGCCGAGCGTGTCGGCGCGCAGGCCCGCGGCGATGGTCCGTTCGTCCGCCGGGCGTTCGACGATCTCGCCCAACGCCAGCATGTCCGCGGTGGATTCGGTCATCGAGACCACCATCACCACGATCATCGACACGATCGCGGCGAGCTGGAACTGCGGGGCCCCGAAGTGGAACGGCGTCGGGAAGCCCACCACGTCCGCGTCCGTCACCGGCCCGAAGTCCGTGACGCCGAACGGGATCGCGACCAGCGTGCCCGCGACCAGGCCGAGCAGCACGGCGATCTGCTTGACGAAACCGGTGGTGAAGCGGCGCAGGAGCAGCACGATGAGCAGGGTCAGGCCCGCCAGGCCCAGGAACTTCGTCGAACCGTAGTCGTCCGCCGCGGGGTTGGGTCCCTGCGCCCAGCCGAAGGCGACGGGCAGCAGGGACACGCCGATGAGCGTGATCACCGTGCCGGTGACCACCGGCGGGAAGAAGCGGATCGCCTTGCTGAAGAAGGGCGCCGCTATGAAGCCCAGCACGCCCGCCACCATGACCGCGCCGAAGATGATCGGCAACGCGTCGGACTTGTCCTCGGTGGAGGCGACGATCGCGGTCATCGGGGCGACACCCGCGAAGGTGACGCCGTTGACGAACGGCAGCCGGGCGCCGATCTTCCAGATGCCCAGCGTCTGGAGGAAGGTGGCGAGTCCCGCGGTGAAGAGACAGGCGCCGGTGAGGAAGGTCAGTTCGGTGGCGGAGAGGCCGATGGCCGCCCCTACGATGAGCGGCGGGGCGACGACTCCCGCGTACATGGCGGCCACGTGTTGCAGGCCCGTGGTGGCCATCTTGAGTGCGGGGAGTTTCTCGTCGACCGGATGGACGACGGGTCGGGTCACGGCATCGGTGACGGGTCGGGTGGTCACGGCGGCTCCTCCGTGCGGGTAACACGTCGGCTCTGACGTGGGTTTCAGGAGGTGATGCGCGGTCGTGCGGGACCGGGGGACGGAACCCAACAAAAGGGATGGGCAGGGCCGTTCCGGGGCGCACAAAGTGCATGCACGCCCCGGCCACGGCCACCGGACGAGGGCCGTCCCCCTCGACCGGAGATCTTGAACAACGGCCCGCCGACCGGTCGGCCGGCCAACCGGTCAGCCCCGCGCGGCGATCCGCGCCAGGCGCTGGGCCTCTTCCCGCGTGGAGCGGGCGATGGCGTCCTCGTCGACATGCAACAGGCGGCCCGCCTCGACGATCTGACGGCCGTTCACGAACGACGCGGTGACCGGGGCCGCCGCGCCGAAGACCAGCGCGGTCACCGGATCGGCGATGGACGCGTGGGCGAGGGTGTCCAGCTTCCACAGCACCAGGTCGGCCAGCTTGCCGGGTTCGAGCGAGCCGATCTCCGCGGCGCGACCCAGGACTTGGGCACCGCCGTAGGTCCCGAGGCGCAGCGCTTGGCGGGCGTTGAGGGCGGCCTCGCGGTGGGCGCCGAGACGGTTGATCAGGAGGGCGTTGCGCAGTTCGGTGTGGAGTTCGCCGGACTCGTTCGAGGCGGTGCCGTCGACACCGAGACCGACCGGGACGCCGGCGGCGAGCATGTCGGGGACGCGGGCGATACCGGCCGCGAGCCGGGCGTTGGACGAGGGACAGTGGGCGACACCGGTCTTCGTGCGGGCGAAGGCGGCGATGTCGGAGTCGTTCATGTGGACGCAGTGCGCCATCCACACGTCCTCGCCGAGCCAGCCGGTGGACTCGAAGTAGTCGGTCGGACCCATGCCGAACAGCTCCTTGCAGAACTGCTCCTCCTCGACCGTCTCCGAGCCGTGCGTGTGCAGCCGTACGCCGAGCCGGCGGGCCAACTCGGCGCCCTCACGCATGAGTTCGGTGGAGACGGAGAACGGCGAGCAGGGCGCCACGGCGACCTGGGTCATCGCGTCGAAGGAGGCGTCGTGGTGCTCCCGTACCGTCGCCTCGGTCGCGGCGAGGGCACCCTCCAGGGTCTCCACGGCGAAGTCCGGCGGCAGCCCGCCGTCCTTCTCGCTGCGGTCCATGGAGCCGCGGGCCAGCGTGAAGCGGACGCCCATCTCGCGGGCGGCCCCGATGATGGCGCCGGAGAGGTCGCCGGAGCCCTCGGGGAAGACGTAGTGGTGGTCCAGCGCGGTGGTGACACCGCCGCGGGCCATCGTCGCGAGGGAACCCTGCGCGGCGGCGCGGACCATGGGCTCGTCGATGCGCGCCCAGGTCGGGTACAGCGCGACGAGCCAGTTGAAGAGGTTGTGGTCGGTGGCCAGCCCCCGGGTGATCCACTGGTAGAAGTGGTGGTGCGTGTTGACCAGGCCGGGGGTGACCAGGTGACCGGTCGCGTCGATGCGCCGGACCACGTCCGTGAGCCCCTCGGGCGCCTTGCCCGCGCCGAGCGACTCGATACGGTTGCCGGCGATGACCACGTACCCGGTGGCGTACTCGGTGTCGGCGGCGTCGACCGTCGCGATCGAACAGTTCTCGATGACGACGCGCTGAACCATCGTTACCATCGTTCGTCTCAACTTCCTTGATTCTGGGCCGGGTTCGCGTCAGAGGTTGGTGAGATCCGCCGGGATCCGCGGCTCGACGCCGTCCCGCAGGACCGTCGCCTCGATCAGGCCGTAGGGCCGGTCGGCGGCGTAGTACACCTCGTTGTCGTTCTTGAGCCCGAACGGCGCCAAGTCCACAAGGAAATGGTGCTTGTTGGGGAGCGAGAAGCGGACCTCGTCGATCTCGTCACGGTTGTCGATGATCCGCGAACCCATCTGGTACAGGGTCTGCTGGAGCGAGAGCGAGTACGTCTCGGCGAAGGCCCGGAGCATGTGCTGCCTGGTCTGCTCGTAGGACTGCTCCCAGTCCGGCATCTCCTGTGCGTCGTCGGACCAGTTGAAGCGCCAGCGCCCGGACACCTCGGTCGCCAGGATCCGGTCGTACGCCTCGGGCAGTGTCGTGTACTTGTCCTTGACGTAGCCCCAGAACTCGGAGTCGGTCGAGTTGAGCACCGTCAGGTCCTTGAGCCCGGAGACGACTTCCCAGCTCCGGCCGTCGTAGGTGATCTGGGTGAGCCGGGTCTCCTGGCCCTTGCGGACGAAGGAGTGACCTCCCACCGTGCGCTCCCAGGCGTACTCCTCGATGCGGATGCGCGCGGTCCTGATCGGCTCCTGGCTGGTCACGAAGTGCCGGGCCAGGTGGATGCCGAACTGCTCGGCGGACTCGATGCCGTGCTCCTTGGCGAACGCGTACACCGTGTTCTTGGTGGTGTCGGTCGGCAGCACGTTGGCGTTCGAGCCGGAGTAGTGGACCTCGTCCATGTCGCCGCTCAGCGACACGGACACGTTGAGGTCCTTGATGTGATGGGTGGCACCGTCCCGCGTGATCTTGACGACTCGGTTCTCGGCCTTGCCGTACTGGTTCTGTCCCAGGATGGTGGGCATAGCTAGCTCCCTCGATATACGGAGTAGCCGAACGGGTTGAGCAGCAGCGGTACGTGGTAGTGCTCGCCGGGCTGTACGGCGAAGGTGATCGCCACTTCCGGGAAGAACACTCCGGTGCTCGCACCGCTGTCCCGATTCGCGGGGGCGTCCTGCTGCGCATCGGCTTGCTTCTTTTCGAAATACGGCTCCACGGCGAAGTCGAGCCGTACGTGTGTGGTTCCTTCCGGCGGCGCCGGCAGGTCCTTGCACCGCCCGTCCGCGTCGGTCGCGGAGCCACCCAGCGGCTGCCACTCCCCCAACAGGCCGCTGCGCGCGGCGAGTTGGACGGCGACGCCCTCGGCGGGGCGGCCGACGGAGGTGTCCAGGATGTGGGTGGACACGGAGGCGGTGGTGCTCGTGCTCATGCCTGCTCTTCCTGTACGAGGTTGCCGAGCCGGATGCGGTTGATCTTGCCGAGTTCGACGCGGACGATCTCGCGCTCCTGCTCGGGCGAGTTCCCGATCCGCTCCTTGACCGCGTCCCGCATCTGCTCGCCGGTCCGGCCGGTGGCGCAGATGAGGAAGACATGACCGAACCGCTCCTGGTAGGCCAGGTTCAGTTCCAGCATCTCCGCCTTGAGCTCCTCGGAGGCGCCCGCCATGCCGCGCTGTTCCCGGCTGGAGGTCGGGTCGCCGGGCTTGGGGCGTCCGATCGGCGGGTGTCCGGCCATCGCCTCGGCAAGATCCTCGGCGGTCAGGTCCGCCATCGCCGCGTCGCTCGCGGCGTACAGGTCCTCGGGGCCGGCATACGGACGGGCGGCCGACAGCCGCTTCGCCCACGCCGTGGAGGCGCACGCCTCGAGGAGGACGGCGAACGCCGCGTGCTCCTCAAGAACGTTGAACCGGGCGAGGTCCGGCGGCGTGGA
This sequence comes from Streptomyces sp. NPDC088794, assembly GCF_044750545.1. NCBI lineage: Bacteria > Bacillati > Actinomycetota > Actinomycetes > Kitasatosporales > Streptomycetaceae > Streptomyces > Streptomyces sp. NPDC088794. Next base: position 449,615 of record NZ_JBIVKB010000005.1, on the reverse strand, counting down.
AGTCGAAGTCACCGGAGCCTCCGTGGCTGAGTGCTGAACGGGCTGGCTGTAGCTAACGCCCTCGCCACCACCACGTCAACACTTTGTTGAAAATTCCGGGTAACAAAGCCCCGGAGTCACCTGGCGGCCCAGGTCAGGAGTCCTTCTCCCGGTTCAGGTAGTTGTAGACGGTGTAGTCATTGATCAACAAGGCGCACATATACGCAGCTCAACGTCCACATGGAGAAGCTGGATACCCTCTCGCGCGTCGACGCGGAAGGCCAAAAATCCACATCCCGTCCACAACCTCGCGCCGTGAGGGTTAATCCAATGGAGTGAGGGTGCCGCAGGCCCAGTTCCCACGCGGCAGTCACTGACCTACCCTGTCGATCACCTGGGGAGGGGCTTGCTTCGGCGGCCCCCTCGATGCACCCCCACGCGAGGACCGGTGGGGAAAAGGTAGGTGGGGCTTCGGCCCTGCCGGTGGAGCCTTGACTCCACTGGGCGCGCCCCCCGTCGCTAAGTGACGGGGGGCGTCGTGCTGACAGTAGAGCGCCCCGACTCGAAAAGAGATCGGGGCGTTCTACTTCTGACTCGCGTTCAAGCCTGGGCGGCGACCGGCGGATGCACCTACGCACGGTCGCCGCCCTCGTCCGTCGCGCCGGAGGGTGGCCGAAGCGGCGACGGACGGGTGGCCGCCGCAGGGTCTGGGCGCCGGCCAAGTCTCTCTCATTCAAGATCGAAAAATGTATGCCCTCATAGGCTGACTCATGATCGTCGCGGGCTGAGCGTTTGTCGAGTGCCCCGCGAACCAGAGCCCGACTGGATCATCCAAAGACGTCGCGTAATCGGCGACCGCGTCCGCGTCGGCCGGGAGCATGCCAACCTCAGTCAGGAGCAACTCGGTCACCGATCCGGCGTTACCCGCCTCACCGTCCAGCGCATCGAATCCGGGGCAACCGATGCCCGGATCGGCTGGCTACTGCGGATCGCCAGAGTTCTTGACACACCGTTGGCCGACCTCCTCGGGGATCGCCCCTGACCGCCCCGCTGGCTCCACCCTGCGGGACGGACGGGAAGCTGTTGTTGAGCGCACCGTGCATGCCTAGACATGCAGTAAACGGCGGACGTCGCCAATCACGGAAGGTGCCCGCTGCATATACCTGTGCGGATGATGTACGCCCCGTGTGAATGTGTAACCACCCGCTCACCCTCTGGCCACAGCCGCACGGGTCAGTCACCCCGATTCCCCCGCGAACCCGGCCGCCGCACCGTCCACGACGGCCGGGAGTCAGCGGGCCTCGCGTATGCAGTCCCGCAGCATCTGGCAGTGCCGGCCAAGCTCCGCCACATGCATGGCGGCAGACAACAGGCCGGCACCCATGTCTTCGGCGAGGAGGGGTCCGGTGTCGGCGAGGAGCCGATCGCACCGGTACCAGTCGCGGCTGCGCGCCGGCATCTGATCGCGTCGCCGCCTTACCTCGTCGGCGAGTTCCTTTATGGCGGCGCGTAGTTGCTCGTTGAGGCGGCGGCAGTCGTCGATGGTGGGGAGGATGCCGGTGGCGGCGTAGGCCTCGGAGATGAGCTCGTCGAGTTTGTGTTGCTGCGTTGCGCTGTGGTGCTCCGTACTGTGGGCCATTGGTCGACGGTCCTGTCGTCGGCTGCCTCGGGGCTGCTGGGCCGCGGCCCCGGGGCGCTAGTCGGGTCGTGAAATTGCACGATACCCCTGCGGGATAGGTGGTATAGCCCGTCTAGGTCGACTCGTCTCGCGTGTCTGGCTAAGCCCACCTAGCGTCTGGATCATGAAGTGGGAGCCGGATGTGCCGCGCTGGCGGCAGGTGTACGCCGTCATGTCGGAGCGGATCGTCGACGGCACCTACGAGCCCGGCGGCCGACTCCCGTCCGCGATGGCGATCTGCGACGAGTTCGGGATCAGCCAGGTGACCGCGAAACGCGTGTTGACGGAGCTGCGCAAGGCGGGCCTCGCGGAGATGCAGCCGGGCATCGGCACGTTCGTGACTGAGCTGCCGAAACCGCCCACGACGAGCTGACTCAACGGCAGTCGGAGCACGGGTACTTCCCGCACAAGCCGTGGTCCCGGCGGACGGCCCTGTCGATAGCGGGCGAGATGGAGTACGTGACGGCGCTGGCAGTGGCGCAGCAGTCATCGCCACAGAAGGGCTCACGGCCCGGCTCTGGACTCCATACGGTGGGCGGCTCATTCCAGATAGAGAGTCCGCACAGGGCGCAGTTCAGGGGCGGCTTGGGCATCGTCTACTCCGTTCGTCGTGGGCTTCACCTAGGACAGACGACACAACTCCTGTAGTCCGCAGTCAGACCGTCGCCCTAGACTTTGACCATGCCCCCCACTCCCCCTTGCCCGGGTCCCGCGCGGCCTACGGCTGCCGAGTTGAACGAACGCATCCGCGCGTTCTGGACCGGCCCGGGAGGTCATCCGGCGGTGGGGCTGACCGATGCGCAGCGGGAAGAGTACGGGCAGCTGCTGGCGACGCTGCGGGAGGTTGAACGCGGAGACGTGACCGAGGCGGCGTAGGGACTGTGCCGGATTCCCCATCCCTGGGGAGACGCCACACTCGCGCGCCGCTACTGTCGTGTCGTTGACGCTGAACCTGGCCGGTCCAGCAGCCCCCGGGGTGGTGCCCGGGGGCGCTCTCATGCCCGACGTAGGATCCCCCGGTGACCATCGACCTGCCTGAGAACCTGATCGCGCTGGAACGTTCCGCCTGGGAGGAGATCCAGGCCGGTACGCTCACCGTCGACACCGCAGCCGCCGTACAAGCCGCCGTCAGCGAGTACGCGGTCGCCGCCGGGATCGGCAGGTACGAGGCAGAGATGGCGCTGAAGAAGGCCGTGCGGCACCCGGAGCCTGCCAAGGGCTAGCCGCCAGGCAGCAGGAACTCGCGCGACGCTTGATCCCTGGCCGAGATGAATTCCCTCACCGTCTCCCTAGAAGCGGGGGTGCCGTTGATGAACCAGTCGACGCGCCGATCCCAGTCCACCCGCCGCACAGATTCGCCATCGCCCCAAGTAACCTGCGAGTCGCCCAAGGGGTGCCCGGGGAACAGTCGAGCGAGAAGCCTCATAGCCGCCTCCCCTGGTTGATGCGGTCGATGAAGCCGGGCGGAAACCGGCCCTCCTTCGCCGATGACGGCTCCCCCTGGCGTCGCATGCGCTTCGCGTCGGCGGTCATCCCGAGCGCCTCCGCCTCATCCGGATCATCAATCCGGCGGCCCGGCGACAGCATCATCAGACGCTCACCCGGGCGCGGGCGGTAGACGGGCATCTCGCCACCCTGGGCGTAGCCACGGAAGAAGCAGCGGAGCAAGCGGCGCATCACGGCCGCCAGTCCTCACGGAAGCCGGGACGGTCCGCGTAGGCCAGAGCGAGCAGGCGCAGAGTCTGCTCCAACCGGGCGGCGACACCAGTGGTGAACGTGTCGTGGTGGTCATGGATGCCCTTGGCGAAGGCGAGCAGATCCCGCTTGCTGTCGATCTCCCGCAGGACCCGTGCCGGATCGTGCCCGGCGATGAACGCCGCGTCCTTCATGCCCTGAATGTTGCTCGCCGGACCGGTCGATGCGACGGCTCCCGTGAAAGGGTGCGGGCCGCCGTAGCCCACGAACTCCTCGCCCTGTCGCAGGTCGTACTTCTCGAACGCCTCCGGGCCGAGCCACTGCTTGCCGGGGTTGTGCCACCAGGGGCCGGGGGTCGCGGCCTTCGCGATCCGCTCGTCCTCACCGAGCTGCTCACCCAGCCATTCGATCAGCCTGTCCACTGCGCCTCCCAGATAGCAGCACGCCCCGCCCGGGGTTCCACGTCGGGCGAGGCGGTAGCAGCATCCCCGACTTGATCGCAACGGATGCTTGGTGCGGTCACCCTATCCATCGGCACCGACAACGCCGGGGCGCGACGACAAGCGGTACTCGCCGACGGGAGGCCGCTGCGCCTCCGGGTCGATGATGTCGGGGATCTCGTCGACCCACCACGGCATGTCAGCCCGCTCCTCGATCCACGCCCTCTGTCGATCGGCAAGTTCGTGAGCGTAGCCGTGCATCAGAGTCGTCGCCTCCTCCTCGCTCACGCCGGCAGCGAGAAGGCGGTGCCACAGATTCATCGACGGCGAACGCGGATCCAAGGTCATGCCGCCACGATCCCAGACGGTCACGCCTTCTCGGGCCACTCCGTCAACGTCTCGCCGGTCGTCTCGTCGACGAGGGTGATGTGGAAGCCGGGCCGGCCGTAGACGCCGATCCAGCGGCCGTGCTTGCTGCGGGCTACCGTCTCGTCCGCCCACCAGCCGTGCATGGCGGGCCGGCCGTCGGCGGTCAAGGTGAGGTGGTAGCGGTCAGGCACACCCCTAGGATGCCAGCCGCCTCCAACACCCATACACTCGAACACATGTCCGAGCTTTCGCCCTTCGAGCGCCTCGCCAAACTGCGGGCCTTGGAGGAGTGGCTGGACTGGCAGCTCCGGGACACGCGGCGGAAGATCGAGCAAGTCGCAGAGCAGGCGCGCACCACGCACGGCTACGTCACCGAACAGGAACGTCACGCCGGAAATGGAGTCGGCGTCACCATCCACATCGCCGACTGCCCACGCATCGGCCAGGCCGTCACCGCCATCAGCGATACGGACGCCCGGCAGGCCCTCACCCGCGACCCGACCTTCATGCATCCCTGCGCGCACTGCCGGCCCGACATCGCACTCGGGACCGCGAAAGCCGGCGACTCATGAGCGACAACATCCCGGACGCGATCCAGCAGCAGCCCTGGCAGCCCAGCGACGGCCCCAAGCCCGCCGTCCACGTCTACCCACACCGGAACCTCCCCGCCCTCGACATCCGCATCAACGGCACATGGCACCCCGCACGCGCCATCGCCCGGCAACACTGGGGCGACGGCACCTTCGTCTACCAAGTCGACGTCGCACCACAACCCGGCTACACCATCCACCGCACCTACCGGTGGCCCCAACCCGGACTCCGCCGCGCACCCCACCGCGACAGCCCTGTCAGCCCCGTCGGCGAAGATGAACCCATGACCACCACCATGCAGAACTACGGCCTCACCTGGACCGACCCCGACGAGTGAGCGGTCCCCGCCTGTCGTTACCAGGCGGGGACCTCCCCGAACGATAGCCGCACAACGAAGCCCCACCCTCCGAAGAGGGTGGGGCTTCTTCGCGGAGGGCCGTTGCCCGTCGGCTCCGGCCCTCCTGTCCACTCGCCGCGTCACGCGCCGGGCCGTGGATGCGTCCGGCGCACGGGCTTCTCAGGCCGGCGGCTGCCGCCAGGGTACGACGACGTGGCCTGGTCCGGCCGCGCTACCGTCGTGGCATGACGACTGCAGCGCCCGTGTCCGTGGAATGGATTCGCCTCACGATCGGTGGTGAGGAGATCGAGCTCGCTCGGTCGCCGGGTATCGAGCCGCGCCTGCTCGTCGACCCGGTCGAATACGACGGCTACCTGGATCCGCTGACTCGCGGCCCCGATCCGAAGATGCGGTTCACCGTCGACCTGGTGCTGACCGATACTGACGAGGACCCTGGGTGGGTAGCGCAGCGCTGCGAGGCGGAAGCCCGGCGTGTAGCCGAGAGCCTCGGCGCACCTCTGCCAACCCTCGGTTCGCGGCGAGACTTCTCCCTGGAAGCGGGGCTCGGCGGTGAAGGTCTGCCGTACAACCGGGTGTCCGCCCCGCGGCTCGTCCTCAACCCTGGCATGCCGCACACAATCGAAGAGGGTGGCGAAGTCGCGGTGCGAGTGTTCACTGCGACCGCGCTGGCCGACGACCGCGGCACCAAATACCAGATGCGGCTTGTCGACTGACCGCCTCAACACGAAGCCGCCCCCGCTCCCCCGCCGCCGAATGGCAGCGAGAAGAGCGGGGGCGTCGTCGTGCGGTCACCGGTCGGCGGGCGCCGGCGGTAGGTCGGGTTCGAGGAGCGGGTCGGCCGCCGGCGCGGGCATGGGTTGCTCGTCGAGCCGGCCCATGCGTTCCAGCGAGCCGGCGTCGGCCGCCGTGGTGTCACGGCGGGGTTCGCGTGCCACGGGCGGTTCAGGCATTCGCACTCCAGTTCTCACACGTCGATAGAGTCGAGGTATGGGCGGGCCCGATCCGGGATGGGCCGCGGGATGGGCGGCTTCAGCCCGGCGGTGCGGATGGTGTGGACAAGACTGCGCCGGTCCACGACCAGCCACGAGATCGCCGCACCCTGTCCGGTGATCTGCTCCTGCTGTCCGGTGATCTGGGCCTGCTGGCTGACGATGTCTTCCTTGAGATCGTCGATGCGTTCGTTGAGCGCGACCTTGACTGTGGTGAAGTCGTCCCGCCGTTCCTGCGGCTTCGTCCGCTTCGCTGAGCGTGCGGCCCAGGCCGCCAGGCCGCCAGTCGCAACCGTCCCCAGGATCGAGGCGATGGTGTTGACGTCAGGAGTCATACGGAGGCTCTTCTCTCTTGGGCCTCGGAGGCTCCCCCCACCCGGCCACCACCATGATTCCGATCGCGAGTCCGCCGTACAGGGCTGAGGCGACCCACCCGCGTGGAAAGTCCCCCTGCCCCCACGCTGCCAAGTAGGAGACGATCCACGGCAGCACGATCAGGGACAGGGCGAAGAACCCGAACCTGTCGCTGCCCTGCCGCATCCACGCTGACGCGATCGCCACCAGCCCGGCTGTGATCCACAGCCAGCCCCACACCTCCAACGGCACCTTGTTCAGCAGCAGGTGCAGGCCTCGCTGGTCCGGTTGCGGCGAAGTGATCTGGCCGTAGCCGATCAGCGCCCACACGGTGCCGAACGCCAGCAGGAACGCGCCCCTCCGGCCGAGGGTCCGGGCCAGGCGCCGGACTGTACGACACACCACTCAGGCCGCCGGGGCGCCGGGCTTGGCGGGCGACACCTGTCCGCGGGTGATGAACATGATGACGGCGAGCACCAGACCGTTGATGGCGGCTGTCGTGGTTGGTGCCACGTCGTAGCCGAACGCGGCGACCGCGGAAGCGACGGTGGCGACGAGCGTGGTGAAGGCCTGCACGGCGATCGGCCGGGTCATCGCTGCGGCGATGGCGCCGAGAACGGCGGACATGCCTGCGACGAGCCAGCCCGCCTGGTTCTCGGTGAGGCCGACGTTGAAGGTGACGACGAGTCCGAGGATGCCGGAGAGACTGTTCAGGAACAGCACCGGATCACGCCCGAAGATCTTCATGACGTTCTCGCTTCCTGTTCGGCGAGCCAGCGCCGGACGGTCTGGTTGTGGCGGGCGTCCGCGAGCGCGTTGTGCTCGGCGCCCTCCTGCTTCGGGAGCTGGTCCCAGCCGATGCCGAGACGGCGGGCTTCCTGCTGAATGTCGTTGGTGAACATGGGGACACCCTCGGGGAGATCGATCATGCGGCCCCACAGTTGAGCGAGGCAGACATGGTCGTAGGCGCCATAGTTCGCCCACAGCTCCACGTCATCGGTGGCGCGAACGAACTCGGCGACCTCGGAAGCGATCTGTTCGATGGGCTTCACGGCCGGGTCGAGGTAGTTGAACAACCACCGCCCCGGCATGTGGAGCCGCCAGTCCCCGTGCGGCTGCGGCAGGTTGGGGATGACGTTCTCCATCAGCCACTCGTGCTTGCGCACCCGTCGCCGGAGGCGCCGACCCTTCCAACCCTGCGCGGCAAGCCGAGCATTGACGGCGTAGTAGGTGCGGCCGTCGTCGGACACCATGCCGACCGAGATCGGCTCGATGGTCCGGCCGTCCTCCAGAAACTCCCAGTCGTAGTCGAGACCAGTCACTTACCCTCCGGCCCGCTCACATCGACAGACACCTTGACGACCGCGTCAGCGATCGCCTTCTGGACTGCTGCGACGACCTGGGCGGTGTCGACGTCGGAGCCGATGAGCTGCGCAAGCTTGGTGATCGCCGCGGTCTGCGCCGCCTCCGCGGCGGTGTTGGCGCGGACGCGGGCCTGAATGTCGCGCAAGACGCTCAGGGCCTGCCAGTTCGGGTTGGTCTTGATGTCAGCAGCGTCGGCCGGGGCCGGGATGCCGTCCCACTTCCAGACCGAGTCGAAGACATCCTGCTTGGTCATGCCCGCCATGGGGTCCTCCTGGGGTGTGGTGGTCTTCGGCGGCTCGGAGGTGCCTGCTGGGCGGGGAGCCCCCTTCTGTACCCACGCATACAGCGGCCCGCCAGGGCAGGCGGTGGCGTAGCCGTCGCGGTGGCCCTTGATCTCGGTTCCGGCACCGTGCTTGCGCAGCAGTTCGATGCCGTCGCGGATCGCCCCGAGCATGGCGTCCGTCGGCTCGGTCAGACCCTCGCTGCCGACGAGGCCGACGATCGCGTAGTGCGCGGTGTTCAACGGCTGGTTGCCGTTCGCGCCGGTGCGCTTGCCTAGGCCGCGGCCCTCAAGGAGGTAGCCGTGCGGGCAGGCGCCGTAGTTGTAGGCAATGTCCGAGTAGCCCTCAGCCGTGTTCGCCAGGTGCGATTTGCGGATGGCCTTCCACTCGGCGATGCAGGCGCCGTGGTCGGACAGCAGCTTCGTCGAGACGGGGCTGCCCTCGTAGTGGACCTTGACGCCTTTCGTGGACATCTGTGTCGGCGCGGCCGATGCGGGCCAGCCCAGTTGTGCTCTGGTGACGAGCTTCAAGACGACCCCCTTTCTGGGCATGAGGAACGCCCCGGCCAACGGCGCGGGGCGGACAGCAAGGCGGAGGTCAGGTGGTCTTGATGAACACGACGTGCAGGCGCAGGGCGCTGCCGTTGCTGATGTCGCCGGTGGCGGAGCGCAGCGTGCAGATGCCGTCGGTGCCGACCACGAAACCGCCGCCGGCGACACCCGAGTCCCAGTCGCCGTTGATGGTCTGGTGGGTGGGCCGCCACCCGGCCGGAAGGGTGCAGCATGCGGTGTCGACGACGTTGCCGTTCGACTCGTTGAGGGTGGCGCCGGTGCGCGTGATGTAGGCGTCGATGGCGATGACTCGGCCCTCGCGGTAACCGGCGAAGGCGTTGACGGAGAATCCGCTGGCCGCCGAGAGTCCGCTGGCCGTGCTGGTCAGGGTCTGCGGCGGGGTCACCCACGCCGCGCCGTCGTACACCTCGAAGCGGTTCACATCGAGCAGGTAGCAGGCCATGCCCTCCACGGGCGCGGTGGCGCCGGCGAGTGCGGCGCCCCGGGCGGAGGCGGACGCGAAGCGCATCACGCCGCGCGGTATGACGCCGTCCGCCAGGGTTTTGATGGCGTCCGGGATCGATGGGGCATCGGTCATCGCCCACAGGCCGATGTTCTGCCCGTAGGCGTCCGTGGTGGTCACCGCGTCTCCTAGAGCTCGTAGTGGCAGCCGTCGAGGGCGAACCAGTCGGTCTGGCTGGGGCTGGCTGATCCGAAGACGTTCATGACGCCGCCGGTTGTGATCTCCATGGCGATCACGCCGTTGGTGTTCGCGGAGTAGTTGCGGCGGCCGACCCAGCTGCGGGCCACCGATGGGCGGGCCGCGGTCGGCAGGGCCGTGCTGAAGTTGGTCTGGGCGGTCACCGACGAGGTGCAGTCGACGGAGCCGCGGAGTTCGACTCGCCTGCTGCCGTGGGCGGTGACGATGCGGTACTGGGCTGGCCCGAACACGGTGTGCGTGCTGGTGAACCCGCTGGCGAGAGGGATCGCTGTCCATGCCCCGACCGGGTCGGTGGCGGATGCGGTGCGGCCCTCGGCGATCCAGTTGCCGCTGCTGGACTGGGAGATGACGATGACGTCGTCGACCGCGGGGGCCTGGTAGGTGTCCATGCGGCGGATCGCCGGGATGCCGTCTGCGTCGACGGTCCCGTTCGTGTTGACCGCGGTGACGGTGGCGAGCCGCCAGTCCGAGCCGCGCACCGACGGGGACTGCTCGCCGGTGCGTTTGGCCTGCGACTTGAGGGCCGCGGACAGGTCTCGGTGGACGGCGAGCGCGGGACGGCTGGTCACGCGTCCTCCTTGGCGCTGATCGTCGAGATCGGGAAGTCGCCCCCGACGTCCAACGGCACACTGAAGGAGGCGGCCTGGTGGAGTTCGCGGCTGCCGTCCTCGTGCATCACCCGCAGCACGTCACCCGGCTCCAGCGCCGGATTCGGCAGGGACGACACGTCGCCGGACGCGTTGGGCGCCTTGGCCTGGGCGAGTTTCAGGATGGCGGCCTGCTGGCAGGCGACCGTGGAGGTGAGCGTCGCCGACGAGTAGAACATCGGGCGGTGCCCATACGGTCCGGACCAGTAGGTGGGCGAGTTGGGGTCGTTGTCGACGGCCAGGTAGGAGACGGGTGGAATGTTGTCGGAGGTGTTCTCGCCGCGGGCCAGCACCCCGTTGTTGACGTTGTCGCTGCTCATGGCCCGGTTGGCGGAGATGTAGGCGCCGCCCTCGGTCGCGTTGATCTCCCATACGGGAGTAGCAGTCGTCAGATCAGGCAGGGTGGAGATGCGGAACACGCCGTCCGCATCTGGGTACACCTCGGCGCCGGCGGTTGCGGCGATCTCCTGTACGCCCGCCCACGGATCCCCTTCGACATCGAAGGTGCGGGTCCCGATGGTGACGTCGGAGATTCCGGCGACGATCTCGGCGGCCGGGATGCTGCGGCGGATCAGCTCCCCGACGGCGCTGAGCAGGGTGCCGCTCACCGTGTACGGGGCCGTGAACTTGTCGTCTGCGACGACCGCGGACAGGTCTTTCCCCTGCAGTGTGACCGGACCCTGGGAGACGTCTCCGCTCACACTGTCGAGGCGGAACACCCCCAGGGGCACCAACTCCGTGGACCCGTCGCCGTAGTCGACGCCGCGGCTGATGCGCAGCCGGGCCCCGTAGGTGGCTAGCTGATCCGACGGGGAGCGCGGGATCAGCGTCGGGTCGGCCATGGTGACCGTGCAGGTGCGGCGGATCGCCTGCGACCGGTCCACCGTCACACTGCCCCCGGTGTGCGGGAGTTCGATGACCCGGCCGTCGGTGTAGAACAGCAGCACCTCCGTGACCGGCGCATAGTTCTCGGTGAGACGTTGCAGAAACCGGTCAGAGACGGGATACAAGGTCACCTCCGCCGGTCGAGCAGCAAGTCCTCGCAGGTCCGGTAGGCGGCAAGCAGATCAGCGCACGTGTCGAACTCGGTGACCACGTCCTGGCAGGTGCGGCCCGCGGACCCGTTCACCCCGGCCGTGACCGGCATGTCGGCCTCCACCAGCGGCAGCGTCCAGTTCCGCCACACGTCCTGAGCGAGGCCGCCAGTGCGGGCCTCGCTGCTCTGGCCTGCGGCCACGTACATGTCGGAGACGCCCATGCCCGGCACGGCCTGCCACAGCAGGGTGTTGCCGGAGTCGAGCAGCAGGTTCAGGGCGGCGCGCTCCCCGTCAGAGCGGGTCGCGATCGCGAGATCCCCTTCGAGCCCCTGCCGGACACCGCTGTGAGTCACCTTGTTGCGGCGGCCCTTGACGACATAGGCGGCCTGGTCGATCGGCCGCTGCCAGTCCGGGGCCTTCGCCACCATCACCAGGCAGTTCCGCTGCGGGTTCGACGGGTCCTTCAGCCAGGCCAGGTTGATGTCGGCGAGGGTGAGCGTGACGCTGTCGCTGACGCGTCCGCTGCTGACGAGCGAGCCCGGCGGGTACTGCTCGATGATGTAGTACACGGGGGTGTTCAGCGGCGCCTCATGATCCTCGATGACCATCAGGTCCGAGGTGATGAGCTGGTGGTCGATCAGCCCCGAGGTGCCGCGGACCAGGACGCGGGATCCGTCCGACGCCACCCGGGACACCACCAACTCGTAGTCCAGGGTCAGTTCGCGCAACGTCAGCTTGATGTAGCCGTCGCCGTCGACGGTCTCCACCTCGGTCAGCGGCAGCACCTGCCACAACGCGATCTGGTCGACGTGCAGGACACTCGATGTCGCCGAGGCTGTCGCCACGATCTCGAACGCTGCCTGAGTGGCGCCCGCAGGGGCGATCGCATCCGATGCCAGCACGTACCAGCTGGAGCCCGGCAGAACATACGAGATGCCCGTCGACGTGCCTAGATCCCCGTTGGCCACGTCGTACCAGTGGACGCGCACCCGGACACTCGACCAGGTGCCGGCCGCCGGATGGGCCAGCGTCTGCGCCCGCCAGTTGTCGCCTTCGGTGACCGGGAACTTCGCCGAGCGGACCGTGGATGCCGTCGCTGTCGCCGAGGTGATGGCGAGAGCGTAGGAGCCGTCGAAGAAGCTCGCACCCCACGGTGTGGTGCGCGCCAGCGTCGCCACACCAGAGGGCACCGTCCATCCGGCGATTCCCTGCTCGAAGCTGGAGTCGGCATACGGCATCACCGAACCGGCCTGCAACTGGGGCGCCACCGTCACCACGACGGTTTCCAGGCGCAGCACCTGCCCGGCCGACGCACTGTCCAAGCCGGCCGCCACCGAGCAGGTCGCCGCATTCACCGGCGCCACCATGGACGCCCGCTGCCGGTACATGCCCGTCGTCGCCGGCGGCGCCAACGTCGACCGCTGCGCGGCAACCTGGTTGCCGTTGACGTCGAAGAACCGCAGCTCGATCCACGCCTGCGAGGTGAGAACCGGCGGCTGCAAGTAGGCGTAGGCCAGATACTCGACGCCGGGAATCACCGCCGGCCGGTCCACGGCCAGCACCGACGCGTTACCCGCGGCGACCGCCGTCATCGCCAACGTGTGGCCGCCGGCCAGGTAGTTGTCGACGGCCCACTGTATGACGGGTACTTGGCGGGTGACGGTCGCGTTGACGACCGCCGCCCAGCCGGTGGCGTCGACCTCGGTGGATTCGGTGTTGAAGGGCAGCAGGTTGCCCTGGGTGCGCAGCGGCAGGCCGAGGTAGACGTTCTCCCAGTAGTGGGAGACGGTCGCGCCCACCTCTGTCGACGACAGGATGACCTGCGCCTGCGTCGTACCGGCGGGGGCAACACCCGCGGTACTCACGCGGTGCCACGCCGACGAGGCCGCCATCGTGGTCGCCGAGTAGGCGACGCCGACTTCGCCGCCCGAGGCGTTGAGCCAGCGGATCCCGATCCGCTCCCCCACCACTCCGGCCGTGTCGGCGAACGCGTAGTACACGGTGCCCGCGGTGACCGGATAGGAGGACACGGTGCGGGCCTGCATCTCGCCCGCGGCCACCGACTTGACGGACAAGCAGCCGTCACCGTTACGGCCGCCGACGCCCTTGCTGATCGTGCAGTTCAGCTTGGGCGTCCAGCCCGACGTGTTCGGATCGATGGACTCGGTGGTCGCCGAGAGGAAGTTCCCGGGAATCGGCAAGGGAACCTCCCCTCAACTCGCTTCGAGCACCTGAACCAGGTGCTGTTGATGGTCGAGGACTCGGACGTCGATGAACTGGCCGAGCTCGCCTTCCTTGGCGTGCAGTTCGACAACAACCGGCTGCTGAGCCCCATCTCCGCCACGAGCCGCCAGCGACGACAGCGCGTTGGCCTGGGCCGTGGTGAACACGGGCTCGGGCCTGCCGGTGCCGTTGAATGCGAGGTTCATGCCGGGCTGCAGGTAGCCGCCGGAGTCGTAGCTGCCCGGCTTGAACCCGTACCAGGAGCCGAACAGCTTGTCGTTGTAGCCGCGGGCGCGGGAGCCGACGAGGACGCCAGCACCGCCCCGGGATTCGACGTGGGTTTTGCCGAGCGTTCCGGCAGTGTGTCCGACGCCCGCATTCGTGATGCCGATCTTGAATGCGGAGTCGCCGTGATACACCCAGCCGGGCGGAGCCGTCTTACCCGAGAACGCGCCGGTCGCCCAGCGCCTGTGCGGCTTCTGGCCGCGGATGACGGACTCGATCGCCGACATGAACCCGGAGCAGTCCCAGCTGGGATTCCCGTTGCCGCCCCACTGGTAGGGCTTGCCGTTCTGGGTTTTCGCCCACTTCAGCCCGGCCTGGATGCGCGGGCCGCCGATGCCGCCGGCGCCCTTCTTGTCGGCTTTCTTGCTGTAGCCGAACAGGGCGTCGAGGATCTTGTTGGGGATGTTGCGGATCATCTTGCCGAACCCGGTGTCCATGCCCGGGAAGTTCTTCAGCAGTGGGTTGACGACGCTCTTCACGCCCGCCCGCGCCGAGGCTTCCAAGGTGTCGGACAGCCAGCTCGCGCCCTTCTTCACGGCGTTCCACACGTCCGAACCGGCGCCCGCGACCGAGGAGGCCGCCTTGCCGATCCAGCCGAAGATGCCGCCGTCCGCGAACCGCTGCACCACGCCGCCACCCGCATACCGCGAGGAGCGGTCGGTGGACACCGGGGCGCTGCCGCCGAGGAGTGGCGCGAGCGCGGCCTTCACGCCTTGCGCGCCGCGGGACTTGGCGATCGAGTTCATGGCGCCGACGAAGCCGGAGCCGACCGCCCGCGTGAATTCCGGACGGAAGATGGACTCGCCGCCGGACAGTTCCAGTGCACCACCGGTCGGGGACATGAACTTGTGGACGTCCCGGCCCGGCGTGTAGCCAGGCATGATGCCACCGGACGCGAAGCTGTACTTGGGCAGCTTCGGCGCCCCGAACGCGCTGGCAACCTTGTTCCAGACGCCGCGGATGCCGTTGTTGTATACGGTGTCGACGACGAACTGGACGGGCTTCTTCGTGACGGACTGCAGCCGGTCCCACTGGGTCTTGATTGCGCCGACCGCATCGTGGAACAGGCCACCAAGACCCTTCACGATCTTCGACCAGCGGTCGAAGATCGGCTTGATGCCAACGTTGTAGGCCGTCTTGGTCGCCGACACGACACCGTTCCAGGCAGGCTTGATGGCCTTGTCGTACAGCCACTTCGCCCAGCCACCGACAGTCTGCAGGCCACCCCAGATCGCCTTGAAGACAGGCCGCAGATAGGTCTGCCAAGCCGCCTTCACGCTCGCCACGACCAGATCGAACGCTGGCTTGATCGCGTTCCTGTAAAGCCAGGTGGCCTTGTCGCCGATCCACTGGAACGCCGGCCGGAACGCTTTCGTCCACAGCCACATGGCCGCGGCGCCGATCGCGGCGAATGCAGGCTTCAGCGCATGCATCCACAGCCAGCCGCCGATCGCGCCCAGAATCTTGATGACGGCGATGATCGGCAGGATCGCCAGGACCACGATCGCCGTCAGCAAGATTTTCGCCGCCAGCGCGATCCCGTCGAAGGCGGGCTTGATGGCCGTGTTCCAGAGCCACATTGCCCAGTGGCCCACTGTCTGCAGGGCCAGCACGATCCCACTGAAGGCGGGCTTCAGGACCACGTTCCACAGGAACAGGGCGCCCGTCTTGATGCCGTCCCAGGCGGCCTGGACGCCCGCACGGAACCAGCCGAAGCGGTTGTAGGCGTAGATGACGATCGCCATCACAGCCAGGATTGCAAGGCCGATCAGGACCAGCGGGTTGGCGCTCATCACGAAGTTGAGGGCGGCCTGGGCGATCGTCCACAGCTTGATCGCGACGATGATCCCGTAGATCAGCAGGATGTACCACGGGGCCTTGTCGGCGACCACGGCGATGAAGTTCGCGAACCATCCGACGATCTGCAGCAGCGGCCCCGAGAGCGGAGACAGGGCCTGGCCGACCTTGAAGAATGCCGACGCGACCTTCCCCAAGGTCTCCGCGAGGATCGGCCCCTTGTCTGCCGCGAACTGAAGGAACTGCTCGAACGCGGGGCTCCCCTTCAAGTTGGCGCCCCAGTTCGCGAACCGGCCCGTGATGCGCTGCAGGCGGGAGCTGATCCCGTCCATGTGCGGCAGGAAGGCGTCGATGATGCCTGCCATGCCCTTCAGGACGTTCCCGAAGGCGACGCCGAGGCCGACGACCGCGGGGATCATGCTGGTCTGCAGATCCTTCTTGAAGCCCTGCCAAAACGGCCGCTTCACCGACGCCGAGGCCCGATCCTGCAGCACCTTGATCGCACGCGCCGCACCCAGCACGAACGGCGTCAACGTCGGCAGAGTGTTCCGCAGCGACACCAGCGCCCGCGTGAAGATGGGCATCACCGCGGGCTGGAGTGACTTCGACCAGGCCGAGAACGCGCCCCGCAAATCCAGGTAGGCGTTCATCGTGGCCCGCGCGGCGGGCGTCAGCTTCGCCAGCTCTGCCTGGTACTTGGCCTGTGCGATGGCAGCCTGATCGACACCCCCGGCCGCCGACTGCGACGCGGAGGCAATCTGCCGCTGAGCACTAGCAACCGAGTCGGCGGCGTTCTGCTGGGCCACCGCCACATTCGCGGTCGCCTCCGACACCCGCTGCTGCGCGTCCGCGACCTGCCGGGCAGTCTGCAACTGGGTGCGGGCCGCATCCGCCTGGGCGTCCTTGACGGCCTGCTGCTGGTCGGCGACCTTCGACTGGGCCTGGGCCAGCCGGTCCTGGGCGCTCTTGTAGGTGTCGGTGCCCTTGACCCCGGCCTTGTTCGCCGCAGTCGTCTCCGACTTCAGCCGCTTGGTCTGCTCCGTCTGCTCCTTGAGCCGCTGGTTCGCCTGGTCGTACTGGAGGATCGCCTTCTGGCGGTCGAGGGCCGACGCCTTCGGATCGGCGAGGACGGCGTTCTTCTGGGCCGCCGCCTCTTTGAGGGCGATCTCCGCGTCCCGCTGCGAGAGAACCGAGTCGGTGAGCTGGTTATTGAGGTCTTCCAGCTCCTGTGCGGCTTCCTTGCGGGCGGCCGTCAAATCCAGTTGGGCCTGCCGTGCCGACTTCTGCGCGTCCGCGAGAGACTTCTCCGCGTCCAGCACCCGCCGGGCGGCCTGCTCGTTCTGCTGTGCCGCCTGAGACACCGCGTCCGCCGCGGCCTGCTTCGCCTGCTTGACCTGCTGCTGAGCCTGAGCGATCTGCCGGGCACCGTTGCGCTCCGCCGTCGCCAACGCCTGCTGTGCCCCGGCCATCTGCAGAGCCTTCGACGCGCCCTGCGAATTGGCCTGCCCGCCGCTGTAAGTCGAGTTCGTTGCCGCATCCTGCGCGGCCTTCTGTGCCTGCAACGCGGAACCGATCCCCTTGAACGCGGGAATCGCCACGAGCGCCACCGAGCCAAGACCCACGCCTGCCGCCGTCGCGGCGGCGGCGATCGCCCCCAGCCCGGCAGCCACCACCGGCAGCGCCGGGATGATCGCAGGACCGAATGCCACGGCCGCAGCAGCAAGGTTGCCCAACGCGATCGACGCCAGGCTCGTGTCCAGGTCGACACGCTTGCCGTCGACGGCGTCCACCTCGGCGCGCAGGGCAGCCAGCTGTGCGAGAGCCGCAGCCGTGTCAGCGCGTACCTGTACGTTCGGGTGCTCGGCACCAAGGCGCTTCAGGCGCGCCTCAACATCTGTGATCTCCGCCAAGGCGGTCGCCGCATCGATGTCGATACCGATGCGCTTGTTCGACAGGGTCTCCAAGCGGGCCCGCAGTCGGGCCATATCCGCGTCGAAGCCGGTCGTCGACAGTGTGACGTCGGCCTTCGGCAGCGACCGGAACGCCGCCTCCAACCGCGCCTTCAGCGATCGCGAGAACGCGCCCGCGGTCTCATCGCCCTGCCGGACCGCGGCCGGACGCGCCATCCGGGCGCCGTTGTTGATGCCATCCCGGATCGCCGGCGCCATCTGCGCCGCGATCTGCCGGCCAATGATCCGCCCGACCTCGTCGCCGATCTGCGACGCGGGCGGCACCAACGCCGCCCGCAGCCGGCCCTCGATGCCGCGCGCATTTGGCAGAACATCGACTTCGACTGAACCGACGGAGATAGCGGGCACCGAGGGCCTCCCCCCGGCGCCACTACGCGGCGCTACTCGTCAACATCGACCACAGGTGATTCGCCTGCGCCTCAGTGAGCTTCTGCTTGGGCTTCACAGGCTTGACGCCCGGGCGCCGGATCGGCTCAGGACGCTTCGGCTTCCTGCCCTTACCGGAGTTGGCCAGCGAGAACACGTAGGTCAACTCGGCGACCCGGTCGGCGACCTGGGCGATAAGCTGCTCCCCTTGTGACCAGCGGGCCTTCTCCGGCTCGCCCTTCTCCGCCTGCTCGGCCAGATCCTCGTCCGCCAGGCCATTGCGCAGCGCGGTCCACGTTGCGGACTCGGGCGGCAGATGCTGGATCAGGACCCGCACCTTGCGCCACGACATCCGGCCCCGGTGCACATCCAGCAGATCCGTGCCCGGGTAGTAGTGGGCCAGGTCGGCTTCTACCGCCTCCGCGTGCGCCTCGACGACGGAGCGGGTCCACGCGAGTTTCCCAGGCTCTCACCGGCCAGCCGGGACGCCCGATCGGTGAAGTCGACCCACTCCTCCATCGTCGGGTCGAGCTCCATGAACAGCTCGTAGTCGTCCGGGTGGAAGATCTTCTCGGCGAACGCGTCGATCTGCCCGTTGTTCAGCAGGCGCTGCCAGGACGTGCGCCACGCCGTCGGCGGGATGATCTGCACATCCTCCTCGCACAGCTCGACGGTGATGTACTGGCCCTCCGCCTCGACTTCCTGCGCCTCGGCAGGGGTCACCTCCGACTCTTCGACGCCCGTCTGGCGAGCGGAAGAGCGGGAGGTGGAGGGACGGGGTGTAGCGCGGGGAGCAGCCGGCTTCCGGCTGCCGCTGGTGGATGTGCGCGTAGTGGCCACGGCGCGGGCCTCCTTAACTGATCGGCGCGGGCGGCGAGTTCAAAGGTGGGCGGGCCGGGCCCGCGCCGACGAGCGGCCCGCCCACCCGTCTCACGACCCGCTGTAAACGGGCGTCGCCGGCACCTTGTCGACGTGGTACACCGTGTTGCCCGCCTCGTCGGGGTAGGTGGTGATCGTCCACTCGTAGCCGGACATCTCGTCCTGCTTGTAGGTGACATCGCTGCGGTCGTTGATCTCGCCCTGCGGGACGTAGAAGCCCTTGTAGGCGTCCCCGTCGATGACGAGGAACCAGAAGGCGCGGCGGTCCGGGCTCGGCGAAGCGGTCTCCGCGTACCGGGTCAGCCCCTCGCCGTCCGGCACGAGGTCCGCCGCGTCCAGCCGGTACTGCAGGCTTTCCACGACGACACGGCTGGTCTCCCACACCGTGAACCCGAAAGTGCGCACCGACTTGGTGATCTGCGTGCGGAACGGCGAAGTCAGACCCCAGGGCGTGAACTCCTGGCTGTCCTCGTCGAAGCCGTAGGTGAGGCCGTCGTCCGACAGGGCGCCAAGCGGCTCCCACGGCGAAACAGGCTGATCCAGCGGGGACGTCGGCGCCGTACTACCGACCGCCGCTACCCAGACCCCGCCGTTTGCTCCGACCACTGCGAGATCCGCGGCGCGGGTGATGTTGACCATGATGTCTCCAGACATGCGAGAAGCCCGCGCACGGGCAGGGAAAGGGTCCGGCGCGGGCCCAGAACCGGTCAGGCGACCGGGTGGAAGTAGATCTCGTAGGTGGCGCCCATGCGCCGGAGGTTCGGGTTCTCGTAGGGCCGCCATGCGGGGGCGCTCAATGTCGCGACGCGTCCGATCACGGCGGTCGCCGTCTTCACGCCGCGCAGGTTTACGACCAGTTCGTGGCGTGCCTGGCGGGCTAGTACCGAGGCTTCCTCGCGGGTGGCGCCGTAGCTGTCCAGGCTGATCAAGGCGCGGTCGAGGCGAAAGCCGTCATCGTCGCCGCCCACCCGCTGAACCTGGTTGAGCGGCAGTTCGCTGACGAGGTTGGCCGGCAGGTCGGTGCAGTGGCGCACACCCAAGGCGGTTGCGAGCAATGCGACGAGCTCGATCTCGATGTCGGGCCACATCAGTTCCCTCCACCACTCTGCGCTGCCCGCAGCAGCACATGATGGGCGGGGACCTTCTCGGTGCCGTACTCCACCCATCGTGCGTAGTAGGCGGGGTTGCGGACATAGGCGACGGCACGGTCTCGCCGCCGACCACCGCGGCTCGTACTGTCCGTCTCCCACGATTCCTTGTAGTGGACGAGATGCGGACTGTTCGCGTCCACGGGGGAGGTGGTTTGGGCGATCGTCTTGATCTTTTCGGCGCGGCGCAGCATCTCGGCCTGCATGCTCGGCGTGCGGAGCATCTCGCCGACGCCCTTACGTTTCATCGTGAACCGTGCTGCCATAGCCACCTCCAGCAACGCATCAGGGGGCAGGCATGGACGTGAAGGGCGTGCTTGGCACGATCACCTTCGACGGGGAATGGATCACCATCACGAAGACGCCCGCCGGACCCAAACCGGCACCGGCGCGCATCCGTGCCGCAGACCTCACCGGAACCCGATACAAGCCGGCCACCAGGCTGTTCCACGGCTACGTGCAGTTCGTGTTCCCAGGCAGCACCGCCAGCGGAGAGCGGACAGGCGTCGCCTTCGGCGGCCGGCCGTCCTACGAGGACCCCAACAGCCTGTCCATCCCGCGCAAGAGCAACGACGCCGCTGAGAAGCTAGTTGCCGCCGTCGAGCAGGCCCGCGGCTAGCCAGTCACCAGTTCAAGAGAGGCGACCACAGGGCCTGTTGAGCCCGTGAACGGCGACCGAAAGCTTCCCGGGAGGCCCTCGACCTCATACAGCTGGCCGCCCACACGCACTCTGTCGGTGGCGCGAATGTCCGTACCGTAGGGGGCGTACAGGGTGAGCCCGGAGATGACCGTGTCGCGGGCGTCGGTGAGCTCGTTCGACGCCGAGCCTGTGCTGTCACGTGGGGCAACTCCGCACCCAGCGACGGGGATCTCCGTCGGAGCGCCAGGGACGTCATTGCCGTAGTCGTCCTGCGTGGCCGGGCCGGGCCGCAGGATGGTGACGGTGTCACCCTGCGGCAGAGCGTGCACTGGCAACCTCCTCCACCATGTCGCACCAGGCGTCGAGATCCGGCGTCGGATCGAGTTCGGCACTGCGGGCTCTCGCCCGCTTGGCGGCCAGACGGTACTCGGCGGGCTCCTTCAGGAGCCGCCCCAGGAGAGCCTCCCAACCGTCAATGTCGTTGCGGTCGGCGAAGATCCCGGCTTCCCCGAGGGACTCGCACAGTCCGGGCGTCGGGTGCGCGAGGACGGGAATCCCGGAGGCGAACGCCTCAATTCCGACGCGTCCCCACGATTCGTAGGCGGACGGCATGAGCAGCACCTTCGTGCGCGCGTACACACTCTGCCGCATGTCGCAGCCATCGACGTGCTCGACGATCTCGACATTCGGCAAGTCCGGCAGCATCTGCTCCCCGTAGGCGCCGCGCACAGCCAGGAACTGCTGCTCCGGCATGCGGCGGGCGAGGGCTTCGAGCAGCTCGCCGCCCTTCTCCCGGCTGCAGTTGACAAGCGTCACAGCGCTGCCGGGCTTCGTCGCATAGTCGGAAGCGAACACGGGCGGCCGGACGATCATCGACTTGCCGGGGTGAACCGACTTCGGATACTCGGCAAAGAACAGGTCCGCCTCGGCCTGCATCCACCGGCTGTTGTAGACCGCCAACGCCGTGCCGCCCGCGGCCATGTCGCGAAACGACGGACGGTACGTGTTGTGGCAGACCACCACCATCGGCTTCCCGAAACCGCGGGCGAGTGAAGACGTGGAGGGAACACCCTCCAGGTGAGACAGGGCAACATCCGCGTTGCGGACCGCGGCAGAGAAGGTGAGCCGCGCCTCCAGCGGAATCACCTGGATGCCCCGGTAGTCGTAGACCTTGTGAGCTGCACCGTGCTGAGACAGCCACACCTGCACGTCATGGCCACGCTCCACCAGAGGGCGCAGCATGCCGACCAGCATGTGTTCGGCGCCGGCGTTGTGCTCGGGAGGCATGGCGTGGACGCGGGCGACGATCCGCCGCGGGCGCGTCACCGGTACCTCACCATCGACATGCCGGCCTTCGGCCGGTAGCCGGCGTCGGCGAGTTCGCGGCGGTCGTCGTCGGTCATGACGACTGCGGTGCCGATGCCTGATCCGTCGGTGCGGTAGGCGTAGGGGCCGATCGTCTCCCCGGTCACGCCACCGGCCATAGTCGGGGCTGTCAGGGTGCGCAGTGCCATGCGGGCGACGATGCCGATGATGTCGTCGGGAACCTGTACGGCGCCGTGGCTGTAGACGACCCGGTAGGTGCCCGGGTAGGCGTCGACGTCTTCGTCGTACCAGCGTTCCGGGAGGTTGATGCTCGGGCTGTCCGCACTGACTCGGATGATGTCGAGCCCGTCCCAGAACCAACCCACCACCGGAAGGTCCGGGGCTCCGCCTGCACCGATAGCGACCACGGAGGCCACGCTGAGGACCGGCCGCTGCGGGAGCCGGATCTCGCCCTGCTGTGCCCGCACTACGACGCTCTCGTTGTCGGTGCGGGTGAAGGACTGCTTCGTGTACGAGCGGACCTTCGCTGAGGCATCCGCGAGGAGCGCCTGGCCGCGTGTCTCCTCGCCGGAGGTCAGGGGGCGGCCGAGGCGGTCTGAGAGGTTCGTCAAGCTAGCGAGTGGCTCCACGCTTCGCTACCCCCTCCATTGCCGTGACCCACAGGTCGAGTTCGGCGGCCGGATCGAGGCCCGCGGCGCGGGCCTTGGCAGCCTTTGATGCCTGCGGGAAGACCTTCGGGGAGAACAGCCTCTTGACTGCTGCTTCCCAGGCGTCCACGTCGTTGCGGTCGGCGAAAATGCCCGCCTCACCCAGGGATTCCATGAGGCCAGGGGTCGGATGGGCGACGACCGGGATGCCGGAGCACATCGCCTCGACGGCCACGCGGCCGTAGGACTCGTAGGAGGAGGGGGTCAGAAGAACCCGCGTGCGCGCGTACACGTCCTTGGCCATGCGGTCGCCGGGCGTGTGCGGCACGATCTCGACGTTCGGCAGGTTCTCGCGCACAATCTGATGTCCGTAGCCGCCGATCACTCCGAGGAACTTGCGGCGCGGCATCCGCTCCGCCAGGGCGTAGAAGACCTTCGCGCCCTTTTCCTCCGTCAAGTTGATCAGGGTGATGCGGTCGCCGGGTGTGGCCTGGTAGTCCTCGACGGCAACCGGTGGATGCACAGTGACACCCCACGGCATCGGCCGGTCGCCGCGATGAACGCGCCACCACGCCTCGGCGTCTGCCTTCATCCACACCGTGTTGTAGACGACCAGCGATGGGGAGCCCTTCACCAGCCACGACTTCGACTTCTCGAAGGTGTTGTGCAGGAGGTGAACGACCGGGATCCGGTTGATTTCACCCAATACCGACGCCCTGGGTGTGTTCTCCAGATGTGTCACGATCGCCTGCGCCCGGCCGTCACCACGCATCCATCGGGACGGATCAGCCTTGCCCCGGTGAGGGTGTACGGCGACACCATCGATCTCGTATGCGACATCCGCGGACCGCGGATCCGACAGGAGAACATCCACGTCGTGGCCGCGGGTGACAAGCTCACGCAGCAGGCTGTGCGCGGCCCATTCGGCACCCGCGTTGTGGGCTGGAGGGTAGGCGTGCAGCATCGCCAGAACCCGCAACAGGAACTCCGATCTGCCGACGGCCGGCAACTGCAGTGAGCTGCCGGCCGTAGACGGTCAGGACGCGGCGGTCGTCGACTGCACGACACCGAACGGCGACCGGGTCGCCGAGTTGGTGTTGAGGCGGGTCGCCGGGTTGGCCGTGGCGAACGCGACGCGCATGACGACGCGCATCGCGACGGAGTCTTGCTGCATCAGGTTGAGGATGACCTTGCCGTCGTCGTCGGAGATGACACCCTCGGTGAACAGCTTGAAGCTGATGTCCTGGCGGAGGCCGACGATCGCCTTGCGCCAGTCGCCCATCAGCAGCTCCGCCTCGGACATGTCCCAGGCGCCGTTGGTGAGTTCCGACATGCCGTACCCGTACAGGGTGCCGCCCGGCGTGCCCTGCATGTTCGGCTGATAGATCGGAAGGCCCTGGTCGGACCGGATCCCGTTCAGCTTCCACGTGAGGCCGGGCCGGGACACGAAGCCGTTGACGGCGAACCCGTCGAGGGCGACCTTTTCCGCGGCGGACGCCACGTCGACACCGAAGTCGTCGCCCGTTCCCGCAATGACGGCGTTACCGGCGGCGACAGCGGACTGGTAGACCGCTGTCGGCCACGTCGACGGCTTGTCGAGGCCGAACAGGGCCGCACCGTCGAGCTTCGCGCCGATGGCCTCCACCAGCCGGGGGCGCACCTGGTCCCAGATCGGCATCTGGGCGTCGTCGAGGTACGCCTCGGGGATCGGGATGATCGCCGCGATCTCCTCGACGATGAGGTCGACGTTCTTCCAGTCCTGCGCCGACGTCTGCTTCAGGCCGGTGTCACCGCCCACGAAGTAGGCGATCGGCATGACGTCGAGAACCGGCTGCCGCTGCGTCTTCGTCGACATCGGCACCTGCGCGGCGCGCTGCAGGATCGCCGACGCCGCCGGCATCTCCTCGATGATCTGCGCCGACACCGGCGTCGGGACGAGCGGGTCGTTGCTGGCGTCCCGGCTGATGAGAGAGTTGTACGTGGCCACGGGGTCTCCTTTCGGAAGTGCAGCGACCCCGGCCCCGTGGACATGGGTGATTCCGGTGCTGCGAAGGGGTTGGGGTTACCGGCCGGCCATCTTGCGGATCCACGCATCGGCATCCGCAGGCGCGGCGCTGGGCGGGGCTGCGCCAGGCGTCAGCGACTCCACCGGCCGCTGAGATGCCGGAGGTGCAGGCGGCACTGCCGCCTTGAGTCGTTCGGCGAGCATTCCGGCCCGGGTGTTGATCTCCTCGTCCGTGCCGGACCCGAGGAGGTCGATCAGGTCGGGGGGGATGTTGTGTGTCGCTGCCGCCAGGAGGCGAGCGTTTGTCGACCGCATGTCGGCGATCTGCTGCTCGTAGGTCTTCGCCTGCTCAGTGGCCTTCTGGAGTTCGGTCTTCTGCGCTTCTTCGAGGTCGGCCTGCTTCTGGGCCGCCTCCCGTAGCTGCGCGATCTCGTCCTTGGACTTGAAGCCCAGCGCGGCCAAGTGCTTGTTCTCGTGCTGGCGGGACAGGGCCTTCCACTTGACGGCTTCGGCCTCCCAGTCAGTCGGCTCCGCCGGGCTCCCGTTGCCAGTGGGTTGCACAGGGGGCGCCGGTGACGCGGGAGGCGCCGGGGTCTGGGCCGGAATCTGTCCGGCGGCAACGGCCTCGGCGGGGGTCGGAACGGCCGGCGTGCCGCCAGCGGGATCCGGGGTGGGCGTGGACATACGGCTGCTCCCATGTCGGGACATGCGCCCGCCTGACGGCTGGCGCGGATCGGGCATGACGAAGGCGCGCACCGTGTCGGCACGCGCCTTGGGTTGACAGGTCTGGATGCCGCCTCGCGGCAGCGCTTGATGGGCTATCCGGCAGATTGCCCTGCCGTCGCGTAGGCGCTTCGGCCTTCCGCCTCCCACCAGCGGCGGAACGCGTTCACCGCACGCTTTCCACCGGTGCCGCGTGTCTCGCGGAGCCAGTCGTCGTACAGCTTCTCGGCGATGCCGATGAACGGTTCGTCGAGCGTGAACGCTGGCCACGCCTGGCAGGCGCAGTGATCGTGGTACTTGAACGCCCCATCGCCCTCAAATCGCGCGTTCTGGTCGCGCCCGGCGGTGCGCTCCGACTTATAGATCGGCCCGCGCGAAGCGAGCATGGCGCACCAAGCGCACGGATCAGCGTCGGTGACCCGCGACCAGCCCGTCGCCTGATCGTCGGAATCAACAGACTTGCTGATCACCGACCGGGCGCCTTCGAGCGCCAGGTACTGCGTCGAACCCACCATGCGCACCGCAGCGGCATCCATCGCCTGCTGCGGCGATCGTCCGGCGGCTATCGCCTTCTTGAACTCGACGGGGCCCGTCACATCCAGCGACGACTCCAGTCGTGCGATGGCGAGTTGCAGCGGCCCCGCGGGGTCGAAGCCCCCATCGGGCACGCCCGCCGCACGGCGGGCATCCATGTAGGCGGCAGCGGCCAGCGCGGCCGAATGGGTCCGCGCCTGCTGAACGATCGGCATCAGCGCCGCCCGCACCGCGGGCCACGAAGCGTCGACCTTCGCCGGGTCCATGAGGTCGCGCCACACGTGCAGAATCTGGCGCGCCATCTGTGCAGCCAGAAGCGCCTGAGTGCGCCGGAAGGTCTGCGCCGCTTGCGCCTGCCCCGCCACCGTCAGGCCACCGAAGCAGGCCGCGCTGCCGGGACCTGGGAGATCGCCGCGGGCTGCATCTGCTTCTCGATGATGCCGTTCAGCCGATTCATCGCGTCGCCCTCATGCGCGGCGAGCTTCCAGCGACCCACGTCGGTCTGCGTGACCCCGGGGATCTTCTCCCACAGCTCTTGTGGCGGAACCCCGAGCATCGTCACCAGCTTGCCCAGCGCGTCCACCGTCTGCGCCAGTGACCGGGCCGACGTGTCCCGCCACACCACCTGGGCTGCGGTGTCTTCCCACGCCGCCTTGTCTCCCGCGGCGAGTCCGGCCAGGCGCAAAGTCTGCTCCCACGCTTCACCGAACAGGCTCTCGCGTTCGCCAACTTTGCGGTCAAGGCCGTCCCGAGCAGCGGCCAGCGCCTCGGCGGACAGGTTCACCAGCTTGCCCAGCAAGTGATAGGGCGGCACCTGCGACAAGGTCGCGATGTGCTGGATGGTCGACTCGCGGGAGTCGAGATACCCCTTGAGGTCGGTCGCACCGAACTCGCCGAACTTCGTGTCCGCGTCCTCCGCGACGAACAGGCCATCTACGCGGGCCCTGAACGGCTCCATCGGGTTGCCGTTCGAGTCGATCGGCGGCGCCATGCCGGTCACCCAGCGCTGACGGAACGCCGCGTACTGCTGCGCCATCAGCAAGTTGAACGTCGTCATGTTCAGCTGATCCTGGGCGTCGATCAGTGGTTCGACCTCGCCCAGCACGCCGTCGCCGTCCAGGTCGTCAGTGTTGACGAACCTGACGACCGGACACACGCCCAGATTGTGGGACTGAATCGCCCCGTCGCCGTCGAGCTTCAGCTGGCTGCCGTCGACCTGCCCTGCCAGCGTGTAGCGCGCCTGGTCGTCATAGATGCGGATGACCCTGCGCTGACCCTTCGCCGTGTTCTCGACACGGTCTTCGATCGCATACAGCGGCCACTCGTCGTTCACCGGATCCGCATACAGGGCTGTCATGCGCCGCGGCGAAAACGGGGTGATCACCGGCACAGGCTTGCCCGGCATCACCACCGCATACGCCGCCCCATAGGTCAACGCCGCACGGTGCACGCCATGCTGGCGGGCATCCAGGCGATTCGCCTGCCACACCGCCCACGGCTCCGCATTGTCGTCAGAACCCCTCGGCCGGTACCCGTCCACGTACAAGTTCTGCGCGACCACCGTGACGATCAGCGGCAGGATCTTGACCTTGGCGCGGTCCATCAGCCAGCGGTACTCCGCCCGTGCACCCGCCGGCACGTACACGCTCGAATGCTCGCCGCACATGTAGGCCGCGATCCGGTCCAATCGCGCCTGCTCGTCCTCGCGCAGCTTCAGCAGGCGACGCGCCATCAAAGTCGCCTCATCGGCAGACATCACCACGCGCCACCCACCCCCTCGCTACGCGAACCCGTACACGCGCCCAGTGCGCTGCCGCTTCTTCGACCGTTTCGCCCACTCCGGAGACGCCAGCAGCGCCCGGCGCGCCATATCCGCCAACTGCATCGCCGCGAAGCCATCGACCTTCTTCGGAGACTCACGCGACTCCTTGCCGAAGCTGACGCCCCACCGGTTCGGCCGGCGCCGCGCGTTGCCCACATGGCGGTTCAACGTCGGATGGTCAGCGTGCGGGACCTTCCCGTCGCGGATCGCCTGCACCAGCGCCTCGGTGGCCAGCGTCAACTCCTGCTGCCTGCCACGCATGTCGTAGCCGACCAGCGACTTCGGCGAAGACTTCACGACCAGCTCGTCGCGATACGTCTCGGCCCACTCGTCGATGTACGACTCCCACAACTTCACGTCGGCGAAGAACGCCCGCACCGCGTACCGTCCGAAGGCGTGAGCTACGAGGTCGGAGACCTGCTTGCGGTCGACCTCCCAGCCCTTCGCCAGGGGACCCTCCGGGCGCTCCCAGATCCCCAGCGGCTGCACCAGGCGGTCCGATACACGCATAGCAATCAGCGCGGTCGCGTCGTCCGACTTGCCGCCGTCGAAGCCGAGAACGACATCGTCGCCGTCGTCGAGCCGCAGATCTGACGCGCACTTCGCCCACTCGGCGGGATCCAGCAGGGCATCCTCTGCAGCAACCGGCTGGTTAAGCCAGTACCGGCGCGAGTCCGAGGGCGCCGACTGCGGATCCCAGATCTCGGCGATAATGCCGTCCAGGTCCATCCAAGCCGCAGCCGGACCGTAGGCCTCGCGCAGGCCGGCCAGCAGAGCATCCCGGTCGGCTAGATCAGTGCCATCCGCGGCTTGCCGGTGGTCGAAGAGCAGGCCGGCCGCGTCAGCGTCCCGGACCCTGCCCTCCTTAATCGCCTTGAAGTAGGTGTGCGTGGCCTCGGCCACCGAGTCCTGGCCCGGCTCGTACATCGTCGACGTCTCAAGGCACCACGGCTCAGCCTCTTTGCGCTTCCGCAGGTTCCGTCGCACCGTGCTGTGCATGCGCCGCAACTCGGGCAGCACGTACAGGTGGGTTTCGTCGAAGACCGCGAAGGTCTCCTTGCCGCCGTCCTTCGCCGCTGACGATGCCGTCGACGGGGTGATCTCGCCGCGCTGGTGGTGCAGGACGATCCGGCTCGATGACTGCGCCGACTTTCCGATGTCGATGCCGGGGAAGTCGTCACCGTGATTCTCGACGAGGTACTCCAACATCGTCGACACGTTGTCGTAGGTGTTGCCCGACTGCCCTTCTTCCGTCGCCAGGCAGCGAATGAACGGTGACTTCACCGAGCGGCCGACCGGCTCCCCGTTCGCATCCCAGCCATCGAAACGCACAGGGAACAGGGCCTCTGCACACACCAACATCCCAGCGATCTCCGACTTGGCACGCCCCTTCGCCCGCGACAGGAACGCCCGCCGGTACATGCGGCGACCCGTATCGGGGTCGATGCGGTAGGCCTTGACGATGAACGCGTAGAACTCGTCGTCCAACTCGATCGGCTCGCCAACCACATCGCCAGGGCCGTGGCAGAGGAACTCTTCGATGTGCTCGACGATCTGGTGCCCCAAGGAGGGGAACTCGCCCTCATAGGCTGCGCCGCGCCACGGCATGGCACCCCCTACCCGGCATCCTCCGAAACGATCCGCAGGTTCTTGCGCCGGTCCGACGTCGACCGCGGCGTCTCAGAAGGCGTCTGACGGTCCGCCGGGGTCTCGATCTTCAACTTCAGGCGCATCCGGTCCTCCGGAGTCGCCCCGTACTTCGCGGCCCTCAGCCGAACCTCCGACGCGAACTCCCAGCGCCCCTTGGTCCACATCACGTGATGAAGAAGTGCCGTGTCGAGCAGAAAGTCCCAGTCGGTGTCGATGAAGACCTGCGCCTGCGCCGAGCGCCGCCAGGTCTCCCACCACTGCACAGTCCGCGGATGCCACGACTCCTGGTCCGGCAGAACCCCCTCCGGAAGCTCCGGGCCACGGACCTCGTCGTCGAACTCGACCCGATTCAGCTCGGCATCCCGCGCCTTCGAGTCCCGCGCCCGAGAGCGCGTCGCCTTCGGTGCCATACCGCGACCGGCCATAAGGGGTACCCCCTCACAGCAAGTCGGCGATCACCTGCGTCAGATCGGCCAGCCTCGACGGGGCATCCTCGAACGGCTCTCGGGTCACCGTGATGTAGCGGCCCCGGTCGTAGACCTCAACTGAAGACCCTCCGCGCCGGATGCGACGCCCCTGCCCTACGGATCCAAAGCCCCAGATATGCAGGCCCGTGCCAGAAGGCGAGACCTCGATGTATGTCGCGGGCAAGCCGTCGACGATCCTGCGAGCCCACGGGCGCAACTCGCCGTCCAGCAGGGCGTGATCCAGGTCGATGCACGCCAGGCCGTCCATCGCGCTGAGCACGAACCCGATGCCCGAGCCGGCCGACGAGCGGTTGACGGCGCTGTAGCTCGCCCACGTTTCGGGATCGGTCGACGAAGCGGGACAGATCTTGGGGCCAGCGACTGACAGCGGCACCTTGCGGTCTGTGCGACGCACCCACTGATGCCGGCGAGTCATCGCGGACGGCACCGGATCGGTCCGCTTGCGGCTGGCGCGGTGCGCGGCCATGCGGCAACGGCCGGAGCAAAAGCGCGCGTTGTGCGCATGGCGAGCAGCAAGGTGATCCCCGCATTGTGCGCAGCGCCTCGTCTTCATGACACCAGGATAGCAAGGTGAGTGACGGCAATAGCTGCTCTGAGCTGGACCGATGTCATCCTGTGACGTCTTCGCGTGAACTCCCAGCCCACACGGGCCGAGAGTTCACGCGCCCGTTCTTGCAGGTCAGCGCTTGATCATCAGATCCCCAGTGTCACGCGGACCGCGAGGGGCTAACGTGCCCGATCCGGGGATCCGAGATGATCTAGAGGCTCCCCCCAGGGGGGTGATCATCCAGGATCGATCGGATTGATCTTCGATTTCATGGCCCCGATGATCTTGCAGAGATGATCACGCGCGCCAGTCCGGGTCGGCGACCACGGCCGTTCGAACGCTCGAACACCGCTAGTGATCGTCATGAAAGATCATGCGCCACCCGTCCATCGAGCCTCACCCCTCACGCCCTACCCCCTAGGGCAGCAGGCCCGGGTGCGCCTCAGCCGGCCGCGCCCTGGGTGGTAGGGCATGGGCCGCAGCCGACGCCTCCCGCCCGGTCTTACGGGCGTGGTGCCACGAGCACAGGGCCCACAGGTTGTCGTCGCTGTGATCGTCGTATCCCATGTACGCGGGGTTCTTGTGGTCGACCTCGCTGGCCGGCTCGTTGCAGATGCCGCCCGCGTCAAGTAGCCACTGGCAGTGGTGACCGTCCCGCTTGAGGATGCGCCGGCGGATGCGGTCCCAGCCCTTGGGCAGTGGCGCTGATCGTCGGCCCTGGCTGGGCATCAGCCATCACCCTTGGCTCTGTGCGCGGCTTCCTCGCCTGGGGCGTGGCCTGGCCGTGCACCTGTTGCGCGCATGTGCAGGTTGGAGCAGAGGCCCTTCACCATGCCGGGACTGACATGCCTGCCGAGTTCAGCGACACACCTGTCAAAGTCTCCCGGAACTCCCCACTGGATCTTGGCGTCAAGCAGCCCCCGGACCGTGCGCCCAGTACTCCATGAGGCGTTCGGTCGATACGGGGGCTTTCGCGGTCTCGTCGACCATGGGGATCACCTCCTCGTTACTGCTCGGCTGAGTCGGCTGGGTGGTCGTCGCGTTGGATGCTGGCACCTTGTCCGGATGGGATTGCGAGGCAGACGCCGTCGCTGTCGGCGAGGATGGCCCAGCCGGCTTGGAAGGTGAGAGTGAGGTCGTCGGCTTGGATGCGAAGGTCGTCGCGGTGCTGTTCCCGCGGGTGGATGACGAGGTAGGCGGCCACCGCGCTACTCCTCGGAGATGCGTTCGGCGTCTCCCGTATCGGGGAGTGCGGCGCGTTCGATGAGATAGGTGCCTGCCTCTATGAGGGTCTGCCCTAGGGCCCGGTAGACGTCTTCGGCGTGGAGTGTGTCACCGCGGAGGGCCACGGTGAGGGTCCCGATCTGGCCTCCGATCGGGGTTGCTCCAGGGAGGGAAGTGGTGACCTCTACGGGTGCCGTGATCTCTGCGGCCATGGGCGCGGGCCTTCCGTGGGTTCAGGTTGCGAGCGCCCGCCGCACGCCTTCTTCGAGGGTCACGGCGGGTACGTAGTGGTCGAGCATGCGGCTGGGGTCGCTGACGCGGTGGTGGACGCCTCGGGGTGCGTCGGCCCGGTGTTTGTACTGCGGCTGGTAGCCGGCGGCTGTGCACACGATGCGGGCGAGGTCGTCGAAGCTGGTCGCTCTGCCCCAGCCGAGGTTGACGGGCCCAGTGACGTCAGCGTCGAGGAGTGCGAGGGTGGCGCCGACGAGGTCGTCGATGTGGATCCAGTCACGCGTGGAGTTGCCGTCGCCCCAGATCTCGAACGGGTCGTCGTGCCGTTTGGCGCGGGCGATGAACGCGGGGAACGGGTACGCGTCGTCCTGGTCCTCGCCGTAGCCGGAGAAGGGGCGACAGATGAGGATGCGGCAGCCTTCGGCTTCGGCGTAGGCGGCGAGCTTCTCCCCTGTCACCTTCGCCCAGCCGTAGGTGGCGTCGGGTTCTTCCATGTACCGGAGGTTGATGTCCTCTTCGTACAGGCGCCGCACGTCGCCAGGCTGTTGAAGCGCGACCGGGTAGGCGGCGGACGAGCTGAAGTAGGCGGCGCGCGGGGTGCCGGTGCGGATGAGCCAGCGCATGTACCAGGCGTCGAGTGCGAGGTTGGTGGCGACGCCGAGCGGCGACCCGTCGATGCTGGCCCGGCCGCCGACGACCGCCGCACAGTGAAACGCGAGGTCGAAGCGCTGGTTGTCGGTGCGGAAGAAGTCGAGGGCGTCGTTGCCGTCGGCGAGGTCGATGCCGGTGACGTCGTCGCCTCGGGCTTCGAGCGCGGCATGCAGGTGACGGCCGACGAATCCCCGGTGGCCCGTGAGGAGGACGCGCATGGTCGCCTCCTCGCCGGGTTCAGACCCCTTCGGGCCAGTGCCATGTGCCGCCGGGATGGTTCACGGCGGGGTTCGAGTTGGCCAAGTGGGGATCCGCCTCGTGGCGCACGCAGCCCCGGTTGAAGAAGAAGCCGGTCGGGTTGAGGACTGCGAGACCGACGATCTCCTGCCCTTCACCCTTGCTCTCCGGCGAGACCTCGGTGACGATCGCGGCCCGGCATTCCTTGCTGTACTCGCCGCCGGGTGTTCCGTAGCTGACGTAGTGGACGGTGGCGCCAACGGTGGGCTGCATGTGGATCCTCGACTTACTCAGCGGTGGGTCTTGAGGTAGAAGGTGCGCTTGCCGAGGCAGACGCCGATCTCCCACTTCTGACCGTCGCGGTGCAGGTGGAATGGGGTCAGATGAAGCTGCCAGAAGAACCTGTGGCGCCAGAACGTGCGGTAGCCGCGAGGCTGCGCATGGCCGACGTAGAGCGCCTTCCACTCCCAGGACTTCTCACCGCGCCAGACGGTCTTGAGGTAGCGGGTGCTGTCTGCGGTCGTACTCACGAAGCCTTCACCGCCTTGTAGACGCCCCACGGCAGTTGCGCGTCGACGGGCTTGAGGCCGATGCGGGCGCAGGCGTCGTCGTGGGCTTGCTGGCTCCAGGTGGTGACCTCCAGCCAGCTCTGCCCTTCGACGGGTTCGTCGCTGACGGGCCAGTCGAGGACGAGGATCCCGCCGAGCTTGACCGCCTGCCGGAGCCCAGCCAGGAGGGCCAAGCAGTCTGCGTAGCTGTGGTGGATGAGGACGGCGAGCGCGACGACGGCATCGGTCTTCTTGCCGAGAGCCGCGTACAGGTCGGTGCCGTCACTGACGACGGTCGGCATGTCGGAGTCGTGCTGGTGCAGCCGGTCGAGCATGGTCGGTGAGGCGTCGACGGCCGTCACGTCGTAGCCGAGTTGGCGCAGGGGGATGGCGACGCGTCCGTCTCCGCAGCCGAAGTCGACGACCTTACAGCCAGTCGGGAGGACAGTCGCGAGGTCTGACGCTTGGTCGCGTCCGCTGCCCCAGTAGGCGTCTTCGTCGATGGCGCGGGTGGGGTGGATTGCGGCGGGGTCGGCCTGGTCCCAGGCTTCGATGATGTCGGCGGCGGTCACTGCTGGCCCCCGATCAGCGCGCGCAGCTTGTCGAGGTCGGCTTGGAGGCCGCCGTTGTCGCGGTAGTCGTAGTAGGCGGCCGAGTCGGCGGACACCTGCTGCTCGCTGTTGGCCTCTTCGTAGCCCGCATCGAGCTCGGCCTTCCCTGCCGCAGGGTGTAGGTGCTCAATGACCATGTCGTCGAGGTAGGTGATCCGCCCCATGCCGCGTCCCCAGTCGAGCCATACAAGATCCACGCACAGGTGGACCATGGCGGGTGGCGCCATGTAGCCGAGGGTCTGCACGATGTCGGAGGTCATTGCGACGGCGGTGGCCATGGCCTCGCCTTGCAGCAAGTCGTTGCCGTAGACGATGCCCGGCCCGCCGGACAGGCAGATGCGGATGCGTTCGTCCCACGGCATGGCGCCCGGTCGGGGCCGGTGGTCGTCGCCGAGGAAGGCGAGGAACTGGTAGTCGCCCGCGTTCTTCACGGCGGCTTGGTTCAGCGTGCCGACGAGCCGCTTCCGCGCCCAGTACACGAACCGCACCCGGGCGTCGTCCGCGTAGACCTTCGCCTGCGCCTTGTAGGCGGCCAACTCCGGGTCGTCTTTGTCGACGCAGAACAGCACGTCAGCGGTGGCCCCGGTGTCGTCCCACGCCTGCATGATCTCGGGGATCGCTCCGGGGCGTCCGCGTGTGGGGATGATGACGAGCAGATCGTCGGCCATGGCGCGGGTCCTTCTAGCTGAGGGCAGCCCATCGGGCGCCGTTGGTCGGCGTCTGCGAGCCGAGGGTGATGGACGTCGGCAGCGACGTTTGTGCGGTCGGTCCGACCAGGAATCGGCTGGTGCCTGTGGCCAGCCCGGTGTTGAGGACGCTCGAAGCGCCGTTGCCCTGGGCGAACGATGGCGGTGTGGTACCGACGGAGAGGATTGCCACGTAGTACGTCCCCACGGCGAGAGTCTGCGGGGTGATGGCTGCTGTCTTGGCGCCGGCCGACCCGAAGGCAGTGGTCTGGTCGGCGCTGACTGCGAGGCGGGTTCCGGAGCTGTCGTAGAGGCCTACGAGGTTCTGGGTGGAGGTGAGAGTCGCTCCTGCGTCGACAACCCCGTAGTGGATGTTGCTTACCACGGTGGACCGGTTGACTATTTTGATCTTGCACAGGTATACCGAGCCACTGGTGATGCGTTCGGCGGCAGACCTCAGCGTTGCCGGGTCGTGCGTCCAGGTCAGCAGGCCGTGATCGGCGGCCTTGAAGGTGGCATCGTTGACGTTGCTCAGCGGGTATTGGAGCAGCCCGGCCGGCATCGCATTGCCGGTGTTGAAGGTCGTGATGTCCCGCAGGACCGTGCTCGATGTGGTCGAGTAGGTGACTGTGCCGCCGGTGTTGTTCTCCAGCCGGATGCGTTCGAAGATGTTCGGCGCGTTCGATGTCGTGTTGGCGTCTTCGATGACCTTCACGGAGTCGCTTGCGGCGATGTTGAAGTACGCGGCCCGGAACGTGTTGTTGTAGCTGTTCGTGCCGGTGATGAAGCCTTTGTTGGTGGCTCCGCCGGTGTCGCAGGTGATGTAGTTCGCGTCGAAGACGTTCGAGTTGCCGTTGGCGACGTTGATTAGCGTCTGGAATTGTTCGAGGTTCAGGTTGCCGATGAACCGCTGGCTCGCGGTGCCTGCGGTGCCGCCGAGCCAGATGCCTGTGCAGCCGGTGGAGTTGGCGCCTGCTTCGAAGTCGATCCAGGTGTTCTGGTTCATGTTGCCGTCGATGGAGTCGACGTACAGGGCGTAGCCGCCGGTGCCGACGATCTCGACGAAGAACCGGGAGAAGACGCAGTCCCCGGCGTTCTGCATGGTCGCGTTGTTGATGACCTTGATGCCGTTGCGGCAGCCCTCGATCTCGATGTTCTCGAAGGTCGAGCGCCAGGGCATGCCGAGTTCCATGCCCCACACGGTGTCGGTGGCCACGAACCCGCCGTTGATCCGCAGGTTGCGGAAGGAGCTGTGCCAGAACGAGACGTTGTTGCTGTGGCCCGCATTGTCCACGCCGACGGACTTGATGCCGATCCCGGAGCCGGAGATGAAGATGCCCAGGTCCGACAGGTGAATCTGCGCCCAGTTGGAGATCGTGATTCCGTTGACGCCCGACGCCACGGTCAGTTCGGATACCTGCTGGCCGCAGCCGCGCAGGATCACGGTCTTCGGGTCATTCTCGTCGATCGTGCCGTTGACCGTGATCGTGGCGGCGATGTTGAAGTTGCCGGGCGACAGCTGGACGACGCCGCCGCCCTCGGACTGCACTGCGGCGATCGCGGCCTGGATCTGTACCTGGTCGGCGACGCCGTCGCACACGTAGTCGGCGCGGGCCTTCTCCCGGGCCGAGGCGCCGACTGAGGCCACGTACCGCGCGCCCGCGAGTCCTTTGGGTGAGACGCCGCCCGGGGTGCGGACCGCGGACGTGGTGGCGCCGGCTGCGGTGGTGATGTTGGTGCCGAGCGACACCAGCGTGTTCGTGCCGTCGTCGAGCAGGCCTGCGGTGTTGGCGTGGAGGTAGGCGTCGTCGAGCATGACCGTGGCTGAGCCGGACAGGCGCACACCGTACTGCGGGGAGTTGGTGGTCGACCCGCTGTCGTCGACCCCCGGGTAGCAGCCGACGCCGCTGGCGGTGACGGGCACGGTGGCGCCGATGACCGCGAGGCCCGCGTATCCCCCGCCGCCGGCGCCGCCGTTGCGGCCGTCGCGGCGGGTCTGGAGTCCGGTGATGATGATCGGGGTGTTGCCGGTGGCGTCGACGAGGACGCCGTGCTGGCCGTTGCGGTCGGTGCTGCAGCCGGTCATCTGCATGCCGCCGGAGCCCTGCCAGTCGCCCCAGGCGCCGGTGATGTGGTAGCCGTGACTGCCGTTCCATTCGGTGCGGCAAGCCAGGAGCTGGGCGTTGGTGCAGTTGGTGAGGACGATGCCCTGCGCCCAGCAGCCGATGACCTGCACGTCGTCGAGGGTGACGTCGGTGCAGCCGGTGAGCAGGACGCCGTTCGCGTGGCAGTTGTCGACTATGACGTGGTGGAGGCGCCACGAGTACGGGAACGTGCCGTCGGTGCGGCTGGCGGTGACGATGCCGTTGTTCGGCATCTGTCGGATGCAGACGTTGTCGAGGACGACGTTCTGCACGTTGCCGCGGGCGAACAGGCCGTCGATGGAGGATCCGCCGAGTTTGGAGCCGTCGAGCGTCAGGTCGATGAGGCGCTGCTCGCCGGAAATGTTCGGGTGGGTGCCGTCTGCGTCGCCGACGATCTGGATGACGCTGGCACCGGTGAACCCGGCCGCGGGCTGAATGTAGGACGGGTATTCGCTGCCGGTCATGCCTGGGCCGACCATCAGGTTGGCGTGCGAGCCGCGCAGCGTCACGCCGTTTCCCAGGTCCAGCGTCTCCGTGGTCTTGTACACGCCTCGGGGCAGGTAGACGGTTCCTCCGGGCTGACAGGCGTTGATCGCGGCCTGAAGGGCGGGGGTGTCGTCATGCAGGCCGTCTCCGGCTGCCCCGTAGGGCGGCAGGGTGACGTTGAGCCAGTCCGTGACGCCAGTGATGTTGACGTTGCCGGTCTGTCCGTTGACGGCGAACACGGACCCGATGTTGACCTCGATGACGCGGGACTGCTGGCCGCCGGTGACGGTGATGCCGTCTGCTGCCTCTTCGCCTTCGACGAGGATCTTCACGGGCGGGTCACCTCCTTGGAGACGACGGCCCGCCCGTTGAGGATCCGCACCACGACGGAGCCCTGGTACATCTCCAGATCCCATCGCCCGTTGCGGGTGAGGGTCTGCGTGACCGAGGCAGGGACGGCGAGGATGACCTGCGCCCCGGCCACCGTCAGGTAGGGGGTGAGGTCGAGGAGGAGTTCGCCGGAGTCGGCGGGCGCGGACCGGATCTGCGCGCGGGCCGACCATCCGTCCCACGTGAAGCCGGGGTCGCTGACCGTGTAGGTCTGCATGAACGTGGAGCCTTGTTCGATGCGCAGGTCCCAGTCTCCGGCGGCCATTTGCGCCACCTCCGGGATGCCCTGGCTGGTCGCGTCGGCGGTCAGGGTGGCGTCGGCGGTGAGCGTGACGGCGGCGTGCGCCGTCAACGTTCCCGAGGCCGCGAGGGCGCTGTCCGTTGCGAGGGCGGCGGTGCCGTGCGCGACGAGTTTCCCGGCGGCGGTAAGGCTGCTGTCGGCGCTGAGGCTTGCCGATCCGGTGACGACGGCACCGTTGGACAGCGTGTTGAACAGGTCGAGTGTGGCTTCGTCTGTGGTTCCGAGGTCGCGGTGGGCGCTCAGGTCGACGGCGCACGTGCCGACTTCGGCGGTCACCCACGCCGGGGTTGCGAGGGTCCGACGGTTGGTCCACGTCGATCCGTCGGGCGAGGTGTCCCAGTAGACGTTGGTGCCGTCCTCGCGCAGTCGCAGGAAGGCGTGCGTGGTCGCGTTGTAGGTGATGTCGACGGACCCGGCGTCGAAGTAGCCGGTGTCGTTCTTGCACCTCAACTGGCCTGTCACCGTGTTGATGACGAAGCCGATGCGGTAGCCCTCCTGCGGCCCGCCCGGTACCCCGATCCCTGGGGCGTTGGTGAAGACCGACAGGTAGGCCTCGGTGGCGGTGGATGCGGCGGGCACGGAGACGACTTTCACGAAGAAGCCGGCGCCGGCGAGGGTCCACGTGTAGGAGGTCTGATAGCCGGCGTAGGAGCCTGCGATGCAGGGGACGTGGGCGAGGCCGCCGGACTCCGAGACGCCGTAGGAGTTGCCCCAGTCCGGGCCTATGACTCCATCGTTGAAGTTGTCAACGAGTGTCGACAGGGACGGCACGCGCGCCTCCCCTATGTCAGGGCTAGATCGAGTTCGCCTGCGGAGAGCTTGAAGTCGTCGGCCGCGTTGACGGTGCGGGAGGCGGTGAGCGCCCCGTACCAGAGGCGGACCGGTGTGCCGGCGGAGTCCCACACCTCGACGCCGACCACAGTGCAGGCGGGCATGCCGGAGAACACGAGGTCCGCCGAGTTGCTCGTGGCGCCACCGGAGGCGGCGGCAACGGTGAGGGACTGCCGGGCGTAGGAGCCGCCGGTCACCTCGGTGCCTGCGGTCGCGTCGTCTCCGTTGGCGGTGACGAGCGCAACCTTGAGCGGGGTGGTGGGGCGGGTCGGCGTTCCCACTCCGTCGATCCAGTCGAGCATCAGGTTCTCGGCGGTATTGCTCAAGCTGTCCGCGATGGGACTCGCCCCCTTCAGGTGACGGAGAGGATTCCGGCTTTGCGGACGACGTTCTCCACGCCGGGCGGGTCGAGGTTGATCCACACTCGGTAGTCGCCTGCGGCGAGTTCGAGGCTGCTGTCGGGGCCGATGAGGATGCGTGCGGCGCCGTCGACCCAGTCCGCGGTGTGCCATTCGTCGTCGTCGGGGTCGTTGCGGTGGGCGACGACAGCGATCCGTACCGGGGTGCTGCCGGTGTCGACACCGGCCGGGAGGGTGGCGGGCACGTGCAGGTATTCGGTGGAGGAGGCGGGGATCACCACGTTGTGCCCACCTTCCAGCCGGTGTCCTGCGGCTCGCCGGCGTGCCACGGGTCGGCGTGCGGCTCCCCCGCTGTCCATGGGCTGTAGGGGGCGCCGACGGTGACGTCGATGTCGTCGTGGGTGGAGACGGTGGTTCCTGCGGCCGTGAGCGTCGCCGTAGCGGTGAGCGCCGCGGCGACGGTGGAGGCTTTGGCCCCTGACGCCGCCAGTACCGCTGCGACGTCCAGTGCGGCGCCTGCGGCTGCCGCACGGTTGCCTGCCGCTGCAAGGGTGATGGTCGCGCTCAGGGCGGCGTCTGCGAGTACGGGTGGCGTACCGATGGTTCCGTCGGCTGTCAGTGCAGCCGCGGCTGTGAGGTCGGCTGCACCGCTGTATGCGGCCTGTCCTTGCGCGACCAGGCCTGCCGTGGCGGCGAGGCCGGTATCGGCTGCGGCGCCTCGCTGGCCGGCCGCGACGAGCGTTGCAGTGGCGGCGAGCGGGGCGTCGCCAACAGTTGCCGTCTGCCCGGCGGCGGTCAGGTCTGCGGTTGCGTTCAGCGCCGCGGTGCCGGTGGCTGCTGTTGTGCCGTCAGCTGTGAGGGGCGCCGTGACGGTGAGGCCAGCTGCCGCCGATGTGCTGCGGGTGGCGTCTGCTGTCAGGGTTGCGGTGGGTGCGAGGCTCGCATCGCCGGTTGTCGCCCGGAGGCCTGCGGCTGTGAGAGCGGCTGTGGGAGCCAGGGCGGCGGCGCCAGTGGTGGCGCGCGTGCCGTCCGCCGCCAGAGTCGCAGTGGATGACAGGGTTGCGGCGCCGGTCGCGGCCCGTACTCCGGCCGCCGTCACACTGGCGGTGGCGGCCAGGCCTGCGTTCCCGGCTGTGGCGCGGATGCCGCTGGCGGTCAGGGTGGCCGTGGTCGTCTGTGCAGCGCTACCGGCGGTGGCTCGCTGGCCGACCGCGGTCAGCGTTGCTGCGCCGGACAGTGCTGCGTCGCCCGTGGTGCCGGTGGTGACGTCGGCTCCGGTGAAGTCGTCGAAGCGCAGGGTGCCGACCGACTCGGCGCGGATTCCGACGCTGGTGCCGGTGGTGACGGCGGTGTCGGTGACGGAGACGCGCTGGACTCCGTTGACGAAGCCCTTGATCGTCGAACCGACGGCCTGGATTTTCGCGACGTCACCGTTTGCGGCGGCTCCGGCGAAGCTGCCGATGGAGGTGAACGAGCCGCCGACAACGCTGAAGAGGTTCCACGAGGTGCCGTCGTTGCGCCACAGGTAGCCGGAGGTGATGTTGGCGTTGCCGCGGCACCACACGCCGTGGCTGACTGCGGCAGTGACGGCGATGGTGGCCTGGGCCGAGTTGTCGTTGGTGGCCATCGCCCCGGCAGCACGGAGGATGATCGTGCCGCCTGCGGACCCCGACGAGAGCCGGTTCGAGATGATCGACCAGTCGCCGCTGACCTCAACCCAGTTGGCGCCGAGGCTGGTGGAGTCGGCGCGGTTGAAGTCATCGGTGAAGGTCGTCACGGCGGCCTCCCGCTCCAGCCGCTAGTCGTCAGACTGACTGTGGGGTCAGGGCCGCGGTGAGCGTGAGCTGCGTGTACGTGTCGGCGGAAGCCCAGGCCTTCGGTGTCGTCAGCGCCACGGACGCCAGGAACGTCCCGCTGGTGCTGGCGGTCCACACCGAAATGTGAGTGAGGGTTTCGCTGGTGCCGCCATTGGTCCACGCCGACGGCGGTGTACCCAGCGACAGGGCCGAACCGGACGACGAGCTGGAAAAGATGAAGCTGTTGCGGGTCGTGGAACCGACGCTCACGTTAGAGGTGCCTGCCGCACCGGGGTCGCCGGTGTGCAACTGAATGAAAGTCCCGGCGACGGCGCTGTATGCGGCGCCGCCGTTTCCGGTGGTGCGGAGTGTGTTGAGCCAGCCGGAGACGAGGCTCGGTGCGAGTCCTGCGGTCACTTCTCTGCCTCCTCGGCTGCGGTCCCTGCGGGCTCGGATTCGCCGGCGTCGATGGGGGGCTGGGCTGGGGTGACCTCGCCGGAGGCCTCCAGTCGCAGCATGTACTCGTCGGACATGGACGCCTCCTTAGCGGCTGGTGGTGAGGGTGTTCGTCGGCTCCGGCGCGGGCGTCACGGGGCCGTCCTGGACGCGGGCGACGGGCCCGATCGTCCAGGCGAGTACGAGGAGGGTGAGGAT
The DNA here is from genome assembly GCF_044750545.1 of Streptomyces sp. NPDC088794. Taxonomy (NCBI): domain Bacteria; kingdom Bacillati; phylum Actinomycetota; class Actinomycetes; order Kitasatosporales; family Streptomycetaceae; genus Streptomyces; species Streptomyces sp. NPDC088794. The sequence continues at coordinate 408,361 of NZ_JBIVKB010000005.1, read as the reverse complement.
GAGCGCTCGCCGCATGGCGGCCTCCGTTGTTCAAGTCCCGCCGCCTGGGGCGTAGTTCCGCGCGGCGGGACGTCAGGGCCCGGAGTGAGCGGCCGACCCTGGCTCAGGCGGTTTCCATGAGGTGCCAGACGAGCTGTCCGCCGGGCGCGAGGGCGGTGCCGACGTGCTTGATGTCGGGCGGGAGTTCGTGGCCGGTGCCGTACACGCGGAAGCTCCGCGTTACGAGGGGGCCGCCACTGTGGAGGGCCCACACTTCGACGGCGCGCGTGTTGCGGCAGGCGACGTGGACTATGCGCCCGGAGAGTTGGAGGGGGTGCCAGCGGTCGTCGACGGGCACTTCGTAGCGGTAGATCGCCCGCCGGAGAGCGTCCTGGAACTTGTTGCTCACCCGCATCGCCGCCTCCCCCGGTCGTTGTTGCCCGCCCGGACCCCCACAGGACCGGGCGGGCGGGTGGCCCGAGCGCGTGGCGCTTCAAGGGCCTGCCTGCGCTACTGCCACCGCGCGCAGGGGTCTAGGCGGCCATCCGGCCGTGGTCGAAGGAGGGCGGTGGCTTGCGCCTCTCGCTCTTCTTCTTCCGCGATTCACGTCCGGCTTCGGCGAGGGCGACGACGGTGGGGATGTGGAAGATCTCTTTGCCGGGCTCTCCGAAGAGCGGCTGGAGTCTGCCTCGGCTCATCCAGACGCGGAGGGTGCCGGGCATGACCTTGGCGGCTTCGGCGGCCCTGAAGAGATCGCCGAGTATGCCGGTTGCGTTGCCGCCGTTCGCGCGGACTTCTTCAAGGGCTTCCCAGCGGGCCTTGTCCTGGGGGTCGGCCATGGCACCTCCCGGGCACGCGAAAGCCCCCACCGGGATTGTCTCGGCAGGGGCTTTAGGGGGATCAGTGTCGGATGTGGCATCCAACAGTTTTTGAGATTACAAGGGCAGGGCCTGTTGACACAAGCAGGTCAGGCGCTTTGATCCAGCGTGCTGAGATCTGGCGGCGGCTGACCATGCTTCCGGACGACAGCGTCGATGTGCTCTTGCAGTTCATCGGTTAGCTTGAAGTACTCGCGATCACGAGAGAAGCGGATGCGCGCGAAGTGATGGTGCAGCCGCTGTTCCAGCGCACGACCGCCCGGTTCGACCGCTAGAACTTCATCAGGCATCAGGTCTCGCATGCGCTCGCGCAAGTTCGCCGTAGTGCCGATCTTCACGTACTTGCCGCGTCTGATGTAGTACACGACCGGATGTTCGGCGTCGCCGTAGAGGTTGGGCGAGACGGCAGCCAGTCGCTCGGCCTCTTGCTTGCGCTTCTCCTCAGTCTTGCGGACTTCTTCACGCCCCTTGTCCACCTGGACCTGGGCGAGCTTGAGGGCCGCTTCGACGAGCTCCTCTGTCATCTCTATGCCAGCAGATACCCACGTCTTGGTGATGAAAATGAAGGGCACGAGCCTCGGGTCGCCTACGGGCGGGATGAGCTTGGCGCCGGGCATTCCGTGCCAGCCTCGGTTCTCGGAGAGGCCTTTGACGGCAAACGGCTTGTGCACTTTGGCGCGTGATCTGGAAGGCTTGACCATGTCGGCTCGCTCTCGGGTGCGGTCGGCCGCGCCCCGGGAGGTCTAGCCACCTCGCCGGGGTCTCAACTGCCCCAATTCTACCGCGTTTTAGATCCATTCGGCGGGATTCGGGCAGGTCAGGCAGTATCAGCCTCGGCCTGGACTAGCCGCTCCCTGGGCCCACGTATTCCACGCGCACGTTGGATCGCCCTGATCCGGTCCCGGTCTGCGTCACTCTGGTCGTAGCTCCCCTGGATCCCGGCAGTCACCGTCTTCGGCGAACCGTCCATGGCCCCTGCGAAGATCTCCATGACTTCGGTCTCAGTCAAGCCAACTGCGACGAGGCTCTCCTTGAGCTGCTGGAAGGCGAGCCCCCAACGAATCTTCATCTTGTCCACGTACTCGTTGGCGTCATTCCGCTCGCGCGCCAGCTTGGCGATCTGCTCCTGCGCCTTGGCGAGTTCCGGCGATGTAGCCTCGTCTCGCTCTTTCGCCACCTGCCCAAGCTCGCCTCGGAGGCCGCTGATCTGGCGCTGGCTGCTCTCACGAAGGGTGGCAAGTTCCTTCTCAAGTCGCTCCACCCGCTGCTCTGCCTTTGTCGCTCGCTGTTCCAACTCGGCGCGCTCGCGGCGGTTCTGCGCTGCGGTTCCGTGCTTGCCCCTCACGGCTTCCTCCGGCTCTTGACGGGCGCCTTCGGCTGGCGCTTCCTCTTGGGTTTGACGTAGGTCCCGACTTCGAGTCGATCTTGCCTTCCGGTGCGGTGCACGGCTGACGTTGGCGCATGGGTTGGCGTGCGCATGAGTTCTTCGATCTGACGCAAATCGTCGAGGCGCTGAAGCACGAGCAGCCTGGCTTCGTCGCGGGCCGCGATGGTTTCTGGACTGGCCTTCTGTCGAGCCATCCGTTCGGCGCGCTCGGCAGCCTTCTGTGCCTTCCGCCACGCCTTCTCTGCCTTGCGGAGCGAGGCATCGATTTCACGCTGGTAGGAGTCGGTGACCTCCTCGGACGGCCGCTGCCACCCATGGTTGATCTTGTGCTTGAGCTTCATGCGGCGACTCCTGCCAGTTCAGAAAGCACCTGCTCTTGTGCGGCCCGGAGTTCCCGCCACTCCCCGATCGTCTCCCACCGCGTTCCGCAGCCGCCGCACCGTACTCGGTGGCTGGCGGCGGACGCGGTGAGCGGCGTCCAGCACAGCCCGTCGTCAACCCGCACGGGACAGTTCCCGATCTGCACCCGCCCGGGCCGTCGTTCGTCGTCGGCGACGGCTTTCATCTCGCCGTGCAGGCGTCGCAACTCGTCGATGTCCTGCCCGACCTCCTCGTAACTGCCGCACGCCCACAGCAGGTTGTTGGCGAGGAACGCGACCAGCTGAGGCATCGCCTGAGCCGGTGAACCACGCCACGAGGCGACCGTCCAGCCGAGCGTCTGCCGCCACGCATCCTCGATCGCCGACAAACGCGCCGCCACACCACCCGGGCCGACCAGCGTGAGGACTTCCAGACGAGGCGGGATCGGCGGCGTCCTACTGCCCGACGACCCGGCGCCCGGACGGCGCGCACCCCGCATCAGGGCGGCCGTCGTGTCCAAGCGGCGGAACAGGGCGGGCAGTTCGGCGATGCGCGACGCCGTGACGTCCTCACACGGGCGGCAAGCCCACCTGTCGGCCTCCGCGACCCACAGCCGACGGTTGCAGCGGGGGGTGACGCAGACCGGCCATTCGTATTCGGCGCCGTCGTCGGTGTGGTCGTGCATGGTGCAGCTCCTCCGGCGTTGGAACGGGGAACAAGGGCACTACTAGGCCAATGGTGCCGCATGCGCTTGACACTCACGGCCAATGGCACAGTCAGCCGTCCTCCCCGTCGCGACTCGCTGCCGCGTATCGCTGGTAGTCGGAAAGCGCCTGACGGTCACGCCTGCTGCGCGTGCGGCCAGTCGCCAGGTAGCGGATGACCGCCCACGCCTCTACCGCGATCCTCCTGATCGGCTTCACAATGCCTCCTCGTCGCCTCAGCTTTCCCCAGGAGCAGGATGCCCGTCGGCTGCTACTGCCATTGGGCCTGCGGGAGCTGATACCGCCTCACGAGCTGACCGACCAGCGATGGATGGCGCGTGCCGTACCCGACACGAAAGCCCCGGCCGGAACTTCGGCCGGGGCTCCTTTGTGGGCTGATCCGCAGCAGAGATCTACTCCCCCGCGTTGTCGATGAGCCATTGCCCGTACTTGCGGTCGGCGTCGGCGTGGATGCTGTCGAAGTCGGCGCCCGCGGCGACGGCACGGTCGGTGGCGGGGATGACGGTCTTGGTGAGGAATTCGTCGGTGGGTGATCCGGCGCGCCGCGCCTTCTCGTAGGCGACGTGCAGGTCGACGGCAGTTTCGGTGAGGCTGGACATGGGCGTCCCTTCTCTACAGGCCGCGGCGGTGGGCGAGTTGGGCGGCGCGGTCGAATGCGAGGAGCACGGGCGTCGCGCTGGTCTGACCGGCGTTCCAACTGGGGATGGTTTCGGCATCCCGGAAGTCTCGCTGGATGGCTTCGAGGAGGAGTACGCAGGCGTCGTCGGCCTGGTGGCGGTTGTGGGTGGCGCGGCGGATGGCGTGGATGGGGCAGACGGCGCCAGCGTCGTCGAAAGCTTCCTTGCACCAGCCCTCCCGCAGGATGACGGCGCGCGCCCGGTGGAGAACGGAGGCGAGCGGCGTGCTGTAAGGGTCGACGGTCGGCGTGAGGGTAGGTGTGAGCGGCACGACTTCGGTGATCGTAGGAACCGGGTCGGCGCCGCCAAGGTGGGCGGTGTTGACCTCGAAGGCCACGGCGGCTCGTTCGAGGCGGATGGTCATGGCGGCGTCGACGATCGCGAGCCTGGCTTCGAGGTTGAGGACGGGGGGCGGGCTTGCCGGGGCGAGCAGGGTCGTGGTCATGTGGGCGTGCCTGTCTGCGCGTTCGCGCGTGGTAGGTGGATGGGGCGCCCCTGATCGCTGGCAGGCTGGAAGGGGCGCCCCGGCTTGGCTATCGACTGGCGTGGGGGCGGCAGTTGGCTGCGTGCCGTTCGGCGAGCTGATCGGCTTCGGCGTTCTTTACCGTCCAGCGTTCGTTGCAGCCGTAGCAGGTGATGTGGGAGAGGTGGGCTCCGGCGGTGACGACCACGAGGGAGCCGTTCGATGTCTGGTGCGGCATGAGCCCTCCTGTTGATTGGTTCGGTCAGACGCGACGTGTGCGCGGGTCTGGGGCGCCGCGGAGCCGCTTCATGAGGCCGCGGATCTCGCCCTCGTCGATTTCCGTACTGTGATCGCCGGTGTTGCCGTGCCCGAGCGGACCGGCGACCTGCGGGGCGGGGTCGCCGATGAATCGCATGTTGCGGGGCGGCTCGGTGTAGACCCGGCCGCTGCGGGCCAGGATCATCCCGGCGCTGTCGGTGCCGGCCTGCCAGATGCCGGTGATGGGCTGCCGGTTGTCGAAGGTGTGGGAGTTGTAGACCTTCTCGGCGCCGATCCCCCAGTCCTTGATCTCGTGGACGGTGTAGACGGTCACCCCCTTTCCCTTCTTCTTGATGTAGTCGGTGAGCTGCCGGACACCCCTCGGGGTGGGCTCGAACGCGGGCATGGCGTCTCCTTTGTGGTGTTTAGGAAGCTTGTCGGGTAGGACTTGGCATGATTTGCCCAGGACTGCACCCCAAGACAGGTAGGACAGGGGTAGGACTCTGTCCGGACACTGTCCTGGCGGTGGTGAGGTGTCCTACCGCGCAGTCTTGGGCATTTCGGGCGATGTCCTACTGGATGGATAGGACTTAAGGCATATAACGGGCCGATCTACTGGCCTTCGATGAGCTTCAATGCGTCGGCGATGTCGGCGCGTTCATAGCCCGTGGTGCGCCCGCGCCCCTCGATGACGATCTTCGTGACGCCTCCTGCGCCGCCGGCCCGGAGAAGGTCACCGAGACGCTCCTTCGTCATGCCGCCGCCGATGATCTGCGCCATCTCGTCAAGCTGGGCCACGTCCCTGTCGAGCACATCCATGGCCTTGATGCAGCCGCGCAGCGCATCCATCTGCATGCGCTGTTCCGGCGTGTGGTTCAGCACGTTGCGGCCGGGCACTCCGTCCCGCTTCGGCCCGCCGGCTGCCGACGACAGGCCTGTCGCGTTGAGGAGGTGCCGCTCGATCGGGTCGTCCCACTGCCCGGCCAACCGACCCGCCTTCTCGCGGATCTTCGCGGCCTTCTCCAGCAGCATGGTGATCTCGCCCCGTTCGTCCTCGTCGAGGTCGAACGACCGAGCCAGGTCGGTGACGCCGGCGGACGTGTTGACGAGCCAACCGAAGCCGGGGCGCGGCGGGTCGAACTTCGAGGCGTCGCGGCCCGCGCTGGCCTGGCCGCCGCCGAGGATCGCGTTGGACTGGGTTGCGTTCTCCACGGCCATGGCCCAGCGTGCGCCACAGTTCATAGCCAGCGCCTGCGGGATGACGTCCGCCTCCGGATACTGAGTGATCAGGATCATGAAGATGCCCGAGCTCAGGCCGACCGCAGAAAGTTCGATGAGTGCTTCAAGGATCTCCTCTCGAAGCCGCTTGCCCGGCCGGGTATAGGTGGCAAGCTCGTCGATGACCAGCAACTCCAGGCCGCCGACCTGCTCGATGACCGGGGCCACGATCTTGCTCTTGCCGAGCGCGCCGAGGTCGGCCTCGCGCCGGTCCTTGTCGGCAAGCAACGCCTTCAACAGGGCCAGCAGGCGCTCCGGGTTGGGCTTGAAGTAGGTGGAGGCCACCCCGGTCTTGGCGTAGGGATCCCACTCGCCGTTGTTCTTGCCCGCAACGATCCGCAGGTTGATGCGCGGGTCGAAGCCGGTACCGACGACCAGGTTGGATGCGCCGACGCCCTTGCCGGAGCGACTCCTGCCTGCGATCACGAAGGACTGGTCCTTGATGGCCAGCCGGACAGAGATGCTGCGCTTGTTCCAGGCGACGGGTACGCCGTCCTTCCAGGCGTCGATCTGGCTGGGCGCCTTGAGGAGCGGGGACGGGCGAGTATCCGCGAACGCGTCCCGGTCCGTCATCCACAGGGAGGTGCGAACCTCGGTGCCCGCCTTCTCGATGTCGACCATGGACACGTCGCGGCCGAGGGCGCCAGCCAGCTTGGGCAGCTTCTTCTTCAGCTCGGCGACGGTGGTACGCGGTGGCAGATCGAAGACGACGGTGGTGTTGCCGTCCTTGTCACGCTGGGGCACGGCCAGGATTTGGAGCTGCTCCTCGCCGCGCACTTCACCGATCGCGCGCAGCGCCTCCTCAAGCTGCGACACCGTGAGCGCGGGCGGTGGCGGGGCGTTGAAGTCCCGCCCCCCGGGCTGCTCCTGCTTCACCATGCTCACCGGGGCGGCCAGCTGCTCCGTGATCGGGGCAGGTGCAGGCTGGCCGTCGACGAAAGGGCGCGACACGAGGTACCAGCCGTAGGCGCCGGCCGTTCCGAGGAAGGCCAGCAGCATGGGCTGGCCGTGCGCGGCCTGCTCAATCACGGTGCCCGTCACGGGCAGGGCTGCGAGTCCCCCGCCGGCGAGCAGGAGGGCGCGGCCGGCTTTCTTGCCGGCGCGGACCTTCTCGATCTCCCGGTCGGTGGGTGGCATCACCATCTGGGCGCGCAGAGCCTCCAGCTTGGACTCTTCGGAGGCCAGGCGGCGGGCGTAGGCGGACACTTGGCCGCTTCCGCTGCTGCCTCCGCTGGCTTCCATCCTGAGCCTGGCTTCGCCGAACTTGGCGTGCAGGTCGGCGACGAGGCCCTGTTGGTGAGCGACGGTCTGGTCGTGCTTGGCCTGCTTGCGCTGCGCCGCGATCTGGATGATGTCGACGGGGTCGAGGTCGCCGGCGGCCAGCCAGTCCTTCGTGCGGGCGGTGGCGTGGCCCTTCTGGGTGGCGAACGCGGCCTTGACCTTGTCGCCGCGGCTGGGCTCCGGGCTGGCGGGCGGCTGGGTGGGCATGGGCGGAATGTTGGGCTGCTGCTCGACGGCGGGAGACTCTGCCTCGGTGGCCACTGGCCGTGTCCTTTCGGGGAGTTGGGGCGGCGCCCGGGTTGGGCGCCGTCGGAGGGGTGGCTTAGAAGCCGGCCCAGAGGTTTCCGAGGGATCCGCCGACGGACCCGCCCAGGTTGGTGATCATCGGACCGACCATGGTCGGGGCCAGGTAGACACCGAGAGCCACGCAGGCGAAGGCAGGAACGAACTTCACGGTCCCCCGTCGCACCATGACGATCACGCCGATCAGGAGACCGATGCCGATGGCCACGGTGACGCTGATGGCAGCCCCAGACGCCTGGGTAGTGACCTGCTGGTTGTATCCGGTCTGGGTTCCGTTGACGGGGTTCTGCAGTTGGGCGCCGGCGCCTCCGTTGGGGGTGAGGCCGGTGCCGAGGCTCGGGTCCGCGCCCGGGGTGGTGTCGGTCTTGAACGCGGCGACGGTGGCGATGTGCTGGCCGGTGGCCTGGTGGCCGTAACCGCCCATGCCGGTGATCCGCAGGGTGCGGCCGTCGGGCAGGTTCACGGGGGCGGTGACGGCACGTGCGGCGACGTGCTGGGTGGCGGCAGAGGCGGGACTCGGCACGGCGACGGTGACTGCGGCGGCGCCTCCGATGAGGAGCGCGGCCGTACCGCCCGTGACGGCGAGCTGGCGGAAGGTGGTGGTCATCGTTCTCTCTCCTGAGGGTGGGTTAGTTGTCGTTCGGGCGGGGGCTCTTGAAGGAGCGGAAGGCCTGTTCATGACGGGCCTGTCTGCGCGCCATGCGGCTATAGGGCAGGGTTTGGCCAGCTACCCGGCGAGGTGGGGTTCCACCGTTGTTCCGGCGACCGTCCGGCGGCCCACAAACGATGGGATCCAGCTGGATCAGCCCCGCCTGCTGACAGACGATGTCCCAGACCTCCGCTGCGCTGATCAGTGCGAGGCTCGACGTCTCAGTCCATCCGTCAACACCGCGCAGCTGTGCCCTGGACAGGTGGGCCGGGACATAGAGCCGGAAGCGGATGTCGAAGAGGGCGGCCTGTTCTATCTCCCTGGCCTGTCTCGCCGACTCGGAACGGAGGAGCCGGTGGGGCTTCCAGTCTCGTCGCGCCAACTCCCGGAGTCGGTTCGCGGAGGGGGTCGTGTAACCGATCTTTACGGACTGATATCCGCGGTGGACTAGGACATAGGTAATGCCTGTCATTCGATCGCCTCCCCCGTCTTCCGGGCGGCCGTCTCGCGGCCGATCTGGCGCTTGGCGACTTCGCTGTAGCGAGGGGTGTCGCCGGGCCGGCGAACGGGCGGGGTGCCGCCGTTGTTGCGGCGCCCATCTGGGGTGTCGGGATCCTTCTTCTGGCGGGTCTTGATTTGGGAACTGATCAGGGACGCAGGGCCCATGACAGGCATGTCAGTGACGGTCCGCATGTGGGCCTGTGCAGCCCGCGACTGAGCCTCGATCTCTGGGCGGATCCCGACCGTCTTGCAGCCCGTCACGAGGAGCCAGGACTCGGCCCAGATCTGCTCGGTGACGAACATCGAACCGCGGGCGGAGCGCAGTGCATCGGCGACCTCCCACACGTCCGGGTGCTTCGCCTGGCGGCCGGCGTCGCGGTGTGCCTGCTCCTCCTTGGCGGCCTGTTCCCGGGCCGCCTTCTCCGCGGTGGTCTTCACCTCGGCAGCCCGCTTCTCAGCGCGTGCCATCTCGCGAGCGGCGGCCGTCTCCTGCTCCGCCTTCTCGGCAGCGCGGCGCTCCCGCCAGGACGGGATTCCATCAGCCTTCTGCGCGATGCCGTGCTCGTAGGCCATCAACACGATCGGGCCGCCGAGGGAGGCGATGGCGCCGATGAGGCCGGCGTTGAAGCCGATCGCCTCGTCGGTCACGCCGCCGTACATGTTGATGCCCGCGGCGATCGCGGCGCCGATCATGATGCCGACCCGGTACGGGGCGACGTCCCGGCGGTGGGCGGTCGCCCAGGCTGCGCCGAACGCCAGGACCAGGGCCAGGCCTTCGAGCAGGGCGGGGGCCGCGATGAGGAACGGCCGCTTGGGGTCCCAGAAGTGCATGAACTGAACGGGGGCGGCGATCACCAGGCCGACGGCGTAGATGCCGCGTGCACCCCACTTCCACCAGTTCTCGGATCGTCGCTGCTCCGCGTCCCGCTTGGCTTCGGCGGCCTCCTCGTCGGCGGCGGCCTTCTCGGACTTCTCCTTGTCGGCTTCCGACTTGGCGGTCTCGGCGGCCTTCCTGGCGAGGTGGGCCTGGTGGTCGGCCTGGTCCTTCTCCAGCCGCATCCGCTTGCGCTCGTTGGCGATGCGCAGTTCCTCGGCCTGCTCGGCGGCGAGTGCACGTTCGGCGTCGGCCTTGCCCTGCGCTTCGATGCGAAGGGCTTCGGCTTCGGCGGCGGCTCGGGTACGGATCGCCTCCGCCTCGGCCAGCGCACGCGGGTCGAAGCCCGGCGCGTGGCCGTTAACCTTCTCGACAGACGTGGCGGTCACGGGGAATCAGTCCTTTCGGGTGTCAGGCGGTGGCGGGCTTTGCGGGGGCGTGGCGGAACCTGAGCCAGACGGCGCCGGCGACCAGCAGCCACACGGGCCCGGGGATCGCGCCGACGATGACGGCGAGCCCGGCGAACGCCAGGCCCACCGGAGCGGCAGCCGCAGGCCACAGGCCGACGACGATCAGGAAGGCCACCAGCAGCAGCAGCCAGGCGATGATGCGGAACATGACGACCTCTTTGGTCGGAACGGACGGGGTGGGGTGGTGCTGCGTCGGTTCTCCTTGCCGCCCGGCGGTGGGCCGGGCGACGCGGGCAGCCGGTCAGCCTCCGAAGAAGGCGCTGTAGAAAGTGGTGCTGGCGCCGGGCCCACCGACGATTCCGACGATCGGGTTGTCGTCGTCCGGCTCGGTGGGCGGCCCGTACAGGCGACGGTTCTTGCGGTCGCGCTTCTCCTGCTCGCGGACCAGTCGGGCGTACTCCTGGCTCTCGGTCTCGGGCTTACGGCTAGACAGGCCCATCAGGGCTCCTCTCGGCTTGAAGTCGGGCAGCCGGTCAGCTGCGCTTCGACTTGCGGGGCTTCTTCGCGCTGCTCGGGGGTACCGAGAACGAAGTTGGCGATCTTTCCCATGGGGGCTCCTGTCGAGTTGGCGTGGGGGTCAGTGGTGCAGTGCGTGGTGTGCGGCCTGCCGGAGTTTGGTGTGGACCTCGCGGGCCTGCCCGCCGAACTGGGTGACTGCGGCGTCGTCGACCGGCCCGTCGGCGGGTGCGGCGTTCCCGAGGGCGACGGCCAGCTGGCGCGCCTCCTCGACCGTGTCCAGCAGCAGCCGGTCGGCGGTGGCGGTGTGCAGCCGGTCGATGGCGGTCAGGTGCGCCGACGGGCGGCTTCGTCCATGACGTCCTGACCGTTGAAGCCGTGCGCCTCAGCGATGTCACCCAGCCGGTGGCTCTCGACGACCGCCGCCGTATGGGTCGGGTCGCCGTAGTGGTCGCGACCCTGGGTGTGCAGGCCGTCCGCGATGGAGCGGCACAGGTTGGACTGATCGGCTGCGGCGCCTAGGGCATCGGCGGCACTGGCGCGGTCGGCGAGCTGACTCGGCAGCCAGGAAGGCTTGGACATGGCGTTCTCCTTCAGTCGATGCGGGAGATGTCGGTCGGTTCCGGGTCAAGGACGGTGCCGCCCCGGTTGATGCGGTGATGCGGGCGATCGGCCTTCGCAGCGGTCTTCGCGACGGCCTCCTCAGCGCTGTCGGCGCGGGTGCTGTACGTGTACTGGCCACCCTCGCCCGGGCCGGATATGCCGCGGCGGGTGACGGTGAAGCGGGGCATCACGCAGCGGCCGGGTAGTCGAAGCCGTCGAGCTCGGCCAGCAGGTCCGGGTCGGCGGCGAGGCGAATCTCCGCCCGACGGGCCCGGCTGGCGGCGGCGTACTCGGCGAACAAGTCGGAGATCGACAGCGCCGTCGGTACCAACGCCAAAGCGCGGTCGGAGCCGCCCGACAACGTGGCGTGGTCAGCGGAGAACAGGAACGGAGACATGGCGGGACCCTTCAGGGCAGCAGGAACGGTGAGGGTGGTGCGGGGTTGGGCACCGCGGGTGGCGGGACGGGGGCGTTCAACCGCCACCCGCGGCGGTCTTCGGGTTCAGCCGCCCCGGTACGGGTCCGGCGGGTCTTCCATCTCCGCCAGCGAATGCGGGATGTCGATGGCGCCGACGCGCACCGCCAACCCGCCCAGCACGAGCGCGGCCAACAGTTGGCAGGCAATCTCGATCCACGTCACCGTCACGACTCCTCACCCGCCTCGTCGCTCATGTGCGGGTAGATGGTGGCGCGGATAGCGCCGCCCACACCGAAGCCCTCGGCCATACGGAACTTGGCGTACAGGTAGGAGTTGCCGTCGCCGGCGACACGATCCGGAACAGCCTCAGCGTTCAGGTGACGGATCCAGGCGTCGAACGCGGCACGCTGCTCGTCCGGCGTCGACGTCAGCGAGTCGACGTCGCCGACCAGGGCACCCGATACCGGGATCGTCCACGAGATGACCGGCAGGCTCTTCACCGCGAGCAGTTTCCCGAGGGCCCGGTTGGCGTCCCGCTGCCGACGACGGTCGAAGATGGATTCCCTCACGACTCCTCACCGCCGTTCGTGATGACGAGGAACGCATCCGAGTCCATGTCCATCCGGACCTCAACGTTCAGGCCCTCGACGCGGCGGGCGGCAGCGAACTCCTCCGCCGGCCACGAACCGCGCGGGGCGCCGGCCGGGAAACGCTCCAGGACCTGGCGGGCGCTCACGACGCGCACCCCGGGTAGGCCTCGCCCTTGTTGCACGCCTTGTAGGCGCCGCGCAGCACCTTGAACTGCGCGGTACTGCCGTCCGCCTTCTCGACGGTCAGCTTGTACGTCCACTGCTTCGTCGCCGACCAGTACGTGCGGTCCTTGTCGACCACCGTTCCGGCCGGGCCTTGCGCGGGCTGGCAGGCCGTCAACGCCAGAGCCGCGACGGCGACGGCAACCGCGAGACGCTTCACGGTTCGCATCAGGCACCGCCGACGAGGTCGAGCCGGCCGGCGGCCTGGAGACGGCAGAGGCACATGCGCATCTCGTCCTGAACATCCCAGCAGCCGTCCATGTCGCCGCGCGCCGCGAGTTCGGCGCAGTGCGCCGACGCCTGCCGGTACCGGGCCGCAGTCTCCGCCGGGCCGATCAAGTCCAGGCGCTTCAGCCCGGCGAGGACACCGAACGCGTCGGCCATCACCTGCTGTGCGTCCAAGAACGAGTCCAGCTCGGGCTGCGACAGAGTCTCCAGCGGGCGGGACACCAGAGCGTCGTAGCGGGCGGTCGCCGCCTCGTAGCGGGACACGGCGTCAGCGGCATGCGGCGGGAGAAGCGACAGCTCCAGGCGGGCCAGCGCGGTCGCGGCCAGCTGCGGAAGCGGGGCGGTGGGGTGATCGGCAGGCTCAGGCGTGCCGATAAGATCGGTGGTAGCCAACGTGGTCTCCTAGACAGAACCTGTTGGTCAGGCCCTGGCCTGAGGGAGTGGAGTCCCTCGGCTGGGGCCGTCTTCGTTTGTGGGGCGCAGCCGGTGGAGCGACTGCTGGAGCTTCAGGCGGTGGAGCGCCCTTTGCTTCAACACCATCCTGAAACCTATCTGAGTAGATGTCAACACCGTCTTGAGAACTGGCGTGTTGACTCCTACGCTGACCTCATGACAGATGCGTTCACGGAGTCCCTGGAGGCGAAAGTCGCCGAAGTCGCAGCCATAGACGACCTGCTGACGCAGGGCCTGGCCGCTCTCGAAGCCCGCAAGCAGCTGGCGGAGAGCGACCAAGCCCTTTACGCGATCGAGCGGGCCGCCGTACAGGGACTGCGACCAGGGCGCACGTGGGCCGAAGTGGGCTATCTGTTCGGCCGCAGCTACGGCTGGGCGGAAGCCATCGCCAAAGGGCGGAGTGCGAAGCGCGGCAAGTCTGACCATGACGCCGAGTCAACGCCTCGCGCGGGCGCGGCAGAAGGACACTCCCCCGACACCGGAACGCCAGATCAGTAGCACCTAGACACCGCGGCGACATGAGCTAGCCGTCGCCCCGCCAGACCCGAGCGCAGCGAGCACGGGAGCCTCACAGTGGAATTCGTCGGCACGTGGACCGGCCAAACAGCATGCCTCCTCCAGGAGGCCATGCGAATGACGAACGAGGCGTTCGCTGAACGCCTCGGAATCTCCGCCCGAACGATCACTCGATGGCACTCCAGCCCCGACATGACGCACCGGACCGAGGTTCAACAGATCCTGGACATCGCATACGAGGAGGCGGACGAAACAGTGCACCGACGGTTCGCGCTCCTGCTGCGCCCCCCGGAGCCACGCATGGAGGCGCAGGCACTTCGGGTAGCGATAGCCGTCGTGCTGCGAGGCGACGATGTGCTGCTGGTCTGCCGACGCGGGGATGGCGAACTGCGCTGGCAGTTTCCCGCCGGCATGGTCAAGCCCGGGGCGGACGGCGAGACGGTCGCCGTGCAGGAGACACACGGGGAGACCGGCGTGCACTGCATGGTCCGCCAACACCTGGGGGAACGCATTCACCCCGTAACGGGCGTGATCGCCGAATATCACCTCTGCGACTATCTCGCCGGCGAGGCCACAAATCGTGACTCGCTGGAGAACGTGGATGTGGCGTGGGTTCCCCGCGCCGCGGTCACGCGCTTCATTCCACACGCCCAGATCTACCCGCCAATCCTGAGCGCCTTGGAGGCCACCGTATGACCGAGACGACGACTGAGAAGCCCGGCATCTCCGCCGCGATCATCACGCAGGGCGGCAAAGTCCTGATGGTGCGCCGCGCTGTAAAGGAGGGGAAGCTCAGTTGGCAGTTCCCGGCCGGCGGCATCGAGGACGGCGAGGCTGCCGAAGAGGCCGCGGTCCGGGAGACGCTTGAGGAGACCAGCCTCACCGTCAAGGCGATCCGACTGCTCGGTGAGCGCGTGCACCCGAACACCGGCCGGCTGATGTCCTACACGGCCTGCGAGGTCGTGAGTGGCGAGGCCCGCGTAGCGGATGCCGAGGAGCTAGATGCGATCGCCTGGGTCTCCCTTGGAGAGATTCCCGAGTACGTCCCCTACGGCCTGTACGAGCCGGTGCAGGAGTACTTGGACGACGTACTGCCGCACTGACGAGTTCCGGCCACGGTTGCCCGGGAGTCGATATGTCCGCGCGACGGGACGGAGGCGCGACGAATCCTATCGGACCCGTCAAACCCGCGATTCTCGCAGCTCAATGGGTATGTGACGCAAGGTCCGGATCGGCTCGCCCGCCCTGCGGTAGGTAGCCGGTTCCGGCCTAGCGTGTACCCCAACAACGCGAACGGCCCGGTGCGTGAACACCGGGCTCGTTCCACCGGCGAGCGCGAACTCGCCGATCACCAACCCACTCCCCGCTAGAGAAGAGGCTTGGATGAACACCTTACTGCGCAAGGCTGCCCACGCGCCTGCGTCATACGCCACACCCGCCCTGTCGCCCTCGCGCGTGTTGGACGCGCCGCTCGACGTCCTGCTTGCCGAACTCGCGGTCGAGGTCATCGACAGCTCGATCACGGACGCCGGCTTCTTCGGTGCGGTCGTGCAGTGCAAGACCGGTGAGATGTACCTGACGATGCCGTCGGGGCGTAGCGAGTTGGAGCACGACACGGTCGCGCGGTACCTCATCGCGCAGGCCTTCAGGGTCGACCTGCCGCAACTACCAGAACCGTTCGAGACGACGGTGATGTAGGGGTGAAATCCCGGGCGGAATAAGCCACTTCAGGCGCAATGGTCAACTAAAATTGCGCACAAACGGCGACGGCCGGAGGGGGCTCAATCCCTCCGGCCGTTCTCGCTTTGAGCGGGGCACCATCCCCGCCGCCATCACCTGCCGTCCGACCATCTCCAGAAGGCCGAGCAACACGTATGACGATACCGATGACGCCGCAATGTCGCCACCGGCGGGTGGTCGCATGCTGATAGTTGAGCGGTCGAAGCCGAAGAAGAACTTCGCTCAGATCCCCAACGAGCTCGTGTACGACGAGAGCTTGACCGCGCTCGCCCGGCTCGTTCTGATCCAGATCCTTGCCCACCGGCCAGGCTGGCAGACCAATGCCGCCAAGATGTGGGAGACGGCCGACCGACACCGCGGCCCGCTGGCGGAGAGCAAGCGTGCCTACCGTCGAGCCTTCCAGGAGCTGGAGGCTGCCGGCTACATGACGCGCGAGAAGACACGGGTGCCGAGGGGGCAACCGAACGGTGGGGACTTCGTGACAATCCTGACCGTGTACGACACCCCGCAGAGACGATCTCCGTGAAGGTGCCAGTAGTGAACCCTTCAAGCGTGAACAGTTCATCCCGGAACAGTTCACCAGTCGAGCCCTAAAAGACGAACACGTGTTACCTAATACTGGCTGGCCAACACTTCGGCTCCCGCCTCCATCGTTAATACGCGGGGCCGCAGGCCCGGCCTTAGCGCGTGCGCGCGAGGCGTATCGAAAGGAAGGCGATGACGAAGAAGATCGTTCGAGTGCGGCCGGACATCCTCGACAGCGTGCTGCGGGACCCGTTCGAGGACATGACCTACTTCCCCAACGAACTGATCCACCGGCAGGACGTGAGCCTCTCGGCGCTCGGGCTGCTGCTGGAACTGGCGGCAACCGAAGGCGACTTCGACGTTGAAGCCGCGCGTGCGCAGGAGTTGGAGCGGAGGTCCACGGGGCTTGAGCCGGAGGACGTCGACGAGCTGCTGAGCGAGCTGGAGGCGGCTGGCTACATCACCGTTGCCGGGTGACGCACTTCCTGCTGCGATCGGTGAACTGACGCCCCGCAGACCCCGCCCGTTGCGCCCCCTCGGTGAGCCCTCTCACACCGCCTGCCGGCTGCTTGCTTGAATCGGAACCTCCGCCGACACTCCCCCGGTCAACTACCGTTTGGCCTTGGGGGATTGGGATGGCGTGTCCACTGTGCGGCGAATCGAACATCCAGCAGCTACGCGGGTACTGGGAGTCCTTGCCGTCCGAGTCCTCGCATCGCGGTAAGTATGCCCCGCCGGATGAGCCGCCTGGAGAGGTGTGGTGGGCGCTGCTGGCGGTGGTGTTCGGCATCGTCGTCGCGGTCACCGGCGGCATTTTGATCGGGGTGGGGATTGCGGTGGTCGGCCTGGTGTGGAGTGCGTTCATGGCTGGCCAGCAGCGGACGTATGAGGGCGAGTTGGCGAAGTACAACGCGTCGACGATCTGCCTGGTCAAGTACCACATCTTCTGATCATGGAAGGCCCCGACCTCAGTGAGGTTGGGGCGTCCGTGCGTCTTTCCGTCTCCGGGCTAGTCGCCGCCGCCGCGTCACGGCGAACGCCGCGTTGACGGCGACGGCGAGTCCGATCGCGGCGGCGGGCACCAGCCAGACGGTCATTCGCCGTCCCGTTCGCTGTCGAACCAGGGTCGGTCGTTGGCTGCGGCTTCCCGGATGCTGGGGCCGTCGTCGAGGCGCGCCTTGGGTTCGCCAGCCATCTCGGCGGCGGCGTCGCGGATCTGCCTGAGGTCGAAGTCTTCGGGCAGGCCTGCGGCTTCGGCGAATACCCAGGATGCGTCGATGACGCCTTGGGCTTTGGCCTGGCATTCGCTGCTGTCGATGCTGCTGTTGGTGTATTCGCGGCCCTTGTTGAGGAGGTCGACGGCGAGTTCCCGAACGGCGGCTCCGTTGCTGCGGCCCGGGACTCCTGCCGCGTCGAGGGCGGCGTTCACTGCACGCCAGATCATGGCGTTGCGGTAGGCGAGATCGCCGGGCATGCGGCTGGTGGAGCGGATGTACGCATACACAGCGTCGTAGGCCAGCTGGCGCGGGTCGACCACGAGAGTGGCCGCCAGGTTGTCCACCAACTCACCCGCCTTGACCTGGCGGTTCGGGATTGTGGGCCCGTTTTTGTCCGCCGGAATGTCCGCCGCGTTGTCCACTTCCTGGGGTCCTGTCGGACGTTCCCTCGGCCGCCGCCAATACGCCTCTTCGTGGTAGTCGAACCGGTCCCAACCTTGACCGGGCCGGCCGGCGTCCGGGTTGGGCTGCCACGTGTAGTCGGGGTCCGCGTTCTCGCCGGCGGGTGGCCGCTCAGGGTCGTTCCACTGTTTCCGCGGGCCGCGGGTGGTGGCGTATTCGAATCCGGGGTGCCGGCGTTCGGCGTGCAGCCGGGCCTCGGCGACTCGCTTCTGATTCGCCTCGCTGCCCTCGTGTCCGGGGCACGGTTCGAGGAGGCTGGTGCCGTATTCGGGGCACAGTGGGCACTCGGCGACGTAGCCGGGTCCGGTGCAGCACCACGGGATCTGGTCGGTCATCGGGTGGCGTCCTTTTCGGCTTGGGTGGCATAGGTGTGGGGCGCGAAGGCGAGGTCGGCGTGCCACATGTCATCCGGGTCCATCAGGTGTTGGATCTTCTCCACCCGGTAGCGGGTGGCGCGATTTCCGCCCTTGGACTCCAGGAGCAGGTAGTCGCCCTCCTTGATGAGGCGCCCGCCGTGTCCCCAGCCGGTGGCGCGCACGCGCTGGCCGCCGTCGGTCACCCTGCTGAGGGAGTAGTCGTGGCCCCAGTAGCGGCGGCCGGGTCCGAAGTCGTGGGTGAACGGCTCGTCGGTCACAGGTAGCTCCCCGTCAGCGGTATGTCGGTCATGTGGCTGATCTGTTCGGCGGTGGCTCTCTGTCCGCACAGGTCTTGGTGGAAGGGCGGGATGGTTTGGTCGTGCCATTCGGCGCCGAGGTCGCAGGACTCATCCCAGGTGAGCTGCACGGGGGCGGGAGCGGCGGTCAGTTCGTCGGCCACAGGAAGACCGCGTGCACGGAGCCGTCGGGGGCTTCGCTGTATTCGTCCGGCTCGGTTTCGGCGAGGCGCTGCTCTTCGGTCATGTAGCGCTCGCCGGACCAGGTGGTGTCGGCGAGGTACATGGCGTGCTCGGCCTCGACGAGCGGCGAGTGGCCATTGCCTTCGGCGTCCTTGGCGAGGACGACGAGTGTGTCGTCGGGGAGGTTGAGGGCGTCGAGTTGGGCGCGGAGTTCGGCGAGCGTCATGGGCTGTCCTTGCTGGTGGTGTGGGTTGTTGTGAGGGTGCCGGGCCGGTGAAGACCCGGCACGGGGCGGCTGGGTCAGTTCGAGCTGGTGCTGTTCCCGGAGACGGGCGGGTTGAGGGCGCGGTGTACGCGGGTGAGGTAGTCGTTCGACTCGCCGTCGCGCTGCCATTCGTGGATCACGTTGAGCGCAGCCCTGGCCCGCGCCTCGGCTTCGCGGCGCGCCTCGCCGACGGTCTTCAGTTCGCGCTCGCGTCGTTCGGCGATGGCCTGCCAGTCGACCGGCGCAGTCTGCTCTTCCTGCGTGTCCGTATTCGCGCACTGGTGCGGGCGAGCCGTGGTGCCAGTGGTCCACAGACGGCAGCCGTCGCAGTAGCCCCACCCTTCGGCTTCGATCTCGTGGAAGCGGTACGGCGTTCCGTCGGGGTGGGTGGGTCGTTCCTGCTGTTCACGAATCGGCCCGTCGAGG
Source organism: Streptomyces sp. NPDC088794 (assembly GCF_044750545.1). Taxonomy (NCBI): domain Bacteria; kingdom Bacillati; phylum Actinomycetota; class Actinomycetes; order Kitasatosporales; family Streptomycetaceae; genus Streptomyces; species Streptomyces sp. NPDC088794. The sequence continues at coordinate 389,322 of NZ_JBIVKB010000005.1, read as the reverse complement.
GCCGCGTCGATGAGGTTGGCGACGGGTTCCCAGGTGCGTGTGATGGCGCGGATGCGGGCTGTCTCTGCACGTGCTCGGGCAACGGCGGCCTGGGCTTCGTCGCGTTCGGCGCGGAGCCGCATGCAGGTTTCGTCGAGGTTGCGGATCTCGGCGTTGCGCTTGCGGAGCTGGGGGCGGGCGATTCGGTTGGCCAGCCATGTGCGGAGGTTGGTCATGCGGTGTCCTTGTCGGTTCGGGCCCACGATGGGGCGGGGCGGGCTGTGTGGGCGCCTGAGGCCTCCCGGGGCGGTTGAACCTCCGGGACTGCCTTGAGTGGGTGTAAGGCCGCGAGACGGGCCCTCACGGCTTTCCTGGCCCCTCCCAGCCGTATCGGCCACCGCTCCCCGTGATGCCCGCACACGACAGCCGCCGACGCGACCACGGCCGCCACGTACACCAGCAGCCCCGTCACGAGGGGTCCTCGCCCATCAGCCCAGCGATGTCGCGCATCCCTGCCAAGCGGCGTTCGGCCAGAGCCAGCGCGGCGGCGTCCTGTGCCAGTCGATGGGCGCTCCCGTGGCGTCCGGCTGCGATCTCGTCGGCGTATACGCGGGCGGCGACGGCAAGGCGTTCGGCTTCACGTTCCAACTCCTCGGCGGCCATCTGCAGTTGGCGTGTCACGAATCGGCGAGCAAGTTCGTCAGCCACGGTCGGCCTCCTTCGGCTGCGGCTGGTCGGTGCTGGGGCAGTCCTCGAAGGAGTGGCCGCGCACACCGCAGTGGTCGCAAGGCGGGATCGACTTCCACCCGCAGCCGTCGCCGTGCCAGCTCTCGCCCATGCCGTCGTGGCCGCAGTCGCAGCCGGGGGTGTCGATCCCTGTCTGGGCGAGGCGTTCGCCGGCGGCCCAGGGGTCGTCGGTCTCCTTCGGCTGCGGCGCCCCACCAGCAGGCGCGTGGTGCGGGCAGTCGGCGCCTCGCTCCCAGCCGCTGACCATGTCGACGGTGTCGCCGGGCTGGTCGAGGTAGCGCGGCGGGGTGGTCTGGCGGGTCCAGGGGCGGCAGGTGCAGCCGTCGGCGCTGAACATGTGCTCCGGGGCGTCCTCGGTGGGGCAGTCGCAGGTGCGCGTCTTGGTGGTGTTGGGGGTGTCGGCGGCCACACGACGCAGCTCGGCGACGACCGCGTTCAGGAGCGGCGCCTCCGGGTTCCATGCCTCCGGGCTGTCGACGAGCAGCGTGCGGGCCATGCCGAGCGCGGCGTAGCCCTTGGCGCAGAGCGTGTGCCGTGGTTCCAGCGGCTCGCAGCAGATCCACTCGGCGACGATGTGCTGCTCGGCGATCTCCCAGAGCTTCGCGGACAGGGCGGCCCGGTCGATGGGCGCGGGCTCGGCGGCCTCTTCGCGGAGTGCGTCTGCTCGGTCGACGCTCGCGGGCAGCACAGCGGCGTCTTCGGCTTCTGCGCGGAGCCACGGCCACTCCCGGTACAAGACCGCGAGGACCACGTCGGCCTCTTCGAGATAGGTGGGGCGCCAGTCAGCTGGCATGGAGGTGTCCGACCAGTGCGAGCCCGGGTGCAGGTTCTCGTACAGGGCGGCGGCGATCTCGTCGTGCAGTCCGGCACGGCGGGACGGTGAGGCCTCGTCGGTGGCGGGCGCCACCCCGGCAGACACGGCAGGCGCGCCGGCGGTCGGAGGCTCAGGCGCCCATCGGTCCGGGCATACCGGCTCCCAATCGCCGTAGGTACGCAGACGGCGGACGACGACCGGACCGGTGTCGCCGGGGAACAGTGCGCACCCTTCCGAGTCGGCGCGGGCGCCGAGGACGGTGTGGAACTCCCACTCGGGCGGCGGGATGCAGGGCAACAGGCTCTTGCGGATGGTCTCGGGCTGTTCGGTCATGAGTTCCTCCGGTTGTGCGGCCTAGGGTGTGAAAGCCGGCCGCCCGCGATACCAGCGCGGGCGGCCTGTGTGCGTGGTCATGTGTTGTCGGCGAGGTGCCGGACTGCGGCAGCGATCAACAGCAGGGCTTCCGTATCGGGCAGTTCGTCGGCGGGCGGCACGTCCACGCCGTCGCGTTCGACGATCCACTGGTCGGTGAGTGCGCCGATCGGCCCGGCCAGGTTGGCGAGCGCGTAGCTCAGGTCGAGGAGGACCTCGCGGAGCGAGCTCGTGTCCCGCAGGTTGTCGATCTCGGCGAGGCGGGCGGCGAGGACGCGGATGGTGGCGGCCTGGTCGGCGCCGAGGTGGTTGAGGCGGGTCATGGTGTCTCCTGGTGGTGGGGTGTGCGGGAGTGGGACGGGCCTCACACGGCGGGCGCGAGCGGGAAGGCGCGCATGGTGTGGCCGTTGGGGAGGGTGATCGTCCACGGGCCGCCGAACAGGCCATAGGCGGCCCAGTCGCAGCCGCGACCGGTGTACTTGCTGCGCGCCTTGGCGAGGGCGCCGAGAGTGCGGCCGATGCACTCCCGGCCGACGATGTCCGAGGCGATGAGGGGTTCGTCGGTGCGGAGGTTCGTTCGCGGGTGCTCGGCCAGGGCCTGGCGGAAGTCCTCGCCGTTGGCGATGTCTCCGCAGGAGGGGCAGCGGAATGCCCACTTGAGCGGGTCGGATCCGAAGCGTTCGGTGGCCTCGGCGATGAGTTCGGCCTGGGTCAGTTCGCGGGTCTGGGTGTCGGTCATTGGTGTGCCTTTCGGGTGTGGTGGTGGTGTGTGGCCGGTTTGGGGTGGTTGGGTGCGGGTGGGTTGGCCATGTGTGGGGTGGGGTGTGGTCGCGTGTTGGTGATCGGTTAGGCGGCGGGGTCGGGGCAGGCCGCGGACTGTTCGCCGCCGCGCGTCTCTGTGTGGCCCTGAGAGCCGCCAGGAGCCTCCCGGCGCTCCCGGGCGCCCTCGACAGCCCCCGAGGCCGTCTGAGGCGCGCCCTGGACGCCGGACGGGCCCACCGGTGGTGACTCGGATCCCGCAACCGCCACCGGCCGGACATGCGCACCGCCGCACAACTCGCAGCCGGACGCGGCCAGGCCGACCGAGGAGAGCCCGGCGATGAGCGCCTCCCGGGCAAAGGCGATCGACGCGAACCGGGGCAGCCCCGACGGGCACGAGCGGGCAGCCCGCGGCGGCACAGCCGGATGCCGCAGCCATGCGCGGCCGGCCATCACGAGCCGCCCTTCGCCCGCGGCTTGCCGGTCTTCGCCGTCAACAGGCCGTCCCGCACCGCCATCTGACGCACCGCCCGCTCCAGGACCGCGGACAGGACTTGGCCCGGGTAGCAGTCGGCGATGATCCGCTCAGCCGTGGGGGACAGGTACTTGCGGGCGTAAGGGCGGCGAGTCGGGGTCGCGGTGGGCGTTGTGCGGTCAGGCATCAGGCGGCCTTCCGTTCCCAGAGCGGGCAGTGCAGGACCGGGAAGCGGTAGTCCTCCCACTCGGGCCCGCCCGGATGCCTGCACGATTCGTCGTCCTCCGGGTGGCTGCCGTCCTGGTGGTGGTCGCAGGTCTTGCAGCAGCGCAGGCCCGGGTTCTGCCAGCAGCGGCCCATGTGGTCCTGCACGGCCCGGATGTCGGCGCGGGTGAAGCGGCGGCAGAAGGGGCACTGGTGGCGGCTGACCACCACCGGCATCGGCAACTCGACGAGACGCAGCGCCCAGCCGACCGGCTTGCGGGTGATCCAGTACGCCTCATGCAGGAGCTTCGCGGCGCCCGTCGTCTCCACGGGCCCCCACGGGCCGCTCTCGCTGGGCGTGGAGGCGATGCAGTTCGCGACCTCGTGCGGGTTGTTGAGACTGTGGCCCTCCTTCGCGGCCAGGTCGAACGTGGCGAGCAGCAGGCGCGTCGCCTCGTAGTCGCCCTGCACGTGCTCGCCGAGAGCCTCAACCAGCCAGGCGGTCAACTCGGGCTCGGTGACGACGGGCGGGATCGTGACGCTCATCGGGTCGCCTCGCCGTCGGTCAACTGGCAGGCGATGCACGGCACGGGAACCTCGCGGACGACATCGCCGTAGCTCTCCGACGCCGCACGCTCCGGGTCGACGCCGGTGTCGTTGCAGCGTCCACACGGGGCGTAGTCGATGTGTGGCAGGCCAGCCATGACCATGGCGCCGCAGTACGAACAGTGGAACTGACCCATGGGCGCGCCGACGAGTTGCTGCGGCTCCCACGGCCACGGGCAGCGCTCGCCGTTCTCGTTGAGCGGGGCGGTGATGTCCAGCCGCAGGACCAGGTCGATGTCGCCCGCGTCCTTCGGATCGATGTCCGTCCACTTTCGGGTGGGCTCGTCGGACCGACAGGGGACGAGGTTGGAATGGGCGTCCTTGCCGCATCCACAGCGGATCCCGGTTGGGCCGTAGGCAAGCGGGTCGGCCTCGGGCCGGTGGTCATCGGTGACGCTCATCAAGTTCTCCTTCGGGTCGGGTGTTGGTGCAGGTGGCGGGGCAGGCAGGCGGATTTTCAGACCACCGGTCCCTCTACGGCGCGGGGTCCTGGGTGTGGTTCGGGCAGTGGTCGCGGCCGTCCCTGGTCCGTCGCCAGCCGCGGCCTTTCAACAGCCGGCGCAGTTCGCGGTGGGTGTGCGGTTCGAACCGGACAGGCCAGCTGCCTTCCGTGCCGCAGCGGCCGTCGAACTCGGCCTGGTCCGCCCTGTCGCAGCGGATGACGAGGTAGGCGTCGGCAGTCATGCGGCCACCTCGCTGCCCAGGGAGAACTGCGCAGCGAAAGCGAGACCGATCGCCTCGGCGTAGGCGGGCGGGATCGCCTCGGCTATCTCCTTGCGGACGTCGGTCCAGTCGATGCCCATGGCCTGCTGCCACTGGGCGACCGTGCCCTTGCCGCCACCGTCGCCGTACACGGCGAAGTACGGGCCGGTGAACCATTCGCCGTGCCGCATTCCGGCGACCCGCCCGCGGTGCTTCAGGTGTGCGGGCTGCGGCATCGACCAGCCGCCGAGTTCGAAGTTGCGGTGACGGATGACGGCCAGCCCGAACATCTCGCCGCACAGGGTCAGGTCGACGCGCATCTTTTTCGCGGCCCGGCCTGGCGGATTCTCGATCACGTAGGGCCGGCCGGTCGCGGCCAGAGCCTCTCGGGTGGGCGCCATCAGGTCCGGGTACTGGAACTTCCCGGCGTTCGTACCCGCGGTGAGCGTGCAGTCGTGCTGGCACGGCGGCCCGGCGTGGATCAGGTCGAACTCGTGGCCGTGGGCGCGGATGAACTCGATGGCGTCGCCCTGGACGAAGTCGTCGCCGCAGTAGCGCGGTTGGGGTGCGATGTCGACGCCGGTGACGTGGAAGCCAGCCAACTGGTAGCCGCGGGTGCAGCCGCCCACGCCGCAGAACGCGGCAAGGACGCGGGGCCTCGCGAACAGGTCGATGCTCACGCTGCGGTTCCTTCCTGGCGGTGGGTGGCGGCGGGGTCCCTGAGTGCGGCCAGTAGCCGTTCCCGGTTGGCGCGTTGATGTGCCGGGGTCGGGCCGGAGGCGGTCACGCAGCGGCCCCCCGACGTTCGACACTCCCTTTCGGGTACTCCCGCACCCGCAGGTCGGTCGGCCAGTAGCTGGGGAGGCCGCCCTTGGTGTCGCCCCACGCGGCCACGGACTTGCCCGCGTAGCTGGTGTCGCGGGCCCACGCCGAACCGAGCTGCTTCACGAACGGGGCGGTGTCGGTTTGCCGGGCCTCATGGATCAGGTCGGCTATCCACCAAGGTTCGATAGAACGCGCTCCGGGGCCGGACTCGCCACCGATGATCAGCCAGTCGATGCCGTCGAGGTCGAGGGACGGGAGGGGGCAGAGGAGCGGCTCGGCCGAGATGAACCGTACTGCGGCCATGGAGTGGCGCAGGGCGGTCGCCCGGCGGACGTAGTCGTCAGTCTCGATGCTGGTGCCCAGCCACACGTTGGGCAGCGGGTCATCGAGACCGAGTGCCTCGTGGACCCGGTCGAGAACACGCGGGAGGCGTGCCGCCCGCTTGGTGAGGATCTGGTACGTGTGCTGCGGGGTGGCCTGCATGGTGCGCCACACGTCGGTGATGAAGTCGACCGGGACCCGGGCGTGGAACAGGTCGGACATGCTGTTAACGAAGACCTTGCGGGGCTTCTTCCAGCGCAGCGGTTCGGTCAGGGTGTCGGGGTGGGCGGTGATGCCGAAGCCGGGGCCGGAAGTTCGGGGGTCGCCGTCGGTCTGGTACTTGGCCTGACCCATACCCTTGAGGCGCTTAGCCATGGTGAGGGCGTAGCAGTGGTCGCATCCGGGGCTGATCCGGTCGCAGCCTGTGGTGGGATTCCACGTCTGCTCGGTCCACTCGATGTTGGTCACTGGGTTTCCTCGTGGTCGTGGCGAAGGGTGCCGGGTGGGCAGCTGCCGCAGGGCGGTGGGGTGGGCCCGGAGGGGGCTGTGCCGCAGGGCCACGCCCCCTTTCGCGGGATGTGGTACTTCGGCCTGTCGTCTTCGGCTGCTGGCTCCAGCGGGGCTATCTGCCTGCCGGCCAGCTGGGTGAAGAGGGCGACGAGGGAGCCCTCCGCGATGACGGCTTCGAGGTCTTCGGCCTGGAAGTGGTCGGTCATTGCGGCAGGGCCATGTCGCGGAAGCGGCTGTAGTGGAGCTGCGCGGCGACGGTGATCGTGGAGAGCGGGCCGGCGCGGTGCTTGGCGACGATCAGGTCGGCCTCCCCGGCGCGGGCGGAGTCGCGGTCATAGGCGTCCTCGCGGTGGACGAGGATGACGATGTCGGCGTCCTGCTCAAGCGATCCGGACTCGCGGAGGTCGGCGAGCATGGGCTTCTTGTCGGTGCGCTGCTCGGGTCCGCGGTTGAGCTGGCAGAGGACGACGACGGGAACGTCGAGTTCCTTGGCCATGAGCTTTATGCCGCGGCTCATCTCGGAGACTTCGACCTGCCGGTTCTCGGGGCGCTTCTTGCCGTGGGTGTCGAGGAGTTGCAAGTAGTCGATGACGACGAGGGACAGCCCGGTCTTCATCTTGATCTGACGGCAGCGGGCCTTGATCTGGTTGACGGTGCGGTTGGGGGTGGCGTCGATGGTGAGCGGCGCCATGGTCAGCCGCTGCATGTGGTTGGCAAAGGAGGCCCAGTCCAGGGGGGTCATCTGGCCGCCGCGGATCTTGTGGAGGCCGATCTTCGCTTCGGCGGAGATGATGCGGTGCTGGACCTCGCGGCGGGACATTTCGAGGCTGAAGAACGCCGACGGGTGGTGCTGCTGGAGGGAACAGGCGCGGAGGAAGTCGACGCCGAGTGTGGACTTTCCGAGTCCAGGGCGGCCGGCCACGATGACCATCTGGCCGCCGTGGAGGCCGTGGGTGAGGGCGTCGAGGTCGAGGAAGCCGGTGGACAGTCCGGACTGGCGGCCTTCGCTTTGCAGCTTCTCTAGCTCGGCGACCACGTCGGGGAGGTCTTCGCCGAGGAGCGCGGAGTCGGCGGTCTCCTGGATCTTCATGACGCCTGCGAGTTCGGCCTGGGCGGCATCGTTGGCGTGGGTGGCGTCGCCTTCGCCGCTGTAGCCGATCTCGGTGATGCGGGTGCCAGCTTCAACGATGCGGCGGCGGATGGCGCAGTCGCGGACGATCTCGGCGTAGTACTCGGCGTTCGCCGCGGTGGGCACGGTCTGGACGAGCTGGCTGAGGTACGCGGATCCGCCGATCTTGCTGAAGACTCCGAGTTCGCGCAGGTAGTTACCGACGGTGATCTGGTCGGCGGGCTCATTGCGGCCGTACATGTCGACGATGGCCCGGTACACGGTTTCGTGTTGGGGGCGGTAGAAGTCGTCGTCGGCGGCGACTTCGAGGACTTCGGTGATGGCCCGCTTCGAGAGGAGCATTCCGCCGAGGACGCACTGTTCGGCATGCAGGTCCTGCGGGGGGATGCGGTCGAAGGTCTCGTCTTCCACTGGGGTCTCCGTTTCTGATCAGGCTGCGTGGGCGGTCTGGGTGGGATGGCATTTGGGGCAGGGGCGGGCGTTGCCGCGGTCGTCGTAGATCTGCCGGAGGTGGCCTTCGCGTTCGGCGGCTTTGGCGCCGTCGGCGCATTCACCGCACCAGGGCGGCAGTGGGCCGCGAGGTTTCCGGGGGGCGGGCCGGATTCGCTTCGGCAGGTCCCCGATCCGGATGCGCAGGATCTGGGAGTGGTTCCTGACGGTGGCCGCCTTCTCGGTGAGTTTGGCGATCAGCTCGTCGTCCAGGGCCCATCCCTGCTTGCTGGTCATCTGTGCGAGCTCGGGGGCCATCAGCGCGGCGGTCTTCGGACCGATGGTCCACGGAGCCGGGAGCGTTTCGAGGAAGGCGACAGCATCAGCGAGGACCTCGTCGTGTTGCTGCTCTCCTTCGGCGACACACCACGGCGCTGCGCGGGTCTCGCCGCCTGCTGAGGGCTGAGGGGTAGAGGGGTGAGGGGTAGGGGGAGGTTCTGACCCCGCCTGGCGGGGCCCTGACCTCCCCTTAGGGGAGGTTGTGACCTCCCCTGCCGAGGTTGTGGCCTCCCCTTGCTGGTCGTAAGGGGAGGTTGTGACCTCCCCTTTGGCGAGGATGGGGAATCGGTAGCGGCACTGCTTCCCCGGCACCGCGTACAGGGCTCGCCCGTCCTTGCCGTGAGCGATGGGGATGCGGACTTCAAGGCCGCGCTTCGCCAGCCGCTGGAGAGCTGATTTGAGGCTGCCCGAACCGGCGAGTCCGGCGCGCTGGGCAAGGATGGACGCGTTGAAGTCAGCCCACGTCTCCCGCGTGGGGTCTTCGTCGCGGATGTTTTCGCCGATGGCGACGAGCACCATGCGCTCGGCCGGCGTGAGGTCCGCAGGGGCGAATTTGAGTACTTCGACAACACGCTTGATCCCCACTACTGCACCGCCGTTCGGTGCACGACGGAAGCCCGCGCAACGACACGCGCCGTGTGCATTCGGTTGGGGATCACGCGATTCCTTCTCTCGGGGGTTCGTGCTGGTCCGTAGGCATGAAGGCGTGCGCGACCTACGGCGGCACACGGTCCCGATCACCGTGGTTCGCATGGGTCCACCCTACCTCAAGGTGCCCATCGCAGCGATGGGCATGTGATGGGCACCTAGAAGGAGTGGGGTGCCCGTCGATTGCACGGTCAGCTACTCTGTGCGCATGACGACGAAGGGAACGACCGGACGTGTGGTCCGCGTCGACAAGGAGACGTGGGACGCCTACGCCGAGGTGTGCGAGGCCAAAGGCCTGTCGCGTGCCGCCGACCTGCGCGTCTACATCAACCGCGAGATCGCCGCACATAAGCGCCGGCTCCGTGAGGCCGCTTCCGACTGACGTCACCCCTCCTCCTTCCTTTCCGGCCCCGCCTCTGCGGGGCCGTTGTCGTGTGCGGGCTAGGCGGCGGCGCGCCGCAGGTTCTTTCGCTGCTTCTGGCTGAGTCCGCCCCACACCCCGTCGGGTGCGAGTCCCTCGTAGTCGTGGAGGGCTTGGGCGTGGGCCGCGCATTCGGTTTGCACGGGGCAGCCGCCGCAGATGCGTTTCGGCAGCCGGCTGCCTGCGCCGACGGGCAGTTCGATCCAGGTGTCGGGGTCGACTTGGGCGCAGAGTCCCGAGTCCATCCAGGCGTACTGGTCGGCGCTCATGCGGCTGCCGTCACGGCGTATTGGGGGTGGTCGCGGAAGGCGTGTTCGATGTACGACTTGTCGACGCCGAGGCGTGCCGCGGTTTCTGCCTTGTTGAGGCCGACCGTGGTCATGATCCAGTGCGCGTCCTGGGCGACGATCTCCCGCTTCGTGACCCGGTACATGGGCTCGAAATGAGGGTCGTCGATGGCGCCGGGGTGCTGGTCCCAGTACTTGGGGGGCGCCCACTTGTGCTGCTTGGCGTTGCGCAGGGCGCGGGCAACGCCGATGTCGGACACGCCGTGGCGGCGCGGGCGGCTGTTGCGGAGCTGGTCGTAGGCGTCAATGGCGGCCTGGGCGGTGGCGCCGTACACCTTCTGGCCGCGCACGAGGATGCGGCGCACATTGTCCGGCTGGACTCCGAGGTGCGGGCCGAGTTCTTTCAGCGGCCAGCCGATGGCGGAGAGGGCTTGTATGCGTCGGCGGGTGCCGGTGGGGTCGACCCGGCCGGGCATGCCGGACTGGATCGGGATCGAGAGGATCTTTGCCGCGGTTTCGGGGGTGGTTTGGCGGATCATGCCGCGCCGCTGCTTGGGTGCGGCGTGGGTGTAGAGGCGGACCGTGTTCCAGTCGATGCCGGTGCGGATGGAGACGCCGTGCGGGGTGTGGCCGGCGGCGTACAGCTTGAGAAGGTGCTCGCGGACGGGGGTGGCGTCGATGAAGGGCTGCCAGGTTCCTTCGGCGACGGAGCGGAGCCTGTTGTTCTGCCAGGTGTTGTAGCGCTGAACACATTCGGTGCGCCGGCAGGAGTAGTCGGTGTAGCAAGTGAGCGTTTCGTGGTGCGGTGCCAGACGGTTGGCGGCGGTCACGGCTTCTCCTTCCGGGTCTGGTTGATGGCGTCGCGGAGGCGGTCGAGTTCGGCGCGGTCGCCGTAGATGGCGATGCAGTCGAGGAGGAGTCCCGTATCGGTGCCGGGTCCGGCGGGTTCGGGCCGGGGGTCGCAGGTGGCGCGCCAGGCTGCGGCGCGGTCTTTGCGGCTGCGGTAGTCGTCGTGGGGTAGGCATCGCCGGATCGCCCACACGGCGAAGACGGCTCCCCAAGCGGCGGTGATCCACCACCAGTTGCCGGCCACCCAGTGCCCGACCGGCTGGAGTTTGAGGCCGGCGGTGACCCAGGCGTCGTACAGGTCGGGGTTCACGTCCGCCTCCTGCGAATGAAGGCGCCGATGATGGCGGCGACGAGGCCGACGAAGATCCAGACGGGGGCGATCCACCACAGGCCGGAGTCGGTGAGGTGATCCATCAGGCAGCCGCCTTCCGCTGCTCGATGCGGGCGGCGATGGCGTCGAGTCGTTCGGCCGACAGTCGGTACACCTTGATCGGCTTTCCGTGGGTGGACTCGGCCGTGGACGGCTCCTCGCCGATCACGACGACCTGCCGTGGATTGCGGCGCCGCACCAGCGAGTGGAAGAACAGGCCGGCCGCGCCGTGGGCGAGTTCGGGCAGGACGGCCCGCAGGTCGTTGGCGGAGAAGGGCCTGCCGTCGCCGCCGATGGCGTCGATGGCCTGGTTGAGGACGGCCTCGTCCCAGTCGGTGACGTTGGCATACAGGGCGGCGAGGGCCTCGTTGGCGTCGATCCGGGCCTGCTCGGGGGTCAGGGTCATGAGGCGTTCTCCTCGTCAGCGAAGAGGCTGGGCTGGGGGTCGTTGTTGCCGCGGGCTTCCCACTGGCGCCGGTACCGTTCGACTTCGCCGGAGCACTCCTGGCGGGCGTGGAAGACCGCGGAGTTCTCGGGGAGGTCGGGCCGCCACAGGTTGGGGCCGGGGAAGCGGGCGGCGTTCTGGCGGGTGGTGACGAACTCGCCGCAGCCAAGGCAGTGGCCGGGCGGGATGTCCATGAGGACGTCCGCCTTCGCTGCCTGCTGGTCGGCCTCGCGTTCGTTCAGTTCGTCGCGGCAGGGCGGGAGGTCACCGCAGGCCGAGCAGATCGCGTAGTGCTCGGGCAGCACGTCCCACGACGTGTCAGCCGGGCCGATGAGGTGGATCGGCTTCTCGTGCGGCTTGCCGTCGGGCTGGAGGATGAACGCGAACGGACGCCCGTCCCAAGTGGCTTTCTCGGGCCGGTCGCCCCGCTGTCCGAGACGCTCCCAGCGTTCGAGCGCGGTGGCGTACCGCATCTCGTGCTTCTCGCCCCACAGGTCGATGGGGCGTTCGGCGAGTTCGACGACCCTGTGTGGCTGCCGGTCCCAGATCACGAGGATGCCGGGCTTGAGCTGCACGTAGTTGGCGAGGATCTGCTTGTCGTGGATGCGGTTTTCCTGGCGACGCATCGCGGACGACGGCTCGTAGCCGCGGTTGATCGAAGTCCGGGGCGGGTGGATGCCGCCGTGCTTCGTGTGCTGACGGACGTACCAGCGGCTCATCGGGCCGTCTCCTTGCTGCTGTCGTGCAGGAGGTGGGTGTCGTTGAGTTCGCGGTTGTCGAGGACGAGGTTCACGGCGCCGCGGATGGCGGTGGTGAGTGCGTCGCGGAGTTCCGTCGACAGGCCGGGCCGGTGGGCGATCTGGACGGCCAAATCCCAGGCGTCACCGCCGCGGCCCCAGGCGAGTTCGGTGGTCGTCTTGAGGTGGCGGGCGCCGAGGTTCACGGACCAGGCCGACATGTCGACGGCGCTGTCGAGGAGTTCGTGGACCTCGTTGCGGGCGTCGTGGAAGTCATCGCAGGACAGCTGGCCCCAGCGCACGCTGCCGTTCTGGGACGGGACGGGCTGGTCCCGCATTTCGTCGCCGACTTCCAGCCGGTCGGGGGCGCGCAGGACTTCCGCGTACTGGCGGGCCGCCTCCGTGCGCAGGTCGTCGTCGGTGTACGGGGTGGTCATCCTCCGGCCACCTTGTATCCAGCGGCGGCGCGCCATGCCTCGTAATCGGCGGCGGGCATCGAGCCCGTGTGGGTGCGTCCGAGGGCAGTTGCTGCGGCCTCCGCGAGGGTGGCGTGCACCTGGGCGGCGGCCAGGCAGGCTGTTCGCTGCTCCGCGGTGCCGGTCTTTGCGACTTCAGTGAGGCGTTCGGCTTCGAGGTAGTGCTGAGGTCCATTCATGGCGTGGTTTCCTTGTCGGGTGAACGGCCGGCCCGATACCCGCGGGCCGGCCTTCGCGTGTGCGGGCTACTGCTGGGCGTTCTTGAGCGCGATGCCGCGCTCCTTGATGGCGTCACCGAGGCTGGTCGGCTGACCGGTCTGGGGGTGCAGGAGTGGCGTGGCGAGCGCACTGTGGGACTCGACCTCGCGGTACAGGGCGAGCAACCCTTCGGCGGTGGCGTTCTCCGCGAATGCGGCATCCACCCAGGCGCTGGAATCGACGGGCTTGCCGCCGGCGTTGAGCCAGTCCAGGAGCGGCTTTGCGATGTCGCGGGCACCGTCAGGCTTGTCGAGGACTTGCTGATGCAGGGCGGGGCAGCGGGACTTGAGGAAGCGCAGCCGGTTGGTGATGTCCATCTCGGCTGCGACACCGAACTCGTACTCGATGCCCTTGCGCTGCTCAGCGCGCATTCCGACCATGGTCGGTTCCTTGCGCCCGCGGTCGTTCTCCTGCAACACCCACTCGGTCTGGGACCGCATTGTCACGACGATGTGGCCCGGGTAGGCGAGGAGGGCCTCGACCATTTCGTTCTGCATCGGGGTGCCGTCCTTCCACCCCGCGAAGCTGTTGCCGCCATACTTCGACTTGGCCTTCTCGACCTGGTCGAGGGTGCCGTCGGGGCCCTTCCAGTAGTGCGACAGGGAGTCGACCACCACGACTGGGTACTCGGCCTTCGCTGCGGCGGCGAGTGCCTTGCCGAGGTCGCGGGGGTCGTAGCGGTGCATCGGCAGCGAGTCGAACTGGATGCCGCGCTCGCCGACGTAGAGAGAGGCCGAGCCGCGCTCGGTGTCGATGACCGCGAACCGTTCCCCTAGAGCGAGGCCGTGGGCGAGGGACAGGGACGTCCAGGTCTTGCCGGAGCCGGACACACCCTGGATGGCGACGCGAGCCTTAGCGCCGTCCTTGGTGGCTGGCCGGAAGGTGAACGGGCCGTCGTCGTACTCGTTGGTCTGCGGCTGCTGCTGTCGTCCTGCGCGGACGGGTTGACCAAGAGGCTGGTTCATTCAGGTTCTCCTAGGCGTACTGGCGCTCGACCCACGAGGGCAGCGCGGTCATCGGGTTGGGCAGGTAGCCGGGCCATTCGCCGGTCTCGCGGCAGATGGCGTAGGCGTTGAGGGCGACCTGGTTGAGGTGGCGTCCGATCTCACGCGCCATCGGGTCGCAGGTGGTGACGACCACCAGGTAGGGCGGGTCCTTCTCCTGCAGCACGAACTGGAACGGCTTCTCCGGGTCGGCCACGTCGAGGGCGGCGCCGGCGTCGATGTACCACTCCTGCTGCTGCATGTAGCTGTGCTCGTTGAAGGCCTTCTCCAGGTCTTCGCGGCGGCATGACCTGGCGGTCTTGTAGTCGACGATCTGCCCGTCGTGGCGCAGCCAGTCGAAGCGGGCCCGACGCCAGACGTTGCCGTCCTCCCAGAAGGCGGACTGTTCGGCGACCCCGGACCCGGGCTCCAGTAGGCGGACGGCGTCCGGGTCTTGCCGCAGGGCGGCGGCCATGGCCTCGACTTGCTCCAGCTCGGGCCGCTTGAGCGGGATGTTGCCTTCCGCTCGGATGGCGGCTACCTCGGCCTTGATGGCGTTGGTGTCCCATCGGGGGGCATCCACGAGGACGAGGTCGGGCCCATCGTCGAGAACAAGGCGGTGGGCGGCGGTGCCAAGGTCGAGGGTCTTCTTCGGCGACTCCGGGTTGTCGAGCCAGTACTTGAACTTGGCCGGGCACTGGCTGGCCAGCTTCTTCGCCCCGGTCGAGGAGAGGCTGCCGCCGGGGATCGGATCCGAGTGGTAGGTCTCGGAGTCGATGTCGTACAGGCCAGGCTCGACCTCGACCGGCGCCTCTACCGCGGCGGTCACGCGACGTTCTCCAGCGGCATCGGGCGGGCGCACGGCTCGCACAGTCCGTCGTCGGTAAAGGGCCCGTCTTCGTCGCGGCAGCGCGCGCACCGGAGTGGCGCGACCTGCTTCGTGGTGCTTTCGGTGCTCATGTGACTCGCTTTCAGGTAGGAGGTGCCGGGCCTCGCCGCCCGCGACCGGGGGGTGGTTGGGGCGGCGAGGCCTCGGCTGGCCGCGGAGTTGGGGGGACTCGACGCGGCCGTCTATGGGGTTGTCGGTCAGGCGGTGCGGACTAGCGCTTGAACTCGACGGGCCCGGCATCCATCTCGAAGCGACCGTCGGAGTAGAGGACCGGCCGGGCTTCGGAGCCGCGGCGGGAGTACCTCTCGACCTGCCGGATCAGCGGGTTGTCGTGCGTGAAGTCGACGAGCGCGATGGCCACCCAGTAGGCGTTCGGGTTGTTGTCGTACAGCGGCACCGTGACGGTCTGCCCGGCGCCGTCGGTGACGATGGCCTTCGCGCCGAACGACTTGAACGAGCCGACCCCGTTGCCGACCGCCGAGTAGGCGCAGATCAACGCGTAGCCCTGCTCGCTGATGCGACCGATCGTCGCGGTCTCGCGTCCCGGCGTGAGGCTGTCGCCGTGGTGCAGGATGTACGGCGCACGGTCGAGGGAGCCGAGGTTGCGGTAGTAGACGGCCCCGCCCGGCTTGGGCATGCCGCGCCTGCCGCCCGCCGCCACGTCGGAGGCGGGCACGTGCAGGACGTACAGCTCCAGATCGGCGCCGCGCGCCCGGCGGGAGGCACTGCCGCCGTCCCAGTCGAGGTGGGCGGTGATCTGCACCGTCGGGTCCGATTTCGTCAGGCTGATGTGGGAGGCGCCGCCCTTGGTGAGGCTGACGCCCTGGGCGGGCGCCGGAGTCAGCGCGGGAGCGGTGGCGGTGTCTTTGCGGAAGAAGCTCATGGTGATCTCCGGTGGGATGCTGGTGTCGGATCCCCGGGCGTCTCTAGCGCTCGGGGCTTCTTGCGTTGGGCGCCGGCGAGGCGAGAGCGGGTCATCGCCCGCGCCGGCGGTCAGTGGGTGTAGCTGGGCCACGCCTGCGGCGCGGGCTCGGGCCGGTCGATGACGGGCAACTGCTGCGTCTCGTCGTTGGCGGTGGACTGCCCGACGGGTACGGGGTAAGGGATCTGCGTGTGGGACACGTAGGGCCGGTCGAGCTGCTGCACGGCGACGCCGATCTTCGGCCGGGCGTTGATGACGGCGCGGCGTAGCCGCTCCTGCTCGGCCTTCGCGCGGATCACGGTGTGCCGCAGTTCCTCGTTGGCGGCCTTGACTGCCTCGTTCTCGGCCCGCAGTTGGGCGATGAGCATGGCGTCCTGGCAGCCACGGAGCAGCGCCGTATACAGGTCGGCCTCACGCTGCTCGACGCCGGCGACCAAGTGGGCGTTGTGGTCGTCGAGTTCGCGGACTTGGCGGCGCAGGCGGGTGTTGATGAAGCGTCCGGTGTGCCGGCCGCCCGCGATGAGGGTGAGGGTCATGACGCCTCCCGCAGGCTGGCCGCGGTGTCGCGCAGCAGCTTGGCCGCCTCGCGTTTGCCGTGGCCGCGGGCGTCGTTCCAGGTGACGATCGCGGCCTGGTCGATGCGGGCAAGGAGCGCCTGCTCGGCCCGCCACACCAGAACGGAGCGGCCCGTGTAGATGGGTACGCCGTGGTCGGCGATGTTGAGGGCGCCGATCAGGTCGACGCGGCAGTTGGCTGGCTTGGTGCCGTTGGCGGCCTGCTTGTGGTCGTACAGGTCCCGCTTGCAGTGCCCGTTGGTGTCGATGACGTCGGCAGCTTTGTCGCACAGGTCGGCGATCTCGGTGTCGGTCGGTTCGTCGGTCACGGTGGTTGAGGTGGTCACGGCCCCTCCACGTCGGTGCGGTTGTCGGCCGGGGCGGGTGCGGGCTGCGCGGGTACCGCCTGGGACAGGTAGCGGACCTCGCGGGCCACGATCAGCAGCCAGCCGCAGCACAGGACGGCGACAGCGATCCAGAGGGCGATGCCGGTACTCACGTGCGCTCCTTGGACTTGCGGTTGGCGGCGGCCTGCTCCAAGGCGGCCCGGGCCTTGATCGCCCGCAACTGCCGGGCGTTGGTGGGCAGTCCGAGTGCGGCGAGGAGTTCGCGTAGTTCGTCTGCCGCGTCCGGGTCACGGCCGGTGAGCCGGCCGGCGAGGCGCGGCATGTCTTCGTCGAGCGCGTGCGGGTGCTCGGCGCCGATCCGGTCGGCGACGTGCCGGGCGACGTGCAGTGCCTGCGTAGCGGTGACGTCGACCGGGCCGAGCGTCACCTTCAGTTCGAGGCCGCCCATTACGCCACCGCCTTCGCCGCAGCCCCGTGCAGGGCGGAGAGGACCTGCAGCGCTGTCCGACCGGGCGCCTGCTCCCACGCGGAAACGCAGTCCACGTTGAGGTGGCGGGTCAGCGTCTCCCAGGCGTTGAGGGTGGCCTGTTCGGCGTCGGTGCTTCCGCTGCCGGGTGTGAAGCCGGCGGCCTGGTCGATGGCGCCCATGAGCCGGTTGGTGTGCGGGTCCCAGCCGTCTGCCTCCAGGAGGGTGGCGGCGTCGGCGAGGACGGCTGCGATGCGGGAGCGGGTCAGCGAGAGGGTGACCATCACGCCACCACCCAGCCGGTGTCGACGCGAGCGGCATCGAGGTTCAGCTCGTACTGGCGGATCTGGTCCGGGGTCCACTCGCGCTCGTCCGGGCCGAACTCGCGGTGGGCTTCCGTCCAGACCTGAATGAGGGCTTCCTCGACGACGTCAGCGAGGCGAATCGGCGAGGCCATCACGCCGCCTCCTTCGCGTCCAGTGCGGGCAGCGGCTTGAGGTAGGAGTCGACCGCGTCGAGGAAGGCGCCGACGGCCCCGGCGAGAGTGCCGAGCGACGGGATGTCGACCCGCTCGCCCTTGTTGATGGCGTCGTCGATCGGGGCGTGCGCCTTACGGACGGCTTCGAGGCGGGCCGTCAGCGCGGGATCCATGGCGAGGTCCATCACGCCTCCTTACGGGCGGGAAAGATGTCGGGGTGATCGGCCTTCCAGGCCAGCCAGTGGGCCATCGGCTCGTCGCAGATCGTGTGGCGGCGGTCCATGACCTGCTCCAGCGGCAGCGGCCCGGGATGCCTGTCCTCCTCGATGAACGAGGCGAGCATCGAGGCCTCGGCGTCGGTGGGCCGCTCCTGGCTCCCCCAGCTGAAGCGGCTGCGGTCCACGTCGATGTAGGCGGCGACGTACTTCCACATCGGGTTGAAGCTGGTGACGACCGGGATGCGCAAGGCCGTCAGCGGGTCGTGCTGGATGGCGTCGGTACCGAACGGCCACGCCTGGGTGGTAGTCACTTCGCCTCACCCGCCTTGCCGGACAGGGCTGCGATGGCGGCCTGCCAGCGCTCGCTCGTGTCCACCGGCTCCTGTGCGAGCGGCTGGAGTGTGTCGACGAACTCGGCGGGGGTGCTGAAGTAGAAGGTGGCGTAGGTGGAGTCGAAGTCGTCGTCCGCATCCCGCAGGTACAGCGGGTGGCTCTGAAGGCCGGCGATGACGTCCTCGTAAGACTCGCGGTTGCCGCCGCCATTGCGGGTGTAGATCGCAATGACCGGCAGGCCGCCGTCGCCCTTCTCCACCCAGGCGTCCCGGAAGCGGCCCGGGTCCGGATTGCCCAGAGCGGCAAGGAGAACGACCCCCCGGGCGTCCTGGTGGCCGTCACCGACCGCAATGCTGTACATGCTCACTTGCCCTCCTCGGGCGCGGTGTGGGTGTCGGTGGGTGTGAGGAAGTTGCGCAGCCGGTCGGCGGAGGCGTCGGCGCGCTGCTCGTTCTGACGGGCGACCAGATCGCGGATCTGCTGCTCCAGGCGCGGCAACGGCACATCCAGGTCGGAGATCGGGCGGGTCATGACATGACCTCCGCCCGCATCCGGCGCAGCACCTCTCGCGCGGACTCCCAGCCGAGCCCAAGCCCGATCGGTGTCTTCGCGCGCTCCTCCGGGTCCTCGACTCGACTGATCGCCTCAGCAAGCACCGCGCCCACGTACTCGTCGAGCGCGGCAGCGAACGAAGGGAAGTCCCCCTCACTGGCGCCAGCCTCGATGAACCCGAACAGGCGGGCCCGCTTCTCCTCCGTCTCCGACGGCTCCGGAACGCCCCGGTCATCCAGCGACGCGAACGACTCGGTGGCCCCGCCAGTGGCGACCGCAGCCTCCCACTCGGCCTCCGACACCACGTCGACATGATCGAGGGCGATGCAGGAGCTGTAGCCATAGACCCAGACGACGTCCGTGTGGCCGCCAAGCACCTCGGCCTTGCTGCGGGTGCGGGTCACGAGGCGGCGGGTGTCCGGGACGTCCTCCGGGCGGGCTCCCGGGTAGGCGAACACCCGAGTGCCGACCGGGTGAAGGCGGTTGAAAGTCTTGGCGTTCACGAGGCCTCACCCCGACCGTCGCGTCGGCCATGCTTCCGGCGGCTCGCGGCCGATGAACGGCGCGGGCGACCCGTCGGGTTCTGGCCCACACGCGGATCCGGCTGAGCAGGCTGCGGCTTCTTCGGCTCGGCCATCACGCGGTCACCGCCTTGGCGTCCTTGCAGGGCCAGCGGTTGCCACAAGCGCACCAGTGGCATCCGTCCACCGGGTCCGGCACCTTGTCGTAGTGCTGCGGGGCGGCCGCCTCCTCGGCTGGCCATGCGACGGGCAGGCCCAGCTGTTCGGCGAGCTGGCGGCGCGACTCGGCGTGGCCCTGCCAGCGGTTGTAGTCGTGACCGTTGTTTGGGTGGCAGTTGCGGATCGCCGTGATGTAGTCGGCGCGGTCCGCGACGAACGTCTCGACGATCGCCGCCTGCTTGCGCAGCCGCGCGGCCTCTTCGGCCTCCGCGACGAGCAGGAGTATCGACTCCTTCGCGCGGTGGCTGTAGAAGGCGATCGACGACTCGTACTTGAGCAAGTCCTTGATCTCGGCGATACGCTCCGGCGTCATTCGGTTGTCGGTCATGCGGCACCGCCGATCT
Organism: Streptomyces sp. NPDC088794; assembly: GCF_044750545.1. Classification (NCBI taxonomy): domain Bacteria; kingdom Bacillati; phylum Actinomycetota; class Actinomycetes; order Kitasatosporales; family Streptomycetaceae; genus Streptomyces; species Streptomyces sp. NPDC088794. The sequence continues at coordinate 369,794 of NZ_JBIVKB010000005.1, read as the reverse complement.
CAACGCCATACCGCCGGGCGAACTCGATGAACGGCGGGTGGTCTTCGGCGCGGCCGGGCAGGATGCCGGCCTCAATTAGGCTGGCGACGTGGACCACGTCGATCTCGACGCGCATCTCGCCGTCGGCGTCCGCGTAGGTGACCGTGTTGATGCCGAGCTCGGCGCACAGGTGCTTGATGACGGCCGTGCGGTCGTCGGGCTTGGGGGCCTGGTCGCTCATGCGCCGGCCTCCCACTTGATGACCTCGTAGCGGCCGAAGCCCTGCGAGCGGGAAGCGCCGACGCCCTGCTGTTCGCCGGTGAGCCAGAGCATGGCCCACTCTTCGTCGGTGAACGCGTAGTCGGAGATGACCGTGAAGTCGAACTCGGCGGTCTCGATGAACTCCGTGTACTGGATGCCGGTCTGGCCGGTACGCGGGTTCTTCGGGAAGGACTGGAGGACGCCGGTCGGCTCGGTGACGCCGAGGTGCAACTTGTCCTCGACGACCATGATGTGTTCGGCGACGAAGCCCTGAACGCCCTTGTTGGTGGAGCCCCAGCGGGACTTCAGCTTGTCGACGGAGCGCGCGACGGAGGCGGCTTCCTTCACCGCGGCCTTCAACTGGCGGCCCTCGATATACAGGCCGTTCTCGTCGCGGCGGAAGCCGTTGAGGTGCTTGTTGGTGTCGACGAGCTTGGCGGCTTCGTCGGCGGTGACGCCCCGGTCGACCATGGTCTGCGCGACCATCTCGCGGATCAGGTCGTCCTTGTCTGCGAGCTTCGTCCGGAGCCAGCCCTCGGCGACCTTCGGATCGGTGGGGGTGCCGCCTGCGATGTTCTTCACGCGGATCGCGCCGTGGAAGCGGTGGGGCCACGCCTTGTCGGTGAAACTGGCGAAGATGCTGGTCATGTGGTGAGTTCCTTTCGGTGACCTGGACGGTCATGCGGGTTGGGTCGGAAGCGACTGGTGTCGGGCGGTCGCTGCGGGCGGAATCGAATCGAGGCGAATCGAGATGACATGTCGACTGGAGCGGGTCGTGGTGTGTGGCGAGAGAGCGGGCCGGACTGGGTAGTCGGTCAGACTTGACCCGGATGGTGCGGTGACGGGCCGAATTGGGAAGTCGACACGGGCAGGGTCGGCAGGTGCCGAGATGCGTTGGGTAGTCGGCACGGCGTGATGCGACTGGACTTGGGACGTCGACAGGGTGGGGTTGCTTGGCGGGGCGACGGCTAGTCGGCAGGGTCGGGACGCATTGCGTGAGGCGGCATGTGACGAGTAGTCGGGATGCAGTGAGCGGGTGAGGGGGTGGCGACGCGCTTCGGTATGTCGGTCGGGTGGGCTCGGGTGGCGAAGGCATGCGCAGTCGATGCGGGCGGGTACGGGGCTCACGGGCAGAGAAGTCGCGGATCGTCGGCAAGAGAAGGGACGAGGCGAGGTCGCGTAGCGTCGGGAAGTCGACACGAGTAGGCATGCGGAGTACTGGGTTGAAGAGTCGGTGTGGGGCGCGATGTGTCGGCCGGTGCTCTTCGTCATGCCGCCGCTGCCCGCGGTACGGATCGCGGACCTTGCTGGGTGACGGAGCGGTACATGTCCAGGTACTGGGCCTCGGTGAAGACCTCACCGACCACGCGGGCGCCGATCTTCTTGCCGACCGCCCGATGGAACGCTGCCTCCAACTTCGAGATCCGGGCCGCGTCCTCATACTTCGAGGCGACGAAGCGGCAGTCGGAAGCGGTCATGTTCGCCACCGTCCGGCGGGTGTTGTCCTCGTCGACCACGTACTCGGCGGCGAACGGATGCAACGCCGTGACGTCGCCGTCAGCGAAACTGCGGGCCGCCTCAGCGAACGCCTTACGCGGGGCGCCAATCCGGGCCGCCTGCCGCTTACTGTTCGACTTGCGGGCCACGACGTCCGCGAGGATCACGGCCGCCTTCAAGTCCAGCCAGCCGGCCAGCAGTTCCGGATCCTCGCCTCGAAGGCGCTCGACCAGATCGGCGGCAACCACCGACGCCACGTAGTCGCCTGCGGGAATCGCTCCCTCAACCGCCTCGGCCATCTCGGCGATGAAGTCGCGGTCTGTCACACTGGACACGCGGCCCCTCCTTTCTTGTGGTGAGTTCAGGTGGGTCGTTCCGGCCGGTCGCCTCTGGTGGCCGGCCTTCTCTTTGCCGCTCATGCGGCGGCGCGGGCTGGTGCGTTCGGCGTCGCGTATTCGGGGATGCCGAGGTACTCGGCGACAGCCCGGACGGGGAAGCGGAGTTTGCGGTGACTGCTCCCCGGGGTGGCTATGTCGATCACGCACGCCTTCACGAACTGGGGGTCGTCGGCGAGGCGCATGTCGAGCCATGTGCGGCTGACCTTCAGCCACTTGAGGAGTTCGGGCCTGGTAAGGAGCAGGGGGGTTTCGGGATGCAGCTGTGTGGGGGTGAGGGGCTGCGGCACGATTCCTCCTTTCATCTGTTGCGGAAAATCTTCCGGCGAATGTGGAAACTGCTGGCATGGAAAGGTCACATGGGGGCGTCGATGCTGAACAGTTCCCCGAGGGGCTTGTCGAGTGCCTTCGCGACGAGGCCACAGGAGCGGTCTTCGAACTCGCTACGGCCACTGGATCCTTGGGAGACCATGTGGCCGATGGTGGAGCGGCTGATGCCGTACCCGTCGATCGTCCTGGTCCTCTCGGCGAGGTCCTCGATGGACAGATCGGCCGCCGCCATGGCCTCACGGATCGGCTGGCCGTTGTCCAGTCTGTGCATGGGGTGCCCTTTCGTGGCCGAGAGCGATGTCGCCGTGGCTGAATGTGGAAGGCCGGGCGGCGGCTTCGTTTCCACATTCAATGTCGAATGTGGATGCATGTCAAGGCATCTGGCGTGCCAGGAAGCCTTGGCCAGGGCTTCTGAATATGCCACTTCTTCCGCATGTGGAAATCAAAGCAGGTCAGATGCCACGGGCCGACTTGTAGATCATGTGGACGATGCCCGATGCTTCTACATGTGGATGACCTTGCGAGCCTGATCGACCGCGTGATGCGGGACAGAGACTGGACACTGTCCACCCTCGCCCGCCGATCCGGCCTGTCCGTCTCCACTCTCCACAGTTGGAAGAGCGGCGACCGCGCCACCGGAAGTCGTGGCCCCAACCCGGACAAGCTCCGCCAACTCGCCGACGGCGCTGGCCTCACGATCGCCGAAGTCTTCGAAGCTGCCGGCCGCCATGTGCCCGCAGCCATTGACGACGAAGAGGAACGCCGCTTCCTTCACCTCTTCCGCACCCTCGACGGCGAGGACCGGCGCGTCATCGAGGCGACCATGGCCGCGATGACCGTGCGTCAGAAGTCCCGGTCCTGACGAGAATCGCCTGATCGACGTACAACCTTTTCAGTTGCCCACATTTCTCTCACTGATCTCGTATGTGTGCTTCACGAACGGTAGTGGTCGGCGGTACGTTCGGAGCTCCGCCGTACCTCCACCTGCGGCCGGGTCAGTTGAGCCAGACTGTCGGCCATGGGGGGTCGTATGTGCGCAACCGTGATCGTGGAGACCATCAACCCGATCGCGCCACGGTGGGACCGTGACCGGGTCGCCATCGTCATCGGTCAGAACCTCGACTACTTCACCGCTCTGAAGCAGGTCCGGGCCATGCTCATATACCTTGGCGCCCCTCAGCTTGGTCTTGGTGCGACGTGCTGGTGCGGTGAATACGTGTCCGTGCCACGGCAGGCGCGCGTCCCCGCCCAGCGAACCGTCCACCGGAGCGAGGAGGCCCGCCATGCCCCGCAAGGCCAGTAACAACCCGAGACAGATCCGCATCAAGTCATGCGGCTGCAAGGCCTGCACCACCAAGTTCCGGCCCGACGAGGACCACACGCGCAGGAACTGCACCGGGCCGTGGCAAGCCCGCTACCGCGACCCGGCCGGCAAGCAGCGCGCGAAGACGTTCTCCGGCGAGAACGCCAAGAAGAAGGCCGAGGGGTTCCTCGACAAAACCCGCGACCAGGTTCGATCCGGGTCCTTTGTGGACCTCGACCGCGGGCAAATCACCATCGACGAGTGGCACGCTAAGTGGACGCCGACACGACGTATCGCAGCCAACACCGGAGAGACGGCTGACAGCGTCTGGCTCAACCACGTGCAGCCGCACTTTGGATCGTGGCCCCTGGTGTCGATCGGCAACCTGGATGTCGAAGCGTGGGTTGCCAAGCTGACGACTCGGGTCGGCAAGGCGACGATCGACAAGGCCTACCAGATGCTCGACGGCATGATGGGAGCCGCCCTCAAGGACCGTCGCGTGGCGCACAATCCATGCGAAGGCGTGAAGCTCCCAAAGCAGCAGCCGAAGCATCCGGATGACCTCATGCCGCCCACCTATGACCAGCTGGCCGAGATTCGCGGGGAGTTCGACGAGCACTTCCACGCCTTCCTGATCGTGGCTGAGGAGACGGGCCTGCGATGGGGCGAGATGGTGGGACTGCGCCGCTGCTGGGTGAACTTCGACGACGCCAGCATCCAGGTGCGCGAGACCGTCATCCAGGTGCGCGGCAGGATGCAGCGGAAGGCCTACCCGAAGTCGGCGGCTGGCTGCCGCACGGTTCCGCTGACGGCACGCGCCACGCACGTCCTGAGAGCGCACCTGGACAGGAATCCCGCCCAAGCGACGCGGACGGCGCCGGGCAGCGGCATGCATGCGGAGGAGCTGGTGTTCCGCTCCCCGTGGGCGGGCCGGAAGGTGAAGGGCCGGCCGGTATTCGACGGCGTGATGGATCGGGCAGGGTTCTGGCAGAAGTGGAACCGTGCGACGGACGGCACCGGGATCTCGCGAAAGGTGGAGAACCCGGCGACGGGTCGGATTGAACGGTGGCCGCACTTTCACGACGTGCGCCACGCGTTCGCGTCGCGGCTACACGAACTGGGCGTGCCGGAAGCAGATGCGCAGCGGATCCTGGGGCACGAACGGGGCGCGAAGATCACCTGGCTGTACACGCACGCTGGAAAGGACTCGGTGTCGAGTGTGCGCGCAGCCCTGGACGGTGCCGGGCTGCGGCGCGTGGTCTAGCGGTCCGCGGAAAGTCCACAACACGTCCACAGCACTACGTGCACACACATTCACCTACATGCGAAAGAGGAGGGTTGGGGGTTAGCCCTGACCTGGCACTTCTTACCCTTCGAGCCTTCCACCAGTGTGGACGCGCGCTCCACATCGACTATCCCTTCTCCCGGTTCAGGTAGTTGTAGACGGTGAACCGGCTGACCCCGAGCGCGCTCGCGACGGTCTCCACACCGTGCCGTACCGAGAAGGCGCCGCGCGCCTCCAGTATCCGTACGACCTCCTGCTTGGCCTTGCGGTCCAGCTCCGCCAGCGGCTTGCCCTGCTTGCGTTCCATCGCGGCCAGGATGTGGTCCAGCGAGTCGGCGAGCTGCGGCAGGCGTACGGCGACCACGTCCACGCCCTCCCAGGCGAGCACGACGTCGTCGGGTCCCGCCTCGTCCGGCGGGACCATCTCCCCGCCCATGGCGTCGACCAGCGGCTTCACCGCCGTGATGAAGGGCTCGTCCCCGGTGCCGGTCACGCGTCGCCCTCCCCGATCACGTTGACCTGGAGCGAGATCCGGGTGGCGCCGGCTTCCAGGGTCTTGCGCAGCAGCGCGTCCACGGCGGTGAGTACGGCGTCGGAGGCGCCCTCCGCCGTGTTGCCGAACGGCCCGACGTCCACCGCGTCCAGCTCACCGGCCTCGATGACCTCACGGGCGACGACCGCGTGCGCGGGTGCCTCGTCGAGGTCGAAGGGTTCGGTGGTGAACTCCACTCTCAGTCGCATACTGCCCCCAGACACGTTCCTGACCTGCGTGACTCCGGGCACCGGCGACGCCGGTCGGTCCGCCCGTGGGCGACTCTAACGGACCGGGGGATCAGCTCGCCGGGTACACGACAGCGGCCGGTTCCTCACTGCGCAGGAACACGAGGCTGCCGATCACCCCGAGAAGCACCACACCGGCGTTCACCGCGATGGCGACCCGAAGGCCGCCGAGGACGGCCGCGGCGCCGGTGCCCGTCATGGCCGCCGTGGCCACCGCGCTCATCACCGGGGTGCCCACGGTGATGCCGATCTGCTGGGTCATCGTGGCGAGCCCGGTGGCCAGCCCCTGTTCCCGGTCGGCCAGACCCGACGTGGCGGTGACCATGAAGCCGACGATGGCCAGCATGTTCCCGACCCCGCCCAGGAACGTGCCGGCCAGGAGCAGCCACAGCCAGGACCGGTCGGCGCCGAGGCCGAGCAGCGCGGCGGTCGCCACGGCCTGGACGAGACCGCCGGCGACCAGGGTCCGCCGGCTGCCGAACCGGCCGATGACCCGGGGCGCGGCGAGACCGCCGAGGACCGTGCCGAGGCCGAGCACGCCGAAGCTCAGACCCGCGGCCAGCGGGGAGAAGCCGAGCACCTCCTGGAGGTAGAGGGTCAGCAGGAAGACCAGGGACGTCTCGGTCAGGAAGGCGATCAGCCCGGTGGCGTTGCCCCACGCGACGGAGCGCCGGCGCAGCACGCTCGGCGGCACCAGCGGGGCCGGGGCCCGGCGCTCCACGGCGAGGAACACGAGCAGCAGGACCGCGCCCAGGCCCAGCGCCCCCAGCGCGAGCGGCGAGCCCCAGCCGCGCTCGCCGGCCTGTGTGATGCCGAGTACGACGGCCAGCAGGCCGAGCGTGACGGTGACTGCGCCGGGCAGGTCGAGCCGCGGGCGTTCGACGGGCCGCGACTCCTTGACGACCGCCGGGGCGACGGCCAGGACGGCGAGGGCGACGGGGACGTTGAGGAAGAACGACCACCGCCAGGACAGGAGGTCGGTGAGCAGGCCGCCCAGGATCGCCCCGGTGGTGAACCCGGCCGACATGAGCGCCCCGTTGAGGCCGAGCGCTCGTGCCCGCAGCGGCCCCTCCGGGAACGCGGTGGTCAGCAGGGACAGGCCCGCCGGGGTGACCGCCGCGGTCGCGAGGCCTTGCAGGACGCGGGCGGTGATCAGCGTCTCCGGGCTCTGCGCGAGGCCGCCCAGCAGTGAGGCGGCGGCGAGCACGGCGAGACCGCCGAGGAAGATCCGCCGGCGCCCGAAGAGGTCGGCGACCCGGCCGAAGAGCAGGGTGAACCCGGCCGCGCACAGCGCGAACGCGGTGCCGATCCACTGGAGGTGCGCCAGCGAGAAGCCCAGGCCGTCGCCGATCACGGGCAGCGCCACGTTCAGGATGGAGAAGTCGACCGCCAGCATGAACTGGGCCGCGAGCAGCAGCACCAGGACCAGCCGGAGCCTGGGGGTGAGGGCGGCCGGGCCGCTGCCGGCCGCCCTCGTGTCGGTGACGGTCATGACGTCGTGTTCCTTCCTCACGGTGCTCTCGCGCTGATCGCGCGGTGCTGGAGGAAAGGCTCGTCCGCCTCCGAACGCCCAGCCAGCACCCGGAGTTGGGCAGGCGGCGCAAGGGTGGTCACGGCATGACCACCCTCACGGATCCCGTTCGCGGGCGGCCACCGGCATGATGGAGAGGCGGCAACCGCACCGAGGAGGCAGGCATGGACACCCGGTCCGAGCTGGGCGAGTTCCTCAGATCCCGGCGTGCCGCGCTGCGCCCCGAGGAACTCGGGCTCACCCCGCACCCGACCCGCCGCCGGGTCACGGGCCTGCGGCGCGAGGAGCTGGCCACGCTGGCGGGCGTCAGCATCACCCACTACACCCGCCTCGAACAGGGCCGCGCGAAGGGCGTCTCGGACTCGGTCCTGTACGCGATCGCCCGCACCCTACGACTGGGCGCCGACGAGACCGCCCACCTGCTCGCCCTCGCCCGTCCCGCCGACGCCTCCGCGCCCCGGCCGCCCGCACCGCCCCGCGCGGAACACGCGAGCACCTCGGCGCGCCGGCTGATCGCCGCCATGACCGACGTACCGGCTCTCGTCCTGGACCGCCGGGGCGACGTGCTCACCTGGAACCGGCTCGGACACGCCCTGCTCGCCGGGCAGTTGGCGCCGGACGGGCCCGACCGGCCGGGAGCGCGGCCGAACCTCGTGCGGATGCTGTTCCTGGACGAGCGGTACCGGGCGCTGTACGACGACCCGGACTCGGAGGCCGAACTGGCCGTCGCCTCGCTGCGGTTGGTGGCCGGGCGCCATCCCGACGACCGCGCCCTCGCCGCGCTGGTCGGTGAACTGTCCATCCAGAGCGCCGAGTTCGCCGCCCTCTGGTCCCGGCACCCGGTCCGCACCTGCACCTCGGGCACCAAGCGGCTGCACCACCCGATGGTCGGCGCGCTGGAGCTCGCCTTCGAGAACCTCTGCATGCCCGGCGCCGCAGGGCAGCGGCTGATCGCCTACACGACCGCCCCCGACTCCCCCTCGGAAGCCGCACTGCGCCTGCTGAGCAGCCTCGCCGCGCCCGCGGCCACCGCGGACCGGACCTGACCGACCACCTCGTACAACGACCCGCGGCTTCCCTGACGTGGGCGCCTTCGTGCGCCCCGCCCCCTTGACAAGCCTCGCCCCTCGACGGCAATCTTCCATTAAGCAGAAACAATATTCCACAATACGGAATCTTGCTTTAGACCTCGACACGGAAGGGAGCGCGGCCCCCATGGGATTCGCAGACCAGCGCTTCAACGTCAACCTGTCGATCCTCTTCACGGAACTCCCCCTCCTGGAGCGCCCCGCTGCCGCCGCCGCGGCCGGCTTCACGGCGGTCGAGCTGTGGTGGCCCTGGGTCGACTCCCCCACCCCCGAGCGGTCCGCACTCGACGCCCTCAAGAGGGCGATCGAGGACGCGGGCGTCCAGCTGACGGGCCTCAACTTCTACGCCGGACAGCTGCCGGGCCCGGACCGCGGTGCCCTGTCGATCCCCGGCGAGGAGTCGGAGCGGTTCCGCGCGAACATCGACGTGGCCGCGGACTTCGCCCACTCCCTCGGCGCCGGGGCGCTCAACGCGCTCTACGGCAACCGCGTCGACGGCGTCGACCCGGCGGAGCAGGACGCGCTCGCGCTGGAGAACCTGGTCCTCGCGGCCCGCGCCGCCGACAGGATCGGCGCGATCCTCCTGATCGAGGCGCTCAACAAGCCCGAGTCGCCGCTGTATCCACTCGTCAGCGCCCCCGCCGCCGTGGGGGTCGTCGACAAGGTGAACGCCGCGACCGGCCTCGGCAACGCCAAGTTCCTCATGGACCTCTACCACTTGGCGCGGAACGGCGAGGAACTCCCTTCGGTGATCGAGCAGTTCACGGCGAAGACCGGACATGTGCAGATCGCCGACAGCCCGGGGCGTGGAGCGCCGGGCACGGGGTCGCTGCCCCTCGAAGACCTCCTCGACCAGCTGAAGAAGGCGGGTTACGACGGCTGGGTCGGCTTGGAGTACAAGCCCGGCGACCGCCCGAGCGCCGAGGCCTTCGACTGGCTGCCCCGCTGATCCCCTTCCCGAAAGGCCCCCACCCATGAGCAACGCACTCCCCAAGATCGCCTGGATAGGCCTCGGCATCATGGGCTCCCCCATGTCCGAGAACCTGATCAAGGCGGGTTACGACGTCACCGGCTTCACCCTGGAGCAGGACAAGCTGGACCGGCTGACCGCCGCCGGCGGCACGGCCGCCGGTTCGATCGCGGAGGCCGTGCGGGACGCCGACGTCGTCATCACGATGGTGCCCGCGTCCCCGCAGGTCGAGGCGATCGCGTACGGCCCCGACGGCATCCTGGAGAACGCGCGCTCCGGCGCCCTGCTGATCGACATGTCCTCGATCACCCCGCAGACCTCGGTGGACCTGGCAACGGCCGCCCGGGACAAGGGGATCCGCGTGCTCGACGCTCCCGTCTCCGGCGGTGAGGCGGGCGCGATCGAGGCCGTGCTGTCCATCATGGTCGGCGGCGGGCAGTCCGACTTCGAGGAGGCCGAGCCGATCTTCGACGCGCTCGGCCGGACCATCGTGCTGTGCGGTCCGCACGGCTCGGGGCAGACCGTGAAGGCCGCCAACCAGCTGATCGTCGCCGTGAACATCCAGGCGTGCGCCGAGGCCGTGGTCTTCCTGGAGAAGTCGGGCGTGGACCTCGCCGCCGCCCTCGACGTCCTCAACGGCGGGCTCGCGGGCTCCACCGTGCTGACGCGGAAGAAGGACAACTTCCTGAGCCGCGACTTCAAGCCGGGCTTCCGGATCGACCTGCACCACAAGGACATGGGCATCGTCACCGACGCGGCCCGCAACGTCGGCGCGGCCCTGCCGGTCGGCGCCGTGGTCGCCCAACTGGTCGCCAGCCTGCGCGCGCAGGGCGACGGCGGCCTCGACCACTCGGCGCTGCTGCGCGCCGTCGAGCGCCTCTCCGGCGACCGGGTCTGACACCGGGGCCGAGCCCTGTGCCAGGGGCCGGCCGCACAAGCTCCGGGCGGCGCCGACGCCGACAACTGTCCTGTCGCGCCCAGGCGAGGCGCCGCCCGGAAACCAATCGAAGAAGCGTGTGAGGACCGAGCCCCCGGCCGTGTCCCACCCGGCGGCCCGGATGAGGGGTGGTCGTACGGGAGGGGACACGGTGCGGGTAGGGCGAGGACCGCGGCGGAGTGCGAGCCAGTGCGGTGGTGAAGGACCCGGAGCTCCATCTCGACCAGAGGGGCGGAGCGCCCCGGTTCCGTCGCCTCCGCCGCGGTCCCAGCCCGATGAACGACGACCGAGGAGCGCGAAGGCGCCGGATGCGGAAGATCCCGCATCCGGCGCCTTCGCCGTTGCAGGCTGGGGGCATGGCACATCCAACCGAGAACCCGCACATCGTGGTCCACGCGCCGGCCCTGGACGGCTCCCGGCGCGTGACCTCGGGCGACGAGACGCTGGGCATCGCGACCCACATCGACGACGTCGCCGAGATCCTGCGCCTGGCCGACCACTACGTCACCGACGTCGAGGACACCGACCTCATCGACTGGCAGGGCGGCGGTCCCGAGGACTGGCCGGGGCTGTCGGAGCACCACGAGGGGGCATGACCGCGCGCGTACACCGCGGGCCGTAGGACGTCCCACCTGGAGACGTAGGACGGGTACGCTATGCTCGCATCAAGCACTGAATATAATTCAAGATGCTTCAACCACCCTCACGGGTGGGCACATTCCGGTCACGCGTGAAGCCCGTCGGCACGGGGGCGGCGGGCCTCACGCGCACCGAAAGAGCGGCTCACCGCAGGGTGAGCCGCTCTTGTGCCGTTCGGGGCGGGTCGGACGTCAGACCTTCAGCGTCCTGATCGAGGTCGGCGCATGCCCCGGCTCGGTCGCGATCTCCTCGAACTCGACCACGTTGGAGATGTCGTTCGAGGTCGACATGGAGATGTTGGTGACGCGCTCCAGGACGGCCTCGACGACGACCGGGACCTGGAACTGCGCGGCGAGCTTCTTCGCCTGCTCGAAGGCGGCGCCGAGTTCGGCCGGGTCGGTCACCCGGATCGCCTTGCAGCCAAGGCCCTCGGCGACCTTGACGTGGTCGACGCCGTAGGCGCCCAGTTCGGGCGAGTTGATGTTCTCGAACTCCAGGTTGACCTGGAAGTCGATGTCGAAGGCGCGCTGCGCCTGGCGGATCAGGCCCAGGTAGGCGTTGTTGACCAGCACGTGCACGTACGGGATCTTGTGCTGCGCGCCGACCGCCAGTTCCTCGATCATGAACTGGAAGTCGTAGTCGCCGGACAGGGCGACCACGGACGCCTCGGGGTCGGCCTTGGCGACGCCCAGCGCGGCCGGGATCGTCCAGCCGAGAGGGCCCGCCTGGCCGCAGTTGATCCAGTGCCGCGGCCGGAAGACGTGCAGCATCTGGGCGCCGGCGATCTGCGAGAGGCCGATCGTGGAGACGTACCGGGTCTCCGGGCCGAAGGCCTTGTTCATCTCCTCGTAGACGCGCTGCGGCTTGATCGGGATGTCGTCGAAGTGGGTACGGCGCTGGAGGGTCGCCTTCTTCTCCTGCGCCGAGGCCGCCCAGGCCGAGCGGTCGGGCAGGCGGCCCGCCGTCTGCAACTCCCTTGCCACCTCGACGAACAGCTCCAGGGCCGCCTTCGCGTCGGAGGCGATGCCGTAGTCGGGGGCGAAGATCTTGCCGATCTGGGTGGGCTCGATGTCGACGTGGACGAACGTCCGGCCGGCCGTGTAGACGTCCAGCTTGCCGGTGTGGCGGTTGGCCCAGCGGTTGCCGATGCCGAGGACGAAGTCGGACTCCAGGAAGGTCGCGTTGCCGTAGCGGTGCGAGGTCTGCAGGCCGACCATGCCGGCGTTCAACTCGTGGTCGTCGGGCAGCACGCCCCAGCCCATCAGGGTCGGCACGACCGGGATGCCGGTCAACTCCGCGAATTCCACCAGGAGTTCGGCCGCATCGGCGTTGATGACTCCGCCGCCGGCGACGATCAGCGGGCGCTCGGAGGCGTTCAGCAGCCCGATCGCCTTCTCGATCTGGGCACGGGTCGCGGCCGGCTTGTAGACCGACAGCGGCTCGTACGTCTCCGGGTCGAACTCGATCTCGGTGAGCTGGACGTCGATCGGCAGGTCGATCAGGACCGGGCCCGGACGTCCCGAGCGCATGAGGTGGAAGGCCTGCTGGAAGACGCCCGGGACCTGCGCCGCCTCCAGCACGGTGACCGCCATCTTCGTGACCGGACCCGCGATCGAGGCGATGTCGACGGCCTGGAAGTCCTCTTTGTGGATCACGGCGGTCGGGGCCTGGCCGGTGATGCACAGGATCGGGATGGAGTCGCCGATCGCGGAGTACAGCCCCGTGATCATGTCGGTGCCGGCCGGGCCCGAGGTGCCGACGCAGACGCCGATGTTGCCCGGGTGGGTGCGGGTGTAGCCCTCGGCCATGTGCGAGGCGCCCTCGACGTGGCGGGCGAGGGTGTGGTGGATGCCTCCGGAGGCCTTGAGCGCCGCGTAGAAGGGGTTGATCGCCGCGCCGGGCACACCGAACGCGTTGCTGACGCCCTCGCGCTTGAGGATCTCAACTGCCGCGCGGGCAGCGGTCATTCGAGCCATTGCGTACTCCTGCTTCGGCTGTCGGAATGGCACTCCCGTCGCGCCCCGCCGCGAGTAGCTCTTCCGTAATACGGAAACTGTTTTCTACTATCTGGAAGCAATGTAGGTGGAGGGGCGGGGGCCGTCAAGAGAGCGGCGCGCAGTGCACGCCCGTCCGTCGGCCCACGCGAAGCGTCGGACAAGGGCGGGTGCGCAGGAGCACTATGGGACCGCCGTCCCGATGCGACGCCTTGGAGTGGCCATGCCCGAGAGCGTGCCGGTGCGCTGCCCGGCCTGCCGGCGCGAGCACCGCTACACCGCACCGTCCTATCCGTGCGTGTGCGGGGCGCCGGTCACTCCGCCGCTGGACCCGGGCGGTGTGCCGACGGCCGTCACGCACCGGGTCTGGGACGAGGAGTGGGTCGGTGTGCGCTGCGCCTCCTGCGACCGCCTGGACCAGTGGCCGCACCCGGAGCTGGGCTGCCCTTGCGGGACCCTGCTGCGGATCCCGGTGGCCCAGGCGGACGGCCGGTCCGCGCCCCTGGAGCGGGTGCCGCGGCCGGCCCCCACCGAGGTGCCGGTCGGCGGGACGCCGGCCCGCCGGGCCTTCCAGCCGGTCACGATCCGTACGGCGCGGGACGCGGTGACGGCCGCCGCCCTGTATCTGCGCTGGCTGGGCTACCAGGACATCCGCCGGGCCGACCAGAGACCCCCGTCCGGCATCGGGCTCGCCGCCAAGGGCCTGCTGGCCCAGGTCGACCCGACCGTCCGCCCGGCCGCGCTGCGGGACGTGGAGTGCCTGTGGCTGACGGCCATGACGGAGTCGTCGGCCTGCGTCTACTTCTCCCTCGCGGGGTACGACACCGACGCCCGCACCTGCGCCGACTCCCTCGGCATGCCCCTGTTCGTCCTCGACCTCACGGGCACCCCGCAGCCGGTCAACACCCTCGCCGACGACCTGGACGCGGCGGGCGCGTGACCGGCTCACTCCGGAACCGGCCACCCTTCGGCAAGCGGCTCAGGAACCGTCCGCGTACCTCTCCCGCAGTTCGATCTTCCGCACCTTCCCGGACACCGTCATCGGGAAGGAGTCGAGCAGGTGCAGCCTGCTCGGGATCTTGTAGTGGGCGAGCCGGCCGTCGCAGAAGGCGCGCAGTTCGCTCAGGGTCAGCGGGTCGGCCGGGTCGCGGGTGATGACGTAGGCCAGGACCTCCTCGCCGTAGCGCTCGTGCGGGACGCCGACGACCTGGACGTCGGCGATCTTCGGATGGGCGTAGAGGAACTCCTCGATCTCGCGCGGGTAGATGTTCTCGCCGCCGCGGATGATGAGGTCCTTGATGCGGCCGACGATCTCGACGTAGCCGTCGTCGCGCATCATGGCCAGGTCGCCGGTGTGCATCCAGCGGCCGGGGTCGACGGCCTCGGCGGTCTTCTCGGGCTCGTTCCAGTAGCCGAGCATCACGCTGTAGCCGCGGGTGCACAACTCCCCCGCGGTGCCCCGGGCTTGGGTCACCCCGGTCGCCGGGTCGACCACCTTGACCTCGATGTGCGGCAGGACCCGGCCGACCGTGCCGGTGCGGTGCTCCAGGTCGTCGTCCCTGCGGGTCTGGAGGGAGACGGGGGACGTCTCGGTCATGCCGTAGCAGATGGAGACCTCGGCCATGTGCATCTCGGTGACCACCCGCTTCATCACCTCCACCGGACAGGGCGAGCCCGCCATGATGCCGGTGCGCAGGGTGGAGAGGTCGTGGCTCGCGAAGTCGGGGAGGTTCAACTCCGCGATGAACATGGTCGGTACGCCGTACAGGGAGGTGCAGCGCTCCTGCTGGACCGCCTCAAGGCTGGCCTTCGGGTCGAAGGACGGGGCCGGGATGACCATGCAGGCGCCGTGCGAGGTGGCCGCGAGGTTGCCCATCACCATGCCGAAGCAGTGGTAGAAGGGCACCGGGATGCACACCCGGTCCTGCTCGGTGTAGGAGATCAACTCGCCCACGAAATAGCCGTTGTTGAGGATGTTGTGGTGGGAGAGGGTGGCCCCCTTGGGGAAGCCCGTCGTGCCCGAGGTGTACTGGATGTTGATGGGGTCGTCGCAGGACAGCTCCGGGTACGCCACCTCACTCGTCGCGCGCCCGACCAGCACCTCCCAGCTCGGGTCGCCGATGTACACGACCTCGCGCAACTCGGGGCACCTGCCCCGCACTTCGTCGACCATCACCCGGTAGTCGCTGCTCTTGTGGCTGAGGGAGGCCACCAGCAGCGAGATCCCGGCCTGCTTGAGGACGTACTCGACCTCGTGGGTGCAGTAGGCGGGGTTGATGTTCACCATGATCGCGCCGATGCGGGCGGTGGCGTACTGAACGAGCACCCACTCCGGGCAGTTGATCGCCCAGATGCCCACCCGGTCGCCCTTGGCGACCCCGCTCGCGAGCAGCGCGGACGCCAACCGATCGACGTCGGCGGCGAATTCGGCGTACGTCCAGCGCCGTCCGGAGGGGACGTCGACCAGTGCCTCGCGGTCGGGCCAGGCGGCGACGGCCCGGTCGAGGTTGGCGCCGATGGTGTCGCCGAGCAGGGTCGTCGCGCTCGTGCCGTGGGTGTACGAGGGTGGTGGGGTCACCGGAAGTCCTCCTCGCGGTACTCGTCCGCGGAGCCGGCGGCCGTGGCCTCGCGCAGCTCGATCCGGCGGATCTTGCCGGAGACGGTCTTGGGCAGCGCCGCGAACTCGAGGCGGCGGACGCGCTTGTAGGGGGCCAGGACCTCGCGGGAGTGCTCGAAGAGCACCTTCGCGGTGTCGGGACCCGGCTGCCAGCCCTCGGCGAGGACGATGTACGCCTTCGGTACCGCCAGGCGCAGTTCGTCCGGCGCGGGCACGACCGCGGCCTCGGCCACCGCCTCGTGTTCGAGCAGCGCGCTCTCCAGCTCGAAGGGGCTGATCTTGTAGTCGGAGGCCTTGAAGACGTCGTCGGACCGGCCGACGTAGGTGATGTAGCCGTCCGCGTCCCGGGAGCCGATGTCGCCGGTGCGGTAGTAGCCGGCGGCCATCGCCTCCGCCGTACGGTCGGGGTCGCCGTGGTAGCCGGTCATCAGGCCGACCGGGTGGGCGGACAGGTCGAGGGAGATCTCGCCCTCGTCGACGCCGGGGGCGCCGGTCACGGGGTCGAGGAGTTCGACCCGGTAGCCCGGGCTCGGCCGTCCCATCGAACCGGACTTCAGCGGCTGGCCCGGGCTGTTGGCGACCTGCACGGCGGTCTCGGTCTGTCCGAAGCCGTCCCGGACGGTGACTCCCCAGGCGCGCCGCACCTGTTCGATGACCTCGGGGTTGAGGGGCTCCCCCGCGGCGACCACCTCCCGCGGCGGGGTGCGCAGTTGGGTCAGGTCGGCCTGGATCAGCATGCGCCAGACGGTCGGTGGGGCGCAGAAGGTGGTGACGCCGGCGCGGTCCATCTCGGACATCAGCCGGGCCGGGTCGAAGCGCGTGTAGTTGTGGATGAAGACGGTCGCCTCGGCGTTCCACGGCGCGAACAGATTCGACCAGGCGTGCTTGGCCCAGCCGGGCGAGGAGATGTTGAGGTGCACGTCGCCGGGCTTGAGGCCGATCCAGTACAGGGTGGCGAGATGGCCGATGGGATACGACGTGTGGGTGTGCTCGACCAGTTTGGGGCGGGCGGTCGTGCCCGAGGTGAAGTACAGCATCAGCGGGTCGTCGGCGAGGGTGGGCCCGTCCGGGAGGAACTCGGCGGGGGCGACGTACCCGTCCTCGTACGGCTCCCAGCCCTCCTCCGGCAGTCCGCCGACGGAGATACGGGTGTAACTGCCCGGCACGTCGGCGAACTTGGCGGTGTCCTCGGCGCGCACGATCGCGTGGCTCACGTGCCCGCGCTCGACGCGGTCGCGCAGGTCGGCGGGGCCCAGCAGCGGGGTGGCCGGGATGACGACGGCGCGCAGTTTCATCGCGGCGAGCGCGGTCTCCCACAGTTCGGCCTGGTTGCCGAGCATGACGAGGATGCGGTCCTCGGCGCCGACGCCCCGGTCGCGCAGCCAGTTCGCGATCCGGTCGGAGCGCTCGGACAGCTCCGCGAAGGAGAGCCGGACCTCGGTGCCGTCCTCCTCGACGATGTGCAGGGCGGTCCGGTCGTTGCCGTCCGCGATGACGTCGAACCAGTCGAGCGCCCAGTTGAACCGCTCGGGCCGGGGCCAGCTGAACCCCTCGTACGCCTTCGCGTAGTCCTCGCGGTGCTCCAGCAGGAAGTCCCGCGCGCCGCGGAAGAGCTCCGTCGCCGTCGTCATCTTGCGTCCTCCTCGTTACCGGACCATTGCCGGGCGGCTCTCTGCCATCGTGTAATCCGTGATGCAGGTCTCACTACCCCCGAACGGGGGTGTGCGCTGCGGGAAAGGGCGATCAGGTGACGGCGGACGCTGCGGGGTCGGTGGAGATTCGGGGTGCGCTGCTGCGGATGCGGCGCCTGACCGGGCTGCCGGTGGCCTTCGGCGGCCTGGTCGAGGCGGGGCGCGGACAGGTGCGTATCAGCGAGCTCAGCGGCACCGCCACGCCCGCCCTGATGGCCCTCGCGGTGGCCTCCGGCAACGGCCTCGGCGGCCGGGCGGTCGCGCTGGCCCGCCCGTGCGCGGTCGCGGACTACTCGTCCTCGGCGCAGATCAGTCACGAGTACGACGCCCCGGTCGCCGCCGAGGGGCTGCGCTCGATCCTGGCGGTGCCGGTGGTCGTACGGCGCCGGGTGCGCGGTGTGCTGTACGGCGCCCTGCGCTCGGCCCAGCCGCTGGGCGACCGGACGCTGAGCCTGGCGATGGAGGCCGCGCGGGACGTGGAGCAGGCGCTGGTCGTCCAGGAGGAGGTGCGCGGTCTGATGGCGGTGGCCGCGCGGACCGAGCCGGACCGGGACCCGGCGGGAGGGGCCGTGGTGGAGCAGGTACGACAGGCGCACGCGGCGCTGCGGGCGCTGGCGCCGCGGATCACCGACCCCCAGCTGCGGGCCGAACTCCTCGACGCCTGCGAGCTGTTGGCGTCGGGGACGTCGGCCGAGGAAGTGCGGCTCGCGCCCCGGGAGTTGGACGTACTGGCGTGTCTGGCGGCGGGCGCGACCAACGCGGCGGCGGCCGAGCGGCTGGGGCTGCGGCCGGAGACGGTGAAGAGCTATCTGCGCTCTGCGATGCGCAGGCTGGGTGCCCACACCCGGGGAGAGGCGGTGGCGTCGGCGCGGCGCGCGGGACTGCTGCCCTAAGCGGGACTGCTGCCCTGGGCAAGGCTTTCGCCTTGGCCGGGACTGCCTCCCTGGGACTGTCCGGCGGGCGGCCTCAGGTGTGCCAGGGCTGCGGGGTGGGCAATCTATTCATTCAGCCACGCTTTGAATTTGCTTATGCCCCGCTGTTGTTATATCCCTCACCACCTGGTCCGTCCGAATTTCAATGAGATGTTGCCTAGAATTTGGCCCGGACACGACACACGGAGGGGAGCGGTGACCGTGCCACGGGACTTCAAGGAGCCTGCCAGATGCCGCTCCGACCTGGTCATCGGCAGGGAGGAGCTGTTCGGCGCGGCGCGCGAGCAGCTCGCCCACGGCGGCAGTGTGCTGCTCCACGGCCCCGCCGGAATTGGAAAGTCGACCGTGCTGCGGGCATTGGCCACCGAATACGGGGCGCATGCACGTACCGTGTTGCGCTGCTCGGCCACCGAGTCCGAATCCCATCTCCCCTTCCTGGCCCTGGCCGACCTGCTCGGACTGGTCGCCGACGAGGTCTCCCAGCGGCTGCCCGCCGCCCAGCGCACCGCCCTGGAATCGGCGCTCACCGGCCGCGGCGAATCGACTCTGCAACGCGACGGTCTCGCCCTGCGCCTGGCCGTGCTGTCCACCCTGCGCGCCCTCGCCGCCCAGGGCCCCGTCCTGATCGTCGCCGACGACCTCCAGTGGCTGGATCCGGCCAGTGCGGAGCTGCTCGGCTTCGCCGCCCGCCGCCTCGGCGACACCCCCGTGCAGGTGCTGTGCGCGGTACGGACCGAGGGGCAGGAGTACGACCGTCATCTACGCGCGTCCCCGCCGGACACCCTCGCCGTCCGGCTCGGCGCGCTCTCCCGCGCCCAGGTCTCCGCGCTGCTCGACCACCGCGGCTACACCGGTCTGCCCCGCTCCACGGTCCGCGACATCCACCGCACCAGCGCCGGCAACCCGCTCTTCGCCCTCGAACTGGGCCGCGCCCTGGCCGAGAACCCCACCCCACCGCGCCCCGGCGAGCCGCTGCCGGTCCCGACCTCGCTGCGCGCCCTCGTCCTGAACCGGCTGGACATGCTCCCCGCCGCGGCTCGCCACACCCTCCTGGTGGCCAGCGCCGGCGCCCGTCCCACCCTGGCCCTGCTGCACGCGGCAGGACGGGAGAACGCCGAGGCCGAGACCGCGCAGGCGGCCGAACTCGGGCTCCTCGCCACGGAACCCGAGGGCCCCGCCGTACGCTTCGCGCATCCGCTGATCTCGGCCGCGCTGTACGCGGAGGCACCCGCGCAGGAGCGGCGGGCCGCGCACGCCGCGCTGTCCACGGCGGCCTCCGACCCCATCGAGCGGGCCCGGCATCTCGCCCTCGCCACCACCGGCACCGACCCGGAGGCCGCGGCCCGGCTCGCCGAGGCCGCCGCGCTGGCCCGGGACCGCGGGGCGCCCTCGGTGGCCGCCTCGCTCGGCCTGCTAGCCGCCCGGCACACCCCGGCCGACGACACCCCGGGCCCCGACGAACACCGGTTGCAGGCGGCCGAGGACGCGATCACCGCGGGCGAGGTGGACCTCGCCCGGGACATCGCGCGCGAGGTGCTGACCCGGGCGACCGCGGCCGCCGACCGGGTGCGGGCCTGGATGGTGGTGATCGAGGCGGCCGGACAGGCGATCGGCGAGGTCGACACCGTCTACCCGCAGGTGCTGGCCGACGCGGGCGACGACCCGCGGCTGCTCGGCCTGGTCCACTACCAACTGGCCTGGCGGGGACTGGTGGTGGAGGGCGACTTCGCCATCGGCCGGGAGGAGGCCGCGCACGCGGCGGAGCTGGCGGCCCGGGCGGGCGACCGGCGCACGGAGCTGCTCGCGCTCTCGTTCCAGGCGCAGACCGAGAACCTGATGGGTCACCCGGACGCCCCCGCGACCATCAAACGCGCGCTCAAGGAACCGCAGGATCCCGCCATCTCCTGCCACCACAACGGCCCGGGCGCCGCCCGGTATCGCTGGCTGATCATGAGCGACCAGCTGCCGGACGCCCGCTCGACCGTCACCGCGCTGCTGCGTGAGGCGCGCCGCCGCGGCATGGTCGAGAGCGAGGTGCACTTCGTCCGGCTGCTCGCCGAGACCGAACTGCGCTCCGGGCACTGCGGACGCGCCCTCGACCTGGCCCGCGAGAGCATGCGGCTGGCCCGCGACTCCGGCATCGGCGAGATCCCCTCGGCCGTCCTCAACTCCCTCGCCGAGGCCTCCGGCGGCGACCCGGAGCGCGCCCTCGCCCTCGCCCACGAGGCCGTCGAGCAGGCCGAGCAGGTCGGCGACCAGATGTACGTCTCCCGGGGACTGACCGCGCTCGGATTCGCCCAACTGGTCGCCGGGGACGCCGAGGGCGCGGCGCGCTCGCTGCGCCGGGTGCGGGAGCTGGAGCACGGCCTCGGCATCACCGACCCGGCGCGCGGACGCTGGCAGGGCGACCTCGCCGAGGCCCTCGTCCGGATCGGCGAGATCGAGGAGGCGCGTCAACTGGTCGCCGTGACCCGCGAGCACGCGCTGCGCCTGGGCCGCGAGAGCGTGCTGGCCGTCCTGGACCGGGCCGAAGCGCTGGTGCGGGCCGCGCGCGGCGAACACGAGGCCGCGCTCGCTCAGCTGACGTCGGTTCAGGACCGGCTCGCCAAGCTGGGCTACGGCCTTGAGGAGGCGCGCGCCGCGTTCGCGCTGGCCGCCCTGCGCACCGACCCGCAGGTGCTCGGCCTCGCCGGACCGGGCGACCTCGCGAGACCGGGCGGGACCCTCGTGCCCGGACCGACGACGTACGACGAGGCGGCCCGGCTGTTCCGGCGCTGCCGGGCGCTGCCGTGGCTGCGTCAGGTGGACACGGCGGCGGCTGCGGGGACGAGGGAACCGATCACCCCCTCCGCCGCGTCAGAGGGCGCGGAGGGACTCGCCGCCCTGGACGGGCTCGCCGCGATGGAGCGTCAGGTCGCCGCGCTCGTCATGGAGGGCGCGACCAACCGGGAGATCGCCGCACGGCTGTTCATCAGCGTCAAGACGGTCGAGGCGACGCTCACGCGGGTCTACCGCAAGCTGGGGATCCGCTCCCGGGTGGACATCGTCCGGCTGGCGGCGGGGCGCCGTACGAAGTGAGGCCGGCCCGGGTTTACTGAGGGCGACCGAGGGTTTTCCCTGCCCAACTCCCCTAGGGGGTTCCCTCATTGGGCGCGAGGTGTGCCGGGTTCTAGCGTGAGGACGTGCCGCTCGCCCGGGCACACGGGGGCCGGTCCCGCGGCCCCCGTGCACCACCCCCACACCCGCGCGAACCCCCACCGGCAACCCCCACTGAGGAGACTCATGTTCGGGCTCAACCGCGCCAAGAAGACCGCCGCCGTGCTCGCGGCGACCGCGGCCGCCGCGGCGACCGCACTGCTCAGCGCCCCCACCGCTGTGGCAGCCCCCCAGCCCATCGTGGGCGGCACGACGACCACGACGACGACGTACCCGTTCATGATGCAGATCACGGACGCCTCGCAGAACCAGTTCTGCGGCGGCACCCTGGTGTCGGCGACCAAGGTCGTCACCGCGGCCCACTGTATGGTCGGCGAGACCACCAGCAGCGTCAGAGTCGTCGGCGGCCGCACCTACCTGAACGGCACCAACGGCACGGTCAGCCGGGTCAGCAAGATCTGGATCAACCCGGACTACACGGACGCCACCAACGGCGACGACGTGGCCGTCCTGACCCTCTCGACGTCGATGTCGTACACCCCGGCCTCCTACGTCTCCTCCTCCCAGACCGGTGTGTACGCGGCCGGCACCACGGCCCGCGTCCTGGGCTGGGGCACCACCTCTTCGAACGGCAGCTCCTCCAACCAGCTGCGGACGGCGACGGTTCCGACCGTGTCCGACTCCAGCTGCCGTTCCTCCTACGGTTCCGACTACGTCGCGACCGACATGGTTTGCGCCGGGTACACATCCGGTGGCGTAGACACCTGCCAGGGCGACAGCGGCGGTCCCCTGCTCATCGGGGGCGTCCTGGCAGGGATCACTTCTTGGGGCGAGGGCTGCGCGCAGGCCGGTTACCCGGGTGTCTACACCCGGCTGACCACCTTCTCCAGCCTGGTGACCGCGCAGGTCAACTCGTAGCCCAGAAGGTCTCCTGAGCACCCCTCAGGTGAAATACCAGGGGGCGTTGCGAGCTTCCACGAGCAGCTCGCAACGCCCCCTATCCATGTCCGTGTCCATGGGCTCACCTCGGGAAAGGTTCCAGAAGGGTCCTAGAGGAGCGTGCCCTCCGCCTGTTTCAATGCGGCCGAGGGAGTTGATACGCATGGTGTCCACGGACCGTTTCCTGGCCTTCGCGGCGATGTCGCTGCTGGTGATCGTGATACCCGGGCCGAGTGTCCTGTTCGTCATCGGCCGGGCCCTGGCGCACGGCCGCCGCACCGCTGTCGCGACGGCGGTCGGCAACGTCTTCGGCTCGTATCTGCTGGTGGTGGCGGTCGCCGTGGGCATCGGCTCGCTGGTGGAGCGGTCGGTCACGCTGTACCTGGCGGTGAAGCTGGCGGGCGCGGCCTACCTCGTCCACCTGGGCATACAGGCCTTCCGGCACCGCAAGGAGCTGAGGGCATCGGCGATGGCGACCGACTCCACGCAGCCGGCCCGCGGAGACCTCCGCACGGTGCTCGACGGCGCGCTCGTCGGGATCACCAACCCCAAGGGCGTGGTGTTCTTCGCCGCCGTGCTCCCCCAGTTCGTGGACCACTCGGCGGGCCACGTTCCGTTGCAGATGCTGGTGCTGGGCCTCATCCCGATCTCGATCGGCCTGGTCACGGACACCCTGTGGGGCCTGACCGCCTCGGCCGCCCGCGGCTGGTTCGCCCGCTCCGACCGCCGCCTGTCCATGATCGGCGGCGCGGGCGGCTTCACGATGATCGGCCTGGGCGTGACGGTGGCGGTGACGGGCAGAGCGGACTAGGCCCGCGCAGGCACGCTCACTGTCCTACGACGGTCCCGAACCGGATGTCGTACGACGTCCCCGGATGCATGATGCCGAGCATCCGCGCGCCTTCCTCTACCACGTCCGCCCGCTCGGCCTTGGTCAGCTTTCCGAAGGGCTCGACGACGAGCGCGTCCTCGGTCAGCTTCCACACGCCGGCGAGGAAGCCGTCGACCAGGAAGGTGGAGTAGGCGAAGTTGCCCAGCCAGCTGCGGCCCCGGTACTCGGACGGCACCACGCGGGTGCGGTCGGCGTGGGAGAGGAGCAGGTTGTCGAACTCGGGGAGGAAGCGCGGCGGGGCCGGGGTGTCGGCGTCGGGGCGCGGGGCGTCGGGGAGGTCGAACAGCTCGACGCCGTTCGGGTCGCGGAAGGTGACGAGCTGCGGGCGGAGGCGTTCGAAGGCCTCGCGCAGCCGGGTCAGGCCGGCCCAGGTCTGCATGTCCTTGACGGAGGCGGGGCCGAAAGCGGCGAGGTAGCGCAGCACCGTGGCGTCCGGGGCGGGCGCCGGTTCTGCGGGGCGGCCCAGCCAGTGCTCGGCGGTGGTGAGGGCGACCTGGCCGCTGCTCCCCCACAGTCCGCGCGGGGTGACCTGGACGAGCGGGAGCCGGCAGCGGGCGGCGATGCCGAGGGCCTGCGGATCGGCGTCCGGCCACTCGACGAGCAGCGCCTCGCGCAGCTGCTTGAGGGTGCGCGGCTCGGTCTCGACGAGGTCGCGCGCGAGGGCGGCGAGGCGGTCGAGGTCGACGCCGACAAGTCCCTTGCGGAACATGGTGAGTTCGCGTTCCCGGGCCGCCTGGACGAGCGGGCGCAGGGTGAGGCAGTCGTCGGCGGTGTGGGTGTGGATGGTCGAGCGCATGGTGACGATGCGGACGACCTCGCGGTCGGCCATGAGCCCGGACAGCTCCTCGGGGGCGAACCCGTCGAGGCGGGCGGCGAGCACGTAGTACGGCGGCTTGACGTTCTGGGCCTGGAGACCGAGGAGGTGCTCGACGGCCGCGGCGGCGCCGAGCCGGGCGGGGCGCAGCAGCAGCTGCCGGTCCAGGGTCGCGCGGTTGAGCTCACGGATGCCGAGTACGGGAGCCGTCGCCGCGGCCGTCCCTGTCGTCTTCGTCATACCCCGCACGCTAACGGCGATCGCGGACAGGTACGGTCCGCAACTCTCACCGAATCCGGATCCGCCGGCCACCCGAGCGCCGTATGTCGCGTATATCCTGCCGTTGATCACACCAGCCCCGGCCCGCACCGACCCGCCCCCTCCTGACCCGCTCCGTCCCGGCCCGACCTGCCCCGGGCCCCGCGTCCCGCGTCCCGCAGCCGCGGGCTCGACCCGAGAGGCAGCCGTATGTCCGAGCGACGCGCCCGCCCCGCCTCCAGGAACCCGGTGAAGTCGGCCTGGCGCCGGGCCCTGACCCCGCCGCAACCGCCCGAGGCGCAGCCGTCTCCGCCGTCGGCCGAACCGGCACCCCAGGACCCGGCCGAGCCGGACAGCATCGTGCAGGCCGCCCTGTACCGCGACGGTGTGCGCGTCTCGGCCCCGGACTCCCTCGCCGACACCTTCCGCGAACTGCGGGAGCAGTCGTCCGGCATGGCGTGGATCGGCCTGGCCCGCCCGACGGAGGGTGAACTCCTCTCCCTCGCCGCCGAGTTCGACCTCCACCCGCTCGCGGTCGAGGACGCGCTGGAGGCCCACCAGCGCCCCAAGCTGGAGCGCTACGGCGACACCCTCTTCGTCGTCCTGCGGGCAGCGCGCTACCTGGACGCGCTGGAGGAGGTCGACTTCGGCGAACTGCACGTGTTCGTCGGCCCCGACTTCGTGATCACGGTCCGGCACGGCGCGGCCCCCGATCTCTCGGCGGTGCGCCAACGCATGGAGGAGACGCCGGAGTTGCTGAAGCTCGGCCCCGAGGCGGTCCTCTACGCCATTCTCGACGCGGTCGTCGACGGCTACGCGCCCGTCGTCTCCGGCGTCCAGAACGACATCGACGAGATCGAGACGGAGGTCTTCCGCGGCGACCCGGCGGTCTCCCGCCGCATCTACGAACTCTCCCGCGAAATGGTCGAGTTCCAGCGCGCCACCCGCCCCCTGGTCGGCATGCTGCACGGCCTCATCGCCGGCTTCTCCAAGTACGACACCGACGAGGAACTCCAGCGCTACCTGCGCGACGTGGCCGACCACGTCACCCACACCAGCGAACGCGTCGACGTCTTCCGCCAGGCCCTCTCGGACATCCTCACGGTGAACGCGACCCTGGTCACCCAGCAACAGAACGCGGAGATGCGGGCGTTGGCGGAGGCGGGCTTCGAACAGAACGAGGAGATCAAGAAAATCTCCTCCTGGGCGGCGATCTTGTTCGCGCCGACACTGGTCGGCACGATCTACGGGATGAACTTCCGGCACATGCCGGAGCTGCACTGGGCGCTCGGATACCCCTTCGCGATCGTCCTGATGGCGGTCGTGTGCACCAGCCTGTACGTCATCTTCAAGCGCCGGGACTGGCTCTGAGGAACCACCCACGGGAAGCACTCCGGGCAGGCGCACGACGTGAGGTCACCGGCCCGTCCCCGCAGTGGCGGTCAAGGTGCGGTCCAGCCAGCCGATGATCGTCGGGAAGACTTCGGGCAGTTTGCTCACCGCGCAGTGGCCGGTGTCGGGGACGAGGTCCACGACGGTGTCGCGGCGGCCCTGGAACACCAGGGTGTCGTGCTGGGGCACATGGACGTCGTCGGCGCCGTTGACCACCAGCATGGGGCCGTTGCGGTCCTGGTCGAGCAGCGGACGGAGGGAGAACTCGGCCGTGCGGAGCGCCACTTGCTCGGGGTCGGGCGGTGCGTCGAAGCCCAGCGCGTTGCCGACAATCCCGTCCATCCCGAAGGCGTCCTTGCGCGCGTCGGTGAACGCCGCCTCGACCGGACCGCCCAGCACCACGGCGGCGTCGACCTCACCGCCGAGACCCGATCGGGCCGAGAAATACCCGCCCATCGAGATGCCCACGTGCGCCACCACGCCGTTGCCGAGGGACCGAGCATGCTCGATCAGGCCGCTGACCAATTCCGCGCCGCCGGAACCCGTCATCGGCACCGTCGATTCGCCGGTTCCCGCGATGTCGAACACCAGCACCGGGGCGCGCAGACGGGTGGCGAGGAGGACCATCAGCCCGTGCATGTCCATCTTCCAGCTGTCCACGCCTCCGCTGGCGAGCACCACCGGCCGGTCGGCGGGAAGGTCGTAGGGCGCGAGCAGGTGGACCGGGACGGTGGTCGTGCCCCCTCGGTACGGCAGTTCCAGTACGTATCGCTCGAACCGCACCCCGAAGCCGGGAGCGGCGAGTTGGTACTGCTCCAGCTGCTTGGCAAGCGCGACGCGCCTGCTCTCGTCGGCCAGGGTGGGGAACTTCGCCCAGCCGTAGGCCAGCGCCGCCCGCTCGTGCGATCCCGCGTCGGCGTAGGCCGCTGCCAGCTTCGACCATTCATGGACCCAGCCGCCCGGAGCGTCCGCCCACATCTCGCTGACCGCGGCCCGCACGGTGTCGACGACGGCCGCCGGCAGTCCGGTGTTGACCATTTGCGGATACCGCTCGCCGAACAACTCCGATGCGTCCAGCGGCCATTGGTAGGGCATGACGGCTCCTCCCGTTCCTTCCGCGGCTCTTGGTCCTTCCACGACAGAGTCGCTAACGCAGATATTCTGCATTAGTGGACGCTACGCCCCGCCGGACGCAAACGCAAGATTTGTGCGTTAACGTGATGCCGTGAGAGTGATGCCGTGAGCAAGAACGAGACGAACGACCAGGCAGAGGCATCCCGCCGGCCGGGCGGCCGGTCCGCGCGGGTCCGCGCCGATGTCCTGCGGGCGACCCTGGAGACGCTCGCCGAGAACGGCCCGAACGGCCTGACGATGAGCGAGATCGCACGGCGGTCGGGGGTGCACGCCACCTCGATCCAGAGGCGCTGGGGCGGCCCGCAGAACCTGATCCTCGACGCGCTGCTGACCTACAGCCAGGAACAACTGCCGGTCCCCGACACCGGAAGCCTCCGCGCCGACATGGTCGCACTGGCCCGACTGATCGCGGCCTACCTGAACACCCCCCTGGGCGCCGCACTGGCCCATGCGCTGGCCGCGGCCGAGGACGATCCTCAACTGACGGAAAGCCGCGCCCAGTTCTGGCAGGCCCGCTACGACGCCGTCCGCGTCATCGTCGACCGCGCCGTCGACCGCCATGAACTGCCGGCCGACACCGACCACCAGCTCGCTCTCGAACTGCTGGTCGCGCCGCTGCACTTCAGGGCGCTGCTCATCCGGCAACCCATCGAGGAGGACTGGATCGAGCGGACGGTCGACACGCTGCTGCGCGGACTGACCGGACAGGGCCCCGGCTGAGGACGACCACGCCGAGCCCCTTGTCCGTCAGGCGCCGAACACCTGGAACTCCGAGACCTGCCCGGCCGGCCAGCCGGTGTTCGCGGTGAAGGTGAGGCGGACGTAGCGGGTGGTGGTCGTGGCGGGGAGGGTGAGGGTCGCGGTGTTACCCGTTGCCGGGTTGAAGGTGTACGTCGCCGGCGCGAGGAGTTGGGTGGAGGTGCCGGCGTCCGTGCCGCCCTGGACCGAGATGGTCTGGGTGCGGGTGGACCAGGCGGTGGCCGGCGGGAGGGTGAGGACGATCCGTTTGATGCCGGTGGCGGCGCCCAGGTCGACCTGGATCCACTGCGGGAAGGCGTTGTTCGCGGACTCCCAGTAGGTGTTGGTGTCGCCGTCGGTCGCGTTGCCCGAGCCGTAGACCTGGGTGTGGCTGCTCTCCGAAGTGGGGCGGTGGAGGGCGAGGTTGGTGGTGCTGGACGGGGGGTCGGTGGTGACGGTCGCCCGGTTGGAGGGTTGCGACACGTTTCCCGCCGCGTCGACGGCCACGACGTCGAAGGTGTACGCGGTCGACGCGCCAAGTCCGGTGACGGTGAAGGTGGTTGAGCCGCTCGTGCCCACCTGGGTGCTGGTCGAGCCGGACACCTGACGGATCCGGTAACCGGTCACGCCGACGTTGTCCGTCGACGGGTTCCAGGACAGCGAGGCCGAGTTGCTGGTGTGTCCGGTGGCCGTCAGGGCACCCGGCGCGGCGGGTGGTGTGGTGTCGCCGCCGCCCGGAACGACCGGCTGCGTGGGGCGCGTCGCGGTCAGCGCGATCTGGCCCTTGAGCATGCGGCCGCCGTCGCCGGTCAAGCGCAGGTAGTAGTCGGACGAGCAGGCGGTGCCGTCCTCGTCGAGGGCGAGGAAGCCGGAGTTGGTGGGCACCCACGCCTGGGTCTCGGCGGTCTTGGCGATCTGGTTGCCCTCGTTGTACTCGTCGAACATCGAGATGTAGATGCCCTGCACCCCGGCCCGCACCATGTTGTAGAACTGCCGCCACATGAAGTCGCCGTGCGCGCGCTGCCGGCCGGAGACGTCACCGGGCAGGACGCAGGGCTGGAAGTCGATGCCGTTGGCGTTGCAGTCGGCCTGGTCGGGGACGGTGTAGGTGTTGTACGCGTTGTCGGCCTCGCCCACATTGCCGATGGCGCCGACCATCCACGGCGAGATCATGTTGAACGCGTGGTAGACGCCCAGGAAGCCGGGCTGCGAGCCGCCGGTCCCGGTCCGCCATTCGCGCGGGACGCCTCCGATGACGTAACACCCTTGGCTCTTGAACCAGTTGACGACGTCGAGGCAGGCGGTGGGGGTGAAGGGGTGGTTGGGGTCGTTGAAGCCGAAGCCCCAGATGCAGACGACCGGCTTGCCGTTCTGCTTCGCGTACGCCGAACTCGCCGTGTGGGCGGACATCTTGTTCGTCCAGTCCGTCTTGATCTCGGACTGCATGTTCGTCCAGTTGGAGACGTCGTACATGATGTAGAACTTCCGGCCGTACGACTCGGCCGCGCTGCGCACCTTGGTCGCCATGGCGTCGCGGGTGGGGCCCTCGCCGCCGGTGGGGTTGAAGCGTTGCAGGGCTGCCGTGTCGATGTTGTTCTGCTGCATCCACAGGAAGTGGGTGTTCACGGTCTGCTGGTCGTAGGACGAGAAGAGTCTGGCGGGCTGGCCGTTGCCCAGGGCCGCGTACGACGTCTGGTAGGTGTTGGTGTACTCGCGCACGTCGGGCCAGCAGCTGATGCCGGTGTTGGTCGGGGACGGCGGCTGGCCCCAGTTCTGGGTCCAGTGCCACCAGCCGTTGATGGGCGCGCCGTCGCCGATGCAGGCGAACCAGCCCTGGTAGCCGACGGTGATCTTGCCGACCACGTCGCCCGGCGGACTGGCCGCCGACGCGCTCGGGGCGAGTGCGGTCCCGGTCGCTCCCACGCTTCCCACCGCGCCGGCCGCGACCGCGGCCCTCAGGAAGACTCTGCGTGTGACACCCATCTCGACTCCTTTCGGTGGTCGGTGCCGCCGAGCGCGCTCACGTTCGCGCTCGGCGGCACCTTCAGGGGCAGGTCAGGTGTTCCAGACCTGGAACTCGGAGATCTGACCGGCCGGCCAGCCGTTGTTCGCCGTGATGTTCACCCGGACGTATCGCTGGGTGGTCGCGGTGAAGGTGATGGTGACCGTGTTGTTGGTGGTGGGGTCGAAGGTGTACGTCGCCGACGACTTGAGGGTGTTGAAGGAAGAGCCGTCGGTGCTGCCCGACACGGACAGCGTCTGGTTGCGGGCGCCCCAGGTCGCGGGGAGTTGGAGGACCACGCGGCTCGCGCTCTGCGCGGAGCCGAGGTCCACCTGGACCCACTGCGGGAAGGCGTTGTTGGCGCTCTCCCAGTAGGTGCCCTGGTTGCCGTCCGTCACGTTCGAGGACGGGTAGACGGAGGTGTGGCTGGACTCGGTGGTGGCCGCGCCGGCCGCCAGGTTCCGGCTCACCGTGCCGGCCCCGACGCCCGTGAGCCCGACGGTGGTTGTGCCGTTGGACGCGTTGCTGGCGATGCTGAGATCACCGGTGCGGGTGCCGGACGCGGTGGGCCTGAACGTGACGTTCACCGTGCAGGAGGCGCCCGCCGCGATCGACGTACCGCAGTTGTTGGTCTGCGCGAAGTCGCCCGTGACGGTGACGCCGGAGACGGTCGCGGCGGCGGTACCGGTGTTGGTCACCGTCACCGTCCGCGCGCTGCTGTCGGTGTTGAGCGCCTGGGTGGGATACGACAGTGACGTCGGGTCGGCCGACAGGGTCGCCGGCGAGGAGCCGCCGCCGCTGGGGAACACCTCGAAGTCCGACAACTGGGCAGCGTTCCAGCCCGTGTTGGCGGTGATGTTCACCCGTACGTATCTCGCCGTGGCGGCGCTGAACGTGATGGTCGCGGTGTTGTTGTTGGCGTTCGGGTCGAAGGTGTACCCGGCCGAGGCCTTGATCGTGGAGAAGCTGGAGCCGTCCGTGGATCCCTGTACCGACAGGGTCTCGGTGCGGGCCGACCACGCGGTCGCCGGCGGGAGTTTGAGCACGACCTTGCCGACGCTGTGGTTCTGGCCGAGGTCGACCTGGGCCCACTGCGGGAACGCACCGTTGGTGCCCTCCCAGTACGTCGAGGCGTCCGGGTCGGTGAGGTTGGACGCGACGTACGGGCTGTTGCCCGAACTCGCCGTCGCCGGGCGCCCGGCGGCGATGTTGGTGGTGCTGTCGATGCCGCTGCCGGTCAGGGAAACGGTGGTCGGACTGTTGTTGGCGTTGCTGGTGACGGTCAGGTTGCCGTTGCGGGTGCCGCCCGTGGTGGGCTTGAAGCCGACGGTCACCGTGCAGGACGCGCCGACCGCGAGGGTGGAGCAGTTGTTGGTCTGGCTGAAGTCACCGGTCGCGGCGACGGCCGAGACGGTCGCCGACGCGGTGCCCGAGTTGGTCACCGTCACCGTCTGCGCGGTGGCGGACGAGCCGACCACCGTGGCGGGGAAGGACAGGCTCGCCGGGTCGGTGTTCAGCACCGGGCCCGGCGCGGTGCCGGTGCCGGAGAGGCTGACCGTGTTGGTGGTGCCGCCCGCGGTGACGGTCAGCGTGCCGTTACGGCTGCCGGTCGCCGTCGGCGCGAACCTCACGCTGACGGTGCACGAGCCGTTCGCCGGGATCGACGAACCGCAGGTGTTGGTCTGGGAGTAGTCGCCGCCGGCGGAGATCGACGAGACGGACGCGGCCGTGTTGGTCGGGTTGGAGACCGTCACGGTCTGCGCGGCGCTCGTCGAACCGGTCGCCACCGAACCGAAGTTGAGCGCGCCGGGAGTCGCCGTCACGCCTTCGGGCGGGTAGGGCGGGAAGACCGGGGCCGGCCAGCCGCCGCAGTACGGCGTGCCGCTGATGCCGGAGTTGCCGCCGCCGTCGGTGACGACGAAGTTGCCGCCCGAGCAGTTGTAGACCGGGGAGGAGTAACCGACGCCGGTGGCTGTGACGTTGGTGAACTTGGCGGCGCCGCCGGTCTGTTCCTGGAGGGCGAAGGTGCCGGTGCCGGCGATGGTGACGTTGTTGAGGTTGACGCCGCTGATGGTGCCTTCGACCCACTGGACGGCTTCGTACGGGCTCTGCTGGATCAGTGCGTTGGTCACATTGATGGGGCCGTTGATGGCCCCCTGGCTGCCGTCGAACCACAACGCCCCTACCCCGAACTGCCAGTTGGGGTCGAGGCTGCCGGCCCGGATCATGGTGTTGTCGGAGATCGTGGTGAGGCCGACCGGTGTCGACGTGAAGCGCTGCCCCACGTGGATGCCGCCGCCCTGGGCGAGGCCGGTGTCCACCACGCGGTTGCCGCTGACGGTGTTGTCGTGGCCGCCGTAGATCGCGATGGCGTTGGCGAGGATCTGTAGCGACACGGTGTTGTTGGAGATCGTGTCGTTGGCGTCGGCGCCGATGGCGGCGTCCGCCCAGGTGGCGATGCCGTCGTCGCCGGTGTTGCGGATGTCGCTGTTGGTCACCTTCGAGTTGGTGACGCCGCCGTGGAAGTTGATGCCGTCGGCGGTGGTGTCCCGGATGCGCAGGCCGGTGAGCGTCAGACCGTCCATCGGCCCGTCCATCCAGGCGCCGACCTTCATGTGGGCGATCCACAAGTTGGCGACGGTGGAATCGCTCATCGCGCCGCCGATGCCGTTGACCTGGGCGCTGTCGTCGCGTTCCTGCACATTGCCGAAGATCGCGAAGTTCTGCAGGCGCACACCGGTGCTCGCGTTGGGCGCGGAGTTGCCGTAGAAGCCGGGGGCCGTGCCGATGACGGTCGAGTACCACATGCCGGCGCCGGCGATCGTGACGTTGTTGACGCTGATGTGGCCGGGGATGTTGAAGGTGCCCGGCGGGATCCACACGGTGCCGCCGGGTCCGGCCGAGCTGATCGCGGCGTTGAACGCGCTGGTCGCGTCGGCCACACCGGTGGGGTCGGCGCCCTTGCTGGTCACCGACACCGCACCCGAGGGCGCGGCCAGGGCGGCGCCGACCTGCTCGAAGTCGGCGAAGTCGATCGTGTACGAGGAGGCGGTGTCGCCCGCGTCGACCTGGAACTTGAAGGTCGTACCCGCCGGATACGTGGTGGAGAAGAGGCGGTGGGCCTCGTCGTAGAAGTGGTGCGGGTTGCTGCCCGGCGTGTTGGTGAAGGGGTAGCTGCCGTAGTACCAGCTGTAGGCGTTGGTCAGGGTGAAGTCGGGCTGCTTGACGTTGTTGATGTAGAGCGACAGGGCCGCGGTGTAGACCGAGCCGTTCGAGGTGTCGGGGATGCTGTAGCGGAAGTTGATCGAGTTGGTCGCCACCGGCGTGGTGAACGTGACGTACTTGCCGGTGCCCTGGAGGGTCGTCGCCTTGCGGTACGACGCCTCGTCGGCCAACTGGCCCGCGGTGTAACTCGGGCCGATGTTCGTGCCGTTGGTGTCGGAGTTCTCCGCCTGCACCTCGACGTAGGGCAGGCTCGCGCCGCTGCCGCCGGTGGCGGTGGACGCCGCCACGGCGGGCTGGACGGCCAGCACGACGACGCCGACGGCGGCCAGCATCACGGTGCTCACCGCCCAGACGAGGACGCGTCTCAGATCTCGGATGGAATGGAACACGTGCCACTCCTTACGTAACCAAATGCCGGAACCGTCCCGCTAGCGCCGCCAGGGAGGGAGGGGAGACAGGGGGTTGGTGACGATGCATGGGGGACCGTAATATCGTTGGCATGATCACGCAATAACAAGACAGAACTCTGCAACAAATAAAAATGAAGCCCGCAAGATCTAAGGCGCCCGCACACATGACGGTGCCGCCGGACGGAGCGTCCGGCGGCACCGTGGGGAGCGTGGGGTCAGACGGCCCAGATCTGGAACTCGGAGACCTGACCCGCGGGCCAACCGCTGTTGGCCGTGACGGTGACGCGGTAGTAGCGCTGGGTGGTGGCGGGGAAGGTGAGCGTGACGGTGTTCCTGGTGCGCGGGTCGAAGGTGTGGGCGGCCGAGGACTTCAGGGTGGTGAAGGTGGTGCCGTCCGTGCTGCCGCCGAGCGTGAGGGTCTGACTGCGGGCGCCCCAGCCGGCGGGCAGTTGCAGCACCACGCGCGAGGCGCTGCGGGCCGCGCCGAGATCGACCTGGACCCACTGCGGCAACCTGTGGTGGGCGCTCTCCCAGTAGGACCCTTGGTTGCCGTCCGTCACGTTCGACGACGGGTAGACGTCGGTGTGGCTGGACTCACTGGTGGGCTTGCCCGCGGCGAGATTGGTGGCCGGGATGTCGGAACCCCCGGTGAAGTTCAGGTAGTTGATGTTCCAGCCGCCGGTGTCCTGATGGACCGTCAGGATCTGCCGGCCGGCGGGCAGGGTCACGTGGGTCGTCGCGGTGCCCCAGGTCTGCCAGTCGCCGGTGGCGGGCAGGTCGACGGCGCCGCTGAGGTTCGTACCGGAGGCGTCCGACAGGTGCAGTGCTCCGGGCGCGGCGACCGGGGCGGCGACGCGCAGGTCGACGGTGTAGGTGCCGGCCGTGGCGACGTCGACGGTGTAGCGGAACCACTGTCCTGCGCCGGTCCAGCCCAGGTTGTAACCGCCGCCGGTGTCCGAGGAGTTGTCCAGGTCGATGCCGTCGGCGCGGTAGGAGTTGGCGTTGCCGTTGACGGAGGTGACGTTGTACGCGACCCCCTGGCCGCCGGTGTCGTAGTTCTCTGCCTGCACCGTGCCGGGCACGGCGGCCGGGGTGCCGCCGTACGGGGCTTCCGGAGCCGGCGGCGGCCAGTGGTTGTCACTCAACGTGGCCGTGAATCCGGTGGAGTTGTTGACGAAGGCCGAGGAGCCGGCGGTGAGCCCGGTGACCGTGTTGCCGGTGATCGTCGCGGAACCAGTGGGCGCCGGGTAGAACGACGGTGAGATCGCGATGCCGTTGCGGCCCGGGTTGTTGACGGTGTTGTCCTGGAGCAGCGTGTTGGTCGAGGTGGAGAAGGCGATCCCGTCGTAGAGGGAGTCGGTGACGGTGTTGCCGGTCACCGTGACCTGGTCGACGATCCCGGTGTTCTGTCCGTCGCCGCCGTTGCCGATGTGCAGGGCGGGTTGGCCCTGGCTGTAGGCGTTGCCGCCGGAGCGGACCACGGTGTTGCCGGTCACGGTCGCGGACAGCAGGTCGCTGCCGTTGACCCCGAAGCGCCCGGCGCCCAGGCCGATGTAGCGGGCCGTGTCGCTGATGTAGTTGTTGCTGACCTGGTGGCCGCTGCCGCCGTAGATCCCGACGCCCTTGCCGCCCCAGGGTGCGATCGAGGTGTTGTCACTGACGGTGACATCGGCCATCGGGTGGTAGAAGGTCTGGGAACCGTCGCCGTTGGTGTTGTAGTTCACCGAGTTGATGGCGATCGCGTCGTCCCCGGTGCCGCGGACGAAGTTGTTCGTGACCGTCAGGTCGTTGCCGGTGTCCGCGTTCAGCGACACGTTGTTGACGTTGATCCCGTCCGCCCAGATCGAGGTCAGCCTGCTGTTCTTCACCGTCCCGCCGGTACCGGAGGCCCAGAAGCCGGACATGGTGTGCTGGGTCCAGATACCCTCGGCCAGCCAGTCGGTGCCGGTGGTGTCCATCGCGCCGCCGTCCCCGCCGATGGTGCTGCGGCTGACGGCGTTGGCGTCGATGTGGAAGTCACGCACCGTGCAGGACGTCAGGTCGAACAGGTCTGCCAGCGGTGTGCTGTTGGGGACCGGGACGTCACGGTAGACCGTGCTGTACCAGAGCCCCGCGCCCGCGATGGTGATGCCCTGCGCGGTCAGTCCCGCGGTGCCCTTCACATAGAAGGTGCCCTGCGGGATCCACAGGGTCTTGCCCTGCGCCTCGGCCTGGTCGATGCAGGTCTGGATGGCGGCCCGGCTGTCCACCGACTGGCTGTCGGCCGCGCCGTTGGTCGGGGCGCTGGACGCCACCGCGCCGCAGCTCGTGATCGAGATCGAGTTCGCGGGCTGTGGCTGCGGCGCCGGCGGGTTCTCCACGTCGACGGAGTCCACGTCGTAGAAGGACGCGCTGTTGGCGGCGTCCTTGCGCAGCGAGAACGTGGCACCGGCAGGGATCGGGGCGCCGGTGACGAAGGTGTGCGACTCGTCCCAGAAGACCCTCGGGTCGCCGTCGGCCGGGTTCTGGTTGTCGCTCGTGTTGTAGTTGCCGTTGCCCTCGTACACCCAGCTCTGCTTGGAGTTGAGGTTCAGGGCCTGCCGGAACACCCCGTTGACGTACAGGTTCAGCGTTCCGGTGATGCCGCCGCCGGACGCCGAATCCGGGAGGCTCGCGCGGACGTTGAGGAAGGAGATCGGCTGCCCGGTGGTGTTCGTCCACTGCACCGACTGGCCCGTGTCGGCCAGGTGGACATAGGAATGGCCCGAGGCCTCCAGGACAAAGCTCGAGTACTGGGTCGTCGGCGCCGAGGTCAGCGACCGGACGGCCGCGCCCCCGGCCGGCGTTCCCGCCTCGGCCTCGTAGATCTTGAACGGCGTGGTCGCGCCCACGGCCGCGGTCGGTGCGGCAGCGGACACGGCCGGTGTGGCGACGGCCGGTGGAACGGACACGCACATCGCGCCGACCGCGGTGACGGCGGCGACGACCGCCGCCAGTCGCCGGGGTCTGGGGATCGTCAGCATGTGGGGCTCCTTCACGGAGTGGGGGGAGACCGGCGCCCGTACCGTACTGAGACCTCATCCACCCCGCTAGATTCCGACGAAGTAAAGAATGTGCCGCGCAAGTCACTGCAAGTTTCTTGCTAGAAATACGCAAATACTGAACGACACAGACCGACCTCCCGGCGCGCGGATGTAACCCGGATCACAGCCCTGAAGTGCAGCGCGGTGCGGGGTACAGAGCCTTTCTCTCTGTGTAAGGGGCTTTGCCCGCACGGGGACGGTGGACGGTACGGATGGAACAGAGTCGGGCCGAGGGGTTCGACGGCTTCGTGGCAGCGCGCTGGTCGACGCTGTTCCATCTGGCCTGTCTGCTCACGGGAGGCGATCGGCACCGGGCCGAGGACCTGCTCCAGGAGGCCATGGTCAAGCTCTGGTTCGCCTGGCCGAAGGTCGGCGAGGAGGCACCGGAGCCGTACGTCCGCAAGATCCTGGCGCGGGCGGCGGCCCGATCGGCGCGGCGGCGCTGGTGGGGTGAGCGCCCGGTCGAGCAGCTGCCCGACCTCGCGCAGGTGGACGACGTGTCCGCGGCCGTCGTGGAGCGCTCACGGCTGGAGGCGGCACTGGCCCAGCTGTCGCCGGCACAGCGGGCCGCCGTGGTCCTGCGCTACTACCAGGACCTGCCCGACAAGCAGGTCGCCGAAGTGCTGGGGTGTCCGGTCGGCACCGCCCGGTCCCATGCGTCACGGGGCGTGGCGCGGCTGCGCCGGATCCTCGGCGATGTCATCGAGACAGTGGGATGAGGGGGCGTTGATGGACCACTTCGAGCGGGAGCTCGCGCGGATGATGCGCGACGCCCAGGAAACGACCCCCTTCGAGCCCAGGCACCAGATCCGTCTGCGGTCCGGTGTGCAGGCCCGGCGCCGGGTGCGCGCGGCGCGCCGGGCCGTCGGCTCCGTCCTGGCCGTCGCAGGAATCGGCCTCGGCTTCTTCCTGGTACCCCATGCGCGGGTGGACGACAGGCCGCAGTCCCCCCTGCCCCGACCCGCCGTGAGCCCGACGCTCCCGACCCCCGGCCCGACCCTGACACCGGACTCGTCCCCGAGCACGACCACCAGCCCGACACCGACAGACACCATCGGGTCGTCCGTCGGGTCGTCCAGCACCCCGACCTCGACCCCGACCGGGAGTTCGAGCAGCGGGTCCTCGGACCCGCCCGTGACCGACTCGGCGGCGCCGCCGTCCGGCTCGGAGACGACCGGCGCGCCCACGGGTCGGAACTCCGCGACGGGTTCGATCACGACACCGCCGGCGACGGAGACGTCCGCGAGCGTGGGCACGGCGGGCTCCGGGTAACCCGTCCCGCCCCCACCCCACCACCAGCCCCCCACCCGCATTCCCTGACCGCGGCACCGCCCTCAGGCGATATCGGCATGCCCCGCGACAGCCCACAGACATGGACAGAACGTGACAACAGTGACGAGCCAGATACGCCGGACGAGCCCGATGAGCCGGCCGAGCGGGATGAGCCGGATGAGTCAACTGCCGTTCCGCACACCGGTGTCGGCCCACCACCGCGAACCCGTCCTCGACGTGGTCGTCCCCGTGTTCAACGAGCAGAAGGACCTGGAGCGGAGCGTACGACGGCTGCACGCACACCTGCGCGAGACGTTCCCGTACCCGTTCCGCATCACCGTCGCGGACAACGCCAGCACCGACGAGACCCCGCGCATCGCGGCCCGACTGGCCGCCGAACTGGCCGAGTTGGAGTGGCTGCGGCTCGACGAGAAGGGCCGGGGCCGGGCGCTGCACGCGGCCTGGTCCGGGTCGCGGGCACCGGTGCTCGCCTACGTCGACGTGGACCTGTCGACCGACCTCGCCGCGCTCCTCCCGCTGGTCGCCCCGCTGATCTCCGGCCACTCCGACATCGCGATCGGCACCCGGCTGGCCCGTGGCTCCCGGGTGGTGCGCGGCCCCAAGCGGGAGGCCATCTCCCGTTGCTACAACGCCCTGTTGCGCTCCACGCTCGCCGTCGGCTTCTCCGACGCGCAGTGCGGTTTCAAGGCGGTACGGCGTGATGTCGCCGAGCGGCTGCTGCCCCTGGTGAAGGACTCGGGGTGGTTCTTCGACACCGAACTGCTGGTGATCGCCGAACGGGCCGGACTGCGCATCCACGAGGTGCCGGTCGACTGGGTGGACGACCCCGACAGCCGGGTCGACATCCTGTCCACGGCACTGGCCGACCTGCGCGGAATCGCCCGCATAGGAAGGGAGTTGGCGCGCGGCACGCTCCCGACGGCGGCACTGCGCCGAGGCACGGACGGTTCATCTTCGGGCGGTCTGGCAGGCCAACTGCTGCGCTTCGCCGCCGTGGGCACGGTGAGCTCCGCCGGATACGTCCTGCTGTACCTGGCGTTGCGCCCGCAGACGGGCGGACAGGCCGCCAACGCGCTGGCCCTGCTGGTCTGCGCCCTCGCCAACACCGCCGCGAACCGCCGCCTCACCTTCGGTCTGCGCGGCCGCGGCGGCGCACTGCGTCACCAGGCCCAGGGCCTCGTGGTCTTCACGGTCGGTCTGGCCCTCACCAGCGGTGCACTGACGCTCCTGCACCGCACGGTGTCAACTCCAGCGCGCAGCACGGAGATCGGGGTCCTGGTCGCCGCCAACCTCGCCGCGACTCTCGTACGTTTCCTGCTCTTCCGGGCCTGGGTGTTCCCCGCCAGGCGCCGCCGCGAGGCGGAGGAGACCGCGAAGTGAGCGACACGACGACCTTGACCCCGCCCGCCACGGAAGGCGCGCGCGAAGCCTCGACTGCCGTTCCCTACAAGGACATCCGCGCCTGTCTACGCCACACGATCAGGTACTACGGCCCCGTGCTCGCGCTGTACGGCGTGCTGAAGCTGATCGGCTTCGCCGTCTTCATGTACCTCCTGGACTCCGACGGCGGCTTCCGGACGAAGGACCCGCGCTTCGGCGGCGGCGCCCACGTCTGGGACGTACTGGCCACCTGGGACGGCTGGTGGTACCAGCAGATCGCCGCGCACGGCTACCACCCCGCGCTCGTCCGGATCCCCGGCGCGACCGGACTGATCACCCTCGAAGGCAACTCGGCGGCCTTCTTCCCGCTCTATCCGGCGACGATGCGACTGGTCTCCGACTGCACGGGCCTGGGTCTGTACGGCTCCGGCCTGCTGGTCTCGGTCGTCGCCTCGTTCGCCGCCGCGCTCGGCATCTACGCCGTCACCGCGCGGTTCGGCGGCCGGCGGGCCGGGCTGGCCGCGGCCGGACTGTGGGCTGTGTGGCCCGGCTCCGGCACCGAGTGGTCGGCCTACTCGGACTCCCTCTACATCGCCCTTGCCGTCTGGGCCTGCCACGCCATCATGACCGACCGCTGGCTCACCGCGGGCGTCCTCACCTTCGCCGCGGGACTGGGCCGCCCCACCGCGGTCGCGCTCATCGCCGCCCTCACCGTCGCCGCGCTGCGGACGCTGCACCGCAGTCGGGAGAACCTCACGGGCCCGTGGATCGCGATGGCGATCGCACCGCTCGGGCTGCTCGGCTACCTGCTCTGGGTCGGCGACCGAATGGGCGATCTGGGCGGCTACTTCAAGCTCCAGACCGGCGCCTGGGCGCACACCTTCGACTACGGCGAGCACACCGTCGACGTGTTCGGCTCCATCGCGACCGGCCATTTCGACTACCTGTTCGCGTATCCCCTCGAGGACGTCATCGGCGTGGCCGTCGTCCTGCTGACCGTGCTCCTGCTCCCCCTCCTGATCCGGCTGCGCCCGCCGGCCGTCCTGATCGTCCACACGGTGCTCACCATCGCCCTGGTCCTGGGCAGCCGGCAGATATTCGGGAACGTCTCCCGCTATCTACTCCCGTGTTTCCCCCTCTTCATTCCCCTGGCGATCAAACTCCGTACTCTCGGCCTGCCCACGCTGTGCCTGCTGCTCGGCATCGCGGCCGTCGCGTCGGGGTCGTACGCCGGATACGTGCTGTTCGAGGTGGGGGTCCCGTAGGTGGGGTCCGGACGGTCGTCCCGGCCGGCCCCACGGTCGGGTCAGCCCGGCTTGACCGCCAGCGTCGCAAAATAATGCGACAGGTATTGAGCCGACGCGTCGGACTGGTGCGGTGCTTCCGCGAAGCCGGTGAGGACGAACCCCGCGGCGAGTTGCCCGCCGATCTGGCCGGTGAGGGTGTGGCTGTATTCGAGAGGGGCGTCCGCGCCGAACTTCGTGGCGCGTTCTTCCGCGGAGTACTGCGTCACATCGCTGTAGGGCAGTTTGTGCACGACGATCAGCTCGCCGCGTTCGTCGAGCGCCTCGTGGTCGAACAGGTACACATCGGGGTTGAGGAAGCCCGCGAGCAGAGTTCCGCCCGGTCGCAGGACGCGGAAG
This sequence comes from Streptomyces sp. NPDC088794, assembly GCF_044750545.1. Taxonomy (NCBI): domain Bacteria; kingdom Bacillati; phylum Actinomycetota; class Actinomycetes; order Kitasatosporales; family Streptomycetaceae; genus Streptomyces; species Streptomyces sp. NPDC088794. The sequence goes on along the minus strand of NZ_JBIVKB010000005.1, from coordinate 329,227 downwards.
CACTCACGCCACACCGGTGCCAGGTCCGGTACGAACAGGTTGGATACCGGATGGAACACGACGTCGAACGCCGCGTCGCCGAAGGCGCCGAGGTCGCTCATGTCGCCCAGGACGGTGCGCAGTTCGAGGTTGTCGCGCGCCGCCACCATCCGGTCCTGGCCGAGTTGGCGGGGTGAGTTGTCGAACACGGTGACCCGCGCGCCCGCGGCGGCGAGGATCGGACCCTGCTGGCCACCGCCGGAGGCCAGGCACAACACGTCCTTGCCGGTCAGGTCCGTCGGCAGCCAGGAGCGGTCTACCGGCTCATGCCCGACGAGAACGATCGACCAGTCGCCCGTGCGGGCGCGCTCGACATCCTCAGTACTCACCGGCCTCGACCACTCGTTGCCGTCCTGGACAGCCTTGTCCCAGGCCGCCCGATTGTGGGCGACAGGGTCGACGACAATGTCGTCCTGCACGTTCAACTCCTTGATTCGGCCAAGCGGACCCTTGCAGTATCGGCCGCGCCATCGCGGAGGCCTTCCTCAAGGCCGGCGCTCTGAAGGCTGCTCCCTTCGACGTCGAGGTCCGGCAGGATCCGGTCCAGCCAGGCCGGCAGCCACCAGGCGCCCCGGCCCGCGAGCGCGAGGACCGCCGGTACGAGGGTCATGCGGACGGCGAAGGCGTCGATGGCCACGCCGACGGCCAGGGCGAACGCGATGGGTTTGATGAGGGAGTCGTCCAGCGGGAAGAACCCGGCGAAGACGGTGAACATGATCAGGGCGGCGGCGGTGACGACCCGCACGCTCTGCCGTGCGCCGTCGACGACCGACTGACGGGCCCGGCCGGTGCGGGCCCACTCCTCGCGCATCCCGGACACGAGGAACACCTCGTAGTCCATGGCCAGTCCGAACAGCACGCCGATCAGGATGATCGGCAGGAAGCTGACGACGGGACCGCTGTGCGGCACACCGAGGGCGTCGGCCAGCCGGCCCCACTGGAAGACGGCGACCACCAGACCCAGCGAGGCGCCCACCGAGAGAAGGAAGCCGACGGCCGCCTTGACGGGGATGACCAGGGAGCGGAACACGATCATCAGCAGGAGCAGGCTGAGGCCGACGACGATGGCGACGAAGGGCAGCAGGGAGTCGCTGAGCCGGTTGGAGACGTCGATGTTGACGGCGGTGGTGCCGGTGACCGCGATCGAGGCGCCGGTGGTGTCGCGGAGTCCGGGCGCGATGTCCCGGATCTCGTGGACCAGTTGATCGGTGCGGACGCTGTCGGGGCCGGAGGCGGGCAGGACGGTGATGACGCTCTGCGTCGGGTCGCTGGTGGGCTGGGCCGGCAGGACGGCCTTGACGTCCTTCAAGGTCCCCAGTTTCGCGGCCACTTGGGCACCGGCTCGTGAACTCTCCGCCGCCGTACCGCCGTTGGTCTCGGCCAGTATGAGCAGGGGGCCGTTGAAGCCGGGGCCGAACTTGTCGTCGATCGTGTCGTAGGCCGTGCGCTGGGTGGAGGCGTGCGGGGCGGAGCCGTTGTCGGGCAGGGCCAGGCGCAGGTCGGCGGCGGGCAGCATGAGGGTGATCAGGATGCCCGCGACGGCGAGCACGGTCAGCAGCGGCTTGGCGATGACCCACTTCGTCCAGCGGGTACCCAGGGTGGTGCGGCCGGTGGTGCCGTCCGCGTCGGTCGCGCGTCGGGCGGCGCGGCTGCCGAGCTCGGGAGCGAGCCGCGTACCGGCGAATCCCGCGATGGCGGGGACGAGCGTGATGGCGGCCAGTACGGCGATGAGGACGGCGCCGGCGGCCCCGAGGCCCATCGTGGTCAGGAACGGGATGCCGATGACGCTCAGCGCGGCGAGCGCGATGATCACGGTGGTGCCGGCGAAGACGACGGCACTGCCGGCCGTGCCGACGGCCAGCGCGACGGACTCCCTGGGGTCGGCGCCGCGGGCGAGTTGTTGTCGGTGGCGGGAGAGGATGAACAGGACGTAGTCGATGCCGACGGCCAGGCCCAGCATCAGGGCGAGCGTGACGGCCGTGGAGGAGATGCTGACCGCGGGCGCGAGGGCGAGCAGCCCGGCCAGTCCTGTGGCCACGCCGATCAGCGCGGGCAGCAGCGCCATACCGGCGGCGAGCAGCGATCCGAACGTGACGACGAGGACGAGCAGCGCCACGGCCACGCCGATGATCTCCGACGGACCGACGTGAACTCCGTTGCTGTTGAAGACGGATCCGCCCACCGATGTCCGCAGCCCGTCCTTCTCCGCCGCGCGGGCCGCGTCCTTGAGCGCGTCCACGGACGACGTACGGACCTCCGCGGTCTGCACGGGGTACTGGACCTGGACGATCGCCGTCGTCCGGTCGGCCGAGACGGCGCCGGAGGACTGCGGGTCGACGACCTCGCCGACCTGTGGCGCCTTCTCGGCTTCGGCCACGGCCCGGGCGATGACCCTCGCGTAGGGCGCCTCGGTGACCCGGCGCCCCTCGGGTGCGCTGAAGACGATCTGGGCGCTCGCGCCCGACGCCTCCGGAAGGGTCTTGCTCAGGCTGTCCAACGCCCGCTGCGACTCGGTGCCCGGCACCGAGAAGCGGTCGTCGAGCTTCCCGCCGAAGACGCTGACGCAGGTGATGAGCGCGGCCAGGACGAAGAGCCATATGCCCAGGACGAGCTTTCGGTGTCGGTAGGCACTGTGGCCCAGCCGGTGCAGCAGGACGGCCATGACGAACTCCCTCGAACGGTGTCGATAGCCCGACTTTATCACCTGCTCAAGTCGAGCGACCAAGTCCATGGACCGTAACGCGTGCGAGGGACCGCACAAACAGGTCAGGGCGCCCTCGTGAGACACGAGGGCGCCCTGTACTGACCGCGTCGACTCAGGGGCACGGCCTGGGTACGGCCACCAGGTCCAGCCGGCCGCCGGCCATCGCCACCACCGCCGACACGAAGGCCTGGAGGCAGGTGTGCTCGGCCTCCTCGTCGGGGAGCGCGAGGTGTTGCAGCGTGAGCCCGTCGAAGCCGGCCAGGAAGAACCGCGCGATCGCGTCCACGGGCTGGGCGAGGGGTCGGCCGGTCCGTTCGGCCGCCTCGGTGATCAGTCGCGCGGTCACCTCGGTCACCCCCCGGTAGTGGGCTTCGAGGGCCTCGCTCAGAGCGGGCGAGCGGAGCGCGAACATGGTCAGTTCCGTGAGGAGTTGATGACTTTCGGGCTGTTCGAGCACCGTCCGCCACAGCGCGGTCACCAGCGCGCTCGCCGTCTCCTCGAACCCTCCGTCGGCCGGTGCGGCCCCCTCGACCTGGGCCACCAGATCCTGCGTGAGCTGCTCCATGACCGCGAGGTACAGCCCTTCCTTCGTACCGAAGGTGTAGTGCACGGTGGCCTGGGCGACTCCCAGCTCGGCGGCGATGGCCCGGGTGCTGCCGGCCGCGACCCCCTCCCGGGTCATGAAGTCGATGGCCGCTTTGATCAGCTGAGGACGGCGCTCGGCCGCGGAGACATGAGCCATGGCACCGACTATAGCCAGGGCGACTCAGTCCCACGAACAAGTCATTCGATCAAGTCGTACGCGCGCAGCCGAACGCCCCGGCCGGACGCCCAGGACGAGCACACTGATCGCGCCGCGGCCGCCGGGGTCCGGTCCTTGGCCGCGCGGGTCAGTTCCCGCCGGACGGCGGCTGCATACGTTTCCTCCACCACCCGCTCCGTGCAGCGGGACGAGCGAGGAGGCGGACCCGTGAGTCAAGACAGTGAGCTCGATACGTGTGTGATCGGCGCCGGACCTGCCGGGCTGGCGGTCGCCAGGGCCCTGGCGGAGCGGAATCTGCCGTACACGCAACTGGAGCGGCACACCGGGCCCGGCGGTATCTGGGACATCGACAATCCCGGCGGTCCGATGTACGAGTCGGCCCACTTCATCTCCAGCAGGACCCTGTCCGGTTTCGGCGGCTTCCCGATGCCCGACCACTTCGCGGACTACCCGCCGCACCGGCAGATCCTGTCGTACCTGCGGTCCTTCGCCGACGCCTACGGGCTGACCGACCGGATCGAGTACGGCGTGGAGGTCACGGACGTCGAGAAGAACGCGGACGGCACCTGGACCGTCACCCGGGCCGACGGCCGGGCGAGCGTGCACGGGCAGGTCGTGGTGTGCACGGGTGCGCAGTGGCACCCCAACATCCCTGAGCTGCCGGGGGAGTTCGACGGGGAGGTCCGGCACACCGTCGACTACCGCAGTGCGGAGGAGCTGCGCGGCAGGCGGGTCCTGGTCGTGGGGGCCGGGAACTCCGGCTGCGACATCGCGTGCGACGCGGCCCGCACGGCCGACCGCGCGGTGATCAGCATGCGGCGCGGGTACTGGTTCATTCCGAAGCACCTGTTCGGGCGGCCCGTGGACACCATCGCCGACAGCGGTCCCCAGCTGCCGATGTGGCTGGCGCAGCGCGTCTTCGGCGGCCTGCTGCGGATCGTCAACGGCGACCCGACGCGCCTCGGGCTGCAGAAGCCGGACCACAGGCTCTTCGAGACCCACCCGGCCATCAACTCCCTGCTGATCCACCACCTCCAGCACGGCGACATCACCGCCAGGCCCGGGATCGCCCGCGTCGAGGGCAGCACCGTGCACTTCACCGACGGCACGAGCGACGACTTCGACCTCGTCCTGCTGGCGACGGGCTACGTCCACAGAGTGCCGGTCGCGCAGCGGTACTTCGGCGACGAGCAGCATCCCGACCTGTATCTGTCGTCGTTCTCGCGCGAGCACGAGGGCCTGTTCGGCATCGGGTTCATCGAGACCAACTCGGGCGCCTATCAACTCTTCGACGCGCAGGCCCAGTTGATCGCCGGGTATCTGCACGACGCGCGGCACCGGCTGCCGAACGCGGAGCGGTTCGCGCAGCTGGTCCGCGCCGACCGTCCGGACCTGTCCGGCGGGCTGAAGTTCGTCGCCTCGCCCCGGCACACGGGCTACGTCGACAGCGGGGCGTTCGTGAAGTACCTCGGCAAGGTGGCACGGCAGATGGGCTGGCGCACCGAGGGCCGGGCACCGCGGGCGCGCTCCCCGCGGCGCGTGGAGGCGACGGCATGAGCCGGTTCGACTTCACCGACAAGGTCGTGCTGGTCACCGGTGGCGCGGGCGGTATCGGCAGTGCGCTGTGCCGCCGCTTCGCCGCCGGCGGCGCCCGCTGTGTCGTCGTCGACATCGACGGGGTCCGGGCCGAGAAGGTGGCCGCGGAGCTGCCGGGCGCCGGGCACACGGGCATCGGCTGCGACCTGTCGGAACGCGCCCAGCTGGAGCGGCTGTTCGGGCAGGTCGCCGACGGCTACGGCCGCCTCGACGTGCTCGTCAACAACGTGGGCATGACCAGCTCGGAGCGTTTCGACGTCCGCAGCGTCGACAGCATCGAGCAGGAGATCAGCCTCAACCTGATCTCCCCGCTGGTCGCGACCAGGATCGCGCTCCCCCTGCTCAAGGCGGCCCGGGACGCCCGGGTGGTCACCACGGTGTCCCTCGGCGGGGTCTTCCCGCTGGGCGAGACCCCGATCTACACGGCGTCCAAGTTCGGGCTGCGCGGCGCGATGCTCGCCATCGGGCTCGATCTGCGGAGCAAGGGCATCCTGGCCGGGTCGGTGCTCCCGTCGGCGACCGACACCCGGATGCTGCGCCAGGAGGCGGTGGACGGCGGGAACTCCATGCAATTCCAGGAACCGCCGCAGCAGCCCGCCGACGTCGTCGCGGCCGTCGTGAGCCTGCTGGACAGGCCCCGCCTGGAGGCCTATCCGCGGGCCGGCGAGTCCCGGCTCGTGCGGTTCGCGATGCTCGTACCGAACCTGCTGCCCAGGCTCTTCCCCCTGTTCCGCAGGCGCGGCGACCGCGGCATGGCCCGCTATCTGGAGGAGCTCCGCCGCCGCGGACTGGCCCGACAGACCGACGGGCGCTGGGAGTTGGTGGAGGAGGCATGACCAGGAACGAGACGCTGCACATCGTCAACCCCGCCACCGGCGAACCGATCACCACCCTCCCCGCCGCGAGCGCCGCCGACGTCACCAAGGCCGCCGAACAGGCCCAACTCACCTACGACACCGGGAAATGGTCCCGGCTGCCGGTCCGCGAGCGAGCCGCCGTACTGCTGCGCCTGGCCGACTTGATGCAACGCGACGCCGAGACCCTCGCACGCCTCGACAGCGAGGACGCGGGCAAGCCGATCACGGAGTGCCGTACGGGCGACGTACCGGGGGCCATCGAGTCGATCCGCTGGTTCGCCGAGGCCGCCGACAAGGTCTTCGGCCGGGTCTCGCCGGGCGGACCCGACGGCCTGGGTCTCGTCACCCGCGAGCCGGTCGGTGTGGCCGCGGCGATCCTTCCGTGGAACTACCCGTTGGCGATGGCGAGTTGGAAGATCGGCCCGGCCCTCGCCGCGGGCAACTGTCTGCTGGTCAAGCCCGCGGAGGCGACCCCGCGCTCGGCCCTGCACCTGGCCGTCCTCGCCGCCGAGGCCGGCCTGCCCGACGGCGTGCTCACGGTCCTGCCCGGCCACGGCGAGGAGGCCGGAGCGGCCCTCGCCCGCGATCCCCTCGTACGGGCACTCTCCTTCACGGGCTCCACCGCCACCGGCCGCCGCATCCTCAAGGCCGCCGCCGACAGCAACTTCAAGCGCGTCTCCCTGGAGATGGGCGGCAAGAGCCCGCAGGTGCTGATGGCCGATGCGCTCTCCTACGGTGACGACCTCATCGCCGACATGATCGAGGCCGCGTTCCTGACGATGGGCCAGAACTGCACCGCCGGTTCACGGGTGTTGGTGCACCGCGCCATCGCCGAGGAGGTCGTGGAACGGTTCACCGCGGCGGCGCGGGAGCTCGTCATCGGCGATCCGGCCGACCCCCGTACCCAGCAGGGACCGCTCATCGACCGCGCCGCCTTCGACCGGGTCGCGGGTGCCGTGGACGCCGCCAGGGCGGACGGAGCCCAGATCCACACGGCGGGACTCCCCCACGGGCTGCCTCCGCGCGGCGCCTACTACCCGCCCACCGTGATCACCCGCGTCCCCGCCGAAAGTGCCGTCCTCACAAGGGAGTTGTTCGGCCCCGTGGTCACCGTCGAGACCTTCGAATCGGAGGACGAGGCGGTACGGATGGCGAACGCCACGGAGTACGGGCTCGCCGCCTCCGTCTGGACCCGCGACCTCGACACCGCGCTGCGGCTGGCCCGTGGCATCGAGGCGGGCGTGGTCTCCGTCAACGCCTACAGCGAGGGCGACATCACCACCCCCTTCGGCGGCTGGAAGCAGTCCGGATTCGGTGGCGCGGAGAAGTCCACGAACGCCTTCGACCAGTGGACCCGGGAGAAGACGGTCTGGATCCGCACCCGTTGATCCCGTCACCGCTCGTCGACCCCGTTCACGTCCGTCACTCGCGGTGCGCCGCCGCCCGGAGCAGTTCCTCCCGCAGTCGGACCGGGGAGGTGCCGTGCCAGCGGCGCACCGCGCGGCGCAGGGCCCGCTCGTCGGAGAAGCCCGCCCGGTGGGCGATGTCACGCAGCGTCAACTCCGGGCGCAGCAGCAGCTGTTCGACGCGCTCCCGGCGTACTCCCTCGGCGAGTGCCTCGTAGGTGGTGCCGCAGTCGGCGAGCCTGCGGCGCAGGGTCCGCTCGCTCGTCGCGTGCCGTCGTGCCTGTTCGCCGAAGGACGGGATCACCGGGAGGCTCTGCGCGACGGAGATCTCCAGCACCTCCAGGAGGTCCTGCTGGTCGGTGCGGGCGGCCAGTTGGGCGTCGAGCGTCTCCAGGGTGGCGGCGTACGTCACCGGGTCGCGGCCGGGCATCCGGGCGCCGGCCCAGGCGGGGTCGACGACGATGCGGTCGGCCGGGGCGCGGAAGCGGACCGGACAGCCGAACAGGGCGCCGTACAGCTCGCGTTGCCGGGGCGGCGGCGCGGAGAACTCCACCACGCGCGGGACGAAGTCCGGGCCGACGGCCAGTCGGGACAGGGTGACCACGGAGGCGAACCCCTCCTCGATCAGGAAGGACGCCACGCTCGGGTCGATGGCGGGGTCGGGCAGGTCGGCGCGCAGGACGAAGGCGCCGTCCTCGTGCACGCCGGTCGACCACACGGTCATCGCGCCGGAGATGTTCTGGTACCTCACCCCGGTCTCGATGGCGTGCCGCAGCGTGTCGGCGGCCAGCAGCGCGAAACCGAGCAGCCCCCACGCGGTCAGGTGCTGGGTCGCGCCGACCTTGAGGCCCAGCCGCTCGTCCCCGGTGAGTTCCAGCGCGCGCTTGATCACCGCGCTGCCCTGCCGGTACGACACCCGCAGCGCGGCGGAGCGCATGAGCGTCTCGTCCAGGCCGACCCGGCCGAGCAGGGGCCGCAGGTCGATGCCGCGTTCGTCGGCGACCATGACGAGGTAGCGCAGGATGTTCGGCTGGATCGTCGCCGACGTGCTGCGGTTGGTCCCCGACGGGTCCGGCGGGGTGGGGGCAGGGAGCATCGCACTCACCTTCTCGTGTGCGCCCACCGTAAGCACCCGGGCGCCGGGGGACGCCGGCCCTGGCCGCCCAGGTCCCCTCAACGGCCCCCGACGTCCTGCGTCCGCCCCGCCACGGCTGACTACGGTCCGTGCATGTCCCTCAGCGCTCCAGGTCGGGTCCAGGCCGGGCGACCCGCCGCGAAGGCCGGTGCCAGCAGGTCGGCGACCCTCGCGTTCGCCGCGCAGGGTGTGTCCGTCGCCGCCGTGTACACGACCGTTCCGGCGGTCACCGAACACCTGCGGCTGCCGCCGCTCCTGACGACCGTCACGCTGGTCGCGGTGGCTCTGACGGCGGGCGCCGGCAGCTTCCTCGGCCTGGCCGCGGTCCGCGTCGCCGGTCCCGTCCCGACGATCCGCGGGGCCCTGGTGACGGCCGCCGCCGCGCTGACGCTGATCGGAGTGGCCCCCGGCCGGACGACCGCGGTCTGCGCGTACGTCGTCTTCGGCATCGCGATCGGTGCCCTCGACGTCGGGATCAACACCCGGGCCGCCGCGATCGAACGCGCCTACGGCCGCAGCGTCTTCGGCTCCTTCTACGCGGCGTGGAGCGTGGGCGGGGTCGTCTCGGCCCTGCTCACCGCCGGGGCGGCCCGGCTGGGCCGGCCCGTGTCCGGCGGTCTGTCCGTGCAGGCGGGCATCCTCCTGGTCGTCGCCTGCTGCCTGCGCACGCACACCCTGCCCGCCGCCGCGGAATCGTCGTCCCCGTCGGCGCAGCCGCCCCTGGGCCGCCGCCTCTGGCTCCGGCTCCTCCCCTTCGGCCTGGTCCTCCTCGTCGTCTACGTCGTGGACTCGACGGTCTCCGCCTGGTCCGCGGTCTATCTGCGCCGGGACCTCGCCGCGTCCCTCGCCGTGGCGCCGATGGCGTACGCGGCCTACCAGGCCGGCACGGTCGCCGGCCGTGCCGCCACCGACCGTCTCGTGCGGAGGTTCGGGGCGGTGGCCGTCGTACGCACCGCCGCCGTGCTGGTCGCGGGTGCGCTGGCGGGCATGGCCGCCGCGCCGACCTGGCCGTTCGCCGTGCTCGCGGCCGGGGCGGTGGGGCTCGGGGCGTCCGTGCTGGCCCCGCTGTGTCTGGCCACCGCGGCCCGGTTGCGGCCCGGCGCCGCGGAGGCCGTCCTGGCGCGCCTGAACCTCTTCAACTACGCCGGTGTCGTCACCGGCGGCGCCGTGAGCGGACTCCTCGGCTCCACCGGCGAGTTCCGCCTGGCCTACGCGGCACCGGCCGCCCTGGCGATGCTCGTCCTGATCGCGGCCCGCCACTTCACCCCGCTACTGCTTGACCGCGCCGGCCAGTCCGTTGATGAAGAACCGCTGCAACACGATGAAGATCGCGACGATGGGCAGCAGGGTGATGACCGACCCCGCGCACACCAGGGTCCAGGCGGTGGAGTTCTGGCCGATGAAGTTGAACATGCCCACCGACAGCGTGTGCAGTTCGGGGCGGGAGAGGGTGAAGACCAGCGGGATGAAGAAGCTGTTCCAGGCGGTGATGCAGGCGAACAGGCCGACGGTCGCCAGCATCGGCCCGGACAGCGGCAGCATGATCCGCCAGAAGATCTGGTGGAAGTTCGCCCCGTCCACGCGGGCCGCGTCCTCGAGGCCCCGGTCGATCGTCGTGAAGTAGCCCATGAAGAGGAAGGTGCCGAAGACCATCCCGCCCGCCGACTGGACGATGACCACCGACCAGAGGGTGTTGAGGAGATGGAGGCGTTGGATCAGGTCGAAGACCGGGATGATCGTGTAGCCGTGCGGCAGGAAGAGCGTCACCCCGACCAGGCCCAGCCAGATCTTCTTGCCGGGGAAGTCGGTGCGGGCCAGGACATAGCCCGCCATCGAGGTGGCCAGCAGCGTGACGACGACCGTCCCCATGGCGAACAGGACCGTGTTGACGAAGAACCGGCTGAAGTCGGCCTGTGTCCAGGCCTCGCTGTAGTTGGACCAGTGGAACTCGTCCGGGATCGGGTTCAGTCCGCCGGAGAAGAAGCCGTCGGTGCTCTTGAGTGAACTGCCCAGCGCCCACAGGAACGGATAGAGCCAGACGAGGCCGCCGCCGAGCAGTGCGAGATAGAGCAGGCCGCGTCGGCCTCGGCGCAGGCTCAACCGCGTTCGGAGGCGGGGACGTTGGGACAGTGTGGACATCGACGTGACCCTTTACTGGTTGGCGGCCGTGCGCCGACGGGTGAGCCGGCGCAGGGCGAGGACCTGTAGCGCGGAGAAGACGATGAGGAGCAGTCCGTAGAGGAACGAGGCCGCGGAGGCCAGGCCGACGTCCGGCTGCGCAGCGGCACCGGCCGAGCCGCCGAACGCCAGGTGGTAGATGTAGGTGTTGACGACCTCGGTGGCGAAGTACGGGCCGCCGCCGGTGAGCACCTGCACCAGGTCGAAGACCTGGAAGCTGCCGATGAACGCCAACACCACGATGACGACGCCGACTTGGCGCAGCATCGGGATGGTGATGCGGAAGAAGGACTGCACCGGCCCGCAGCCGTCGAGCTTCGCCGCCTCGTACAGCTCGGCGGGGATGGTCTGGAGTCCGGCGAGGAAGTAGACGAGGTTGTAGCCGAGGGTGTGCCAGATGCCGATCGCGATGATCACGGCCAGGGCGGTGTGCGGGTCGCCGAGCCAGTCGATCCGCCCGTCGGTCACCCCGGTCTTGGCCAGCAGACTGCCCGCCGAGTCACCGAAGTTGGCGAGCATGAGCTGGATGACGACGCCGACGACCGCCGCCGAGGTGACGACGGGGATGAAGTAGACGGTCCGGAAGAACAGCGCGAACTTCAGCTTCGGGTTGTTCAGTACGAGGGCGAGCGCCAACGCCAGCAGGAGCTGCACCGGGACGAGCACGAACGCGTAGACGAAGGTGTGCTCGACGGCGCCCCAGAAGATGCGGTCGTGCAGGATCTGCCGGAAGTTGGCGAGGCCCACGTAGTCGCCGGGTTCACCGATGCCGTTCCAGCGGTAGAAGGTGTAGCCGAAGGAGGCGATGATCGGGTAGATCACGAAGGCCAGCAACAGCACGGCCATGGGGGCGAGATAGACGTACGACCACGTGGCGGCGCGGATGCGGCGGCCGAGGCCGGGCCGGGGGGCGACCGGTGGTGCGGTGCGGGGCGACAGTTCGCGCCGGCGGGTGGCGAGGAGTGACATGGCGGCGGCTCAGGCCTTCTTCGTGGTGTACGGCTTTGTGGGGTCCCAGTCCGCGAAGACGTAGTCGGACGTGCTGACCTTCTTGCCCTGCTCGGCCACGGCGGCGACCGCGTCGGACAGGAGCTGGAACTTCTTGTCGGCCAGGCTGCTCAACTCACCTTGTACGTCCTTGATCTGGCCGGTGTAGACGCCGGTCACCACGTCGCTGATGTCCGGCTTGGGGACGCTGGGCGCGACGGCGGCCAGTGCCGGGTTGCGCACGAGGGGCACCGGGCCGCTCAGTACCTGCTCGGTCATGCCGACGAAGGCGGCGAAGGGCTTGGAGTCGATGCCGTCCGGGTTGTTGTTCGCGGGGTGCGCGGAGACGCCGTTGAGGTCCTCGACCCAGCGGCGCCCGGCGGCGGGGGACGTCAGCGCGTCCAGCCACTGGAAGGCCTCGTGCGCCTTCTTGGTCTTGGCGGAGACCGCGGCGAAGGAGCCGTTGCCGACCGGGTCGGCGTAGTAGTAGCCCTTCGGCGTCGTGGTGGGCGAGGGCAGGGTGACCAGGCTGTAGTCGGTGAACTTGTGCTGGGTCCACTCGGGTTGGTTCCACACGCCGCCGACGGTCATGCCGAACTTGCCGCGCTCGAAGAACGCGCGGGCCGCTTCGTCGGAGAGGCTGACGGAGTTGGGGTGGAAGAAGCCGCGCTTCTTCCATTCGACGAACAGCTCCAGGAAGTCGGCGTACGCCCGGTCGGTGGCGAAGGTCCACTTCCCGACGCGGTGGTCGAGGCCCGCGCCGGGGAGGGTGGGGGCGCCGCCCGGTGCGCCCGCGCCGCGGACGAACAGGTCCAGCCACCAGGCGAGTACGCCGATGCCGTCGGCGTTGCCGAATCCGAGGCCGTACGACTTGCCGCCGCTCTTCTTGGTGATCGTCTGGGCGGCGCTGGTCACCTCGTCCCAGGTCCTGGGCACCTTCACGCTCCCGTCCGGGTTCGTCAGGCCGGCGGACTTGAAAACACCGTTGTGGACGTAGAGCTGGTACTGCGGGCCCGAGCCCTTCAGCGGGGCCGAATAGACCTTGCCGTCGAAGACGTTGGCGCCTTCCAGGAAGGTGCCCTCGGGGAAGCGCGCCTGCCACTTCGGGGTCGCCCACTCGTCGAGCGGGTGCAGCCAGCCCTTGGCGACCTGCTCGGCGATGCTGGGCACCTGCGGGATCATGAAGACGTCCGGCGGGTTGCCGCTGCGGTTGGCGAGCGCGACCAAGTCGGCGTACTTGGCGTTCTGTTGGGTCGTCTTCTTGACGCCGACCCCGCTGTGCCCCTTCTCGAAGAGGTCGATCTCCTTGTCGACCCAGGGGGCCTGGGTGACGTACCAGTCCCAGTAGGTGAGCGCGTCCGCCGACGAGGAGGACGAGCCGGAGCCGCAGGCGCTCAGGCCGCCGCCCACCGCGAGGGTGCCGGCGCCGAGTGCGGCGGTGCGCAGGAGGGCGCGTCTGGAGACGTTCGACGAAGTCATCTGGTGTTCCTCCGGCATGTAACGTTCACTGAACCGTTTACAGTAACGGGGACGTTAAGGGGGCGCTCCACAGCCGTCAAGAGGTTCGGCAATGCTGGGGAAACTCCGGACAGGCACCCGCACCTGGGCGTAGAGATTCCCGCGCCGGTTGTGTAACTTTTTCATCGGTGTTACTTACATCGGCCGTTCACCGGGGCAAGGAGAAGCAGCGCATGACTCAAGGTCGGGGTTCCGCAGGTCGGGCGACGATCCGTGACGTGGCGTCGCGCGCGGGCGTGTCCGTCGCCACCGTGTCGCGGATCCTCAGCGAGGCGTACACGGCGCCTCCGGCCACGCACGAGCGGGTCATGCAGGCCGTGCGCGACCTCGACTACGTGGTCAACACCAACGCCCGCACCCTCAGCACGACTTCGGGGCTGGTGGCGATGGTGGTCAACGACATCACCTCGCCGTTCTTCATGAACGTCGCCTCCGGGGTGGAGGAGCAGGCCGTCGCCGACGGCCGGGTCTGCCTGGTCTGTTCCACCCAGGGGGTCCCGGAGCGTGAGCTGTCGGTGATCAACCTGATGCGCCAGCGCGGCGCGGAGGCGATCATCCTGGTCGGCGGCATGGCCGAGACCGAGGAGCATCTCACCCAACTCGCCGCCGCCGCCGAGGGGATGGACCGGGCCGGCGCCCGCCTGGTGCTCTGCGCCCGGCCGTGGAAGGGCACCAAGGCGCCGGTGGACGTGGTGGAGTGCGACATGGAGGCCGGCGCCTTCGCCGCCACCAGTCATCTGCTCTCCGCCGGCCACACCCGGGTGGCCCACCTGGCGGGCCCGCACGAGTTCAGCGTGGCCGGCCAGCGCCTCGAAGGATACGAACGGGCGCTGCGCGCACACGGCATCAAGCCCGACCCGGCACTCGTCGCCGAGACCGACATGACACGCGAGTCCGGCTACGAGGCGGCCGCCCGCCTCCTCACCGACACCGATGCCACCGCGATCTTCTGCGCCAGCGACATGAGCGCGGCGGGCGCCATCGCCGCCGCCCGCGACCTGGGCCGCTCGGTCCCCGACGAGCTCTCCGTGGTCGGCTTCGACGACATCCCGCTCGCCGAGGACCTCTACCCGCGCCTGACCACCGTGCACGTCCCCCAGCAGGAACTCGGCCGCTCCGCCGCCCGTCTGGCCCTGCACCGCCGCCCCACGGATCCGCCCAGTCGCCGTGTGGTGCTCGGCTCGCACGTCGTCGTACGCCGGTCGGTGGCACCCCCGGCCCGCCTCAACACCGTCGGAAAGGCGGACAGTTGACATCCGAAGACCGGCTCCTCTCGCCGTACACCGGCTGGACGCGTACGCACTGGGAGGCGCTGGCCGACGCCCAGCTGGCCGCCGTCCGCCCGTACGCCACCGACCACCACGCCCTCCTCCACCTGCCCGGCCCCGCCAGCCGCTCCGGCCGGCACAGTGACGGCCTCGAAGGCTTCGCCCGCACCTTCCTGCTCGCCGGGTTCCGCCTGGCCCACTCCGGCGACAACGACCCGGGCGGTCACGCGAGTTGGTACGCCGAGGGCCTGACCGCCGGCACCGACCCGAGCTCCCCGGACCACTGGCCGAGCATGCGCGAGTGCAGACAGGCCAAGGTCGAGTGCGCGTCGGTGGCGATCGCGCTGCACGAGACCCGGCCCTGGATCTGGGACCGCCTCGACGACGGCGTACGACAACGGATCGTCGCCTGGATGACGGAGCTGCTCGGCAGTGACGTGCCGGACAACAACTGGGTCTGGTTCAGGGCGATCACGTCGGCGTTCCTGCGTTCGGTCGGCGCCCCGTGGAGCGCGCCGGACATCGACCACGCGATCGCGCGGACGGAGGACTGGTACGCGGGCGAGGGCTGGTACTCCGACGGCGGCACCGGCGGCACGCCGCGGCACTTCGACCACTACTCGGGCTGGGCCATGCAGTACTACCCGCTCTGGTACTGCCGCATCTCGGGCACCGCCGCGCACCCTGACCTGCTCCCCCGCTACCGGGCCCGGCTGCGCCGCTACCTCGACGACGTCCAGCACCTCGTGGCGGCCGACGGCGCCCCGCTGTACCAGGGCCGCTCCCTCACCTACCGCTACGCGACGCTCTGCCCGCTGTGGGTGGGCGCCGTCTTCGACGCCACTCCCCTGCCCGCGGGCCGCACCCGCCGCCTGGCGAGCGGAGTGCTGCGGCACTTCACCGAAGCCGGCTGCTTCGACGAGCATGGGCTCCAACCGCTGGGCTGGCACGGTGAGTTCACGGCCATCAGACAGCCCTACTCCGGGCCCGGCTCGCCGTACTGGTCGAGCAAGGGCTTCGCCGGACTGGTGCTGCCGCCGGAACACCCGGTGTGGACGGAGAAGGAGGAGGCCCTGGCGATCGAGACCCGGGACGTGCGGCGGACGGTGACCGCCCCGGGGTGGCTCGTCTCCGGCACGGCCGCGGACGGGGTCGTACGCGTCGTCAACCACGGCAGCGACCACGCCTTCGGTGACGGCGTCGACGTCGAGGCGGACGACCCGACGTACACCCGCCTCGCCTACGCCACCCACGCGGCCCCCGACAGCACGGAGGCGAGCCTGAACGACCCGCTCGACTCGCACTTCGCGCTGCTCGACGCCGACGAACGCCCTTCCCACCGCCGCCCGTTGACCCGGCTGCACCTCGGTGTGCGCACCGCCGTCTCCCGCCACCGCGCCCACTGGCCGCTCGGCCCGGTACCCGCCCCGTACGCCCACGACCCCGCGCCCGCCTTCCGCACGGGTCCATGGCTCACGACGGCATCCGTGCTGAACGGCCCGCTGGAGGTGCGGCTCGCACGCGTCGACGGCCCGTTCCAGGAACCGCTCCGGCTGCGGCTCGGCGGCTACTGTCTGGCCGCCGACGAGCCGCCGCTCGCGCACGAGGAGACCGGGCCTGCCGCGTGGGTGAGCCGCTCGACCGGCCTGTGCAGCACGGTGGTCGGTCTGCGCGGCTTCGACCGAGCAGGCATCACCACGGCGCGTGACGCCAACGCCTTCGGCCCGTACTCGGCGACACCCTGGCTCGCCACGACCGAGGAGGTCGAACCGGGCGCGGTGTACGCCGCGTTGGTCTGTCTCTCCGGAGTGGTCGAAGGCCCGGGTGCCGCCGAAGCGGTACGTCTGGAGGTCGCGTACGACGGTGACGGCACCGCGCTCGCCTCCGTCAGCTGGCCCGACGGCACCGAGGACAACGTCCGGCTGGAGCCGCCGAGTTGACCCGTGCGCCGGGATCAGGCGCCGTACGTCTCGATCATGTGCCGTCGATGAGCCGGACCGCGATCGCTGGGCTGAACTGGCCGGCGGGGACCGTCGGGGCGATGCCGCACTGCCCGTCGGAGTTGCCCGGTGTCTTCACCCACAGCAGCAGGTCCTCGGCGCCGCCCACGCGCGCGGTGACGCCGAGTCTGCGCCCGGCCGGGTTGCACCACTCGCCGTTGGAGCCGTTGCCGTTGCGGCTGGTGTCGACGACGAAGTGGGAGCCGCCGCCGAGCGCCGAGTTGATCGAGGTGCCGTAGGTCTCCGAGGACGAGGTGGTGTAGAAGTTCGAGACGTTCACGGCGAAGCCGCGGACGGTGGCGACGCCCGCGGACCTCAGCCGGCTCGCCATGGTCGCGGGGGCGACCCAGTTGGTGTGCCCGGCGTCCAGATAGGCCCAGGTGTTGGGTGCCTTCTGCTGGAACATCTGGGCGGCGTAGGCGAGCATCGCGAGGCGGTCGCCGATCTGCGCGGTCGTCAGGCAGCTGAAGTCCGACAGGGCGTCCGGCTCGATGACGACCACGGCGGGGCGGTCGCCCACCGCCGCCGCGAAGGTGGAGATCCAGGTGCGGTACTCGGCCACGCTGCCCGCGCCGCCGGAGGAGTGACCGCCGCAGGCGTCCCGGAGCGGGATGTTGTACGCGACGAGGACCGGCAGTCTGTCGTGGCTGTCGGCCGCGCCGACGTAACTGGAGACGGCGGGCCCGATGCCCCCGCTCTCGGCGGCGAACCAGCGGGCGATCGGCTGCGAGGCGATGGCCGACTGGATGCGTGCGGCTCGGGTGTCGGAGGGGTTGTTCCGGACCCAGACGGCCGGGCCCGAGTCGGGGTTGGAGTAGAAGCCGCTGGTCAGGGAGATCGGACTGGCGGCGGCCGCCGAACCGGCTGACAGGAGCGGCAGCGGCGCAACGAGCAGACAGATCAGGGCGGTTCGGAGCGCGACGGTTTTAGGTGAGGCGGTCTTGAGCGAGCGGGTTTTGAGCAGGGCTTTCCAGCGCATGGGGAATCCCTTCCTCTCAGCGGGCCGAGTCCGCGGCGAAGGTCGCCACCCAGGCGAGCGCGGAGTTCCAGTTGATGGCGATCTCGTTGGTCGAGTACGAGTAGATGTCGTCGATGTAGCAGGTGGCGGGGGCGCAGCCGACCAGGTTCTGCTGCGCGACCGGGTCCTGGAGGGCCGAGTCGGGGCCGCCGGCCAGTGAACCGGGCGGCGGGCTCGGCAACTCGGGGTCGATCTGGTGGGCCCAGATGCGGTTGTGCTGGTTGTGGCTGAACCGGGTGCCGTAGCCGGTGACGAAGGACTGGTTCAGGGCGTTGCGGCCGAGCAGGTAGTCCAGCGACTCCAGGACGGCGCCGCGGTAGACGTCCCGGTGGGTGAGGTCGTACGCGGTCGCGATGACCATGGCGTTGTTCGCGGTGACGCTGTTGGAGCCCCAGGCGTAGGCGCCGTCGGCGGGCAGGCTGGGGTTCGGGTAGCCCTGCGACCGCTCGTCCCGGACGAACCCGTCCGCGACGGCGAGGACCCGCTTGCGGGCGGCGGCGACCATGCGCTCGGGGAAGCGGTTCGGCAGCCGGACGACGGTGAGATCGGCGAGCGCGCCGGTGTCCCGCCACGAGAACCCAGCCGAGGTCATCCTCGTGTCGATCCGGGACAGATAGGCACGGTCGTGCGTGGTGGCGTACAACTCCGTTGCAGCCCAGGAGAATTCGTCGGTCACGTCCGTGTCGGCGTACGCTCCCCCGCCGACGCTGTCGCTGCTCGGGGCGTACACGTCGGGGTGGGCGAGCGCGGCCTTCCAGGCGGTCTCGGCGGCGGTCAGGCAGGTGCGGGCGAAGGCCGCGTCGTAGCGGGCCCAGACCCGGGCGCACTGGGCGCCCGCGGCGGCCAGGTTGAGGGTGGCGGCCGTGGACGGCGCGTGCAGGTAACGGGGTTGGGAGTCCTGGTCGGGCCGAGTGGGGAGAGCACTCCAGGCCAGGTCGTGGATCTTGTGGTGGGCCATGCCGGCCAGCGGCTCGCCCGCGGGCACCTGCATGCTCAACAGGAACTCCGTCTCCCAGCGGGACTCGTCGAGCACGTCCGGGACGCCGTTGTGGTGCTCGGGGATGCTCAGCAGTCCGTCGCGCAGACCTGCGGAATCGCCCTGGGCGCGGGAGCGTTCGTAGGAGTCCATCAACTGCCATGCCGCGAGGGCCCCGTTGACGACGTACTTGCCCTGGTCGCCGGCGTCGTACCAACCACCCCGGACGTCCAGGGAATAGTCGCACGTGCCGGGCGGACAAGGCACGTCGGTGTCGCCCTTGTTCGGGGCCACGCCGACGTGACCGGCGGGCCGGGCGTAGGCGTCGCCCGCGTACTGGGCCTCGATGGGGGTGCCGCTGCGGACATCGTAGAAATACCCCAACGCGTCCTTGCGCAGGGAGGTGTAGGGGTTGTCCGCGATGGCGAACGGGTAGCTGGTCGCGTCGCCGACCGCGAGCGTGTATCCCGTACCGGCCTTGCGCACCGAGCTGAAGTCGGCGATGTGCACGTGGTCGCCGGAGGCGGTGTCCGTGCCCTGGACGTGGGTGCGTCCGGTCCTGACGACATCGGCGGAGGCGTCGAGCAGGCGCCAACGGACCGGCTTCGCCGAGGAGTTGACGATGGACGCCCTCTTGGGGCCGTGGACCGCGTAGCCGTACTGGTTCGTCCGCACCGGGGAGCCGAAGTCGCGTCCGCCGCCCGGGGGTGTCGCGCCGCCGGTGAGGGAGACGTCGTCGAGGCAGAGGGTGAACGGCTGGGTGGCGCCGCCCTGTTGGAAGGAGAGCTGGGCGTGCAGGTCGGCGCGCGTGGAGGTGCCGGTGAACTGGAAGGTCTTGGGTGTGGTGGTGACGGCGGCCGTCTTGTTCAGGGTGGTCGTGACCGGAGCGGTGGGCACCTGCAGTACGGCGTGGATCGACACGTCCCGGGTGGCGGACGCGGTGAAGCGGAGCGTGTAGGGCTGTCCGGCCTCCAGGGGGATGTCGTTCTGGCCGATCATGGAGTCCCATACGTTGACGGTCCCCGCGGGGACGTTCGCGCACAGGCGGCCCAGGTCGACGGTGGACGGTGTGTTGCCACTGCTCCACCACGGGGTCTTCACGCTGTCGAACGTGCCGTTGAGCACGCGTTCGTAGGGTGCCTCCGCGGCGTGCGCGGGCGTTGTGGCGGTCGCGGCCAGGGTGGCGGCGGTCAGGGCGGGCGCGAGGAACACCGCGCCCCATCTGTGCTTGCGGAGTCTGGTCCTGCGGTACATACCGGGCCCTTCTCGGTGACAGGGTTCCCGGCTCGGTGCGGCGTCAGTGCCAGATGGTGGGTGGGGGCGACGAGGCTGTCAAGACTTCACACACAGGAGCCTTTTCCGCGTCCGGACCCTTCACAGACTGAACCCACCGCTCCTACTCTGCGACTGTAAGCGCTTCCAATTCTGACGGGAAGCATCACGCAGGTACCGGCCGAGCTGTGGCGTCAACCCAGCTTCACCCCTGTTCAGAAGCGAAAGTCACGTCCGGGTCGATGGGACTCCGACTGTTATCGCTCTCGGATTTCGGCAGACGGAGGTCCACCGCAGTGAGCACGTTCGATCCCGGCTTCCTGTGGGGTGCCGCCACATCGAGTTACCAGATCGAGGGCGCGGTCGCAGAGGACGGCCGGGGTCCCTCCATCTGGGACACCTTCGCGGCCACCCCGGGCGCCGTCCGGGACGGTGACACCGGAGCCGTCGCGGCCGACCACTACCACCGCTTCCCCGAGGACATCGCGCTGATGGCCGAACTCGGCCTGCGCGCCTACCGGTTCTCCCTCGCCTGGCCCCGGATCCAGCCCTCCGGCTCCGGTCCGGCCGACCGGCGCGGCCTCGACTTCTACCGCCGCCTCACCGACACCCTCCTCGACCACGGCATCCAGCCCTGGCCCACCCTCTACCACTGGGACCTGCCCCAGCCGCTGGAGGACTCCGGCGGCTGGCCGGTCCGGGACACCGCCGAGCGGTTCGCCGAGTACGCCGCTCTCGCGCACGGCGCGTTGGGCGACCGCATCACCCACTGGACCACCCTCAACGAGCCCTGGTGCTCGGCGTTCCTCGGCTACGCCACCGGCCGGCACGCCCCGGGCCGCCGCGAACCCGCCGCCGCCGTACGCGCCGCCCACCACCTGCTGCTCGGCCACGGCCTGGCCGCCGAGGCGATCCGGGGCGCCGGCACGCGCGCCGGCATCACCCTCAACCTCACGCACGTCACCCCGCTCTCCACCGAACCCGCCGACCTGGACGCGGCCCGCCGCATCGACGGCATGCAGAACCGGCTCTTCCTCGATCCGCTGCTGCGCGGCGCCTACCCCGCCGACGTACTCGACGACCTCCGCGAGGTCACCGACGCCGGCCACATCCACGACGGCGACCTGAAGCGGATCGGGGCCCCGCCGGACCACCTCGGCATCAACTACTACGCGCCGATGCTGGTCGCCGGCAGTGCGACGCCGACCCAAACCGCGTATGTGGGCTCGCCGTTGGTCCGCGTCGCCGACGGAGGCAGACCCAGGACCGCGATGGGCTGGGAGATAGACGAGGGGGGACTGCTGCGCCTGCTCCTGCGGATCAAGGACGACTATCCGGCCCTGCCGCTGTACATCACGGAGAACGGGGCCGCCTTCGAGGACGTGGTGGCGCACGACGGGGTGCACGACGCGGACCGCGTGGCCTATCTGGACGGCCACATCCGCTCCTGCGCGGCGGCGATCGACCTCGGTGTGCCGCTCAAGGGCTACTTCGTCTGGTCGCTCCTCGACAACTTCGAGTGGTCCTTCGGCTACGCGCCCCGCTTCGGCATCGTGCACGTCGACTACCCGACCCAGCGCCGCACACCCAAGGACAGCGCGCGCTGGTACGCGGAGGTCATCCGGCGCGGCGGCCTGTGACACCGCGGACTCCGTTCGCGCTTACAGTGCTGCTACCGCCCGTCCCGTCCGCAGGAACAGGAGCCGCCCCACATGACCAGACGGCCGCCGACGCTCGACGAGGTGGCGCTGCGCGCCGGGGTGTCGATCGGGACGGTCTCGCGGGTGATCAACAACCGGCAGCACGTGAGCACGAAGGCGCGCCGGGCGGTGGAGAGTGCCGTGGCGGAGCTGGGCTACGTGCCCAACATGGCGGCGCGTTCGCTCGCCTCGCAGCGTCGCGGCGCGGTGGTGCTGGCGATCTCCAGCGACGACCCCGCGCTCTTCGCCAACCTCTTCTTCGCGGAGGTGATCACCGGCGTCAACGCGGTCATCGAGGAGACGGACCTCGAACTGCTGCTGGTCCTGGCCGCCTCCGAGCGTGGCCGGACCCGGCTGTCCCGCATTCTCCGGTCCCGGGGCGCGGACGGCGTCATGCTGCTGGCCCTGCGCGAGAACGATCCGCTGGCGAAGGTGGCCGAGGCGGGGGGCGTGCCCGTCGTGCACGGCGGCCGCTCCCTGGACCGGACCCCGCGCTGGTACGTGGACGCCGACAACCGGGGCGGTGCCCGCCAGGCCGTCGAGCATCTGATCTCGACGGGCCGCCGTGCCATCGGGACCGTCACCGGTCCGCAGGACCTGCACGCGGGTGTCTCCCGCTATCTGGGCTTCCGCGAGGCGGTCGCGCTGGCCGGTCTGTCGGACCATCGCGTGGTCCACGCCGACTTCAGCGAGGTGGGCGGCGCCACCGCGACCGCCCGGCTCCTCGACGAACACCCCGATCTGGACGCGGTGTTCGTCGCCTCGGACGCCATGGCGGCGGGTGCTCTGCAGGTGCTGCGCGAGCGCGGCCGGGCCGTCCCCGAGGACATCGCGGTCGTCGGGTTCAACGACGTCCTCACCGCGCGGCACACCCAGCCGGCCCTGACGACGGTCCACCAGCCCATCGTCGCCCTCGGCCGCGAGATGACCCGCATGCTGGTGCGTGTGCTGGACGGCGAGGAGCCGACGCCCCTGATCCTGCCGACGGAACTGGTGATCAGGGGATCGGCGTAACGAGGTCTGTCGACACGGCGGCGTGCGGGGCGGTCAAGCGAGCTTGAGCAGCAGGTCGGTGAGTTCGGCCGGTGTGGTGATCATGCAGTCGTGGCCTGCGGTCAGTTCCCACACCTGGGCCGGGGTGCCGTTGGGCTGGGTCGCGGGGACGGGGCGCCGTTCGAAGCCTTCCGGCTCGCTGCCCACGCAGTGGATGTGGGTCCGGGGGACGGCGTTCGCGCCGGGGTTGTCCAGGCGGACCGGCTGTTGGAGGCAGTGCGCCGACTGGTCCGAAAGCGTCGTGCGCAGCCAGGCGATGTCTGCCGGGTCGGTGACCCCGAACAGGCCGCCGGGCGGCGGGAATTCGGGCAGCGGCGGAATCCGCCAGCCGGTGCCGGACCGCGCGGCGAGGTCGATCAGCGTCTGCGTCACGGGCATGACGTCGACCGCGCTTTCGCCGTCCCGCGGGACCATGGCGTCGAGGTAGACCAGGTGGGCGACGCGTTCGGGGACTCGGTTCGCCGCGGCCGAGACGACCAGCCCCGCGTAGCTGTGCCCCACGAGAACCACGTCGGTCAGGTCCTCCTCGACGATCAGGCCGACCACGTCGTCGACATGTGTGTCGAGGCCGACCTCGGGGCCGAGCAGGTGTGCCTTGTCGCCGTGGCCGGTCAGCGACGGCGCGAGCACCCGGTGTCCGGCCGCCGTCAGCAGCGGGACCACCCGGTCCCAGGCCTGTCCGCTGTGCCAGGCACCGTGGACCAGTAGATACGTGGACATGGCTGTCGCTCCTCGTCGTGGTGGGGTGGCCGGCGCCTCGTCGTGGTGGGGTGGCCGGCGCCTCGTCGTGGCGGGAGTGGTCGGCGCCGCTGATCGGCACGCCCTCGGCCGGCCACCGGTCACGCTGCCGCCGGGGCTCCGCCCGAGCCAGGGCCCCCTCGATCCTGGGGGTGACAGGACCAGGCAGGCCCGCGACCACGCGACTTACAGTGGGGAGATGCCGGACGAACCGAATCCGCTGGGCGAGTACGTGCGCGCCCGCCGCGAGCTCGTCACGCCTGAGCAGGTCGGTATCCCCGTGATCGGGGTACGACGGGTGCCGGGGCTGCGCCGGGAAGAGGTCGCGATGCTCGCCGGTATCAGCGCCGACTACTACCTGCGCCTGGAGCAGGGCCGCGACCGCAACCCCTCCGCGCAGGTCCTGGAATCCATCGCGCGCGTGCTGCAGCTCGACGCCGACGCGACGGCGCACCTGCTGCTGCTCGGCGCCGACCGCCCCCGACGGCACCGCGCCAAGTCCCGGCCGCGGAAGGAGACGGTCCCGCCGGGCATCGCCAAGCTCGTCGCCACGCTCCCGCTCCCCGCGCTGGTCGAAGGCCGCTATTTCGACGTGCTCGCCGCCAACTCCCTGGCGACGGCTCTGTCACCGCGCTTCACGGAGGGCGCCAACCGGCTGCGGTCCCTGTTTCTCGACCCGGCCGAGCAGGCGCTCTACCCGTACTGGGAAGGCGCGGCCGGGGGCATGGTCGCCGGCTTCCGCGAGTCGGTCGGCACCGACACGGACGACCCCCGGTTCATCGAGCTGGTCGGTGAACTCTCCCTCGCCAGCCCCCTGTTCAGCCGGCTCTGGGCCCGGCACGACGTACTGGCCTGCGAGGCCGCGCCCAAGTACATCGACCACCCGCAGGTCGGCGGGTTGCGGTTGAACCGGGAGCGGCTGAGCATCGACGGCGCGGCCGGCCAGACGCTCGTCGTCTACCACCCGGACCCCGGCACCGACAGCGCCGACCGACTGACGCTGCTCGCCTCAGCCGTGCAGACACCAGCCGCCGGCGCCGGATCCGTCTGAGGTACTACCTGCCGTGGCCGTCGGAGCGCTTGCGGTGGAGGGTGAAGTTCTCGAAGACCGACAGCTCGCCGTGCGGCTTGTTCACGTTGTAGTAGGTGACGTGCATACGGGTGGTGTCGCCCGGGTGGCGGCCGGGGTCGACGGTGAACGCGGCGAAGCCGTAGGGGTGTTCGGTGTCCCGGACGCCGATCCAGACCGCCTCCTCCTTGACGTACGTGGAGGTGCGCTTGCCGTTGGAGCCGGGGGTCGCCGACACGGCGGTGATCACCTTGCCGGTGCCGTCCTTGAAGAAGGCCTGGTTGGTGGTGCCGGAGACGCCTCCGCCGCCGAGGATCATGTGCACGGTGCCGAGGCCGGTGTCGATGGAGTCGGTGGCGTGCGAGACCGGGTTGGGGGTCAGGGTCTCGCTGCCGTTGACCACACCGCGAACGGCCAGTGAGCGCTCGTAGTTGTGCTCGTGGCCGCACAGCACCAGGTCCACGCCGTAGCGGTCGAAGAGCGGGCCGTACTTCTGGCGCAGGCCCAGGTCGGCGCCGTTGGCGTCGGAGGAGCTGATCATCACCTGGTGCATGGCGACGACCACCCAGTCGACGTCACGGGAGGCCCGCGCGGCCTTCAACTCCTTCTCCAGGAAGGCGAGCTGGCGTCCGCCGGAGTAGCCGCTGATGTAGACGTCACCGCCGTCCTGGAGACAGTTGTCGTCGTTCTGCAGCACGATCACCCGGACGGACCCGGCCGTGAAGGCGTAGTAGAGGCCCGCGAGTTCGGCGTCCGTCTCGGTGGAGGGGAGGTCGAAGTAGGTCTGGTAGGCGCCCAGGCCGATCGGGCCGTTGGCCTTCTCGATCTCGTGGTTGCCGGCCGCCGGCATCCAGGGGCGGAAGCGCGCCGAACGGGTGTTGTTGGTGAAGAAGTTGTTCCAGGTGCGCACCCGGTCGACGTCCAGGTTGGCGTAGCAGAGGTCGCCGTTGAGCAGATGGAAGAGCGGGGCGACCTGCTCGATGCCGGTGACGATGTCCTTGGTCGCGGGCGTGGAGTTCGCGTCCAGCGCGACCGTGCCGTCGGCCGCCCAGGTCACCTGCGGCGCGGACTGGTCGCCGA
Source organism: Streptomyces sp. NPDC088794 (assembly GCF_044750545.1). Taxonomy (NCBI): domain Bacteria; kingdom Bacillati; phylum Actinomycetota; class Actinomycetes; order Kitasatosporales; family Streptomycetaceae; genus Streptomyces; species Streptomyces sp. NPDC088794. The sequence goes on along the minus strand of NZ_JBIVKB010000005.1, from coordinate 303,870 downwards.
AGCTGGTGAAGGTGAGCGGCTTGCGTCCGCGCGGTGCCGTGCGGAACGTGCCGCTGTCGGGGGTCGTGCCCTCGTGCGTGGCGAGGTAGATGTAGTCGGTGCCCGGGGTGAGCCGGTCGAGCGCGGCATGGTGGACGTACACCGTGCGGTTGGAGGTGCCGTCGACGTAGGTGACGGTCCGGGCCTTCGCGCTGGAGCCGAAGCCGTGCTCCAGGGTGCCGTAGCGCACCAGCGGTTTGGACACCGGTCTGTCGGTGATCCACGACACCGTCATCTGGGTGCGCGGATCGGCCCCGAAGGTCAGGTGCAGCCCCTGGACCGGGGGTGCGCCGGACGAGTCGGCGGTGAGGTGGAAGGCCGGGTCGGCGAGCGGAGCCGCCTCCGCGGTGCCCGCCCCCAGCAACGGGGTGACGGCGGCGCCGGCCCCCGCGGTGCCGAGCAGACCCAGCGCGTGCCGACGGCTGAACCCCTCGGAAGATTCGGATGTACTGGTCGACCCGTCCGATGTCCCCGCATGTGCGGTCATGGTGCCCTCCCTGACGAGCAGTTGAGCTGAACGACCGCACCCTGGCGGGCCACAAAGGCCCCTGAGTGAACGTTGCGTTGCCAGTTGGTCGTTGCGCCGCGTGGGACGGGCGGGGTAGGAGAACCTTGCCCCTGCCTTTGCCTGCGGTCGCCCAGCTGTTGGCACGACCGGGGGCAAACCGGCGTGCCGGGAGGGCTCGTTGGTTACTTCACGGGAGGGCGGGCCGGCTACTTCAGGACGTCGGGCTCCTGCTCCACGACCAGGTCGGCGAGCAGGTTGAAGTTGTGCCGGGCCATGTTCGCGTTGCTGAACTGGCGGTGCGCGAGCGTCACTTCCTCCTCGCTCATGACGCGCGGTGTGCCCGCGGCGTCGGCCAGGAGCTGCATCTGGCAGGCGCGTTCCATGGTGATGAACCACCAGGCGGCCTCCTCCACGGACCGGCCGACCGTCAGCAGCCCGTGGTGGCGGAGGATGGCCGCCCGGCGACCGCCGAGACGGACGGCGATCCGCTCGCCCTCGGACTTCTCCAGGACCAGGCCCTTGTACTCGTCGAACAGGACGTGGTCGTCGTAGAACGCGCACGACTCCTGGACGATCGGCGCGAGCGGCTTGTCCAGGGAGGCGAAGGCCCGGCCGTGGATCGTGTGGGCGTGGGAGACCGCGACGACGTCCGGGCGCGCGTGGTGGATGGAGGAGTGGATCCAGAAGGCGGCCTTGTTGGTCCGGCGCTCCCCCTCGATCACCCGCCCCTCCTCGTCGATGAGCAGCAGGTCGCTCACTCGGATCTTGGAGAAGTGGACCGCGTACGGATTGACCCAGAACCGGTCCGGGAACTCCGGGTCCCGCGCGGTGATGTGCCCCGCGATGCCCTCGTCGTAGCCGTAACGGGCGAAGATCCGGAACGCCACCGCGAGCTGCCGCTTCCGGTGCGCCCGCTCGGCCTCGACGCTGTCCTGCGCCTCCGCGAGCTGGGGGATGTCCAGCTCCTGGACGTCGTCAGTGGTGTTGCTTTGAGCGGTGACGGCCATTGTTCCGTCCTCCCATGCGCCGAAGTGAAGTTCCGTTCAGACTGCAACCATCCCCCTCCACGCGTCAACCTCCCAGGCAATATCGCTTGCCTATTAGGCAACTCGGCACGCTACTCACAGGACGCCGGCTCACAGGACGCCGGCGAGTCAGTCCCCCCGCCGCCAGGTGCCCAGCACCATCAGCGTCTTCGTGCCGATCACCGCGCCCGTACGCCGAAGCCGGTCGATGACGTCGCGCAGGTGCTGGACGTTGGTGACCCGGACGCGCACCAGGGCGTCGGGGTCGCCGGCCACCGTGAACACCTCCTGGGCCTCCGCGACGCTGGCGGCGGCCATGGCGATCGTCTCGACCTTGACGTCCCCGGCGAACCGGAGCTCGACGAAGGCCTCCAGGACGGTGCCTAGCTTGCCGTGGTCCAGCAGGACGGTGTAGCCGGAGATCACCCCGACCCGTTCCAGCCGGTCGACCCGCCGCTTGACCGCCGAGGGGGACAGCCCTACGCGGTCGGCGATCTCGGTCATGGTCCGGCGGCCGTCCTCCACGAGCAGGTCGAGGATGGCCCGGTCGACGCCGTCGATCAGCTCCGTGTCTTTCATGTGTCACCTCGGTCGTACGTGCATCTTCTTTGCTTGGAGTCGCCTCATCGTCGGAGTTCCTTGCGTCGTGCGCAAGATGTCCGCCACTTAATTGCAATGCCCTCGGAGCGCGGGCTCCACTGTCTGCATCCGCCCGCAGCCGACCCCCGGACGACGGGGGCAGAAGACAAGGGGCCCAGCGGTGAAGGTTGAGCGCGAACTGCCCTCCAGCGAAGCCCGCGAGCTGCTGGAGCTGACGATCGACATCGCGGACCGTGAACTCGCGCCCCGCGCGGCCGAGTTCGAGGAGACGGAACGCTTCCCGCGCGAGGTGTTCGGCCTGCTCGGGGAGGCCGGACTGCTGACGCTGCCCTACAGCGAGGACGCGGGCGGCGGCGGCCAGCCCTACGTCGTCCATCTCCAGGTCCTCGAAGAACTGGCCGCGCGGTGGGCCGCCGTGGCGGTCGGGGTCAGCGTGCACACCCTGTCCTGCCACCCGGTCGCGGCCTTCGGGTCGGCGGCGCAGCACAAGGAGCTGCTGCCCTGGCAGCTGAGCGGTGCCGCCCTCGGGGCCTACTGCCTGTCGGAGGAACACGCGGGCTCCGATCCCGCGGCTCTGCGTGCCGTCGCCGACGAGGACAAGGACGAGGACCGCTGGCTGGCCCGGGGCACCAAGGCCTGGGTCACCCATGGCGGACAGGCGGACTTCTACACCGTCTTCCTCCGGACCTCCCCGGACGCCCGGCGCGGAATCTCCTGCTTCCTGGTCGACGCCACCGCCCCCGGGCTCAGCGCGGGCGCCCCGGAACGCAAGATGGGCCTGCGCAGTTCGACGACGGCGGTCATGCACTTCGACGACGTGGCGATCCCCGCCGACCGGCTGATCGGTGAGCCCGGGCAGGGGCTGCAGATCGCCCTGTCCGCACTCGACGCCGGCCGGCTCGGCATCGCCGCCGTGGCCGTGGGCATCGCGCAGGCCGCGCTGAACCACGCCGTCGAATACGCCCGTGAGCGGCGGACGTTCGGGCGCTCGATCATCGAGCACCAGGGAGTGGGCTTCCTGCTGGCCGACATGGCCGCACGGACCGAGGCCGCCCGGGCCACGTATCTGGCCGCCGCCCGCCGCAAGGACGCCGGGCAGCCGTACAGCCGGCAGGCGAGCATCGCCAAGCTGATCGCCTCGGACACGGCCATGTCGGTGACCACGGACGCGGTGCAGGTGCTCGGCGGGGCGGGGTACGTCCGGGAGCACCCGGTGGAGCGCTATATGCGGGAAGCCAAGATCACTCAGATCTTCGAAGGCACCAACCAGATCCAGCGGTTGGTGATCAGCCGGCATCTGGCCGGTGCGTGAGCCGGTGAGTGAACCGGTGCCTGAGCCGGCGCCCGTTCCGGCGACCCGTCCGACGCAGAGCACTCCCGGAAAGAGACCTCACATGGCACACCCCGAACACCCGGATCCCGAAGTGGCGTCCGCCGACCCGCCGTTGCAACTCCTGGACCCCGCGGGAGCGCTCCGCACCGATCCCCGGCTGGAGTTGGACCCCGCGACCGTCGATCTCCCCGCCCTGTACCGGGACATGGCGCTCACCCGGCGCCTGGACACCGAGGCCATCGCCCTGCAACGGCAGGGCGAGTTGGGGCTGTGGCCGTCGCTGCGCGGTCAGGAGGCGGCGCAGGTCGGCGCGGCGCACGCACTGCGCGGCCAGGACATGGTGTTCCCGACCTACCGCGAACACGGCGTGGCCTGGTGCCGCGGCCTGGACCCGGTGTCCCTGCTGGGGCTCTTCCGGGGCACCACGCTGGGCGGTTGGGACCCGTACGCCCATCGCTTCAACCTGTACACGCTGGTGATCGGGGCCCAGACCCTGCACGCCGTGGGGTACGCGATGGGCCTGTTCCGGGACGACCGCACCGGCTCGGGGCGGGCCGACCGCGACACGGCGGTGCTGGCGTTCCTCGGTGACGGCGCGCTCAGCGAGGGCGAGACCAACGAGGCGTTCGTCTGGGCCGCCGCGCAGAGTCTGCCGGTGGTCTTCTTCTGCCAGAACAACCAGTGGGCGATCTCCGCCCCCTACAGCGTGCAGAGTCCGGTCCCGGCGGCCCGGCGCGCGGCCGGGTACGGCTTTCCCGGCATACGGGTCGACGGCAACGACGTACTGGCCTGTCTGGCCGCCACGCGTCAGGCGCTCCAGCGGGCCCGTTCGGGCGGCGGTCCCACGCTGATCGAGGCGGTCACCTACCGGATCAACGCCCACACCACGGCCGACGACGCGAACCGGTACCGCGACGCCGCCGAGACCGAGGACTGGGCCGCGCGTGACCCGTTGGCCCGGCTCCGCGCCCACATGGTGTCGGTGGGTGCCGTGGACGAGGAGTACTTCGCGGGCGTCGACCAGCGCGAGCGCGAACTGGCCGAACGGCTGCGCGCCGGCTGCCGTGCCCTGCCCGAACCGGATCCGGCCGCCCCCTTCGAGCACGCGTACGCGGAGATGCCGGCCGAGCTGCGCCAACAGCTCGACGACCACCTGGAGTTCGTCGCCCTCGGGCAGCAGGACGGAGGCCCACAGTGACCGTGTCCATGGTGAGAGCCCTCAACGACGGCCTGCGCCAGGCTCTGCGCGACGACCCCAAAGTGCTCCTCATGGGCGAGGACATCGGCCGGCTCGGGGGTGTGTTCCGCGTGACGGACGGGCTGCGCAAGGAGTTCGGCGACCTGAGAGTGATCGACACCCCGCTGGGCGAGGCGGGCATCGTCGGCGCCGCCATCGGTCTGGCGATGCGCGGCTACCGGCCGGTCTGCGAGATCCAGTTCGACGGTTTCGTCTATCCGGCCGTCAACCAGATCGTCAGCCAGCTCGCCAAACTCCGGCACCGCTCGGCGGGGTTGCTGTCGATGCCCGTGACGATCCGTATCCCGTACGGAGGTGGCATCGGCTCGATCGAGCACCACTCGGAGTCGCCGGAGACCTACTTCGCGCACACGGCCGGCCTGAAGGTGGTCACCTGCTCCTCACCGCACGACGCCTTCCACATGATCCGGCAGGCGGTGAGCGACGACGACCCCGTGGTGTTCCTCGAACCCAAGCGGCACTACTGGGCCAAGGGCGAGGTCGGCCAGGACGTCCAACTCCCCCTGCACCGGGCCGAGATCCGACGCGCCGGGACCGACGTGACGCTCATCGCCTACGGCCCCACCGTCCCCGTCGCGCTCAAGGCGGCCGACGCGGCGGCCGAGGAGGGGCGCAGCGTGGAGGTGGTGGATCTGCGCAGCCTCTCCCCGTGGGACACCGCCACCGTCCGCGCGTCCGTGCGGCGCACCGGCCGGGCCGTCGTCGTCCACGAGGCCGCCCGCTCCCACGGGTTCGGCGCGGAGGTCGCCGCCCGGCTCCAGGACGAGGAGTTCTACCACCTCGAAGCACCCGTCGTGCGCGTGACCGGGTACGACACCCCCTATCCGCCGAGCCGGCTGGAGTCGGACTGGCTCCCCGGTGTCGACCGGATCCTCAACGCCATCGACCGCAGCCTGAGTTACTAGGAAGGGTCCGTCACCGTGTCGAACCCGCAGCAGTTCCTGCTCCCCGACGTCGGCGAAGGCCTGACCGAGGCGGAGATCGTCACCTGGTCGGTCCGGCCCGGCGACACCGTCGAGGTCAACCAGGTCCTCGTGGAGGTGGAGACGGCCAAGGCCGTGGTCGAACTCCCTTCGCCGTACGCCGGTGTGGTGATCGCCCTGCACGCCGAGGTGGGCGACTCCCTCGACGTCGGCAAGCCCCTCATCACGATCGGCTCCGCAGCGGTGGCGCCCGCGCAGCAGCAGTCGGACCCGGAACAGGCGGCACTCCTGGTCGGATACGGGCCACAGGAACAGGGCACCCGACGTCGGCGCGGCGCGCCTGCGGCTCCCTCACCGGAAGCAAAGAACGACGGCCTTCCCAGAGCCGCCGCCAAACCCCCCGTACGCAAGCTCGCCAAGGACCTCGGAGTCGACCTCGCCACCGTCTCCCCCACCGGCCCCGGCGGAACCGTCACCCGCGACGACGTCCACCGGGCCGCCGAACGCACGCCAACGGCACCAACGGCACCCATCGCAGCCGAGCCCGCCGCCGAGACCCGCGTCCCAATCCGAGGAGTGCGCAAGCACACGGCCGCCGCCATGGTCGCCTCGGCGTTCACCGCACCGCATGTCACCGAGTTCATCACGGTCGACGTGACCGCCACGATGCGGCTGCGTGAACTCGTCGCGGGCAGGCGGGAGTTCCGGGACGTACGGGTCACTCCCCTGCTCTTCTTCGCCCGCGCTCTCCTGATCGGCCTGGCCAAGACCCCCGAGGCGAACAGCAGTTGGGACGAGGGCGCGCAGGAGATCGTGCTGAAGCACTACGTCAACCTCGGGGTCGCGGCGGCCACGGACCGCGGTCTGGTCGTGCCGAACATCAAGAACGCGGACCGGATGTCCCTGCGGGAACTCGCGGACGCGCTCGCGGAGTTGACCGCCACGGCCCGCTCCGGCCGCACGTCTCCGCAAGCCATGCAGGGCGGCACGGTCACCCTGACCAACGTCGGCGTCTTCGGCGTCGACACCGGCACGCCGATCCTGAACCCGGGCGAGGCCGCCATCCTCGCCGTGGGCGCCATCCGCCGTATGCCCTGGGTGGTCCAGGACGACCGCGGCGAGGAGTGCATCGAGCCGCGCTGGGTCACCCAACTGGCGCTCTCGTTCGACCACCGGCTCATGGACGGCAAGCAGGGTTCCGAGCTGCTGGCGGATGTGGCGGCCGTGCTGCACGAGCCGGGGCTGGCTCTGCTGTAGGCGCACCTCACACCAACCAAGCCTGATAGGCAACAAATATTGCCTATCAGGTTGACCCGGGTGGAGTCGGCCCACGATCCTGTAGGCATCGGCCGGGCGGCCGTGGGATCTCGGGCCGTCGAAGTCCGGGTCGGACCTCAGGGAGAGTGGAAGCGATGGCGACCTTCGTACTCGTGCACGGTTCGTGGGGCGGCGGCTGGGTCTGGGACCGGCTGCGGCCGCTGCTGGAGGAGGCGGGCCACACCGTGCTGACGCCCACCCTCACCGGTCTCGCCGAACGGCACCATCTCTCCGCACCGGACGTCGGGGTCAGTGCCCACGGCCAGGACATCGCCGAGCTGCTGGCCTTCGACCGGCTGGAGGACGTGATCCTGGTCGGGCACAGCTACGGCGGTATGGCGATCACGGCGGCGGCCGCGCTCGTCCCCGACCGGGTCGGGCAGGTGGTGTACGTGGATGCCTTCTCCCCGACGACCGGCGACTCCGCGTTCTCCCTGGTGCCCTGGCTGGAGAAGGCGTTCGCCGAGACGCCCGCGCCGGTGGAGTGGGAGGTGGCACCGCTGGATCCCGCCCTTCTCGGCGCGGACGAGGAGGGCGCCGCCTGGCTGGCCGGCAGGCTGACCCCGATGCCCCTGCGCACCCACCAGGAACCGCTCGGACCGGGCAGCGAACAGGTGCTCGCCGCGAAACCGGTCAGCTACTTCCACTGTGCCGATCAGGGCTTCTTCGCGGACCTGATCCCCTCCGCGCAGAGTCGCGGGTTCCGGATCGTCGGCCTGACCGGGATCAACCACATCGGCCTGCTGACCGAGCCGCGGACGCTCGCGGACGAGCTGCTGGCCCTGGTCCCGGCGGCGGATTGACGGCCGACAGACGGAGGACGGACGCCGACCGACCGTACCCGACAGGCGCCTCGAATTGCCTCACAGGCGTGTTATCGTGCCGAAATGTCGATCGAGGACGACGCGGATCTCTGGGTGGCCCAGCGCCTCAAGGATCTGCGCAGCGAGCGTGGCATCACCCTGACGACGCTGGCCGAGCAGACGGGCATCTCGTCGGCGCACCTGTCGCGCCTGGAGAAGGGGCTGCGCAAGCCGTCCATCGGGAGCCTGCTCCAGATCGCCCGCGTCTACGGCGTCTCCATCAGCGAGTTGGTGCAGGAACCGGACGCGGACGACTTCCATCTGGTGCGCGCCGACGCGGCGATGACCCGCGACGGCCAGGACGGCCGGTACACGGTCCTGAGCGGTCCGCGCGAGACGATGTCCGTGATCCGGGTGGTGCTGGAGTCCGGCAAGCACACCAAGATGGCCAAGCACGTCGGCGAGGAGTGGCTGCACGTGCTCTCGGGGGCGATCACGCTCGACATCTCCGGCAGGTCGCTGGACCTGGCGGCGGGCGACTCGGTGCACTTCGATTCGTCGAAGGAGCACCGTGTCCTCAACGACGAGGATGCCGACGCCACCGTCCTGATCGCCTCCACGGCCGCGACCGTCCCTATGCGCCACCCCATCCCCGCGTCCCGGCGCGGCGCGGCCGGCTGATCACGCCGTGACCGTCCCGCTCAGTCGTCGGGTACGCCGGTGCCGCTCAGCGCGCTGACGGTCTCCTCGGTGCGGGCGAGGGAGCGGGCGCCGAGGCGGAACTGGGCGAGTCGGTCGACGATGGTCTGCCCGACCGGCGTGTGGCCCCAGATGCTGATGCCCTGGTGGGTACTCGGCTGCCAGGTGGACTCGTCGACGACGACCGGGTTCCAGCCGACCTCCCACTCGAAGCCCGACGGGGTGACGGCGTAGTACGACAGCTCCTTGTCATTGGTGTGCTGGCCGACGGACAGCGCCATGTCGAAGCCGAGTTCGTGCACCCGCTGGTAGCTGCGGGCCACGTCGTCGAGGGTGGCCGCCTGGATGTTGAGGTGCTGGACGCGGGTGCGGACCGGGTCGACGGGCAGTCCCTTGAGCGCGGCCACCGCGATGGAGTGGTGGCGTTCGTTGACGCGCAGGAAGCGGATCCTGAGCTTGACGCCACTGATCGTCTCGTCGATGTAATCGGTCAGTCGAGCGTCGAAGACGGTGGTGAAGTAGCCGCGGATCCGCTCCGGTCGGGTGGACGTCAGCGCGATGTGCCCCATGCCGGAGTCGCCGGTGACGAAGCCGGACGCGAGCATGCGCAACGGCTCGGGCGAGGTCAGCGGGGTCGTGTAGATCTCCTGGGCGATGCCCTTGGGACCGGGGAAGCGCAGCAGGCGTTCGACTCCCCTCAACTGCGCCTCCTCCGCGGTCCCTTGGGTGACGGGAACGCCATGGGCCCGGATCCGTGCCTCGATCCGCTCGAAGGTGACGTGGTCGTCGATGTGCCAGCCGGTGGCGACGACGTCCTCGGCCGGCCCGCGCCGCAGCAGGAAACGGCACTCCTGGTCGTCGAGGCGGAACCGCATCAGGCCGTTGTCGAGGGCGTCATGGTGCATGCCGATGGCGTCGGCGCCGAAGCGGCGCCAGTCCGTGAGGCGTTGGGTCTCCACGACGAGGTAGCCGAGGTGCACCGCGCCGAAGACGGACGCCGGTCCCGGGGCGCTCATCGCCGGCCCGCCAGGAAGTCGGCGCACACGCGGTTGAACAGGTCGGCGCGCTCGAACTGCACCCAGTGGCCCGTGTTGGCGACCAGGTAGAGATCGCAGTTGGGCAGCCGCTCCGCCAGCATGCGGCCGCCGGAGGGCCGGTTGACCTGGTCGGCGGCGCCCCACAGGACCAGGGTGGGCACGGGCAGCCGGGACAGGCGCTCGTCGCGCGTGAAGTCCATCCTCCACAGCGTCCGCAGCGCGTTCGGGCCCGACGGGCGGGTCAGCGGCGGTGCCGCGACGACCTCCGGGTCGACGCTGTCCCGGTAGCGCGCGTCGATGACGCTGTCGGGCACGTCGGCCGCGTTGAAGACGAGGTACTGCCGGATGAACCTCTCCAGCTTCAGCCGCGAAGGCCCGTCCCCGGAGTAGTAGTTGAGCAGGCTGTTCAGGCCTCGCGTGGGCAGGGCCCGCGTGGTGCCGATACCGCCGGGCCCCATCAGGACCATACGGTCGACCCGGTCGGGAGTGTCCAGGGCGAGCCGCAGCGCACAGGCGCCACCGTAGGAGTTGCCGACCAAGTGGGCGCGGTCCAGGCCGAGTCGGTCCAGCGCACCGCGTAGCGCGTCGGCCAGGTATCCGAAGGGGTCGGCGGCGTCGACGCCCTTGGTACTGCGGCCGTAGCCGGGCAGGTCGGGCACGATCACCCGGTACCTCTTCGCCAACTCCGCGATGTTGCGTGCGTAGTTGGCGACCCCGGAGGCGCCCGGGCCGCCGCCGTGCAGCAGCACCACGGGTGGGCCGTCACCGGTCTCGGCGACGAAGATCTCCTTGCCGGAGACGTCGAGCACGTACTCCTGCATGGCGGGCAGTTCGGTGCGCGTGGTCATGGCGGTCCTCATCCCGAGGTCGTGACGGTAGTAAGGGGTGCCGGGGTGAACCCGGCGGGCGGGTGCGGGAGTTGGGCCCCCGCGGGTGCGGCCGCGTAGACGTAGCCGTCCGGGCGCAGGGCGAGGACGGTCGCGCGGTGCTCGGCCAGCCAGGGCAGCAGTACGTCGTCGCTGTCGACGACCGTGCCCTCGGCGGGGCGGGATCCGGCGGGCGTGACGGTCAACGCGGGGACGTTCCAACGGGGTTGGGCCGTGGCGGTGCGTGCGTGCAGCAGCAGCCAACGGCCGGCGAGCACGTCGTCCAGCCGGACGCGCGTCCCGTCGGGTGCGGTCACCCAGGGCTGGGGGATCTGGCTGCCGGACGCTTTCGTGCGCGGCCGGGCCTGGAAGCCGGCCGCGTAGCGCGCGACGGGTATCCACTGGGAGTCCTGCAACCGGTCGCCGAAGCCGGGCACCCGTCCGAGGACGCGCAGCCCGTTGTCGCGCGCGGCCGCCACCGCCCGCCGCCGCTCGGTGATGACCCGGCCGACGAACACCGCTCTCCTGGTGACCTCTTTGACATGCGGCTTCCGCTCGGCCTCGTAGCTGTCGAGCACGTCCGCGCCCAACTCGCCCCGCAGCACCGCGTCGAGCTTCCAGCACAGGTTGGCCGCGTCGCGCACCCCGGCCGCCATCCCCTGCCCGATCCACGGCGGCATGGCGTGCGCGGCGTCGCCCGCGAGGAAGACCCGGCCCACCCGGAAGCGGTCGGCGAAGCGGACGTGATGGCTGTAGACCGCGGCCCGTTGGATCCTGACGTCGTCCCTGCCGATCCCGTACCGCGCGAGCAGCCGGTGGATCGCGTCGTCGGTCGTCAACCGCCTCTCGTCGTCGCCCGGCAGGATCGGGAACTCCCAGCGGTGGTGGCCGAGCGGGGTCGGACAGTCCACCGCGGGCCGGGCCGGGTCGCAGCGGAACCGCAGCCGGTCGTGGCCGGGCCACGGCTTCAGCATCTCGGTGTCGATGACGACCCAGCGGTCCTCGTACGTCCGTCCCTCGTACCCGACGTTCAACTGGGCGCGGGTGAGGCTGGAGCCGCCGTCGGCCGCGATGACGTAGGCGGCGCGGATCCGTCGTACCGCGTCGTCGTCGGTGGAGACCACGGTCAGCTCCACGCCGTCGGCGTCCTGGCGCAGCCGCAGGCACTCGTGCCGCAGCAGCACCTCCACGTTCGGGTAGCGGTCGACGCCCTCGCGCAGGACCTGCTCCAACGCCGGCTGGTAGATGAACATCTGCGGCGGATGGCCGTGGCCGCGCGGTGTGGGGCGGGCGCTGAGGAAGGACCGGCCCCGGGCGTCCACGAAGTCGACCGGCCGCTCGGCCAGCATGTCCCGCTTCAGCCGCTCGGCTAGGCCCGTGCGCTGCCAGATCCGTACGACCTCCTCGTCGGTGGAGATCGCCCGGGCGCGGGAGTGGACCTCGGCGTCCCGCTCCAGGACGACCACCCGCAGGCCCGTCGCCCCGAGCAGGTTCGCGGCGGTGACGCCCGTGGGGCCGTAGCCGATCACCGCCACGTCATAGGCACCGTCTGTGTCCATCAGCCACCTCACTGTGGTCGTGCTGTACTGCCGCGGCTCATTGATGTAACGCTCACTCCAATTGGAGTGGTCGATACGGTAAGCTCGTCGCCAGAGCCGGTCAAGGGCCGGGCGGGAGCTGAGCAGGACGGGAGGGCGCATCCCATGACCAGCGGGAACGCCACGCGCAAGCAGCGCGCCAACGGGGTGGAGTCGCGGCGGCGCATCCTGGACGCGACTGTCGAGATCGCCGGCGAGCGCGGCTACGAGGGCACGTCCATCGCGGCGGTGAGCGCCAAGTGCGGACTGCCCGCCAGCTCCATCTACTGGCATTTCAAGGACAAGGACGATCTCATCGCGGCCGTCATCGAGCGCAGCTTCGAGACCTGGCTGACCGCGGTCGAGCTGCCCGACGAGGACACCGGAACTCCTCTCGAACGTGTCCTGGTCATGGCCGCGAACATCGCCAACTCACTGCTGCACGCACCGGACTTCCTCCGCCTCGGCCTGATGCTCGCGCTCGAACGCCGGCCCACCGAGCCGCGCGGACGCACCGTCTTCCTCCAGGTCCGTGAGATCTCGCGGCAGCGGATCGCCGCGGTGACCGCACGCCTCTTCCCCGACCTGGGCGCGAAGGACGTGGAGACGCTCACCGCCTACGCCATCGCCGGTGCCGACGGCCTCTTCGTGCACCGGGAGATCAACGGCGACTCCGTCGACCTGGTGGCGATGTTCGAACTGCACGCCCGGCTGGTCCACGACGCGGCCGTCCGCATGGCGAGGACGGCAGCTACGACAGACACGGCAAGCACGGCCGAGAGGAACCAGGGATGACCGCCGCCGCCCGTCGCATCGACGTCCACCAGCACGTCGTACCGCCCTTCTACCGCGACCTGCTCACCAAGGCGGGGCTCACCGAGGCCGGTGGGCGGGCGCTGCCGGCGTGGAGTGCCGAATCGGCGCTGGAGGCAATGGACTTGCTGGGTACGGAGACGGCCTTCGTGTCGGTCTCCACGCCGGGCACCGCCTTCCTGGACTCACCGGCCGAGGCGGCCGACGTGGCGAGCCGGCTCAACGACCACTCCGCCGCCCTCTCCGCCCAACACCCCGGCCGCTTCGGGTACTTCGCCACCCTGCCGATGCCCGATGTCGCCGCCTCCGCCACGGAGGCCGTACGGGCGCTGGACCAACTCGGCGCCGACGGCGTCACGTTGCTCGCCAACAACCAAGGGGTCTACCTGGGCGCGGACGGTCAGGACGCGCTCTGGCGGGCCCTGGACGAGCGGAGTGCCGTGGTGTTCGTCCACCCGGCCGAGCTGCCCGCCCCCGCGGTCGACGGCATCCCCCCGTTCGCCGCCGACTTCCTCCTGGACACCACGCGGGCCGCCTACCTCCTCGTACGCAACGGCATTGTGCGCACGTACCCGAACATCCGGTTCATCCTGAGCCACGCGGGCGGGTTCGTGCCGTACGCCTCGCACCGCATGGCCATCTCCCTCGCCGGTGACATCGGGCGCAGCCCGCTGGACACCCTGGACGACTTCCGGAGCTTCTACTTCGACACCGCGCTGTCCTCCAGCCCGGCCGCGCTGCCGACGCTGCTGGCCTTCGCCCGGCCCGGGCACGTGCTGTTCGGCAGCGACTGGCCGTTCGCGCCCGTGCCCGCCGGCCAGTACTTCGCCCAGGGCCTCGAAACCGGCGTGCCGCCCGAACTCCTGCACGCCGTCAACCGCGCCAACGCCGAAACCCTGTTCCCCCGCCTGGGCGGCACACCGGCCCCCACTCCTCGCGTCCAGCTGCGGCAGACCGCTCGGCGAGCGGCCGCCCGCCTCCTGTTCAAGCTCGTCCAGCCCGGCACCGGCTGAGAACCGAACGAGGAACCCGGACGGCGGGTCGGGCGTTGGATCATCAGAGGTCGTCAGGAGTCATCAGGACGGTCGTGGTGGAGCCGGAACGGGGAGCTACATGGCACGGGTACGGGTACTGGTCATCGGCGGCGGCATCGCCGGTACGACGACGGCGCTGGCCCTGCGCAAGGCGGGACTCGACGTCGTCGTGTACGAGGCGCACCCCGACTCGGCCGAGGACATCGGCGCGTTCCTGACCCTGGCGAGCAACGGCATGCGGGCCCTCGCCCAGCTCGACGCGTCGGCGGCGGTCGGCGCGGCCGGCTTCCCGCTGACCTCGATGCGCGTACTCGACGACAGCGGTGCGCAGTTGGCACAGGTGCCCCTGGGCGAGGCGAACGACCCGCCGCTGAGATACCGGTGCCTGCGCCGCGGCGAGCTCAACACCGCGCTCCAGGCGGAGGCGGGGCGCCGGGGCATCGACATCCGGCACGGCACACGGCTCGCCGGCGTCGAGGAGGGCTCGGCCGGAGTGACGGTCCGCTTCACCGACGGCAGCACGGCCACGGGCGACCTCCTCATCGGCGCGGACGGCCTGAACTCCACGGTCCGCACGACGTTCGCCCCGGAGGTGCGGCCGGTCTACGCGGGGCAGCGGGTGTTCTACGGCTATGTGGGCGGCCGGGGTGGGGCGGGGGCCGAGCCCTCGGCGGACCCCTCATCCGCCACCTCGCCGTCCCCCGCCTCCGCTGAGGACGCCCGCATCACCATGGTGCGTGGCAGTTCCGTCGCCTTCGGATACACGGTGTCGCCCGCCGGGGAGACGTTCTGGTTCGCGCGCGTGGGCGGTGATCCGCTGTCCGCCGACGAGTTGGCGCAGGGCACGCCCGCCGACTGGCGCGAGCTGCTCGTGCCGTTGCTGCGCAAGGACAGCACGCCTGCCGCCGACCTGGTCGCGGCCACCGCCGACGAACTCATGGTCACCAACGCCACCGAGATCCCCACGGGCACCCGCTGGCGCTCCGGCCGGACCCTGCTCATCGGCGACGCCGCCCACGCCGCCTCACCCGCGACCGGGCAGGGCGCGTCGATGGCCATGGAGGACGCGGTCATCCTCGCCAAGTGCCTGCGCGACGCTCCGGACACCGACTCCGCGCTCAGCCGCTACGAGACACTCCGCCGTCCGCGCGTGGAACACAACATCACGGTCAGCGGAAACATCTCCCGAGGTGCGCAGACCCCGTCCCGGCCGGGCGCCGATGCGCCGCCGCCCCGACCGGGCCCGAGCGCCCCTCCGTCCCGACCGGACACGGCCGCGCCGCCCAACCGGCCCGACCCGGGCGCACCGCCGACTCGCCCCGGCCCGCCCGCGCCCCCGTCCCGCCCGGGCGAGGACGACCTCGTCCGGCACCTGGACTGGGACACCAACATCTGGGAGCCGAAGGGTTGTTGAGGGGCGTCAGTCGACAAGAGGTCAGCTGACGAGAGGGCGGTCCGCTCAAGCTCCCCGGCCCACAGTGACCCTCCCTCCACGCGGCGCGAGCCTCTCCGTGGCGAGCCGCTGAGCCTCGCGCAGCGGAGTCGTGCCGTTCCCGCGGGCCGCGTCGAGCAGCACGGTGACCGTGTCGCCGATGCCCTCGACCCGGCGTACCGCCTCCTCCCGGTCGAGCCGGTCGATCTCGCGGCCGAGGGTGTAGACGACGCCACCCGCGCTCGCGACGAAGTCCGGTACCCAGACGACGCCCCGCTCGGCGAGGAGGTCGGCGACCGAGTCGTCGGTGAGCTGGTTGTTCGCCGGGCCGACCACGAGTCGTACGTCGAGCAGGGGCGCCGTCCGCGGGCTCAGCACTCCCCCGACGGCGGCCGGAACCAGGACGTCCGCCGGCGTGTCGAGCACCGCGTCGGGATCGACCCAGTCGAGGCCGGACCGCGCGGCGACCGCCCGCTTCGCCGGGTCCA
Organism: Streptomyces sp. NPDC088794; assembly: GCF_044750545.1. Classification (NCBI taxonomy): domain Bacteria; kingdom Bacillati; phylum Actinomycetota; class Actinomycetes; order Kitasatosporales; family Streptomycetaceae; genus Streptomyces; species Streptomyces sp. NPDC088794. The sequence goes on along the minus strand of NZ_JBIVKB010000005.1, from coordinate 288,118 downwards.
CGTCGGAGACCAGCACCCGCGCGCCGTCCGCGGCGAGGCCGGCCGCGACCCGGCCGCCGACCGAGCCGAAGCCGCTGACCAGGACGGTGCGGCCGGCGAGGGACGGCTTCCCGAAGACGTGGTCCGCACCGGCCCGCAGGGCGGCGAGCACACCGGTGGCGGTCGGGACACCGGAGTCGCCGGTGCCGCCGTGCTCCTCGGGGAGGCAGAAGACGTACGGGGAGGAGCGGCGCAGCACGACCATGTCGTCGGGCGTGGTGCCCACATCGGGGCCCGCGAGGTAGGAGCCGTCGAAGGAGGCGATGACCTCGCCCAGGTCGGCCAGTGCCGACTCCCGTAGTTCCGGGGTGAGTTCGGTGCGCTCGTCGAGGGCGACAACGCTCTTGGCGCCGCCGAAGTCAAGGCCGGACGCGGCGCACTTGTAGGTCATGGCCTCGGACAGCCGCAGCGCGTCGGTGAGTCCGTCGCGCCAACTGCCGTAGCGCCGCATCCGGCAGCCGCCGACGGCGGGGCCAAGGGCCCGTGAGTGGATCGCGACGATGATCGGCAGCCCGGAGCGGGGGCCACGACGGAGGGTCACCTCTTCGTGCTCGAATGTTTGCGTCATGGTCGAGAAGCTAGGGTGATGTTCCGGACTGTGGTGAAGATCCCGAACGAAATTCGGCAACGCCCGCACGGAGGCGATCGTGGACGAACTTGATACGGCGATCCTGCGGCATCTGCAGGAGGATGCGCGGCAACCCAATCGGGCGATCGCGGAGAAGGTCGGCATCGCTCCCTCCACCTGTCTGGAGCGCATCCGGCTGCTGCGGCAGCGCGGGGTGATCCGGGGCTATCGCGCGCAGGTCGGGCTGTCGGCGCTGAACCGCGGGGTGCAGGCGATGGTGGCGGCGACGGTCCGGCCGCTGAGCCGGGAGGTGGTGGCGGCCTTCGAGCAGTCGGTGTCCCGGCTGCCCGAAGTGCTGTCCGTCTACACGATGGCGGGCAACGACGACTTCCTGGTCCATGTCGCGGTCCAGGACATCGAGCACCTGCACGCGTTCCTGCTCGACCGGTTCACCAACCGCCGCGAGATCCTGAGCTTCCGCACCATGATCATCTACCAGCATCTGGCCAACCCGGTCCTGGAGCCGCTGCCGGTCCCCGGGGCCGACCTCAATCGCTGAGCGCGGGGTGCCTCCCGCCGCGCGCCTCACACGCTGAGCGCCTCCCGCACCGCCTGTTCCGACTCCGCGCCGCCGGCGCCCGTGGAGGTGACCCGGCCCGCTTCGAGGACGTAGTACCGCTGGGCCGCGCGCATGGCGAACCCGACGTGCTGCTCGACGAGCAGGACCGACAGACCGCCGCGCCGGGACAGCGCCAGGATCGTCTCCTCTATCTCGGCGACCACGGAGGGCTGGATGCCCTCGGTCGGTTCGTCGAGCAGCAGCAGCCTCGGCCGGGTCACCAGGGCGCGGGCGAGGGCGAGTTGCTGGCGTTGGCCGCCGGAGAGCAACCCGGCCCGGCGGCCGGAGAGTTCACGCAGCACGGGGAAGAGGTCGAGGGCCTCCGCGATCGCCTCCTTCCCGTCCGGCCGCCCGTCGGCGACGAGTTGGAGGTTCTCGGCGGTGGTCAGGTGCGGGAAGGACTGCTGGCCCTGCGGCACGTAGGCCATGCCGCGGGCCACCCGCTGGTGCGGGGCGAGGCGGGTGATGTCCTCGCCGTCCAGCAGTACGGTCCCCGACTTCGGCTTCAACAGGCCCATCGCGGCACGCAACAGGGTGCTCTTGCCGGCGCCGTTGTGACCGAGGACGGCCGCGACACCGTCCTCGGGGACGGAGACGGTCACGCCGTGCAGGACGGGGCTGCGGTCGTAACCGGCCCGGACGTTGCTCAACTCCAGCATGGCGTCACGCCTCCTCGGTGACAGCAACAGCGGCGGGTTCTGGCTCCGAGGCCCGCCCCAGGTAGACCTCCTGCACCTTCGCGTCGGCCTGCACCTCGGCCACCGTGCCCTCGCTGAGCACCTTGCCGGCGTGCAGGACGCTCACACTGCGCGCGAAGGAACGCATGAAGTCCATGTCGTGCTCGATGACGACGACCGTCCGCTCGGCGCTGACGCGGCGCAGCAACTCGCCCGTCGCCTCCCGCTCTTCGTGGCTCATGCCCGCCACCGGCTCGTCCAGCAGCAGGAGTTGAACGTCCTGCACGAGCAGCATGCCGATCTCCAGCCACTGCTTCTGCCCGTGCGCGAGAACACCGGCCGGGCGGTCGCGCAGCTCGGTCAGGCCGGTGGTCTCCAACGCCTTGGTGACCGACTCCGGTACGCCCGTGCGCCGACGCAGCATGGTCAGGGGTCCGCGCCCGGCGCCGGCGGCGATGTCCAGGTTCTGCAGCACCGTCAACTGCTCGAAGACCGTGGCCGTTTGGAACGTACGGCCGATCCCGAGGCGGGCGATCCGGTGCACCGGCTTGCCCAGCAGCTCGTCGCCGCCGAAGCGCACGGATCCGGTCGCCTTGACCAGGCCGGTGACCGCGTCGACGAGCGTCGTCTTGCCGGCGCCGTTGGGGCCGATGAGGAAACGCAGGTCGCCCGGGCGGATGTCCAGGTCGACACCGTCGACCGCGGTGAATCCGTCGAAGGTGACCCGCAGGTCGCGGACGGTCAGGCCCCCGCCGTTCATGCCCTCGCTCTTGAGTACCTCGCCGCTCATGCCGTCTCCCCCACCGTCACAGCAACCGGTTCTTCCGTACGGGTCACAGGCGCCGGACGCGTACGCCGCCTGCGCAGGACGACCCACAGGGACGCGAGTCCGCCCGGCAGGAAGCCGACCGCCAGCACGAACAGCAGGCCCTGGAGGTAGGTCCACGCGGCCGGGAAGGCGTCGGAGAGCGTGCTCTGCGCCCAGGCCACGGCGATCGCGCCGAGCACGGCGCCGACCAGCGAGGCCCGACCGCCGACGGCCGCGCCGATCACGAAGCCGATGGACGGCACGATCCCGATCAGCGCGGGCGAGATGATCCCCACGGCCGGTACGAACAGGGCGCCCGCGAGTCCCGCCATGCCCGCGGCGACGACGTACGCGACGAGCTTGACGTTGGCGGGGTCGTAGCCGAGGAAGCGGACCCGTTCCTCCGAGTCCCGTACCGCGACGAGGAGTTCGCCGTAGCGGCTGACGAACAGCTGGCGGGCCAGGGCCATCAGCGCGAGCAGCACGGCGGCGATGATGAAGTACACCATCCGCTGGTTGACCGGGTCGTCCAGCGAGTAGCCGAAGAAGCCCTGGATGTCGGTGAGTCCGTTGGTGCCGCCGGTGGTGGCCTGCTGGCCGATCAGCCAGATCGACAGGGCGGCGGCGAGCGCCTGGCTGAGGATCGCGAAGTACGCGCCCTTCACCCGGCGCCGGAAGACGAAGAAGCCGAGCACCGCGGCGACGGCCATGGGCAGCAGCACGGTCATGGCGAGCGCGAAGAGCGGGTTGGTGAACGGCTCCCACCACCAGGGCAGCGCGTCCGAAGTCCCGTACAGCTGCATGAAGTCGGGGAGTTTCTCGCCGGTGGCGGCCGCGTCGGTGAGCTTGAGGTGCATGGCCATGGCGTAGCCGCCGAGGCCGAAGAAGACGCCCTGGCCGAGCACCATGAGACCGCCGCGGCCCCAGGCGAGGCTGACGCCGACGGCGACGATGGCGTAGCAGAGGTACTTGGCGAACAGGGAGAGACGGAAGTCGGAGAGGGCGAGCGGGGCGACGCCGAGGAGCAGGACGGCGCCGAGGAGGAAGGCGCCCGGGACCCGGAGGCGGGTGAGGGTCGTCGTCATGCCAGGCTCCGGGTGCGCAGGGTGTACAGGCCCTGGGGCCGCCACTGGAGGAAGGCGACGATCGCCACGAGCACGCCGACCTTGGCGACGCTGACCGTGGTCGAGTACTCCAGGACCGACTGGAGCACGCCGAGCGCGAAGGCCGTGATGACGGCGCCCTTGAGCTGTCCGATGCCGCCGACGACCACGACGAGGAAGGCGTCGACGATGTAGTTGGTGCCCATCGTCGGGCCGATCGGGCCGACCAGGGTGAGCGCGACGCCGGCCACGCCCGCGAGGCCCGAGCCGATGAAGAAGGTGATCCGGTCGACCTGTCCTGTCGCGATGCCGGAGACCTCGGCGAGGTCGCGGTTCTGCACGACCGCCCGGATGCGGCGGCCCAGCGGGGTGAACCGCAGGACCAGCGTGAGGCCGAGGACGCACAGGAGCGCCAACCCCAGGATGAACAGGCGGTTGTTGGCGAAGGTGACCCCGCCGGCCGAGATGTTGCCGGTGAGCAGATCGGGCGCGGCCGTCTGCACGTTGGGGGCGCCGAAGACGTCCCGGGCCAGCTGCTGGAGCATCAGGGAGACGCCCCAGGTGACCAGCAGGGTGTCCAGGGGGCGGGTGTAGAGGCGCCGGATGAGCAGCCATTCGAGCAGCGCGCCCATGGCGCCGGCCACGAGGAAGGCCAGCGGCAGCGCGACGAGCAGGGAGGCGCCGGCGCTGCTGATGGACTTCTGGAGGACGTACGTCGTGTAGGCGCCGGCCATGATGAACTCGCCGTGGGCCATGTTGATCACGCCCATCTGACCGAACGTCAGGGTGAGTCCGAGGGCGATGAGAAGCAGGACGGCACCGATGCTGATGCCGGTGAACGACTGGTTGAGGACGACCGTCATGAAGCGGCTCCGGGGGCTCCGGGAGGGGACGGGGGTGCGGGTGCCGGTGGGGGCGACCAGGAAGTGACGGGCAGTCAGGAGAGGCTGCTCGCCCAGGAGTAGCCCTTCAGGTACGGGTCCGGCTTGATGGGCTTGCCGGAGTTCCAGACCTCCTCGATGAGGCCGTCGGAGCCGACCTTGCCGATGCGGGCCGTCTTGTAGACGTGCTGGGTGGCGCCGTCGACGGTGACCTTGCCCTCGGGGGCGTCGAGGAGGATGCCGTCGCTGGCCGCCTTGACCTTGGCGACGTCGAAGGAGCCGGCCTTCTCGACCATCTCCTTCCACAGGTAGAGGGAGATGTAGGCGGCCTCCATCGGGTCGGAGGTCGGCTTGTCCTTGCCGTAGGCGGCCTGGTAGGCCTTCACGAACGTGGTGTTGGCGGCGCCCGGGGTGGTCTCGTAGTAGTTCCAGGCGGTCAACTGGCCTTCCAGGTACTGCGTTCCGATGCTCTTGACCTCCTCCTCGGCGATCGAGACGGAGAGCACCGGGAGGCTCTTGGCGGTCAGGCCCGCGGACTTGTACTCCTTGAAGAAGGCCACGTTGCTGTCGCCGTTGAGGGTGTTGAAGACGGCGTCCGCGCCGGCGCTCTTGACCTTGTTGGTGATGGTGCTGAACTCCGTGGAGCCCAGCGGCGCGTAGTCCTCGCCGACCACCGTCATGCCCTTGGCCTTCGCGTACGCCTTGATGATCTTGTTGGCGGTGCGCGGGAAGACGTAGTCGCTGCCGACCAGGTAGAGGCGGGTCAGCCCCTGCTTCTTGAGGTAGTCGAGGGCGGGCACGATCTGCTGGTTGGTGGTGGCGCCGATGTAGAAGATGTACGGCGACTGCTCCAGGCCCTCGTACTGCACCGGGTAGAACAGCAGCGACTTGTAGCGCTCGAAGACCGGCTTGACGGCCTTGCGGCTGGCCGAGGTCCAGCAGCCGAAGGTGGCGACGACCTTGTCGTCCTTGATCAGGGCCTCCGCCTTCTCGGCGAAGGTCGGCCAGTCGGAGGCGCCGTCCTGGCTGATCGGCTTGAGCGTCTTGCCCAGCACGCCGCCGGCCGCGTTGATCTCCTTCACGGCGAGCAGCAGCGCGTTGTGGACGGTCACTTCACTGATGGCCATGGTGCCCGAGAGCGAGTTCAGCAGGCCCACCTTGACGGTGCTGCCGGAGGTGTCGGCCTTGGCGCCGGCGCCGGACGAGGTCTCGGTGCCGGTCTTCGCGCCACAGGCGCTGAGCGCGGCGGACGCGCCGACGGCCGAGGCGCCGACCAGCAGACCACGTCGGCTGATGCTGAACCCGGACATGCAATACCTCCTTGCCCGAAGGCAGATGAAAAGAGATCGTGAAATTCGGGAAGGGAAATACGAACCGCCGACCTGGCGGCCTGAGCTGCGGAAGCGCGGACCACAGACTGCGCCGGGCCTGTTTCCTTCGCGTTTCGCGGCGATTGATGAACCGTTGCGCTTGACGCACGGCAAAAGAATCAACAGGCGGCCGCGGATGCGCGGTCGGCGACATCTCGGTAAGGGAAATTATTGCTTCCTGCGGAAAGTATCCTGTTCACGGACTAAGTGAGCGGCTCCCCGACCGGGCTGCGTCTTTCGACGGTCGCGCCACTGGGCCAAGTGCGTGGCGGGCGGGCGAACACGCCGTTGAGCAGCCGCGATTCCTTACGATCGTGTCGTGGTCACCTTCGAGCTCGAACGCACGGCACCCCTCCCCCTGGCCGAGGCATGGCGCCGCCTCACCGAGTGGCCCCGGCACGGTGAGGTGGTCCCGTTGACCCGGGTCATCGTGGCCACGCCCTCCCCGACGCACGTGGGCACGGTGTTCGTGGCCCGCTCGGGACTGGGCCCGCTCCGCTTCGACGACCGGATGGAGGTCACGCTCTGGCAGCCCCCGTCGGACGACGAACCCGGCCTGTGCCGGCTGGAGAAGCGGGGGCGGGTCGTGCGGGGCTGGGCCGAGATCGAGGTGCGGCCGGGCCCCGGCGGACGCAGCCGGGTGGTATGGCGCGAGGAGCTGGGGGTGCGGCTGCTGCCGGGGCTCTTCGACCCGGTGCTCGTGCGGGCGGGCCGGTTCGTGTTCGGGCGGGCGGTCAACCGGCTGCTCAGGATGGAGTGACCGAAGGTGACCGACCGGTCGGTTCCTCGGTCGGTGCACCGGCCCGCGAACCGACGCCCTAGGGTGAACCCCTTGAGTGGTCCGTCCAGGCGAGAGAATGGGGAAAGGTGACCGGCGCATGTCGCTGAGCTCCGGAAATGCCGAGTCCACGGGCGCGTCCATAGCCGGCTACACGCTGATCGACCGACTGGGCAGCGGCGGCATGGGCGTGGTGCATCTGGGGCTCTCGGCCTCGGGGCGACAGGTCGCGATCAAGGTCGTGCACGCTCAGTACGCGCTCGACGAGGAGTTCCGGGCCCGCTTCCGGCAGGAGGTCGCGGCGGCGAGACGGGTGAGCGGCGCGTTCACCGCGCCGGTCGTGGACGCCGATCCCGACGCCGAGCAGCCGTGGATGGCGACGCTGTACGTGCCGGGCCGGACGCTGACCGAAGTGGTCGCCGAACAGGGCCCGTTGAGCGGGCGTCGGCTGCGTACCCTCGCGCTGGGCCTGGTCGAGGCGTTGCGGGACATCCATCGGGCGGGGGTCGTGCACCGGGACCTGAAGCCGAGCAACGTCCTGATCGCGGAGGACGGTCCGCGCGTGATCGACTTCGGCATCTCGCGCGCCGCCGACAACGAGGACCTCACCGTCACCGGCCGGCTGATCGGCACCCCGCCCTTCATGTCGCCCGAGCAGTTCTCCTCCCCCAGGGACGTCACCGCCGCCTCGGACGTCTTCTCGCTGGGCTCGCTGCTGGTGTACGCGGCCACCGGGAACCGCCCCTTCGAGGGCGGGAGTCCGTACCTGACGGGCTATCAGGTGATGTACGAGGCACCGAAGTTGGACGGGGTGCGCGAGCCCCTCCGCTCCCTCGCCGCCCGCTGTCTGGAGAAGGACCCGGCGGCCCGGCCCGGTCTGGAGGACCTCCACCGCGACCTGCTGACACTGCCGGTGGACGAGTCCGCGGAGTCCCTGCCGGACCTGGCCTCCGACCTCACCGTGCCGGACGGCACGACGGAGCCGGGGTCCGGCCGTCGCCGAAGCTCCCGCCCGCGCCCCGGACCGGCGGCCCACCAGGCGGACACCGCGACGGACACGGGATCCGGAGCGATCACGGGACGCGGCCGTCGGACGCGGCGCGTTCTGCTCGGCGTCGGCGCGGCCCTGGCGGTGACCGCGATCGGCATCACCACCGCGCACCTCGTAGCGAGCGGCGGAACCGGCGGGGCCTCCTCGGACGCCTCCGCGAGCCCGGCCGCTCCCGCCGTGAGCCTGCCCGCCGACTGGCGCCCCTGGCGGGCGAGCCTGCTCTCCGCGAAGAAGGGCGACCCCCTCGACGAGCTCAAGCCCGGTTGCGTGGCGGGCGGTTCGACCGCCGTGTACTGCGCGGGCACCGGCTTCACGACCGTCCGGCTGAACGCCGCCTCCGGCCGGGTCGCGTGGCGGAAGGGCACCAGCCCCGAGACCTCGCGCCCCGTGGGCGTACGGGACGGCCGCGTCTACACCTACGTCAAGCCGGACTCGACCGAGACCTACATCCCCCGGCGCCTGGTCGCCCTGAACGCGGGGACCGGCGCCCAACTGTGGGCACACCCGGTCAGCGAGGACCGTGACGCCGTCCTCTTCGACAGCGGGGTCCTGGCGATGGACGAGAAGGCGACGCAGTACGTCGCCTACGACGAGACGGGCCATCTGCTGTGGACCACGCGCGCCTCGTCGAGCGTCGGCGACGCCTGCACCCCGGCGGTCCTCGGCGGCACCCCGTACGGCCTGTGCACACCCGCGGACGATCCCTCCAAGGGCGAGGTCGCCCTGGTGCACCTGGACCCCGTCGACGGCACGGCGAAGGAGATCGCCACCCTGCCCACGGGGGCCGTGCCGCTGGGCACGGCCGACGGACGGCCGCTGTTCGCGGTACCGAAACTGGCGGAGGGTTCCTTCGGCAGCGGCGAGGACCAGCCGTACACCACCCTGATGGCGGTGGACCCCCTCGGCGGGGGCCGGCGGATCCCGCTGCCCGGCACGACACGCGGCACGCCCACGCTGGTCGGGGATGTCGTCCACTTCGTCCGTCCCAACGGCACGGTCACCGCCGTGCGGGTGAGCGACGGCAAGCGCCTGTGGCAGCGGGAGACGGACATCGAGAACCTCTCCACGCCGGTGTACTCGGCGAAGTCCGACACGCTGTACCTCGCCAACCAGTACGGCCGGCTGCTCGCCCTGAACGCCCGTACCGGTGTGGTGCGTTGGCGCACCTCCGCACTCCAGGACCCCGGTGACTCCGCGAGCGACACCGTGCCGTCGGTCCTGCTCGTCAAGGACGCGATCGTGGCCGTGGCGGGCGACACGGCCTTCTCGGTACGACCGGACAGGCCGAAGTCCGTCGCGAAGTGACCGGCCCTGCCCAACGCCTTTGTCAGCGAAGCCCGTTCAGGCCACCGACCCGATCCGCCGGGGTGGCGCCGACGTGGGGTCGTGGTGGATCGGCGTGTGGGCGCCGGCGAGGGAGACCCCGCTGCCGCCGCGCCGGTCGGCGACGATCTCGGAGGCGATCGACAGCGCCACCTCCTCCGGCGTCCGGGCGCCCAGGTCGAGGCCGATGGGCGAGCGCAGCCGCGCCAACTCGATCTCGGTCACGCCGACTTCGCGCAGCCGCTCGTTGCGGTCCAGGTGGGTGCGGCGGGAGCCCATCGCGCCGACGTAGGCGACCGGCAGCCGCAGCGCCAGCTCGAGCAGCGGGACATCGAACTTCGCGTCGTGGGTGAGCACGCACAGGACGGTGCGTCCGTCCACCCGCGTCCGCTCCAGGTACTTGTGGGGCCACTCGACGACGATCTCGTCGGCATCCGGGAAGCGGGTGCCGGTCGCGAAGACGGGACGCGCGTCGCACACCGTCACGCGGTAGCCCAGGAACTTGCCGATGCGGACCAGCGCCGACGCGAAGTCGATCGCGCCGAAGACGATCATCCGGGGCGGTGGCACCGAGGACTCCACCAGGAGTGTGAGCGGCGCCCCGCACCGCGAGCCCTGTTCGCCGATCTCCAGGGTGCCGGTGCGGCCCGCGTCCAGGAAGGCGCCGGCCTCGGCGGCGACCGTGCGGTCCAGCTCCGGATGGGCGCCGAAGCCACCCTCGTAGGAGCCGTCGGGGCGGACCACGAGCGCGCGGCCGGTCAGGTCCGCCGGGCCGGAGACGATCCGCGCGACCGTCGCCGCCTCACCGCTCGCGGCGGCGGCCAGCGCGGCGGCGACCACCGGCCGGGCGGGATCGCCGGCCCGTACCGGGGTCACGAGGATGTCGATGACGCCGCCGCAGGTCAGGCCGACGGCGAAGGCGTCCTCGTCGCTGTAGCCGAAGCGCTCAAGGACGGTCTCGCCGTCCTGGAGGGCCTGCCGGCACAGCTCGTACACCGCGCCCTCCACACAGCCGCCGGAGACCGAGCCGATCACCGTGCCGTCGGCGTCCACCGCGAGGGCGGCGCCCGGCTGACGGGGGGCGCTGCCGCCGACGGCCACGACGGTGGCCACGGCGAAGTCGCGGCCCCGCTCGACCCAGCGGTTCAGCTCCTCGGCGATGTCCAGCATCTCTCGGTCTCCTTAACAGCGGTTGCGCGAAGGGTCGTTGGCAGGGCGCTAGTGCACGCCCATCCAACTCTCAATGGGGTTGAGGGAGAAATAGACCAGGAAGATCACTGTCAGGCCCCACATGAAGGCACCGATCTCCCGCACCCGCCCCTGGGCGATCTTGATGGCGACGTACGAGACGACACCGGCCGCGACACCCGCGGTGATCGAGTAGGTGAACGGCATGATCACGACGGTCAGGAAGACCGGGATCGCGGTGGCCCGGTCGGCCCAGTCCACGTGCCGGGCGTTCATCATCATCATGGCGCCGATGACCACCAGGGCGGCGGCCGCGACCTCGCCCGGGACGATCGCGGTGAGCGGGGTGAAGAAGAGACAGGCCGCGAAGAACAGGCCGGTGACGACGGAGGCGAGTCCGGTACGGGCCCCCTCGCCGACGCCGGTCGCCGACTCGACGAACACGGTCTGCCCCGAGGCGCCCGCGACACCGCCGATCGCACCGCCCGCGCCGTCGATGAACAGCGCCTTGGACAGGCCCGGCATCCGGCCCTGCGCGTCGGCCAACTTGGCCTCGGTGCCGACTCCGATGATGGTCGCCATCGCGTCGAAGAAGCCGGCCAGCACGAGCGTGAACACGATCATGCCGACCGTCATCGCGCCGACCTGCCCCCAGCCGCCGAACTCGACCTTGCCGAAGATCGAGAAGTCCGGCATCGAGACCGCGCTGCCGTGCAGTTCGGGCGCGCCGCTCGCCCACTGCTTGGGGGCGATGGCGCCGACGGCGTTCAGGATCACGGCGAGCACGGTGCCGCCGACGATGCCGATCAGGATGGCGCCCGGGATGCCGCGCGCCTGGAGCATGAAGATCGCGAGGAGGGTCACGGCGAACAACAGCACGGGCCAGCCCGCCAGTTCACCGGTCGGGCCCAGGGTGACCGGGGTCGCCTTGCCCTGGTGCACGAAACCGGCCTTGTAGAAGCCGATGAGGGCGATGAACAGGCCGATGCCCATGGTGATCGCGTGTTTCAGCGCCAGCGGGATCGCGTTCATGATCAGCTCGCGCAGGCCGGTGACGACCAGCAGCATGATGACCACGCCGTACATCACGCACATCCCCATGGCCTGCGGCCAGGTCATCTGCGGGGCGACCTGCGAGGAGAGCACGCCGGAGACGGACAGGCCGGCGGCGAGGGCGAGCGGCACCTTGCCGAAGAAGCCCATCAGGAGCGTGGTGAAGGCCGCGGCGAACGCGGTCGCGGTGATGAGCGCGTTCTGGCCGAGGGTGTGCCCCGCCACGTCCTTCCCGGACAGGATCAGCGGGTTGAGCAGGAGGATGTACGCCATCGCCATGAAGGTGGTGACGCCGCCGCGCACTTCGCGTGCGACGGAGGATCCGCGTTGGGTGATGTGGAAGTACCGGTCGAGCCAGGACCTGCCGGCCGGGACGCGGGTGCCTTCGCCCGCGTCTTCGGCCGTGGTCCTGGGCTCCAGGGACTGCTGGGTCATGGTGCCGTCTCCCAAGGTTCAAAGGTGCACCCGTGAACGTCCTTGCGTTCAGCGGGATTTGGGATGTGCACGACCCGGGGGACGGCCCGAGACGAACAGATTTGCCGAGTCGGGGGCAACGTCGATCAACAGTTGCCCGGCGTCGGGGTGCCGCTGCGCCCACCCGTGCCGCCCCAGCGGCACGACTGCCCGCAGCGGCGGCGGGTGTTACGCGGTTCCTGTCAGGTGTTCTGGACGCACAGGCGTCCGGTTCAGCTCCAGGCCCGTCGCGTTGCGGATGGCGGCCAGGACCGCCGGCGTCGACGAGAGGGTCGGCGCCTCGCCGATGCCGCGCAGCCCGTACGGGGCGTGGTCGTCGGCGAGTTCGAGGACGTCGACCGGGATGGTCGGCGTGTCGAGGATGGTCGGGATGAGGTAGTCCGTGAAGGAGGGGTTCCTGACCTTCGCGGTCTTCGGGTCGACGATGATCTCCTCCATCACCGCGACGCCCAGGCCCTGGGTCGTGCCGCCCTGGATCTGGCCGATGACGGAGAGCGGGTTGAGCGCCTTGCCGACGTCCTGGGCGCAGGCCAGTTCGATGACCTTGACCAGGCCCAGCTCGGTGTCGACCTCGACGACGGCCCGGTGCGCGGCGAAGGTGTACTGAACGTGGCCGAAGCCCTGTCCGGTCCGCAGGTCGAAGGGCTCGGTCGGCCGGTGCCGCCACTCCGCCTCGACCTCGACGGCCTCCCCGTCGAGCACGTCGACCAGGTGGGCGAGGACCTCGCCGCCGTCGGTGACGACCTTGCCGCCCTCCAGGAGGAGCTCCGCGGTGGCCCAAGCGGGGTGGTACGTACCGAACTTGCGGCGCCCCAGCTCCAGGACCTTCTCTCGGACCAGCTCGCAGGAGTTCTTGACGGCGCCACCGGTGACGTAGGTCTGGCGGGACGCCGAGGTCGAACCGGCGCTGCCCACCCGGGTGTCCGCCGGCTGGATCGTCACCTGCGTGACGCCCAGTTCGGTGCGGGCGATCTGCGCGTGGACGGTGACGCCGCCCTGGCCGACCTCCGCCATCGCGGTGTGCACGGTCGCGACCGGTTCACCGCCGACGACCTCCATACGGACCTTGGCCGTCGAGTAGTCGTCGAAGCCCTCGGAGAAGCCGACGTTCTTGATGCCGACCGCGTAGCCGACACCTCGTACGACGCCTTCGCCGTGCGTGGTGTTGGACAGGCCGCCCGGCAACTGCCGTACGTCCGCGGCCTCGCCGGCCGCGAGCCACTGCTGCTCGGGCGGCATGGGCATCGCCTGGACGCGGCGCAGGAGTTCGGCGACGGGCGCCGGGGAGTCGACCACCTGCCCGGTCGGCATCACCGTCCCCTGCTCCATCGCGTTAAGCTGACGGAACGCGACCCTGTCCATGCCCACCTTGTCGGCGAGCTTGTCCATCTGGGCCTCGTAGGCGAAGCACGCCTGGACCGCGCCGAAGCCGCGCATCGCGCCGCAGGGCGGGTTGTTGGTGTAGAGGGCGATGGCCTCGATGTCGACGTTGTCGACGACGTAGGGGCCGGCGCCGAGCGAGGAGGCGTTGCCGACGACCGCCGGAGAGGCGGACGCGTAGGCGCCGCCGTCCAGGACGATCCGCGCCTTGAGGTGCGTGAGCTTGCCGTCCTTCGTCGCGCCGTGCTCGTAGTGGAGCTTGGCGGGGTGGCGGTGGACGTGGCCGAAGAAGGACTCGAAGCGGTTGTAGACGATCTTCACGGGTTTGCCGGTGCGCAGGGCCAGCAGACAGGCGTGGATCTGCATCGACAGGTCCTCGCGACCGCCGAACGCGCCGCCGACGCCGGACAGCGTCATCCGGACCTTGTCCTCGGGCAGACCGAGGACGGGCGCGATCTGCTTGAGGTCCGAGTGCAGCCACTGGGTGGCGATGTAGAGGTCCACGCCGCCGTCCTCGCCCGGCACCGCGAGACCGGACTCCGGGCCCAGGAACGCCTGGTCCTGCATGCCGAAGGTGTACTCGCCCTCGACGATGAAGTCGGCGCGCTCGCGGGCGGATTCCACGTCTCCGCGGACGATCGGCTGCCGGTGCACGATGTTCGGGTGCGGGACGTGGCCGATGTGGTGGTCGTCGCGGCCCTCGTGGACGAGGATCGCGTCCGGCGCGGTCGCGGACGACTCGTCGGTGATGACCGGGAGTTCGCGGTACTCGACCTTGATCTTCGCAGCCGCACGGCGCGCGGTCTCCGGGTGGTCGGCGGCGACGATCGCGACCGGCTCGCCGTGGTGGCGGACCTTGCCGTGGGCGAGGACGGGGGTGTCCTGGATCTCCAGGCCGTAGTTCTTCACGTCGGTCGGCAGGTCGTCGTACGTCATGACGGCGTACACGCCCGGGGTCTTGAGCGCCTCGACGGTGTCGATGGAGACGATCTCGGCGTGCGCGACCGTGGAACGCAGGATCTGGCCCCAGAGCATGTCCTCGTGCCACATGTCCGAGGAGTACGCGAACTCGCCGGTGACCTTGAGGGTGCCGTCCGGGCGGAGCGTGGACTCGCCGATGCCGCCCTTGGTCTGGGAACCCTGGGTGACCTTGGTGGGAGTGCCGATGGGGGCGCCTTTTGCGGAGCTGCCGGGCATGTCAGACCGCCTCTCCCTGTCGGGCGGCCGCCAGGCGCACCGCGTCCATGATCTTCTCGTAGCCGGTGCAACGGCACAGGTTGCCCGAGAGCGCCTCGCGGATGTCCGCGTCGGTCGGGTTCGGGTTGTGCTCCAGCATCTCGTCGGCGGCGACGAGGAGACCGGGGGTGCAGAAGCCGCACTGGACGGCGCCGGCGTCGATGAAAGCCTGCTGGATGGGGGCGAGTTCGACGCCCTCGCCGGTCTGCGAGTCCAGCGGCTTCGCCTGCCAGCCCTTGGCCTCGTCGAGTGACGTACCGCAGGATCCCGTTCCACAACTCCCGTGCTCGGCACGCTGCTTGGCGAAGTCCGCGAGACCTTCGACGGTCACCACGTCCCGGCCCTCGGCCTGTCCGGCCGCGACCAGACAGGAACACACCGGCACGCCGTCCAGGCGGACCGTGCAGGAGCCGCATTCGCCTTGCTCGCAGGCGTTCTTGGAGCCGGGCAGGCCCATCCGCTCGCGCAGGACGTACAGCAGGGACTCGCCCTCCCACACGTCGTCCGCTTCCTGCGGGCGGCCGTTGACAGTGAAGTTGACGCGCATTACGCAGCTCCCTCCGAGGCGCGGCGGGCGCCGCGGTAGGACTCCCAGGTCCAGGTCAGGGTGCGGCGGGCCATGATGCCGACCGCGTGGCGGCGGTAGCTCGCCGTGCCACGGACGTCGTCGATCGGGTTGCAGGCGGCGGCGCACAGGTCCGCGAACTGCTTGGCGACGGACGGGGTGATGACCTTGCCGTTGTCCCAGAAGCCGCCCTCGTCGAGGGCCGCGTTCAGGAACTCCTCGGCCGTCTTCGCGCGCACCGGGGTGGGGGCGGCGGAGCCGATGCCGGTGCGGACCGTGCGGGTCCCGGGGTGCAGCGCGAGGCCGAAGGCGCACACGGCGATCACCATGGCGTTGCGGGTGCCGACCTTCGAGTACTGCTGCGGGCCGTCCGCCTTCTTGATGTGGACGGCGCGGATGAGCTCGTCGGGCGCCAGCGCGTTGCGCTTCACGCCGGTGTAGAAGGCGTCGATGGGGATCAGTCGGGTGCCGCGCACCGACTCGGCCTCGACCTTGGCGCCGGCCGCCAGCAGGGCGGGGTGGGCGTCGCCGGCCGGGGAGGCGGTGCCGAGGTTGCCGCCGACACCGCCGCGGTTGCGGATCTGCGGGGAGGCGACCGTGTGCGAGGCGAGAGCGAGCCCCGGCAGCTCGGCCCGCAGGTGCTCCATGATCCTGGTGTACGGGACGGAGGCACCGAGCCGCACGCTGTCCTCGCCGGTCTCCCACTCGTAGAGGTCGGCGACGCGGGTCAGGTCGAGCAGGTACTCGGGCCGCCGGTGGTCGAAGTTGATCTCAACCATCACGTCGGTGCCGCCCGCAATCGGCACAGCGGTGGGGTGCTCGGCCTTCGCGGCGAGCGCCTCCTCCCAGCTGGCGGGGCGAAGGAAGTCCATGACCGGCTCTCTTCTTCGTCTCGTGGGTCGTACGGGTCGTACGCGTCGTACGGAATGAGCCAGATCGTGTGCGGCGGCCCCGGCTCGTTCATGTGCTGTTTACGCGGAGTGGGCTCAGTACACAGCGTCGTACTCCACCAGGGTCAGTCACCGAAACCATGAAGGAGTTGGCTGGCCAACGCGGGCATCTTGTAGATTCGTATGAATGGAGGTCATCAGCAACCTCTCGGATTTCCTGTGGAAACGTGGGACACGGTCCCGCGCCCACGGCCCCTCAGGATTCATCGTAGTTTTCGAGACACGGAACGGCGGCGACGAGATGCGGCTGCGCGCGCTTCTGGACACGGATGCGTTGGGCCTCAGGCTGCTCGGCGGTGCGGACGAGCTGGATCGCACCGTCCGGGGTGTCATGACCACCGACCTCAGGGACCCCAGCCGCTATCTGTCCGGCGGCGAACTGGTCCTCACGGGTCTGGCCTGGCGCCACGACGCCACCGACTCCGAGCCGTTCGTACGGCTCCTGTCGCAGGCCGGGGTGGCGGGCCTGGCGGCCGGCGAGGCCGAGCTCGGGGCCGTCCCGGACGACCTGGTGACGGCCTGCGCCCAGCACCGGCTGCCGCTGTTCGCGGTGCACGAGTCCGTTGCCTTCGCGACGATCACCGAGCATGTCGTACGGCAGGTCAGCGGCGAGCGCGCCGGGGACCTGGCGGCGGTCGTCGACCGGCACCGCCGGATGATGACCTCGGGCCCGACGGGCGGCGGTCCCGACGTGGTCCTCGACCTGCTCGGCTCCGACCTGGACCTGCGGGCCTGGGTCCTGTCCCCCACCGGCCGCCTGATCGCCGGCCCCAAGGTGAGCGGCGCGCTGCCCGCGGACACCTGCGCCAAGCTGGCCGGCGCACAGCTCGCCGCCGCCCGCACCGGCCGGCGCGGCCCCCACCGGGTGACGCTCGGCCCGTCGACGTACAGCCTCTTCCCGATCCGCAGCACCGGCCGTCCGGCGCAGGCCGGCCGGGACGTGCGCGAGACGGTGCTGTCGGACTGGCTGCTGGCCGTCGAGGCGGACGCGGGCGACTGGCCCGCCGAGCGGCTCGACCTGCTCCAGGGCGTCACCCAGCTGATCTCGGTCGAGCGGGACCGCCGGGACGCGGCGCGCACGGTCCGCCGGCGCCTGGCCCAGGAGGTCCTCGAACTCGTCCAGGCCGGCGCGGCCCCCGGCGAGATCGCGGCCCGGCTGAGAGTCGCGGCGCCGGTACTGCTGCCCGGCCTGGGCGCGGCCCCGCACTGGCAGGTGGTCGTGGCGCGGGTCGACTGGGCGGGCACCGACATCGAGCCCGGCCCGGTCGCGCAGGCCCTCCTGGAGGAGATCCTGGTCGACCCGCTCGCCACCGGGCCCGAGCCCTCCGACCGCATCGCCGTGGCCCACACCGGCGACGAGGCGGTCGCCCTGGTCCCGCTGCCCGCCGTCTCCACCGAGCACGACGGCTCGGAGTCCGGGATCGTCGCCGACGCGCTCCTGGAGTCCGTACGGCAGCCGCTGTCGGCCGGTCTCGACGACGACGGACAGGTCACGCTCGGCGTCAGCGCGGCCGTGCACTCGGCGGAGGGTCTGCGCGGCGCCCTGGAGGAGGCGCGGCACGCCCGCCGGGTGGCCGCGGCCCGCCCCGGCCGGGTCAGCGCGGCCGGCCACCAGGAACTCGCCTCGCACGTCCTGCTGCTGCCGTTCGTCCCCGACGACGTCCGCCGCGCCTTCACCGCCCGCCTGCTGGACCCGCTGCGCGAGTACGACCGCCGCCACCGCGCCGAGCTGATCCCCACCCTCGAGGCCTTCCTGGACTGCGACGGCTCCTGGACCCGCTGCGCGACCCGGCTCCACCTGCACGTCAACACGCTGCGCTACCGCGTCGGCCGGATCGAGCAGTTGACGAGCCGTGATCTCTCCCGCCTTGAGGACAAGCTGGATTTCTTCCTGGCACTGCGGATGAGCTGATCTCGGGCAGGGCCCTGGGCTCCGCCGACACCCACGACTTTGTGAAATCCTTCACCTACCCCCTTGGCCCGGTACCTGGATTCGTGCTGAGATGCGGCCACCACTCAAAGCTCGATGGCGTGCTCGGGGAGGGCAACGTGGCGCATACCGCCATGTCTGGTACCGGAACGACCGCAGGTGACGATCCCCTCCAGACCGCGGTATGGCGGCTGCGCTCGCGGGCCTGCTGGGCCGACGCGGCGGCCCTGCTCCAACCGGTCACGGCACCGGCCGCGTTGCAGCGCGCGTCGCTGCTGGTCGAACGGTGTCTGTACACCGAGCAGGGCTGGGAGGACGCGGAGGACGCGCTGCGTACGGCGGAGGCGCTGGCCCACGCCGACGAGGAGCGGGGCGCTGCCGCTTGTGAACGCGGGTACCTTGCGTACGCGGCGACGCTGCACACCGTGCGGGACCGGGCCGACGAGGCGCGGGCCGCGCTGGGGCGGGCTGCGGCACTGATCCCTCCGGGGGCTTCCGGTCGGGCTCTGTTGGACTTTCGGCGTGGGTTGCTTGCCGAGAATCTGACCGGGTCTCCGCAGTCCGCGCGCGCTGCTTATCGGCGGGCGCATGCGGGGGCGACCGCGTTGGGGGATCCGTTGTTGCTGTCGTTCACGTGGCGACACCTGGCCGGACTCTCGTTGCGGGACGGGGAGTTGGTCGAGGCGCGGCACGGCTTCGCCGAATCACTGAGGATCCGGGAGGAGTTGGGGTACCTCGTGGGTACCGCGCCCGCTCTTGTCTCGCTGGCCGATGCGGAGTCCGAGCCGGAGGCTTCTCGGTTGCGGGAGGAGGCTCGGCGGTTGTTCCGGTTGCTGGGTGGGGTACCGACGTGGTTGGCACGGCAGTTGGCACCTACTACGCCGGATGCGGCAACTGCTTAGAGGTTCAGAGGTAGTGCCACGCCGGGTTGTCTGTTTGGTGCTGCGCCATCGTGGCTGGTCGCGCAGTTCCCCGCGCCCCCAAAGGCGTTGGCGCTCGCGCCTCTCAAGGCGTGGGCGCCCTGCCCGCCTACGACATCCCCGTGAAGTGCTCCCCCGCCAAGCCCCTGACCGCCTCCACGTCCCTGGCGATCAACGCCTCCAGCAGGACCGTGTGTTCCGACGCGTCTGCCAGGAGGTCGGCTCGGCCTCGGGTCGGGGGGCCGCCTACCAGGGGCCACTGGGCTCGGCGGTGCAAGTCGTCGGCTAGCTGGACCAGTTGGTCGTTGCCGGAGAGGGAGAGGACCGCGCGGTGGAAGGTGCGGTCGGATTCCGCGTAGGTGGCCCGGCAGCCGGAGGTGGCGGCGCGGACCGTGGCGTCGGCCAGGGGGCGCAGGTCGGACCAGCGTTCCGGCGGGACCGTGCGGGCGAGGCGGAGCATGACGGGGATCTCTATGAGGGCGCGTATCTCGGCCAGTTCGGCCAGCTCGCGCGCCCCGCGTTCGATCACCCGGAAGCCGCGGTTGGGGACGACCTCGACGGCGCCCTCTTGGGCCAGTTGCTGCATCGCCTCGCGGACCGGTGTGGCCGATACGCCGAAGCGGTCGCCGAGGGCGGGGGCCGAGTAGACCTCGCCGGGTATCAGGTCGCCGGCGACCAGTGCGGTGCGCAGGGCGTCGAGGATCTGGCCGCGGACGGAGGCCCGCTGGATCGGGCGGGGGCCCGGGATCGGCAGCTCGCTGTGGGTGTGCTCGCCGCGGGTGGTGCCGGCGGCGACGGCCCGCTCCCGCCGCACGTCGGGCGCGCCGGCCTGCGGCGGCACCCGGGTCGCGCCGGTCCAGGTCTGAGGGATTCCCGTCTCCGCGGAGCTCTGCGTGCTCTGCCTCACGGGTCCTCCTCGGACGTTTCGGTACTTGGGGTCATTAACGGCGCGATGTTACTCGTCCGTCAAGCACCATAAGGGCACAAGCCGTCAGTTCAAATACCGATGATCTTGGGTAAGGTAAGCCTTACCTCTAGACGATCGCGGATTGGGTGGTCCTCGCATGCCGGTGCCGGGCTCGCCGCTCACTGCCGCGTACACCCGCCTGACCGGGGTCCTTCCGGACCTGGAGATCGTGGAGCGGTCGGCCGGGGAGCCGGCCCCGCGGGGTGCCGGCTGGGTCGCCGCCGACTCGCTCGCGGCGGGCAACGAAGGGCTGGAGACGTTCCTGACCTGGGACGACGACCAGGTGGTGCGGGACTACGGACAGCGCGCCCGCCCTGATGTCGTGGCCAGCTTCGGACTGCACCGGTACGCCTGGCCGGCCTGTCTGCTGATCACCGTGCCGTGGTTCCTGCTGCGCCGCGTGCCGCGCTACCCCGTGACCCACGTCTCGTACGACCGCACCGTGCCGGATCTCGGCATGGGCCGCCTGTCGGTGCGGGCGGACGGCTTCGCCTGCCTGCCCGGCGATCCGGCGGCGGCGCTGCCCGGCGCCCGGGTGGTCGCCGACGAGGAGGCGCTGCGGGCCGAGGTGCGGGCCGCCGTCGCCGAGCACCTCGAACCCGTACTCGCCGGCTTCGGCCCGCGCATGCGGCGGCGCGGACGGGCCCTGTGGGGCATGGCGACCGACGAGATCGTGGAGGGGCTCTGGTACGTCGGCCATCTGGTCGGCGAGGAGGAGCGGGCCAAGCGCGAGCTGGAGGCGCTGCTGCCGGGGGCGACCCGGCCCTACGTCGGTTCGGCGGCGTTCCGTCAACTCACCGGCCCCCGAGGGGAGTCGCTGCCCACCCGGGACCGGGCGAGCTGCTGCCTGTCCTACACGCTGGTCTCCGAGGACACCTGCGCCACCTGCCCGCGCACCTGTGACGCCGACCGGGTCACCAGGCTGCTGGCAGAGGCGAGTTGAGGGACCCTCAGGCGCAGGGCCCGCGAGCCGTCCCGTAAGATCACCCGCGAACTAGGCTTCCGGCGGGTTACAGGGGATTCACAATTTCCTCACTTGCCGCAGGAACTTTCCGTGGAACCACCCGTACGGGTAGTCTTATTCGAACTCAACTCCCGCCCCTCATGCGGCAGTTCGAGCAGAACGCCGCCCTGGGCATCCCCTTGCACTTCCTTGGCGGCCTCTTGCCCCGAAAACGCCTGAGGGCCGTTGGGATTGGGCCACTATGGCGGGCGTTACGCCCTATCCCAATGCAAGGGACCCCTAGATGAGACTGACCGACATATCGCTGAACTGGTTGCTTCCGGGCGCCGTACTGCTCCTGGGCATGCTGGCAGCGGTAGCGGTGCTCGCGCGGAGCAAGCGGTCCGGCGGGGAGCACGCGAAAGACGACTCGTGGGAGCGCAGCGAGGAGCGCCGCAGGCGCAAGGAGGCCATATACGGCACCGCCTCCTACGTCCTTCTGTTCTGCTGTGCGGCGGTGGCGGCCGCCCTCTCCTTCCGCGGCCTGGTCGGCTTCGGTGAGGAGAACCTGAGCCTCTCCGGCGGCTGGCAGTACCTGGTGCCGTTCGGCCTGGACGGCGCGGCCATGTTCTGCTCCGTCCTCGCGGTGCGCGAGGCCAGCCACGGTGACGCGGCGCTCGGCTCCCGGATACTGGTGTGGACGTTCGCGGGTGCCGCGGCCTGGTTCAACTGGGTGCACGCGCCCAGGGGTCTCGGCCACGACGGCGCTCCGCAGTTCTTCTCCGGCATGTCGCTGTCCGCGGCCGTGCTGTTCGACCGCGCGCTGAAGCAGACCCGCCGGGCCGCGCTGCGCGAGCAGGGTCTGGTGCCGCGTCCGCTGCCGCAGATCCGTATCGTGCGCTGGCTGCGTGCCCCTCGTGAGACCTACAGGGCCTGGTCGCTGATGCTGCTGGAGAACGTGCGCAGCCTGGACGAGGCGGTCGACGAGGTGCGCGAGGACAAGCGCCAGCACGAGCAGAACCGGCTGCGCCGCCGGGAGCAGGACCGTCTGGAGCGCGCGCAGCTCAAGGCCATCAGCCGGGGCCACCGCGGCTTCGTCGGCCGTGGCGGCGGCAACGGCGGGCGGCAGATGGAGGCCCTGGAGCGGGCGTCCGCGCCGGCCTCCGCGGAGACCGCCATATCGGCGCCCGAGCCGCTGCCCGTCCGCTCGCGGCCCTCGCTCCAGCCCGTCCGCAAGGCCGGCGCCGAGTCGCTGACCGTCGACCTCACCGCGGAGGACGACACAATGGCCCTGCCGCGCCTTGACTCCCTGGAGCGCAAGCTCAAGGACCTGGAGCAGCAGTTCGGTTAGCCGAGCGGGCTCTTGCAACGGCGGAAGGGGCGCGACCCACACGGGTCGCGCCCCTTCCGCCGTGCCCGGACATGTCGATCGCGTGCCCGCGGGCCTCAGGCGATCTCGGCGTCGTCCAGTTCGAACCACACCGCCTTGCCCACCGCGTGTGCCCGCACGCCCCAGGCGTCCGCGAGGGACTGCACCAGGACCAGGCCTCTGCCGTGCGTGCCCTCGTCGGCGCTCGGCACCCGCAGCCGCGGCCTGCGAGCCACGAAGTCCCGTACCTCCACCCGTAGTCCGTGTGGTCCGACGGTGGCCGTCAGGACCGCGTCGTGGTCGGTGTGGATGAGCGCGTTGGTGACGAGCTCGCTGGTGAGCAGTTCCGCTATCTCCGATCGTCCGGGCCTGCCCCACTGCCGCAGCAGCTCGCGCAACGCCCGTCGTGCCTCGGGCACTTCCTTCAGATCGGCGCGCCCGAGTCGGCGCCGAAGCTGTGGCGACCGCGCCTGCTCCATGGCACTGTCGTCCTCTTCCTCCACTGTCCTGGCCGAGGAGGCCCCGATCGCCACAGGACCGCCCCCTCGTGCGTACCTCTTCATGACCCCCGCCTGCGTGCCGATGTCGGTTCCCCTCCTTGTCGAACACGTTCACGGGGATCCATGCCCTCTGGGACACGCGCCAGTCATGTCCAATCCTGGACGACCAGGTGTTCGGCCACGGATACGGCGCTGCCCGTCGGGTGGATGACACCCTGGACCGAGCCGTCCGAGCGTCGAAGGAGCCGCCGTGCACGACGACCGACTGTTGGTTGAGGCCCGACTGGAGCGCGCGGTACGGCAGTTCGTGCAGCCCGCGCGGTACGGGGCGCGCGTGCCGCTGGCTCTGTCCGTGTGGCATGTGCCGGGCGAGCCGGTGCCGGTGGACCAGGCGCTGCAGGCCGCCTACGAGCCCTTCACGACCGGCACGGAGTGGGGAAAGCCCTGGTCGACAAGCTGGTTCCGGTTGACCGGGCGGGTGCCAGAGGAGTGGGCGGGCCGACGGGTCGAGGCGGTGATCGACCCCGGATTCACCGGCGACGGGCCGGGTTTCCAGGCGGAGGGACTGCTGTACGACGCCGCGGGCGTCCCCCTCAAAGGCATTCACCCCCGCAACCGCCACCTGACCCTCGGGGCCCCGGCGAGCGGAGGCGAACCGGTGCATCTGCTCCTGGAGGCGGCCGCCAATCCGGCCGTACTGCACGGCTTCGAACCTACGCACCTGGGCGACGTCCTGACCGCCGGCGATGCGCCCATCTACCGATTCCGGGCTGCCGACCTGGCCGTACTCGACGAAGAGGTGTGGCAGTTGGGCCTCGACATCGAGGTGCTGTCGGAGCTGATGCACGAGCTGCCGATGGACCGGGCCCGGCGGCACGAGGTGCTGCGCGCCCTGGAGGACATGCTCGACGCGCTGGACCTGCACGACGTGTCCGGCACGGCGCCGGCGGCCCGCGCGGCCCTCACGGACGTGCTGTCCCGGCCGGCGTCGGCGAGCGCGCACCGGGTCTTCGCGACCGGACACGCGCACATCGACTCGGCCTGGCTGTGGCCGCTGCGCGAGACGGTCCGCAAGGCCTCGCGCACCTTCGCCAACGTCACCGCGCTCGCCGCCGACTACCCCGAGCTGGTCTTCTCCTGCTCCCAGGCCCAGCAGTACGCGTGGGTGAAGGAGCACCAGCCGCACATCTGGGAGCGGATCAGGAAGGCCGTGCGGGACGGCAACTGGGCGCCCGTGGGCTCGATGTGGGTCGAGTCGGACGCCAACATGCCCGGCGGCGAGGCACTGGCCCGGCAACTCGTGCACGGCAAGCGGTTCTTCGCCGAGGAGCTCGACACCGAGACCGAGGAGGTCTGGCTGCCGGACTCCTTCGGCTACACGGCCGCCTTCCCGCAGCTCGCGAAACTGGCCGGAATCCGTTGGTTCCTGACCCAGAAACTGACCTGGAACCAGTCGAACCGGATGCCCCACCACACTTTCTGGTGGGAGGGCATCGACGGCACCCGCGTCTTCACCCACTTCCCGCCGGTCGACACGTACAACTCGCAACTGCACGGTCGCGAACTCGCGCACGCGGAGCGCAACTTCGCCGACAAGGGCCGGGCGACGCGCTCACTGGTCCCCTTCGGCTGGGGCGACGGCGGCGGCGGTCCGACCCGCGACATGCTGGAGAAGGCACGGCGGTTGCGCTCCCTGGAGGGCTCACCGCGAGTCACGGTCGGCACACCGTCCGCCTTCTTCGCCGCCGCCGAGGAGGAGTACGGTCCCCAGGCGCCGGTGTGGTCGGGCGAGCTGTATCTGGAGCTGCACCGGGCCACCTACACCACCCAGGCCAAGACCAAGCAGGGCAACCGGCGCTCCGAACACGCGCTGCGCGAGGCGGAGTTGTGGTGCGCGACGGCCGCCGTGCGGGATCCCTCGTACGCCTACCCGTACGACGCGCTCGACCGGCTGTGGAAGACGGTGCTGCTGCACCAGTTCCACGACATCCTGCCCGGCTCCTCGATCGCCTGGGTGCACCGGGAGGCGCGCGAGACGTACGCGCGGGTGCTGGCGGAGGTCGAGGAGATCACGGCCGCGGCGGTGACCGCGCTGGGGTCGGCCGGCGGGCCGGGCAGTACGTCGGGTGAGGGGCGGAGCGTCTTCAACGCCTCGCCGTACGCGCGGACCGAGGTCGTGGGGGACGGTCTGGTGACCGTGCCCGGGCTGGGCAGCGCGCCGGTGCCGGACACGGCGGACGAGAGCGTCCGGGCCCAACAGGTCGGTGACACCCATGTGTTGGAGAACTCCCGGCTCCGGGTCACCGTGGACGCACGGGGTCTGCTCACCTCGGTGCGGGACCTGCGGGCCGACCGCGAGGTGCTGTCCGGTCCCGGCAATCTCCTCCAGCTGCATCCCGACCACCCCAATGCCTGGGACGCCTGGGACATCGACCGGCACTACCGGCGCCGGCACACGGACCTGACGGACGTCGAGTCGGTGGAGCTGGTCGCGGACGGTCCGCTGCTCGCGGCGGTGCGGGTGACGCGGACGTTCGGGACGTCACGGATCACGCAGGAGATCCGGCTGGCCGCGGCCGGCCGCCGGGTGGACGTCGTCACGGACGTGGACTGGCAGGAGTCGGAGAAGGTGCTCAAGGCCGCCTTCCCGCTGGACGTGCACGCCGAACGCTCCACCGCGGAGATCCAGTTCGGGCACGTGCACCGTCCCACGCACGCCAACACGTCCTGGGACGCGGCCCGTTTCGAGATCTGCGCGCACCGCTGGATCCGGGTCGCGGAGGAGGGGTACGGCGTCGCGGTCCTCAACGACTCGACGTACGGCCACGACGTGACCCGCACCCCGCACGCCGACGGCCTCGGCACGACCGTACGCCTGACCCTGCTGCGCGCCCCGCACAGCCCGGACCCGGAGACGGACCTGGGACAGCACCGCTTCTCCTACGCCCTGTCGCCCGGCGGGGACGTCGTGCACGCGGTCGCCGAGGGGCTGGCGCTGAACCTGCCGCTGCGGGTGGCCGAGGGACCGGTCGTGGCACCCCTCGTACAGGTCGACCACCCGGGCGTGACCGTCGAGTCGGTCAAGCTCGCGGAGGACCGGAGCGGCGATGTGGTGGTCCGGCTCTACGAATCCCGGGGCGGCCGGGCGCGGGCCACACTGAGCGCCGGGTTCCCGGTGGCCCGCGCCGAGGTGACGGACCTGCTGGAACGGCCGCTGCACGACAGCGACTTGGCCATCGAACTGCGGCCGTTCCAGATCCTCACCCTGCGACTGCGCCCGGAGTGACCGCCTCCTGGTCTACTTCTTCGCCAGGCCCTTCGCCCCGATGTGGTAGATCTCGCGGCTGTCGCGGGCCATGTCGACGACGACCTTGGTGGTGCTGTTCTTGCTCCAGGTCAGGGTGACCACGGCCTCCGTGTACTTCTTCGTGGAGCCGTTGTCGGTGACCTTCCAGGAGAGCGGGACGTTCTGGGCGCGCAGGACGCCGTCGGCGTGCTCCCTGTCCTCCCAGGCGGACAGCTGCTTCTGGTAGGCGGGGGTCAGGTAGTGCCCCCGCAGCGTGTTGCCGAGGTCGCCGCTGCCCTCGTCGGTCACAGCGTCGATGTAGGCGCCGTAGAAGTCGGCGATGCGGGTGATGTTGTCGGACGGCGTCCCGCTGACGCTGCGCGGCGCCCCGGCGGAGGCCTGGGCGGTGATGCCGAGGCCGAGGGCCAGGGCGAGGCCGGCGGCCACGGTGGAACGGCGGGCGATGCTCTGCTTGCTGCTCATGTCTGTTTCCCCGTTTTTTGTCGTGCGCCGCTGGTCGAGCGTCGCTGTCGTGCTCTGCGTGCGATGAGAGGTATGGGGCCGCCCGCCCGACCCCCGTGCGGGAGGGCGGCCCCAGCTGGTGGCGGCGGTCAGTGGAGCTTGTTGACCGCCGTGACGGTCGTCTTCTTGAAGGCCTTCACGGGCGCGTCCTTGAGGTCGCCCATCTGGGCCCAGTTCACGACCGTGACCGTCTTTCCGTCCCGGCCGACCGAGACGAGACGGACGTCGCTGGCGCCCCAGGAGGTCTCGGTGTGCACGCCGTAGACGTGGGCGCCCTCTTCGACGGCGAGCGTCCCGTAGTCCTTGCCGGAGGCCTTGATGTCCGGGTCGGCGTCGAGCCGGGCCGGGCAGGACTTGAGGTCCTTGTTCAGCTTCGAGACCAGCGCCTTGGCCGCCTTGGTGTTCGCCAGGGTGACGGAGATCTGGCGGGCGTTCGTGTCGAGGTCGGTCCGGAAGTCACGGTGCCAGGCGTTCTTCTGGCCCGGCAGGGCCCGCAGGCAGGTGTCCCACTCCGTCTCCTCCGGCACGCCGGCGGTGACCTTGTCGGCCGTCCAGGCGGAGCTGGGATGCGGCGGCAGTTGCTTGGCCGCGAGGAAGCCGGGCGCCTTCGGAGCCGCGCTCGCCGGTGCGGCGAGTGAGGTACCGAGAGCGAGACCCGCGATGGCGAGTACGGTGAGCGCGCCGGCTTTGCTGCGCTTGGGCATGGGTGTCCCCCGTGGGTGAGTGCATGGGTGTCGGAGTCGTACCGGCGGCGGATGGTCGGTCCGGCCCTGGTCGGTGCGACACCAAGAGCATCGGCCGTCACCTCGGCCGACCGCAAGCGCCGCCGCCCGATGCGCCATGATGGAACCATCCCAGCCCATCTGACGTGCAGGTATATGGAGTGCCTGGGATACGGGTCCGAGCCTGGGATCCGACATATTGACGGGGGTACGGTGTCGACTCGGGACGACGTCGAGGAGTTCGCGGCGCTGCTGCGGCAGCTGAAGGCGCGCACGGACCGGAGCTACGGCTCGCTGGCCCGGCGGCTGAACATGAACACCTCCACGCTGCACCGCTACTGCGCGGGCGAAGCGGTGCCGACGGACTTCGCGCCCGTGGAGCGGTTCGCCGCCTTCTGTGATGCCACGCCCGAGGAGCGGCACGAACTGCACCGGCTGTGGCTGCTCGCCGTGGCGGCCCGGCAGCGTCCGCGCGCCGCCGAGGCGGCGTCGGCCGAGGACACCGAAGTGATCGCGAACGCCGAGGGCGGGCTGCCCGGCCCGGACTCCGCGCCCGCGTCGGGCCACCCCTGGTACCGCCGGCGCCGCATCCTGGTCGGCGCCGCCGCGGCCTCCGTCCTGATGCTCACGCTGGGCAGCCTGTCCGCCCTGTCGGACGACCGTCCGCCGTCCCGCTCGGCCCAGTCGCCGGACAGGGCCGGTACGACGGAGGCCGGCACCGCCACCCGCTCGGCGACCCCGAGCGGCAGCCCGTCCGCCGGCCGCTCGGCCTCGTCGTCTCCGTCGTCGTCTTCGGGCAAGAAGTCCTCGGCGTCCCCGACCCCCAAGAAGGAGGGGCCGGCGGGCAAGGGGACCAGCGGGCCCGCCTCGGGCGGCGGCGGTACGCCGTTGACCTGGACGGCCGACGACCAGATCTGGGAGGGGACCTGCGGCCACGACTACGTCATCGACAAGCCGATCACCGAGGTCCCGCCGCCGCCGGCCCAGCAGGACGCCGGTGTGTGGGCGGCGACCCAGGGCGCGGTGCACGGGCGGCTGACCAAGGTGCAGATCACGGTGCAGGGACGGTCCTCGACCGCGGTGGTCCTCGAAGGCCTGCGGGTCCGGGTCGTCGGCCGCGCCGCCCCGATCGCCGGCATCGACTACGCCATGGACCAGGGCTGCGGCGGCGGGCTCACCCCGCGCTACTTCGCGGTGAACCTCGACAAGGACCGCCCCGTCGCCCGCGCGCAGGCCGGCAACGACACCGGGTCGCCGATCCCGGCGGTGAAGTTCCCGTACAAGGTCTCCGCCCAGGACCCCGAGGTGCTGCTGGTCGACGCGACGACCGCGACCTGTGACTGCAGCTGGTACCTGGAGCTGGAGTGGTCCTCCGAGGGCCGCACCGGCACCGTCCGCATCGACGACCACGGCAGCCCGTTCCGTACCACCAGCGCCAAGGGTCTGCCGCGCTACTGGTACGGGACGAACGACGCCGGCGCGCGGGCCTGGGTGCCGACCGAGCGCTACTAGGAAGCGGTCGGACCGCCCTTACGGCCGGGGCACGTTGCGCAGGTTGGAGCGGGCCATCGTGAGCATGCGGCCGACGCCTCCGTCCAGGACGATCTTCGAGGCGGACAGGGCGAAGCCGGTCACCATCTCGGCGCTGATCTTCGGCGGGATGGACAGGGCGTTGGGGTCGGTGACGACGTCGACGAGGGCCGGGCCCTTGTGCTTGAGGGCGTCCTTCAGGGCGCCCGCCAGGTCCTTGGGCTTCTCCACCCGCACGCCGTAGGCACCGCAGGCGCGGGCGACGGCCGCGAAGTCGGGGTTCTTGTTGGTGGTGCCGTAGGAGGGCAGTCCGGCGACCAGCATCTCCAACTCGACCATGCCGAGCGAGGAGTTGTTGAAGAGGACGACCTTCACGGGGAGGTCGTACTGCACCAGCGTCAGGAAGTCCCCCATCAGCATGGAGAACCCGCCGTCCCCGGACATCGACACGACCTGCCGCTCCCGGTCGGTGAACTGGGCGCCGATCGCCATGGGCAGCGCGTTCGCCATCGAGCCGTGGGAGAACGAACCGATCACGCGGCGGCGGCCGTTGGGCGTGATGTAGCGGGCGGCCCAGACGTTGCACATACCGGTGTCGACCGTGAACACGGCGTCCTCGTCGGCGAGTTCGTCCAGTACGGACGCCACGTACTCGGGGTGGATCGGGGTGTGCTTCTCGACCTTGCGGGTGTAGGCCTTGACCACCCCTTCCAGCGCGTCCGCGTGCTTCTTGAGCATCTTGTCGAGGAAGCGCCGGTTCTCCTTGGGCCTCACCCGCGGGGTCAGGCAGCGCAGGGTCTCCTTCACATCGCCCCACACGGCCAGGTCGAGCTTGGAGCGGCGCCCCAGGTGCTCGGGCCTGACGTCGACCTGAGCGATCGTCACATCGTCGGGGAGGAAGGCGTTGTACGGGAAGTCGGTGCCGAGCAGGATCAGCAGGTCGCACTCGTGGGTGGCCTCGTAGGCGGCGCCGTAGCCGAGCAGACCGCTCATGCCGACGTCGAACTTGTTGTCGTACTGGATCCACTCCTTCCCGCGCAGCGCGTGGCCGATGGGCGACTTGATCTTCTCCGCGAACTCCATCACCTCGGCGTGCGCGCCCGCCGTGCCGCTGCCGCAGAAGAGGGTGACCTTCTCGGCCCGGTCGATCAGGTCGACGAGCTTGTCGATCTCGGCGTCGCCGGGCCGGACGGTGGGCCGGGAGGTGACGAGGGCGGTCTCGACTGCCTTGTCGGGGGCGGGTTCGGCGGCGATGTCGCCGGGGAGGGAGACGACGCTGACACCCGACTGCCCGACGGCGTGCTGGATCGCGGTCTGGAGCAGCCGCGGCATCTGCTTGGGGCTGGAGATCAGCTCGCTGTAGTGGCTGCACTCGGTGAACAGCCGCTCGGGGTGGGTCTCCTGGAAGTAGCCCAGGCCGATCTCGCTGGACGGGATCTGCGAGGCGAGGGCGAGCACGGGAGCCATGGAACGGTGGGCGTCGTACAGGCCGTTGATGAGGTGGAGGTTGCCGGGTCCGCAGGAACCGGCGCAGGCCGCGAGCCTGCCGGTGATCTGGGCCTCCGCGCCGGCCGCGAAGGCGGCGGTCTCCTCGTGGCGCACGTGCACCCAGTCGATGGCGGAGTTGCGGCGGATCGCGTCCACGACGGGGTTGAGGCTGTCGCCGACGACTCCGTAGAGGCGTTTGACTCCGGCGCGGACGAGGATGTCTACAAACTGTTCGGCGACGTTCTGCTTGGCCATGGTTCTGGGCGCCCCTTAGGTCTCCGCTGGATCTCCGCGGTCTTCCGGTCCCCCTGGGTTCCATGAATTCACAGCCCGAAGCCTCACGCCTCCCAAACGGCCGCGGCGGTCCGGTCGTCCGCGTAACCCTTGACCCTGACTTGGGTGTCGGCGAGGAAGGCGGCGAGCCCGGGGGCGTCGCCCCCGGACCACCGGCCGGTGAGATACCGGCACAGGTCGGGTTCGCCGCGCAACGGCTCGGCGAGACCTCCGGTGCACATCAGGAGCGTGTCACCCGGCTGGGCCACCGAGGCGCGGAAGCGGAAGGGTTCGTGGGGCGGCTCGGGGGCGGGCTCGTACGGACTCGGCGGGGTCGGGATGCCCAGGTCCATGGTGAGCCGGTCGCCCTCGGGCGTCTCGGAGGGCAGCGAGCCGAAGCCGACGACGGCGTCGCCGGTGACATCGGTGACCCGCGGTTCGATGTCCTGCCACTCGCCGCCCCTGAGCCGGAAGAGCCCGCCCGAGCCGACGCCGAAGAAGACGCGCGTACGGCACTCGGGGTCGGCCGGCAGCAGCAGACAGCGCAGGGTCGCGGAGTACTCCTCCGGGTCGATGCCCTGTTCGGCGGCGCCCGCCCGGAGCTTGCCGAGGCTGCGGTCGGTCAGCCGGTGCAGCCCCGACTTCAGGTCACCGCGCCGGCCGGACCTGATGTCCTCCGCGAGCCGGGCATGGCTGCGGCCGACGGCCCGCCCGATCCAGTGGCAGGCCTCGGCGGCGGCCTGGTGCGCGCCCGGCGTGGCCCGGGCACCGGTCGCCATCGCCACCAGCACCAGCGCGTGCTCACCGGTGCCGAACCGCGCGGTGAGCAACGAGTCGCGGCGCGGCTCGCCCCGGAACCTCGCGGAGTCCCCGCGCACGGACACGGCCCGCAGCGTGCAGGCCCCGTACCGGGCGCCGTCCAGCACGGTGTCCGCGACCAGATCGTCGAGGTCGTCCGGGTCGGCGAGCGGCAGGGCGGTGGGTTCGGCGTCGTAGGTGGGCGGTCCGGAGCCGACGTAGTCGACGTTGGGCGGGGGGAGGGTGGGGAGGTCCAGGTGGGTGGCGGTGCGGAGGACCGGGGAGGTGGACGGGGCGGATGAGACAGGTGGGGCGGGTGGGGCGTCCTGGACGGAAGCGATGAACCCGGCCGGCGGGGGCCCGAGCGGGGTCGGCGGGGTACCGGGCGGCGTACGGGGTTCGGGGGGTGGTGCCGTGGGGGCCGGCGGGGCCGCCGACAGGGGTTCCGGACTCTGCGGTGCGGCGACCGGCGGTTCCCAGGGAACGCGGTCCCGGACGGGCCCCGCGCGAGGCGGCTCAGGGGTGTCGGCGATCACCGGACGCTGCGCGGGAACGCCGGTCCCCGCACGACCGCCGGCACTCGCACCTGAACCGTCCGTCACCGCTTCCGTCGCCGACGCGAAACGGTCGTCGAGGGAGTCGGCGGCGCCCGCCGGGCCCGTGTCCTCGGTGGAGTCGTCGTACAGCTGTCCCCACCAGTCGTCCTCGTGACCGGTGGGACTTGCCCCCTGCTGGCTCATGCCCCTAATTGTCCACCGCGCGGGCTGGATGAAAACGGGGCATCAGGAAAAACCGGCGCGACATGGCGCATCGAACGGCGTGTCGAGCTACCTGTCGAACAGTGATGCGGGAGTGGCGAGTTGAAGCCGCCGGACGGTTCCACCCCCCACGGGAGAACCGCCCGGCGACACCGAGGTGACCCGGGCCCGGATCCCCTGCGTGCCGGCGACACGTCTCGGACCCTGATCACGATCTGAGTGACCGCGTCCCGCCCCGCGCCTGCCGGACCGGCCTGATTGTGCCCCCGCACCCTGAAGACCAGCTGTGATTCAGGAATGCGTCCGCGGTGGCGCCACCTTGGCAGAGTGCCGGGTGGTAGAGCGATGATGTGCCGAGGCGGGTTTGCGCCATGGCTGTTTTCCGCCATCCGCCACATGCGGACACGCGCGAGGTTGGTTCGACGGGGAGGGCGACAGCTGATGCTGGAAGTGCTGGGACTGGACGAGACGCACGAGTCGGCGTACCGCGCCCTCGTGTCCGTGGGCGCCGCCGACGTGTCCGACCTGGCCCGGCGGCTGACGCTCGGCGAACGCGACACGGAACGCACCCTGCGCCGCCTCGAACGGCACGGCCTCGCCGCCCAGTCCTCGGCCCGCCCCGGCCGCTGGGTCGCAGCCCCGCCCGGCGTGGCCCTGGGCGCGCTGCTCACCCAGCAGCGGCACGAACTGGAGAAGGCGGAACTGGCGGCCGCCCTGCTGGCGGAGGAGTACCGGGCGACGGCGGCCGAGCCCGCCGTGCACGACCTGGTCGAGGTGGTGATCGGCGCGGCGGCGGTCGCCCAGCGCTTCCTCCAGCTCCAGCTCGGCGCGAGCGAGGAGGTGTGCGCGCTGGTCACCGGCAATCCGGCCGTCGTCTCCGGCGTCGAGAACGAGGCGGAGGAGCAGGCCACCGATCGGGGCGTGGTCTACCGGGTGGTGGTCGAACGGTCCGTCCTCGACCTGCCGGACGGCATGACCGAACTGTCCGCCGCGCTCGCCCGCGAGGAGCGGATCCGGGTGGTGGAACGGGTCCCGACCAAACTGGTGGTGGCCGACCGGACGACGGCCCTGGTGCCGCTCACCTCGCACACCGCGGAACCCGCCGCGCTGGTGGTCCACGCGAGCGGCCTCCTCGAACTCCTCTCCGGCCTGTTCGAGTCGGTGTGGCGGGACGCGCTGCCGCTGCGCCTCGGCGCGTCCGGGGTCACCGAGGAGTCCCCGGACGGCCCCGACACCACCGACCTGGAGGTGCTGTCCCTGCTGCTGGCCGGCCTGACCGACGCGAGCGTCGCCAAACAGCTCGACCTGGGCCTGCGGACGGTGCAGCGCCGGGTGAAGCGCCTGATGGAACTGACCGGCGTGACGACCCGCCTCCAGCTGGGCTGGCACGCGTACGAACGGGGCTGGGTGACCCGGGACGGGTCCTTCTGACCGCCGCGCGCTGGGCCCTTCCGACCCGCGCCGACTCAGCCCGACCCGCGACCGCTCACCGCTCCCGCCCCACGCCCGACCGGCCCTTACCGGCCACGCCTGATCTGCGGCTTCGTCTCCCCTCCGGCACTCTGGTCAGATGGGAGTGTGGGACCTCCTGCTGGTCGGCCTGGTCCTCCTGCTCGGCCTGTGTGGAGTACTCGTGCCCGGGGTGCCGGGATCGTGGCTCGTATGGGCCGCGGTTCTGTGGTGGGCGCTGAAGGACCCGCAGCCGGTGGCATGGGGCGTGCTGGTGGGTGCCACCATCGCGCTCCTCGTCTGCCAGGTGGTGCGCTGGATGCTGCCCCCGAGACGGCTGCGCGCGAGCGGCGCCACCCCCCGAATGGGCGTGTACGCGGGGACAGGCGCGCTTCTGGGCTTCGTCCTCGTCCCCGTGCTGGGCGCGATACCCGGCTTCATGGGCGGCATCTACGTCGGCGAACGGCTCCGTCTGGGCGGGCACGGAGAGGCGCGGGCGGCCCTGCGGACGGCGATGCGCTCGGGCGGGTCCAGCGTGCTGGCGGAACTGTTCACCTGCCTGCTGATCACCGGGGCGTGGCTGGGCGCGGTGATCTGGGGCTGACGGCACGGCCTGGTCCCTGGACGGGACGTAGGCCCGCGGTCCTGGTCCGTGCGGCCGATGCGCGGGCCGACGGCGGGTGCTTGGCTTGCCGCCATGACCGAATTCACCGAGGCCGAGCGTACGTATCTGAAGTCGCAGCGGCTGGGCCGGCTGGCCACCGTCGACCCGCACGGGCAGCCGCAGGCGAACCCGGTCGGCTTCTTCCTCCAGGACGACGGCACCGTCCTGATCGGCGGGTACGCGATGGGCACCACAAAAAAATGGAGAAATCTCCTGAAGAACCCGAAGGCCGCCCTGGTCGTGGACGACATCGCGAGCCTGCGTCCGTGGCGGGTACGTGGCGTGGACATCCGCGGCGAGGCCGAACTCCTCACCGGACCGCACGAGTTGGGCCCGCACTTCAGTGAGGAGGTGATCCGCGTCCACCCACGCCGGATCCACAGCTGGGGCCTGGACGAGGTGGACACGGAGGCCTAGAGCACGCCCTCCAAGGACAGCAGTACGGTCTTGCGCTCCAGACCACCGGCATACCCGGTCAGGGAGCCGTCCGCGCCGATCACCCGATGGCAAGGCCGCACGATCAGAAGGGGATTGGCGCCGATCGCACCACCGACGGCCCGCACGGCGGCACGGGAGGCCCCGATACGCGCGGCGATCGCACCATAGGTCGTGGTCTCCCCGTACGGCACGGACCCGAGAGCACCCCACACCCGCTCCCGGAACTCACTGCCTTCGCTGCGCAACTCCAGCTCGAACTCCTTGAGTTCGCCACCGAAGTAGGCGGCGAGCTGTTCGCCGGCGGCGCGGAAGAGGTCGGGCGTGTGCAGCCAACCTTCCTGAACCGTACGGCCGTTTTTCTGCCCGGGCACGGAAAGGGAGGTGAGCCTGCCGTCCTCGCCGTCGGCGGTGAGGAGCAGCGGCCCGACCGGACTGTCGACACTCGCATAGCGCACAGGGCCACTCATCAGAACTCCAACTCCCCTGCGGCACGCAGGTGTTGCAAGGCGTACGAGCGCCAGGGGCGCCAGCTGTCGGGTACGTCGAGGAAGGGCGGTGCGACGTCGGGGTCGCCGAGGGCGCGGGCGCGGATCGTGGCGACCGTGGCCGCGTCCATGCCGGGCAGCGCGAGCAGGGCCGCCGCCGCGTCGTCCCGGTCGACGCCGGCATCGAGGCGTACGGCGCCGTCGGCGAGGGCGGCGGTGAGCGCGCCCAGGGTGCCGTGCGGTTCGGCCTCCGCGAGGACCGCCGGTTCGGGAAAGAGGTGGGTGAGGCTCCCGCAGGGCGCGTCGAGCGCCTTGCCGTACCGCTGGACGAGCCGTTCGGCCGCGTCCCGCCCGACCAGTGCCCGCACCGCCAGCTCGGCCGGATCGGCGGCACCGGGCGACCGTATCCCCGGCCGGGCGGCGACCATGGGCGCGAGCCGCTCATCACCGCCGAGCCGCTCGTCGACGGCGTACGGATCGGCGTCGAGGTCGAACAGCAGCCGCAGCCGCTGCACGGCGGTGGTCAGATCGCGGGGGTCGGTGAGGTGCAGCCGGGCATCCAGCCACCCACCGGGATGAGCGCCGGTCGCGGACCGGACGGTACCGCCCCGCTCGTCGACGGCGACGATGCCGGTGCCGTGCGGAAGCCGGAGGCTACGGCGGTACACGCGCCGCCCGACCACCCCCTCCACGTCCTCCACACCGGCCACGGCCTCGGCCGCGAGCAGATCGAAGACGGCACCGGCCTGATAGGGCCCGCGATGGGCGAGCCGAAGGGGAATCCCGGCGGTCGGAGCGGCCTCCCGCAGCCCGCCCCTCCCGGTCCGGGGCGCGGCGGCGCGCAGGGCACTCGGCGTGGCCGCGTACACGGCCCGCACGGTGTCGTTGAACTGCCGCACACTCGCGAACCCGGACGCGAACGCGATCTCCGTGATCGGCAGGTCGGTGGTCTGCACGAGCACCCGCGCGGTGTGCGCCCGCTGGGCCCGGGCGAGCGCGACGGGCCCGGCACCGAGCTCGGCGGTGAGCTGCCGCTGCACCTGCCGAGCGCTGTACCCGAGCCGCGTGGCGAGCCCGGCGACCCCTTCCCGGTCGACGACCCCGTCGCCGATCAGCCGCATCGCCCGCCCCACCACATCCGCCCGCACGTTCCAGTCCGCCGACCCCGGCACGGCGTCGGGCCGACACCGCCGGCAGGCCCGGAACCCCGACCCCTGCGCGGCGGCGGCCGTGGCGAAGAACCGCACGTTCCGCCGCTTGGGCGTCACCGCCGGGCAGCTGGGCCGGCAGTAGATCCCGGTGGTCAGCACGGCGAAGAAGAACTCCCCGTCGAACCGCCCGTCCCTGCTCCGCACGGCTTCGTACCTGCTGTCGTCGTCCATCACGGAACCAAGTCTCCGCCGGGAGAAGCCGCCGAGCTAGCGGAAATCAGACGTCAAGCCGGACACTCCGGGTTCGTCGATCTTCAGCCCGTCCGGCGTTTGAGGACGAGGCCCCTTCAGGGCCGACAGCGGGGGCCTGGGGGCGGCAGCCCCCGGACGGCCACGACAACCCCGGTCACCACCGACCGCGCTTCGCCTCCATCGCCGCCCTGCCCTCCGCTCCCTTCCGCTTCCAGTCGCGGCGCAGCTCGGACCGGAGCCGGGCGTCGGTCTTGGCGACGATCCACTGGTTCTCGCGCATGAGCTTGCGGTAGCTGTCGAGCCGGCGCTCGGAGAGCTCGCCGGAGTCGAGGGCGGCGAGCACCGCGCAGCCGGGTTCGGCGGCATGGGCGCAGTCGTGGAAACGGCACCGCGCCGCCAGTGCCTCGATCTCGGCGAAGACCTGTCCGACCCCGGCCTGCGCGTCCCACAGTCCGACGCCCCGCAGTCCCGGGGTGTCGATCAGTACCCCGCCGCCGGGCAGGACCAGCAGGTTGCGGGTGGTGGTCGTATGCCGGCCCTTGCCGTCCACGTCACGCGTCGTCTGGACGTCCATCACGTCCTCGCCGAGCAGCGCGTTCGCGAGCGTCGACTTGCCCGCGCCGGACTGCCCCAACAGCACGGACGTACCACCGGCGGCGACCGCGGCCAGGACGTCGATCCCCTCCCCGGTCGCGGCACTGACACTCACCACGGGCACGCCCGGCGCCGCCGTCTCCACGTCCTGGACGAGATACGACAGCGTCACCGCGTCCGGCACGAGGTCGGCCTTGGTGAGCACGACGACGGGCTGGGCACCGGACTCCCAGGCGAGCGCGAGGAACCGTTCGATCCGACCGAGGTCGATATCCCCGTTCAGTGGTACGGCGACGATCGCGTGGTCGACGTTGGCCGCGAGGATCTGCCCCTCGGACCGCTTGGAGGAGGTGGAACGGACGAAGGCGGTACGGCGGGGCAGATACGTCCGTACGTAGCGCGGGTCGCTGCCCGCGGGGTCGACGGCGACCCAGTCACCCGTGCACACGACCTTCATCGGGTCACGGGGAACGACGAACTCGGTGTCGGCCCGTACGGTCCCGTCGGCGGTGACCACGTCGCACTGGCCGCGGTCGACGCGGACGACCCGCCCGGGCAGGAGGCCTTGGGTGTCGTAGGGCGCGAACGCGTCGGCCCATGCGTCGTCCCAGCCGTAGGGAGCGAGCGCGGAGGAAGCAGCGGTAACAGAGCTGGAACTGCTGGAAGTCAAGGGGAATCCTTCACAAGGACGGCCCCGGCCGAAGGAGTTGAGGTCAGCCGGCTGCCAGGGAGGTGGACTTGATGAACTCGCGGATGCGGGCAGCGCCCGGCGCAACGACAGTCATCGGTCAACACCTCCCAGGTCTTCCTCGTGAACGGACACGATCGGAACGAGCACGACCTTAGAGACACTCGGGCCACGGCGCCACCGAATTACGGCGGCCCACATGGCAGCGCACCGCGTCACAGCGCACCGAGATACTCCCGGACCCGCCCCATCGGCCAGACCTCGCCGATCTTGTGCCTGATGTCGAAGAGGTTCGCCGCGTGGATGTCGGCGTCCCGGTCGCCCACGGCCTCCTCGACCACGATGGGGACGAACCCGTACTGCATGGCGTCCAGGGCGGTGGCGCGGACGCAGCCGCTCGTCGACAGTCCGCCGATGAACAGGGTGTCGATGCCGTTCGCCGTGAGGTGGGCGGCGAGGCCGGTGCCGAAGAAGGCGCTCGGGTACTGCTTCGTCACGGTCAGTTCGTCCGCCGCCGGGGCCAGCCCGTCGATGAAGTCGCCGAAGGGACTGCCTTCGACGAAGGCCCGCAGGACGGGCACCTTGCGGAAGAAGAGGCCGCCGTCGCTGCCGTCCGCCCGCAGCAGCACCCGCGTGACGATCACCGGGATCCCGGCCCGGCGTACGTCGGCCAGCAGGAGCCTCATGGCCTCGGCCGCCGGTTCGACGCCCGCGTAGAGCGGGCAGTCCGGGTCGACGTAGGCGCGGGCGGGGTCCACCAGGAGGAGCGCCGGAGAGGTGCCGGGGGTGAGCCGGCCGCCGAATCCGGCCTGCTCGTAGTCCTCCTGCCGGGAACCGGTCATGGCGATGTCCTTCGTGAAGTGGCGGACTCCGGGCGGGCGTTGGCGACGGCCGCGTCGGTCGTACGTGGCGCTCGCAGCGAGGTCGGGAACGCGAGGCAGATCGCTCCCCCCACCACGAGGATGCCCGTGAGGACGAACCCCGTGACGCGGATGTTGGCGACGAAGCGGCTCAACTCGCCCGACGCGAGCACGTTCAGCTTGCCGAGTGTCCCGTCGTACGCGGCGTGCCGGGCCGGTTCGCTCAGTCCCGTCGTGGTGAACGCGAGCGCGAGTGCCGTACTGAGCAGGTAACCCACGTTCTGTGTGGTCGACCGCAGGCCGTTGGCCATCCCGCGCCGGTCCGCCGGTGCGCTGAGCATCAGGGCGCTCGTGCTGGGTGTCATGAACAGCCCGGTGCCGGCCCCGACGAGGAAGAGGAACGGGGCCACCTCCGGGAACGGTACCGCCGTGGTCGAGAGCGTCAGCGAGAAGCCCAGCAGTCCGCACGCCGTCATGGCCGTGCCCGCCGTAGTCAGCGCTCGCGGGGTGAAGCGGTCGCACAGCGGACCGGCGACGGCCGAGGTCATCAGCGTGCCGACCGCGACCGGCGTCACCAACACCCCCGCCTGCAAAGACGTGGCACCGGTCACCGCCTGCTCGTGCAGGGAGGCCAGGAGTACGACGGCGTAGGAGCCGATCGCGTTGGCGAGCACGGCGACGAGCACCAGGGCGATCGCCCGGGTGCGCAGCAACGCCACGTCGACCAGGGGGTGCGACCGCTTTGCCTGGACGACGACGAAGGCCGTGAACAGCGCGAGGGTCGCGCCGGCGCAGACCCACGGCAGCCAGCCGGCGACGGTGGCCGTGCCGCCCGGGGTCAGGGTGAGGACCAGCGCGGTCAGCATCGCGGTGGACAGCAGCGCGCCCGGCAGGTCGAAGGGTTCGCGGGCCCCGCCGAACCGCCGGACGGTGTCGCCTCCGGTCGACGGAGTGCGCGGGACGACCAGCGCCGAGGCGATGATCGCGAGCAGCCCGATCGGCACGCAGACGACGAACAGCCCGTGCGCGCCGAGGAGTTGGGTCGCCGTGCCGCCGACGAGCGGTCCGGCGATCTGGGCCAGCGCGGCCACCGTGACGTTCCAGCCGAGGGCCCGGCCCAGGCTCCGTGCGGGGAAGACGTCGGTCAGCAGGGCGGTGTTGTTGGTGATCACGGCAGCGGCCCCGACCCCCTGCGCGACCCGGGCCGCGATCAGGAGCTCCGCCGTCGGGGACAGCGCCGCGAGCCCGGTCGCGGCGGTGAAGACGACGAGTCCGGCGAGATAGAGCCGGCGGCGGCCGACCAGGTCGGCGATCCGGCCGAAGACGAGGATCAGTGCGGTGGTGACCAACATGTAGCCGAGCAGGATCCAGTCGGCCTGCCCGGGGCCCGCCCCCAGCTCCCGGGCGATCGTGGGCAGGGCGACGGCGAGACCGCTCATGTTGAGGAACACGGCGACCACGCCCACGGCGGTGGCGGCGAACACCCACCGCGGGTCACGGACGGCGGGCCGCGCCCCGGACATCAGGCCGGCCACAGGTCCGGCGGATCGGTCACGGGGTCGGTGGTCACCGCGGGACTGAGCGCGACTTCATCAGCGGCTGGATGCGCGTGCCGAAATTCTCCAGGCCTTCGAGGAAGTCGTCGAAGACGAGCATGATCCCCTTGGTGCCGTCGACCTCGGCGACCTCGTCGAGCAGTTTCGCGACGGTCTCGTACGACCCGACCAGCGTGCCCATATTGAAGTTCACCGCGCCCTCGGGCAGCGCGATGGTCCGGGCGGTCGAGGTGCCGTCGGAGGTCGTGTCGGTGGCCGTCTCCCCCGCCATGTACGCCAGCGCCGCGCGGTCGGCGTTGTCGTGGTAGTCCTGCCACTTGGCGTGGGCTGCCTCGTCGGTCTCGTCGGCGATGACCATGAAGAGCGAGAGCGCGCCGACGTCACGGCCGGTCTCGCGCGCCGCCTCGACGAGGCCGGCCGTGGTGCCCGAGAGCGCGAGCGGGGTGTTGACGCCGCTGCCGAGGATGAAGTTGTACTGGGCGTGCTCGGCGGCGAACTTCATGCCGGTGGCGCTCTGGCCGGCGGCGACGATGTCGATGTGCCCGTCCGTCGGGCGCGGGGACAGCACGCAGTCGTTCATCTCGTAGAACTCGCCCTTGAAGTTGCTGACGCCCTCGCTCCACAGCTCCTTCATCACGGTGACGTACTCGGCGGCGCGGGCATAGCGGTTGCCGAAGTGCTGGTCGCCGGGCCACAGGCCCATCTGGGAGTACTCGCCGGGGGCCCAGCCGGTGACGATGTTGATGCCGAAGCGGCCGGGGGCGATGGAGTCGATCGTCACCGCCATGCGGGCGACGATGGCGGGCTCCAGCGCGAGGATCGGGGTGGAGGCGTACAGCTTGATGCGCTCCGTCACGGCGGCCAGGCCGGCCATCAGCGTGAACGACTCCAGGTTGTGGTCCCAGAACTCCGTCTCGCCGCCGAACCCCTTGAGCTTGATCATCGACAGCGCGAAGTCGAGCCCGTGCTCCTCCGCCTTCTGCACGATGGCCTTGTTCAGCTCGAAGCTCGGCAGGTACTGGGGTGAACTCTTCGATATGAGCCAGCCGTTGTTGCCGATGGGGATGAAGACGCCGATGTCCATACCGCTCCTCGCTGACGGGTGGGGTGAATCCGACGGGGTGACAACGAGCTTGCATGATCGGAGAGTTCCGCGAATTCCGCTGGTTCCAGGGGGAGTTCCGGGCCGGCCTCGAACGTATGCGTCGATCATTACTACCCTCGTCCCGATCTGTGAACGCGGCGCTACGCACGGCGGCCGGCTCGCCGCGCGGCGAGCCGGCGCGACACGCACCGTCACCGATCATCACCCCAGCGTGATCCATTCACAACTGGCCCTGAATTCACGTCAGTTGAGCGCGTGTCGATGGTCGGAGTCGCTGGTGGGAATCGTGCGAAGCTGTACGTCACCTGAGACCGGAACGGTAAAGTCCAGAGTATGAACGCGCGTCTGGCTCTCCTCGGCACGGTGGACCCCGGCGTGGCGGAGAGCGAGGTCTTCCGGCTGGCGCTCCAGCACGCCGTGGGCGAGCTGAGCGCCCTCGGGGGAACGATTCACCTGCGCGGCCCCATGTCCATGCTGCGCCTGGTGTCGTCGACCGGCCTGCCCCCCGCGCTCGCCCGCTCCTGGGAGATCATCGACCAGGAGGGTCCGTCGGCCCAGGCCCGGGCCCTGCACCAGGGCCGCGGTGTGTGGCTGCCGCTGGAGCCGGCGCCCGTGGCCGCGTCGGCTCCCGCGCCCGTGGCCGCGTCGGCCCCGGACCTCAGCTGGCCCGGCACCGGCCTCGCCGCCCTGCCGCTGTTCGGCGGCGACCGCAGCATCGGCGCACTCACGGTGCTGGCGGGCGACCGGGGCGAGCCCACCTCGCGGCAGTGGGACTTCCTCCAGGACCTGGTCGCCTGGACCGAGGAGCGCATGAGCCAGGCCGCGCCGCCCTCCACTCCCTCCCGGACGGAGCTGACCGGCTCCCGCGACCGCCTGCGGCAGGCCCTCAAGGAGGTCAGCGTCGGCTCCTGGGACTGGGACATCCAGGGCGGCGAGCTGCTGTGGGACGAGGCGGCCATGGAGCTGTACGGCTTCCGGCCGGAGGACTACACCGCCAGGGTCGAGAACTGGATGGTGTGCGTCCACCCCGACGACCTGGCGCCGACGCTGGACGCGGTGGACCGGGCGATCCGCGACCACGGCGTGTTCGAGGCGGAGTACCGGGTACGGCGGCTGGACGGGACGTACGGCTGGACGCAGGCCCGCGCCCGGGTGACGTACCACGAGAACGGCGAGCCCCACCGGATGATCGGCGTGGGCTGGGAGAGCAACGAGTCGCGGTCCGCCCGGGACGCGCTCGGCCGCGCCCTGCGCCACATGAGCGACGGCTTCCTGGCGGTGGACGACGAGTGGCGGATCACCTTCGCCAACCTGGAGGCGGAGCGCACGCTGGGCTTCTCCGAGGAGGAGCTGTTCGGGCAGCTGCTGTGGGAGCTGCCCGCCACCCGCGAGGTGCCCGGCATGGAGAGCCGCTGCCGGGAGGCCGCGGCCGAGGAGAGATCCGTCGGGTTCGACGTGCGGATGGGTGACACCGGGCGGCGCCACCACGTGCGCCTGGTGCCGGGTCCCGACGGCCGCACCCTGTACTTCACCGACGTCACCGAGAAGCGGCAGCACGAGGAGGAACGCCGGGCGTCCGAGCGCGCCGCGGTCGAACGCGCGGCCCGGATGGGCGAGTTGACGAAGGCCCTGGCCAAGGCGACCACCTCGCAGGACGTGGTGGCCGCGGTCGCCCGCCGGGTGCTGCCGCCGTTCGCCGCGGCCGGCCTGCTGGTGCAGGCCGTCGAGGGCGACCGGCTGCACACCGTGGGAGCGGACGGCTACCCGGACGACTTCCTCGCCATCGTCGACGGCCACTCCCGGACATCCGGTGAGCCGTCCTGGGACGTGATCGAGTCCGGAGTGCCGCTGTTCCTCTCCTCGGTCGAGGAGTACACGGCCCGCTACCCCGCCCTGACCGGCAGACCGGCCCGGGCCGAGAAGCAGGCGTGGGCGTTCCTGCCGCTGACGGCGTCCGGCAACACCTTCGGCGTCTGCGTCGTCGCCTTCGAGCGCTCCCGCCGGCTCTCCGACGAGGAGCGCACGCTGCTGACCACGATCAGCGCCCTCGTCGCCCAGGCCCTGGAGCGGGCCCGGCTCTACGACGCCGAGCACACCCGGTCCCGCGAACTCCAGCGCAGTCTGC
Organism: Streptomyces sp. NPDC088794; assembly: GCF_044750545.1. NCBI lineage: Bacteria > Bacillati > Actinomycetota > Actinomycetes > Kitasatosporales > Streptomycetaceae > Streptomyces > Streptomyces sp. NPDC088794. The sequence continues at coordinate 244,682 of NZ_JBIVKB010000005.1, read as the reverse complement.
TCCCCCGGGACCTGCCCGATCTGCCCGCCTGCACCGCGGCCGCCCGCTACCTTCCCGCGGGCCAGGGCATGGACGTGGGCGGCGACTGGTACGACATCATCCCGCTCTCGGGCGGCCAGGTCGCCCTGGTGGTCGGCGACGTCATGGGCCACGGCCTGCCGGAGGCGGCGACGATGGGCCGCCTGCGCACGGCGGTCCACACCCTGGCCGACCTGGAACTCCCGCCCGACGAGATCATGAGCCACCTCAACGACCTGGTCGCCGGCATGGGCGAGGAGTCGTACGCGACCTGTCTGTACGCGCTCTACGACTCGACCTCCCGGATCTGCTCCATCGCGCGGGCCGGCCATCCGCCGCCGGCGGTGGTGCACCCCGACGGCACGGTCCACTTCCCGCCGCTGGAGGCGGACCCTCCGCTGGGCGCGGCGGAACCCCCGTTCGAGACGGTCGAGTTGGAGGTTCCGGAGGGCAGTCTGCTGGTGCTCTACACCGACGGTCTGGTGGAGTCGTCCAAGCGCGAGATGGAAGAGGGCATGGCGGACCTGGCGCGTCTGCTGCACGAGGCGCACAAGGCCGATCCGGGCACGGAGCTGGACCTGCAACGCCTCTGCGACACCTTGACGGCGGGGCTGCTGCCCGCCGAGAGCGCGACGACGGACGACGCGGCCCTGCTGGTCGCCCGGCTGCACGCCCTCACCGGCGACCGGATGGCGTCCTGGGCGCTGCCCGAGGACCCGCGGGCGGCCGGTCAGGCCCGCCGCCACGTCCGTGAGCAGCTCGCCCTGTGGGGCCTGGACGATCTGATCCCGACCACGGAGCTCCTGGCCAGCGAGATGGTGGGCAACGTGATCCGCCATGCCAGGGGCCCGTTGCGGCTGCGCCTGCTGCACGGCGCCGAGCTGATCTGCGAGGTCTTCGACGGCAGCCTGACGATGCCCCGGATCCGCCGTGCGACGGACACGGACGAGGGCGGTCGCGGCCTGCAGCTGATCACGGCCCTCTCCCAGCGCTGGGGCACGCGGTACACGACCACGGGAAAGTGCATCTGGACGGAACAGTCGCTGTTCACACCGGAGAACCGACCGGAGCCGGCGTCGGACGCCCTGGACCTGATGTTCCTGAACACGGACGAGTTCGCGGGGGACCTGGACGCCCTGCTCCTGGGGGACGAGGACCGCTAGCGGTCCTCGTCCGGAGGGTGTCGCGAGGTCAGGACTTCGCGCAGCTCTGCCCGTTCAGCGTGACGTCGTACGGCGGGGAGTTCTTGCCCGACCAGGTGGCGATGAAGCCGAAGGAGAAGGTGCCGTTCGCGGGGACCGACTTGTTGTAGTCGGCCGCGGTGGCGGTGACCCGGGAGCCGTTCTGGGCGAAGTTGGCGTCCCACATCTGGCCGACCCGCTGGCCGTCCTTGAAGGACCAGGCCACCCGCCAGTCGCCGAGGGCCTTCTCGGTGGTGACGCTGATGGTCGCCTGGAAGCCGTCGGGCCACTGGTTGACGAGGTCGAACGCGAACGCGCAGGTGGGCGAGGCGCTCTTGCCCGGGGACGGCTTGCCGTCGGCCGTGGACGAGGAGGTGCCCTGGGGTTCCGGGTCCGGGTCCGCCTTCTTGCCCTGGCCGGTCGGTGTCGCCGTCGTGGTGGCGGACGGGGTCGGGGAGGCCGTCTTCGGGAGCGGTATGGAGGACGGCAGGGACGGCTGCGGCGCGGCCACCGGGCTGGTGCCGGCCGAGGGGTCGCCGGAGGCCGACGCGTCGTCGTCCATGCCACCGCCCATCGGCATCATGGACACGGCCAGCGCCAGCAGCGACACCAGGACGGCGGCGACGAGCAGACCGTTGCGCAGGGCCTTCGCCCGCTTGGCGGCGTCCTGCGGCTCACCGCCCATGCCAGCGGTCAGCTCCGGGCGTCCGGCGCCCATCCGCACCTCGGCGGCCCGGCGGCGGCGCTCCAGGTAGGCGAGGCCGCCCCAGCCGATCACTCCGCCGGCCAGCGCGACGGGCAGCCCGCCGCTGTTGGGCCGCAGACAGGCGGCGGCCTCCGCGCAGGCCACGCACCGGGCGAGGTGGTGCGAGAGGTCGTCCGGGATGTCGGCGGTGGGCGACCGGGTGACCGCGTCCAGCAGCCGCACATAACTGCGGCACTGCGCGTCCATCGGGGTGTCGACGTGGTTGCGGTGGCAGCGGTCCCGGAACAGGCCGCGCACCTGGGCGAGTTCGTCGGCGACGAGGGCCGCGTCGAGACCGAGACGGCGGGCCACCACGGGCAGCGGCAGCGCCTCCACCTCGGCCAGCCACAGCAGCGCGGCGTCCGCCTCCTGGAGGTCACGCAGACCACGCAGGGCGATCGGGCGCAGCAGCGGCGGTCCGGTGTAGCGCGCGGCCTTGTCGGAGTTGAGCCACAGCCGCAGATCGGAGTCGAGGTCGTGACCCTGTCCACCCGCTTCCCAGGCCGCCGCGGTGGTGCGTACGGCGGTCAGCAGCAGGGGGATCACGGGGAGGTTGGGCGCGCGGCGGCCGGTGCTCCTGGCATTGCCGCTCTCGGCGGCGCGTGCTTCGCGTATGCCGAGCGCGAATGCCTCCGTGGCCAACTGTGTGGCCGCGGTGGAACCCGCGGTGCACAGATCGGCGTAGGACAGCACGGCGTCCCAGCACTCCGAGAACAGCGCGGCCTCGGCGGCGTCCTTCGGGGTCGGCAGGTCGGGCATGGGTCTCCTGCATCCACAAGCGAGGTCAACTCACCATATTGGCAACGGAGTTGTGGGGAGCCTCGCGGCAGGGCCCGAGCCTTTCACGTCGTCGACACAACTGACAAGCGCCCGTTTCAATTTCGGTTACCGGCGGTCGCCCGACGACGACCCCCGGTGCACCTCACCGCTCGTGCTCGGAGTACCCGACGCCCACGACCCGCCCGTGCGCGTCGAAGGCCTGTGTCCTGTACTCCGGGAACCACTCCTCGTTGCTACGAGAGTTATACGGAAGGAACGTCAGGAAGTATCGATCCCGGCCGACATCGATCGGTCCCACGATGTTCCTGCCCTGCCAGTCGATCTTGACCGTGACGGCTCCCTTCGGGGCCCGGCCGTAGATCGCGACCCACGGGTGCCGTACGGCCCAGCCGTGCGGTCAGGCGGCCGCCGCGGCGCTGTCCGCGCAGGTGGTTGGCGAGGATGTTGCGGGCCACGGCGTACAGCCAGGGCAGTTCCCCGTCGGCCCCGTCGGGCACCTTGTCGATGCGGCGCCAGGCGACCAGGAAGGTCTCGGCCGCCACGTCCTGTGCCGTCTCCGGGTCCGATGCGCGGCGCCGGGCGAAGCTCAACACCCGCCCGTAGTGCGCCGCGTACAGCGCGCGGAGTCTCTCCTCGCCGCCCGCTCCCCCGGTTCCCTCAGGTGTTCCGTCCTCCGGCACACCTGCCCCCTTCCGTCCGCCGTCCGCGATGACATCCCTCTGTGTCCGGCGGGGCGGCGGGAGTTACACCTGGGTCGGCTCCGGTGCGGAAGGACTGTCCTCGCGGGCCGGCAGGCTGTCCATGAAGGAGCTGACGGAGAAGACGGCGCGGCCGGGGCCGGGTTCGCCGTATCCGGGCGGGGACTGGAGCCCGAAGTCCTCCATGGTGGCGCGGTAGGCCTCCAGCAGGCGGATGTGGTACTCCAGCGGGGCGCCCTGCGGGTTGGCCTTGCCGAGCGGGGTGGTGGGCTCGGGGCACCAGGTGGTGAAGCGGGGCGTGATGCCCTTCGACATGAAGAAGCGCAGGCCCTCGGTGGTCGACGCGATGGCCTCGTCGACGGTCTTGAAGCCGAACGGCTCCGCCATCTCCACGCCCGCCACGAAGTTGGGGATCACGTTGCGGGCGCCGAAGATCTCCGCGGAGTCGAGGATGCGCTTGTGCCACTCGGCGCGGCCGACGTACCGCTCCTTGCCCGGGCAGTGCAGCTTGAACAGATACTCGTCCCACACCTCGTAGTTGGGGTGGTAGATCTGCACGCCGTAGTCCTTGAAGCGCTGGACGTCGTCCTTCGGCAGCGCCTGGGCGACGACCTTGCCGATCCAGCGGCCGGGGAAGCGCTCCTCGATGGCCTTGGCGTAGTGGCCGTAGAAGTCCGCCTCGTCGCGCCCGGCGACCGTCTTGGTGATCGCGCCGCCGGTGAGCGTGTAGGCGGTGGAGGTCTTCGCGGTGTCGTACCGGTCGATGATCTCCAGCGCCTCCAGCACCTCCTCGACGTCCTTGACGCCCGTGTAGGGCCGCCCGGCCGCCTTGTGCTGGCGCCAGTTGTGGTTGATGTCGCAGTACTGGCACTCCTCCTTGGCACCGAAGTACTGGCAGACGCGGAAGACGGTGAGGTAGATCAGGTAGCCCCACTGGATGGTCGGGGCCACCTCCATCACGGACTTCCCGTTGGCGAGCTTGTGCTTGTAGTACTCCGGCATCGGCGGCACACCGACATCGGCGATGCGCTTGCCGTCGAGGTAGAGCCCGAGGACGCCGTCGTCGTCGGAGGCCACGCGGTACGGGGACGCCGGGTTCACGCGCACGGACACGACGGTCCGGCGCAGGTCGTACGGGCCACCGGTGAGGATGATCTCCTCCGGCGGCCGCCGCAGCGCGGCCTCGCCCAGCTCCGGCAGGGTGCCGTGGTCGAAGGAGAAGATGAAGTACGACTTCGGCTTGACGTCACCCGATTCGTTGTCGCTCAGCGCGGAGGGGTCGAAGGCGACACCGCCGCGCAGCAGGTCCTCCTTGAAGACGGCTTCCCGCGGCACATGCGGAAAGCGCTCCATCAGATCCTCGACCAGCGCGGTGCGGCTGCCCATCCCGTATCTCCTCCCGGCTCAGGCGCCCTGCTTAAGGCGTACGACTCTTCACGGTATGCCCCCGCTCGTTCATCCCCCGTGCCGGGTCCCTCCACGGCGTGCGATGTGTCCCGGTACGGGGGTGTTCGACGGCAATACTGGGTCCGGGACCGGGGTACCCCACGTCGACGTCAGCGGCAGTGTTCCCGCCCACAGACCCAGGTCCGCGTCGGGGCCGTCGCCGTCGTCCGGAGCGCCCGTGCGGATCTTGACCGAGGCCTCCTCCAGGGAGAGGGCGAGGAGGGTGGTGGCGGCGAGTTCCTTGCGGTTCGGGAGGCGGGCGTACGTCCACTGCCCGGGCGTCGCGTGTTCGGTGAGCGTGCGCAGGCCGGCCAGCTTCTCGTCGGGGTCGGTGATCCTGCGCGGGACGCCGTGGATCATCGCGCTGCGGTAGTTCACGCCGTGCTCGAAGACCGACCGGGCCAGGACCAGGCCGTCGACGTGGGTGACGGTGACGCAGACCGGCGTGCCTGCGGCGAGGCTGCGGCCGGCGACGGACCCGTGCAGGTAGAGCTGCCGCTCGTCCCGGCCGTACACCGTCGGCACGACCAGGGGCCGGCCCTCGACCAGCACGCCCAGGTGGCAGACGAACCCGGCGTCCAGGATCGCGTCCAGGTCGGCCCGGTCGAGGCTGCCCTGCTCGCGCAGCCGGCGGTGGCGGGTCAGGTCGGTCTCGGGGAGGCGGGCGGGCAGGGCCGACGGAGCGGGCGGCCGGGCGGACGACGGGTCGGGCGGCGGGCTGGACGTCATGGGCGCAAAGCTAACGAAAACGCACCCAGGATGGATAGGGGGAGGTCAGATCCATTGCCATGGACGCCTACTGCAACGAAATCCGTCGTATCGCAGCCCCTGGTACCGGCCGCGCGGGCTCCGCACCCGCGAGGTAGGTTCCCCCTGTGAGGTCGTGGCTCTCGATGCCACGGGGAGGGACAACGGGATGACCGGGACCGTCACCAACTGGGCGGGCAACATCACCTATGCCGCCAAGGAGCTGCACCGACCGCACTCGCTCGACGCGCTCACGGCCCTGGTGGCCGGCAGCGCGAAGGTGCGGGTGCTGGGTAGCGGGCACTCCTTCAACGAGATCGCCGAGCCGGGCACCGACGGCGTCCTGCTGTCGACCGCCGGACTGCCGCCGGTGATCGACGTGGACACCACGGCCCGCACGGTACGGGTCTCGGGCGGCGTCCGGTACGCCGAACTCGCCCGGATCGTGCACGCCCACGGCCTCGCCCTGCCCAACATGGCCTCCCTGCCGCACATCTCCGTGGCCGGCTCCGTGGCCACCGGCACCCACGGCTCCGGGGTCGCCAACGGCTCGCTCGCGTCGGTCGTGCGCGAGGTCGAGTTCGTCACCGCGGACGGCTCGACCGTGACGATCGGACGCGGCGACGACCGCTTCGACGGCGCCGTCACCTCGCTGGGCGCGCTGGGCGTGGTCACCACCCTCACCCTCGACCTGGAGCCGAGCTTCGACGTCGAGCAGTACGTCTTCACCGAACTCCCGCTCGCGGGGCTGGACTTCGAGACGGTCGCCGCGACGGCGTACAGCGTGAGTCTGTTCACCGACTGGCGGGCGCCGGGCTTCCGGCAGGTGTGGCTCAAGCGGCGCACCGACCAGCCGCTCGCGGACTTCCCGTGGGCCGCCCCGGCGACCGAGAAGCTGCACCCGGTACCGGGGATGCCCGCCCTCAACTGCACCGAGCAGTTCGGGGTACCGGGCCCCTGGCACGAGCGACTCCCGCATTTCCGGGCCGAGTTCACCCCGAGCAGCGGCTCCGAGCTGCAGTCCGAGTATCTGCTGCCGCGGCCGTACGCCCTCGACGCCCTGCACGCGCTCGACGCGATCCGGACGACGGTCGCGCCCCTGCTCCAGGTCTGCGAGGTGCGCACGGTGGCCGCCGACGCGCAGTGGCTGAGCCCGGCGTACGGGCGGGACACGGTGGCCGTGCACTTCACCTGGGTCGACGACACCGCGGCCGTGCTGCCGGTGGTGGGCGCGGTGGAGGCGGCACTGGACGCCTTCGACGCGCGGCCGCACTGGGGCAAGGTGTTCACGACGCCGGCGCCGGTGCTGCGCGAGCGGTATCCCCGGCTCGGCGACTTCCGGAAGGTGGCCCGTACGCTGGACCCCGACGGCAAGTTCGCCAACGCCTTCGTGCGGGACGTCCTGGGCGACTGAGCCGCTGTCCGGACCCGGACTTGCCGAAGGCTTGGGCCGGAACTCCGCGGACCGCTTGGACCGGGACTTTATAAAGCCCCTTTCCTAACCCCTTGTCGAAAGTCACCGGCAGCCCATAGCCTTGCGCCGCGCCGGTGCCGTCGTGTCCCGGTCCGCAGGAGCGAAGGGACGGGGGACAGACTCGGTGAAGCGCACGTCACGTGACATCCGTACGGCCAACCGATACGAGGTGCTGCGCCAGATCATCGCCGCATCTCCCACCTCCCGGCAGGAGCTGGCGGCCGCCACCGGGCTGAGCCTGGCCACGGTCGCCACGCTGGTCGGCGAGCTGCTCGACCTGCGGATGATCACGGAGGTCGGGTTCGAGGACTCGGCGGGCGGCCGACCCCGGGGCCTGGTCGCCGTCAACGCGTCGGGGGGCGCGCTGATCGGCGTCGACATCGCGGAGACGTACGTCCATGTCGAGCTGTTCGACCTGGCGTTGAACGTGCTGGCCCGCGCCGACGAGGACATGCGCCCCGGCGAGAGCCTGCCCGAGCAGGTGGTCAGCCATGTCGCCGCCGCCGTCGGCTCGGTGGTCGCGCAGGCCGGCATCGAGGGCGCCCGGGTGCTGGGCGTCGGGGTGAGCGTGCCGGGTCAGGTCGACCGTGAGACCGGCTTCTCGGAGTACGCGCCGAACTGGAACTGGCACGACGTGCCCCTGCTCGACCTGCTCACCGAGCACATCGCCTACCCGCTCTACCTGGACAACCCGCTGCGCGCCTCCGCGGTCGCCGAGCTCTGGTTCGGGGCCGCGCGCGGGCGCGGGGACGCCGTGGTGGTCAACCTCGGCACGGGTGTGGGCGCCGGGCTCGTCCTGGGCGGCGCGCTGCACCGGGGCGTGAGCAACAGCGCGGGCGAGTGGGGCCACACCACGATCGTGCTGGACGGCCGGCTGTGCCGCTGCGGCAAGAACGGCTGCGTCGAGGCCTATGTCGGCGCGTCCGGAATCATGCTGAATCTGCGGCAGTTGAGCCCCGACAGCACCCTGCTGCACCCGGAGGACCAGACGGCCACCATCGCCGCGCTGGCCGAGGGGCTGCGCACGCGGGACCCGATCGCGGTGAAGGCGATCCGGGACACCGTCAAGTACCTCGGCGCGGGCGTCGCCGACCTGGTCAACCTGTTCAACCCCGAAGTGGTCGTGCTCAGCAGCTGGGTCGCGGCCGCGCTCGGCGAACCCCTGGTCGCGGAGGTGCGCGAGGCCGTCGCCCGGCACGCGCTGCCCCGCCCGTTCGCCGCCACCGAGATCGTCCTCTCCCCCATCCCCACCGACCCGGTCTGCCTGGGCGCGGCCACGTTCGCGCTCGAAGGGGCCCTTCAGTCGGTGGGGCAGAGGACCGGCACCAAACGCACCACTCCCGCAAGGAGCCGTACCGCACCGCCTTCATGACAACGGAAGGGATGCACATGACTCACCCCCACCCGCGCCCCCACCCCAGGAGACCGTTCCTGCTGACGGCGGCGGCCGCACTCGCCGTCGCGGGGCCTCTCCTATCGGCCCCGCCCGCCTCGGCCGCCACCGCACCGGCTCAGGTCTCCCCGCACGCAGCCCAGACCATCGACGACATCGGCGCGTCCGGCGCCTGGTGGGTCAACGACCTCCAGCACTTCTCGCCCGAGGTGCAGGCCCGGGTGGCGAAGCTGCTCTTCTCCGAGCAGGGCCTGGACCTGAGTTCGTACCGCTACAACATCGGCGGTGGCGGCGCCGCGGTCACCACCCCGGCCCGCGCCGCCGAGGACTTCCTGAACTCCGACGGCAGTTACGACTGGAGCAAGGACAAGGGCGGCCGTACGTTCCTGAAGTACGCGGCGAAGTACGGCGTCCGGGACCTCATCGGCTTCGTCAACAGCGCGCCCGCCGAGTGGACGACCAACGGGCAGAGCTGCGGCGGGCGGTTGAAGGCCGAGCACGTGCAGGACTTCGCCGAGTACGTGGCCGACGTGACCGCCCACTTCGCCCAGCAGGGCGCGAGGTTCGACTACATCAGCCCCTTCAACGAACCCGACAACGACTTCGGCTCCTGCGGCCAGGAGGGCATGCAGGTCACCGTCGACCAACGCGACGACATCGTGCGGGCGTTGGGCGCCGAGCAGCGGGCCCGGCACCAGCGGACCGGGATCATCGCCGACGAGTCCAGCAGCACCGTCCAGTTCAGCACCGAGGTCCCGCAGTGGATCTCCCAGCCGGACACCGCCCAGTACGTCGACAAGCTGGCCCACCACACGTACAACAACCCCAACGACGGCCAGTTGGGCAACGTCTACGAGACGGCGAAGTCGGTCGGGAAGACCTCCTGGGCCACCGAGATCTGCTGCTTCGGCAAGGGCACGACCGGCTGGAACCAGGAGTACGACCCGGGCATCGACAACGCCCTGCTGATGTCCCGGATCGTCTACAAGGACTTCGCGAGCTCCCACGACTCCGCCTTCCAGTGGTGGGTGGCGCTCGCGAGCGGCTACGGCAGCGACCCGTACACGAGGAACGACGAGGGCTGGAACGACGGCCTGATCTACTACGACCCCGACTACGCGACCGACGGCAACCAGTCGCTGTACTTCACCAAGCGGTACTACGCGCTGGGCCAGTACAGCCGGTTTGTGAAACCCGGCTCGGTCGCGCACAACGTGACCGGTGTGCCGGACGGCGTCGAGGTGTCGACGTACGACCGGGACGGCAAGTGGGTGGTCGTGGTCAACAACCACAACGCCACGGACACGCCCCTGAGTCTGCACTTCAACAGCCGCACTCCGGTGCGCGCTTCACAGGCCGTGCGGACCTCGGCCACCGAGGACTGGGCCAAGGTGGCGAAGCCGTCGGTGAGTTCGGGCACGGCCTCCGCGACGCTCGCCGGCCGCTCGATCACGACGTACGTCCTCGACCAGAAGGGCCACGGCAGTGCGGCGGTCACGGGCTCGCTGGTCGGGAAGCAGTCCGGCAAGTGCCTGCTCGCGGACGTCTCCGGGGCCGCGATCGGTACCTGCACCGGTGACGCCGGGCAGTCGTGGTCGTACGACGCGAAGGGCCGTCTGAAGGGCGTGAACGGCTATCTGACGGCGGGAGGTTCGGGTGGCCTCACCACGGCCGTCGACGCCACCGGTGACGCCTCTCAGCGCTGGCTGCTGAACGCCAACGGGCAGGTTCTCAGCGAGGCGTCCGGCAAGTGCCTGGACGTCAGCGGGCAGGCGACCGGCGACGGCGGCAAGGTGATTCTGTACAGCTGCAACGGCGGGTCCAACGAGGTCTGGACCAGGAGCGGTTAGCCCCTTGCTCTAGTCCTCGGGCACTCCATATTCCCTGTTCAGAGGGCCGCCGACGTCCTGCGACCCGGCGGCCCTCAACCTCCTCGCCCCACCCCGGCGTTCGGCATCCCGAACCGCGCACAACGCTTCGAACAGACTTCGTCCAACCCCTTGCCGAAGCCTTAGCCGAAGGTTAACGTCCCGCACCGCACCTGATTTCAGCCACCTGGCCGCTGAGCCGTGGAGCCGCAGCCGCACTCGACAGACAAGGACGTCAGCATGTCGGCAATGAGCAACAGCAACTGGTCCCGTCGATCAATCTTCCGGGCCGCCGCGGGCATGGCGGCGGCGGGGACGCTGGCCGCGTGCGGGGGCAACAACGGGCGTGGGGGCGGCTCCGGTTCGGGCGAGCAGCTCGTCCAGTACTTCCACGCGTACGGCGAGGCCGGGACCGAGCAGGCCATCAAGCGGTACGCGAAGGCGTACTCCAAGGCGAACGTGACCACGAACTGGATCACCGGCAGCAACTTCGAGGCCAAGCTGTTCTCGTCCCTGCTCACCAAGCAGGCGCCCGACGTCTTCGAGTTCCACCCGCAGCTCCAGCTGGTCAAGAGCGGTCAGGTGGCCGACCTCAGCGACATCATCGATCCGGTCAAGGACGACTTCAACCCGGCCGACATCAAGTCGCACACGGTCGACGGGAAGATCTACGGGGTCCGGATGATCGACGACCCGCAGTTCTTCTACTACCGCAAGTCGATGCTGGAGAAGGCCAAGGTCGAGGTCCCGACCACGCTGGACGAGCTGCTGGAGGCCGCCGCCAAGCTCACCACCGGCAAGGTCAAGGGCGCCTTCCTCGGCAACGACTTCACCGCGATCCAGAACCCGATCATCTGGTCGGCCGGCGCCGACACCCTCGACGACAAGAACGAGATCGCCTACCACACGGACGGCGTCGTCGAGGGCCTCAAGAAGCTCCGCCAGCTGTTCACCAGCGGTCATGTGCTCCTGGACGCCCCGACCGACTTCTGGGACCCGTCCTCGCTCAACCAGGGCCTGTGCGCCATCCAGTGGGGCGGCATGTGGTCCATGCCGGCCATGCAGCAGGCACTCGGCGACGACCTCGGTGTCTTCCCCTTCCCGAGCATCGGCAGCAGCGGCAAGCAGTCGGTCTACAACGGCGGCTGGTCGATGTTCGTCAACGCCAAGGGCGACAACGTCGAGGCGGCCAAGGCCTACGTCAAGTGGCTGTGGATCGACCAGAAGAAGTACCAGGAGGACTGGGCGCTGTCCTACGGCTTCCACATCCCGCCCCGGTCCTCGATAGCCGCCGGCGCCACCAAGCTCAAGTCCGGCCTCCCCGCCGAGGGCGTCAAGCTCTTCACCGACTACGGGCACTTCGACAACATCGGCTTCGACCAGACCATGCTCACCGCGTTCGGCGACGTGATCGCCAACTCCGTCCGCAAGAACGGCAACCCGGAGGCGGCGCTCGACGCCTGCGACAAGAAGGTCAACGTCGAGCTCAAGAAGCTGTTCGGATAGGCCGGCGGACGGAACCCGACATGTCGACCACCACCACGCGCGGGGTCGCCCAGCCCGCCGCGGCCAAGGCCTCCCAGGCCCGGCCGCGGCGCGGGCTGCGGGGCAACGCGACCCTGAACTTCTGGCTCTTCACCGGCCCGTTCCTCATCGGCCTGGTGATCTTCGTCTTCGTCCCCATCGGCTGGAGCGTCTGGCTCAGCTTCTTCGACGCCCGCTACACCGTCACGCCGAGCCACTTCATCGGCTTCGACAACTACAAGCAGATCCTGACCAACAGCAACTTCCCCCAGTCGCTGCTGACGTTCACGGTGTTCGCCGCGTTCATCGTGCCGACCACCTGGGCGCTGTCGCTGGGTCTGGCGCTGCTGGTCAACCGACTGCGGTTCATGCGGGCGTTCTTCCGGTCGGTGTTCTTCCTGCCGACCGCCGTCTCCTACGTCGCGGCCGCGCTGATCTGGAAGATGTCCATCTTCAGCGGCGTCCGCTTCGGCCTGATGAACACCGTCCTCGGCTGGTTCGGCGTCGACAACATCGCCTACCTCGCCGACCCGAGCCCGCCCTGGTACTGGCTGGTCATCGTGACCCTGCGCCTGTGGATCCAGGCCGGCTTCTACATGATCCTGTTCCTGGCGGCCCTGCAGAACATCCCGGCCGAGCTGTACGAGGCCGCCGAGATCGACGGCGCCAAGCCCGGCTGGCAGACCTTCCGGTACATCACGCTGCCCCAGCTCCGCGCCACCTCCACGGCGGTGGTCCTGCTGCTGCTCGTCGCGGCGTACCAGGCGTTCGACGAGTTCTTCAACATCATCGGGACCAAGGCGACCTGGGCGCAGACCCCGCTCATGGAGCTCTACAAGACCGCTCTCGGCACCAGCCAGGACTACGGCGCCGGCAGCGCTGGTGCGGTCATCCTGTCCCTGCTGATCTGCGTCGTCACCCTCGCCCAGGGCAAGATCATGGGCTTCGGAAGGGGGGAGGAGTCCAAGTGACCACCACCGCACCGCAGGTCGGCAAGGGCCGAAAGAAGCGCGGCGGCATTCTCGGCAACACCGGCCTGTACCTCGCCGTCGGCATCGCCGCCCTGCTCTTCCTCATCCCCTTCTACCTGATCCTCCGCAACGCCCTCTCCACGGACCCGGAGATCACCGGCGAGAACTGGAAGTTGCTTCCCTCCTTCCAGTGGGGCAACGTCTCCGAGCTGTTCGACGACCAGACCGTCCAGTTCGGCCGCGCCCTGTGGAACTCGACCGTCGTCGCCGTCCTGATGACCGTCGGCACCCTCCTGGTGTGCTCGCTGGCCGGCTACGGCCTGGCCCGCATCCCCTACCGGCACGCCAACAAGGTCTTCTACGCGGTCCTCGCGACCCTGATGGTTCCCACGGCCGTCACCTTCGTGCCGAGCTTCGTTCTCGTCTCGTCCCTCGGCTGGGTCGACACCTACCGGGGCCTCATCATCCCGGGCCTCTTCAGTGGTTTCACCTGCTTCCTGTTCCGGCAGTACTTCCTGGGGTTCCCCAAGGAACTGGAGGAGGCGGCACGCGTGGACGGGCTCGGCTACTGGGGCGCGTACTGGCGGATCGTCGTACCCAATTCGCTGAACTTCTTCGCGGCGATCGCCACGATCACCTTCATCGGCGGCTGGAACGCCTTCCTCTGGCCGCTGGTCATCGGGCAGGATCCGAGTTCCTGGACCGTGCAGATAGCGCTCTCCTCGTTCATGACCAACCAGACCGTCAACTTCCATCTGATCTTCATGGCCACCGCCGTCTCGATCCTGCCCCTGGTCTTCGTGTTCCTCTTCCTCCAGCGCTGGCTGGTGCAGGGGATCGCGCAGACCGGTATCAAGGGCTGACACACCCGTCCCAAGACCCAAGACCTGGAGTCCGATGTCTTTCCGCACAACAACGGCCGTCGAGTACGTCGAGGACGTGTCGCCCGGCAACGGCGCCCTCCCGCCCCGCGCCTGGTACGCGTCCTCGGACGCCGCGTCCCTCTCCCTGAACGGCGCGTGGAGCCTGCGGGTGTCGGCGACCGCCGACGCCGAGGACGACGCGTTCGCCGAGCCCGGGTTCGACGCCGGGGACTGGGCCGAGGTCCAGGTCCCCGGTCACTGGGTCCTCCAGGGCGACGGCGCGTTCGGCTCGCCCATCTACACCAACCACCTCTACCCCTTCCCGGTCGACCCGCCGCACGTGCCGACGGAGAACCCGACCGGCGACCACCTGCGCGTCTTCGACCTGCCCGCGGACTGGCCGGACCTGTCCGAGGGCGGGGTCGTGCTGCGCTTCGACGGCGTCGAGTCCTGCGCGCGGGTCTGGCTCAACGGCACGGACATCGGAGAGTTCAAGGGCTCCCGGCTGCCGCACGAGTTCGCGGTCGGGCATCTGCTCAGGCCGAGCGGCAACGTGCTCGCCGTCCGCGTGCACCAGTGGTCGGCCGGCTCGTACCTGGAGGACCAGGACCAGTGGTGGCTGCCGGGCATCTTCCGTGACGTGACGCTGCTGCACCGCCCGGCGGGCTCCGTCCTCGACTACTTCGTGCACGCCTCCTACGACCATGTCGCGGGCGAGGGCACCCTGCGCGTCGACTCCGACGTCGACGGACGGGTGTCCGTACCCGGTCTGGACATCGATGTCGCGACCGGGGAGACGGTCACGGTGCCGGTCCGCCCGTGGACCGCCGAGAGCCCGGTGCTGTACGACGGTGAGCTGGTCACCGAGGGCGAGCGGGTGCCGCTGCGCGTCGGTTTCCGTACCGTCGTGCTGGAGGACGGGCTGATCAAGGTCAACGGAACTCCCCTGCTGTTCAAGGGAGTCAACCGGCACGAGTGGCACCCCGAGCAGGGCCGCGCCCTCGACCTGGAGACCATGCGCGCGGACGTGCTGCTGATGAAGCGGCACAACCTCAACGCCGTCCGCACCTCGCACTACCCGCCGCACCCGGCCTTCCTCGACCTGTGCGACGAGTACGGGCTGTGGGTGATCGACGAGTGCGACCTGGAGACCCACGGCTTCGTGGAGCAGGCCTGGCGCGACAACCCCGTCGACGACGACCGCTGGACCCCGGCCCTCCTCGACCGCGCCGCCCGCATGGTCGAGCGGGACAAGAACCACCCCTCGGTCGTGATCTGGTCGCTGGGCAACGAGGCCGGCACCGGTCGCGGACTGACCGCGATGGCCGAGTGGATCCACGACCGTGACCGCTCACGGCTCGTGCACTACGAGGGCGACATCGACTGCCGTGACACCGACATGTACTCGCGGATGTACGCCTTCCACGAGGAAGTCGACCGGATCGGGCGGGAGTTGGACGGGGGCACGCACAAGCGGCGCGGGCTCCCCTTCATCCTGTGCGAGTACGGGCACGCCATGGGCAACGGTCCCGGCGGGATCGCCGACTACCAGCGGCTGTTCGAGGCCCACGAGCGGCTCCAGGGCGGCTTCATCTGGGAGTGGATCGACCACGGCATCAAGGACGAGCGGTACGGCTTCGCCTACGGCGGCGACTTCGGCGAGGAGCTGCACGACGGCAACTTCGTCTGCGACGGCCTGGTCTTCCCGGACCGGCAACCCTCCCCGGGGCTCGTCGAGTTCAAGAAGGTCATCGAGCCGGTCGGCATCGAGGGCGACGGTTCGGACGGCACCGTACGGATCACGAACAAGCAGGACTTCGCCGATCTGTCCGCGTTCGCGTTTGAGTGGTCTTACCAAGTGGACGGCGAAACGGTCGAGTTGGGCAGTCTGTCCGTGCCCGAGCTCGCGGCCGGCGAGTCCGCGGACGTCAAGCTGCCCGGGGCGCCGGACGGCCGGGGCGCCGAGACGGGGTGGACGGTACGGGCGGTGCTCGCCGAGGACACCCTGTGGGCGCCGAAGGGGCACGAGGTGGCGTGGGGCCAGGTGGCCGTCGCCGCACGGCCGTTGCCCGCGGTCGCCGCGTCCGACGCACCGGTCGTCGGCGAGCGGCTGATCACCCTCGGCCCGGCCACCTTCGACGCGCGCACCGGCGAACTGCGCACGATCGGCGGGGTGCACGTGACCGGCCTGAGGCTGGACGTGTGGCGGGCCCCGACGGACAACGACGACGGTGCCGAGTGGCAGTCGGACACGCGCTACGGGCTGCTGTGGCGCAAGTTCGGCCTGCACCGCATGCGGCACCGGCTGGACGCGGTGGAGGTCGGCGAGGACGCACTGACCGTGCGCACCCGGGTCGCGCCGGCCGCCTGGGAGGTGGGCCTGAGCACGGTGTACCGCTGGACCTCGGACGGCGACCGGCTGCGGCTGACGGTGTCCGTGGGGCCCGAGGGCGACTGGACCGTGCCGCTGCCGCGGCTCGGCGTGCGCTTCGGGATCGACGGTTCGGCGGACCGGGTGCGGTGGTTCGGCGGCGGTCCGGGCGAGGGCTACCCGGACACCAAGTCGGCCTCGCGGCTCGCCCGTTGGGACGCGACCGTCGACGAACTCCAGACGCCGTACGTGCGGCCGCAGGAGAACGGCGCGCGGGCCGACGTCCGGTGGGCCGAGATCGGCGGGCTGCGGATCGACGGCGACCCGGAGTTCTCCTTCACCGCCAGGCGCTGGACCACCGAGCAGTTGGCGGCGGCGACCCACCTCCCGGATCTCACGCCCGGTGACACGGTGTGGGTGAACCTCGACCACGGGCTGCACGGCATCGGTTCGCAGTCCTGCGGTCCGGGCCCGCTGCCGCAGTACTACCTGCGTGCGGAGCCCGCCGAGTTCTCCTTCGTGTTCTCGGAACCCAGTTGAGCGACAGGGGCCTCATAGCCCCCGCGGCCGGCCGGCTCTTCACCCGGCCGGCCGCGGCCGCGTCCTGCGTCGGTTTCGTCCTCATCGGCATGTTCCAGTCGCTGTACGGCCCGTCCGTGCCGGGCCTGCGCGCGGAGTTCGGGCTGTCCCCGTCGGCTACGGGGCTCGGTCTGAGCCTGCACTTCACGGGCGGGGTCGCCGGCGTCCTCGTCTTCAACGCGATCCACTCCCGGATCAGCAACAGAACGCTCCTTTCGGTGAGTTACGTCCTGATGGCGCTGGGCGCGGCGGGTTTCGCGCTCGCCCCGGACTGGCCGCTCGCGCTGGCCGCCGCCTTCCTGGGCGGGCTCGGCTTCGGCGGGATCGACTACGGCCTCAACCTGCTGTTCGCGGCCGGCTTCGGCGACCGCTCCACGGCCATGCTGAACGTCCTGAACGCCCACTTCGGCATCGGGGCGGTGCTCGGTCCGGCGGTGGTGGCGTGGCTGGGGCCCGACTCGTACCCGTACGCCTTCGGGGCGTGCGCGGTGCTGGCGGCGGCGCTCATCGTGCCGGGCTCGAGCGGCGTACGCACGAAGGTGGTCGACGGGACGGTGCCGGCCGCCGGGACGGTACCCGGTCGCGGTCCCGGCCTCGGTCTCTCCCGTGTCCTCGTCGGTTTTCTCGCCCTCTACATCCTCAACGTCGCCGTGGAGCTGGGCGTCGGCGGCTGGGAACCCACCCATCTGGAGACCGTCGGCCACAGCGCGACGGCGGCCGCCTCGGCGACCTCCGTGTACTGGCTGATGATGACGGTGGGCCGCTTCCTCGTCGTACCGCTCGCCCTCAAGTACTCCCCCGAGCGCATCCTGACGATCTGCGCGACGGGCATGACGGTGTGCCTGCTCCTGACGCTGATAAAAGGAGTGGCGCCCGTGGCGTACGCGGGTGTTGGGTTGTTCATCGCGCCGGTCTTCCCGACCGGCCTGCCCTGGCTGAACAGGGCGCTTCCCCAGGCGAAGCGTGCCGGTGCCTGGGTCATCGCCGCGTCGATGATCGGCGGAGTGGCAGCGCCGCCACTGCTGGGCGTGGGCATCGAGGCCTGGGGCATCCACGCGGTCCCCTGGCTGCTTGCCGCGCTCTCCGCCGCTTCGCTAGCGGCCACCGTCTGGCTGATCCAGCTCACCCGGAGGTTCGTCGAGTGATCGGCAGCATCGAGGTCCGCGGGCTGTCCCGCACCTTCCACACCACCGTCCGCCGCCCGGGTTTCACGGGCGCGCTCCGCTCCCTGGTCGATCCGGAGCGGGCCGTCAAACACGCCGTCTCCGACATCACCTTCGACGTGGCCCAGGGCGAACTCCTCGCCCTGCTGGGCCCGAACGGCGCCGGCAAGTCCACCGCCATCAAGATGCTCACCGGCATCCTCACGCCCACCTCCGGCGAGGCCCGGGTCGCGGGCGTGGTGCCCTACCAGGAACGGGAACGCAACGCCCGTAACATCGGCGCGGTGTTCGGGCAGCGCACCCAGCTGTGGTGGGACCTGCCGGTGCGGGAATCGTTCGCGATCCTGCGGGACATCTACGAGGTGCCCAGGGCCGAACACGCAGCCCGGCTGAGGGAGTTCGACGACATCCTCGAACTGTCCGCCTTCTGGGACACCCGCGTCCGCCATCTCTCCCTGGGCCAACGGGTGCGCTGCGACCTGGCCGCCGCGCTGCTGCACGACCCGATGGTCGTCTTCCTCGACGAGCCGACCATCGGCATGGACGTGGTGGTCAAGGAGCAGGTGCGGGAGTTCCTTCGGCACCAGGTGGAGGAACGCGGGCGTACGGTCCTGCTCACCACGCACGACATGACGGAGGTCGAACGGCTGGCCGAGCGGGTGGTGCTGATCAACCACGGGCGGCTGGTGCTCGACGGCACGCTCGACGAGATCCGGCAGCGGTTCGGCTCGACCTGGCAGGTGCGGGCGACGCTCGCCGACCCGCACACACCGGTCGGCCCGCTCCCCGGCATCGCGCTGGTGCGCCGGGACGGCCCGCAGGTGGTCTTCGGCCCCGACGGGCCGGCCGCGCCGACGGTCCACACGGCGCTGAAGCTGGTCATCGAGCGGTACGAGGTGACCGGCGTCGCCGTCGACGAGGCGGACCTGGAGGACGTGATGCGGGCGGCGTACGTGCAGGCCCGGGCCGAGGCGGTCTGACATGGCGAGCCTCTACGCCTGGCGCGCGATGCGCGTCACCCCGCTCGGCGAGTTGTACACACCGCCCCGGATCACCGCGGCCGTGCTGCGGCTGACCGTGCAGATCGTGCTGGTCGCGTCCCTGTGGCACGGCCTGTACGCGCACACCGGCACGACGGCCGGACTGACCCGCGACCAGGCGGTGACGTACGCCGTGCTGGCCGTACTCGCCTCCCGGCTGCGGGAGTTGGACCAGTACGCGGCCCGGGACACGGTCGTGCAGCACCTGCACTACGGCACGATCGTCTACTGGTACCTGCGCCCGCTCCCACCGCACCGCTACTACGCGCTGCGGGCGCTGGGCGAGCAACTGTACGGATTCGCCTGGGCGTTCATCGGCTACGTGATCTGCCTGGCGGCCGGGGTCGTCGAACCGCCCAAGTCGGCGGCCGTGACCGGGGTGTTCGCGCTCAGCCTCCTCCTCGGCCAGTGGGTGCTGCACTACGTCATGCTGCTCATCGACCAGTTGTGCTTCTGGACGCTGCGCAACGACGCCGCGATCATGATCCTGATCTTCGCGCAGAACCTGCTGTCCGGGGTGTACGCGCCGCTGTGGTTCTTCCCCGACTGGTTCCTCACCCTGAGCGCCTTCCTGCCCTTCCAGGCCACGCTCAGCGTGCCGTTGTCGCTGTACGTGGGCCGTATCCCGCTGTCCGACGCGGGCGCCCAACTGGCCTTGCAGGCGGCCTGGGTCGTCATCCTCGGCCTGCTCACCCGGTTCCTGTGGCGGCGGGCCGCCCGCCGCGTCGTCTCCCAGGGAGGTTGAGGCCCATGAACCCCGTCCGGATCATGTGGCGCATCACGCGTCTCAACTTCCGTGCCCAGCTGGAGTACCGCACCGAGTTCCTGATGATGATCGCGATCGGCGCGATCTGGCAGGTCTCGGTGATCGTCTTCGCGACCGTGCTGTTGACCCGGTTCACCGGGATGGGCGGCTGGGACAGCTCGGACGTGCTGCTCATCCCGGCCACCCGGATGCTGGCGCACGGCCTGTTCGTCCTGCTCCTGGGCCGGGTGCACGGCCTCGGCCGGCACATCCAGGAAGGCAAGATCGACGCCTACCTGCTCCGCCCGATGCCGGTGTACCGCCAGATCCAGCTCCAGTACTTCCCGACCAACGCGATCGGCGACCTGACCGTGGCGACCGGCCTGATGGTGGGCGCGATCAGCCGCAGCGACCTGGACTGGACGGCGGGCCGGATCTCGTACCTGATCGCGGCCGTGCTCGGCGGGATGCTCCTGGAGGCGGCGCTGTTCACGGTGGTGGCGGCCGCGTCCCTGCGCTTCCCGGCCGCGGACTACTGGGGCCGCTGGCTGGAGGAACTCCTCGGCACCTTCGGCAGCTACCCGCTCAACGTCCTGCCCCGGGCGGTGGGCAACTTCCTCACCTACGGCCTTC
Source organism: Streptomyces sp. NPDC088794 (assembly GCF_044750545.1). NCBI lineage: Bacteria > Bacillati > Actinomycetota > Actinomycetes > Kitasatosporales > Streptomycetaceae > Streptomyces > Streptomyces sp. NPDC088794. The sequence continues at coordinate 224,443 of NZ_JBIVKB010000005.1, read as the reverse complement.
CACTCGCGTTCGTCGCCTACTTCCCGGCGGCGGTCCTCACGGGCCACGGCCACTCCACCGGAACGCCGTACTGGCTGGCGGCGGCGTCCCCGCTGCTGGGCCTGGTCGCGTATCTGGCAGGGCGGGTCCTGTGGCGCTGGAGCCTGAACCACTACACGGGGGTGAACGGATGACGGCGCCGGTGGCTCCGGCGTCGTCACGTTCAGTGATCCGCGCAGCAGGGTGTCGGATCCGGTACCTCGAACGGGACCAGTGTGTCGCCCGCCGCCGGCATCGCGGTGAGGACCAGGTCCCCGGACGGTGTCCACTGCGGGCGGACGTGATCCCGTGTCACCAGGCGAGTGTCCGGGGCGGGTTGGCCCGGGGTGCCCAGGACCGTGACCCGGTCGATCGCCGTTGTGGACAGCAGGTCCGCGATCGTCACGGTGCCGGTGAGGGTCGCGGCGCCGGGGAAGAGGACCGCGCGGCCCAGGTCGTCCGGGGTGCCCGGGGTCACCTCGCGGCCCGCCCCCGTGAGCCGCTCCAGGGCGGTGCGCAGGAGTGGCTCCGAGGGCAGGGTGAGGGACACGGCGACCCGTGGGCGGTCGTCGCGGATCAGGTGCGTGCAGCCGAACACGCCCTCGGGGAGGGCGAGTTCGGCGGCCAGCGTGTGGAGCAGGTGGTCGGCGGCGGGGAGGTCGCGCAGGCCGGCGTCCACCGTGAGGGCGTACGAGGTCACGAGGGCAGGACCCACACCGGGTTGGAGTAGAACCACAGGTCCAGCCACGGGTCGGCGGAGCCGACGACGTCGATCGCCGGACCGGCCGGGTCGACCGCCGCGCCCAGCGCGCCGACGGCGGACCGGTTGCCGTCGCTGCCGCGCAGCCGCACGTAGCGCGGGGTGTCGACGCGGCCGAGGTCGTAGCTGAGCCGGACGGTGCCGGTGGACTTGTTCACCTCGTACGTCTTGACGACCTTGGCGGTCGGCGCGGTGAAGGTGTCCTTGTCCGCGACCGGGCCCGTCACATCGCCCTGGATGACGTCGACGCGGGCCAACTTCGGCAGGAAGCCCGCCCAGTTGGGCCCGCCGGCCAGCGCCACGTCCACGGTGAGGGTGACGCGGGTGCCCTTGCGGACGTGCAGCGCGCCGCCCAGCGTGGCCCAGCGGTTGCCGCCCGACAGCCGCGCGTCGAGGCCGCTGATCAGCTGGCCGTGGTCGACCCAGACGCGGCCGGCCCGGATGCCGTCCATGACCGCGCCGTAGGAGAAGCCGTCGGAGCCGACGTGCGTGCGGCTGTAGTGGCCGGGCCAGAAGTCGCCCTGGGTGACGTCGATCTGGCCGTTGTAGACCGGGGCGGGGTGGCGGCCGTCGGCGTCGAAGTTGCCGCCGGTGCCGCGCGCCGCGGTGTCGGCGTAGATCTGGTGCGAGTCGGAGTTGGCGGTGATCCACCAGGGCCGGCCCTCGGCGAGCAGGCTGTCCCAGAGGCCGCCGACGGTGGCGGTCATCCAGTCGAAGCCGCCCCAGGTGCGGTAGCTCTCCGGCGGGTAGCCGGCGAAGGAGTCGACGCTGGGGTTGTTGTCGTAGATGCCGCGGGCCCGGCCCATGCCGAGCGGCGCGGGCAGACCCGCCGCCTGGTGGCCGGGCGCGCCCTCGAAGCCGACGGCGATCTGGTGGTCCGCGGAGGTCGCGTCGCGCCAGGCGCGGATCTCGTGCGGGGAGTCGACACCGCGCCGCGCCGGGTGGTTGGCGAGCATCAGCGCGTCCTTGACCTTGCGCCGCTTGACCTGGTCGCCGAGGAAGGCGAGCCCCGCGACCGCGAGGGCCTCGTTGGCGGGCGAGGAGCCGGAGGCGTTCTTGACGCTGCCGTCGTAGTCGTTCTCGAACTGCTTGAGGACGGAGACCTCGTTCGCGCCGGGGTGCACGAACACCGTGCCGTGCTCGGCGCCCGGGATGTTCCACTCCAGGCCCTGGAAGACGAGGGTGTCGTCGTAGGCGTCACGGGCGGCGCGGATGTCCGGGTTCACCTTGTCCACGCCGATCTTGGCGTGCGCCACGCTGCCGTGGTCGGTGATGACCATCCAGTCCAGGCCGTGCCGGGCACCCTGGCGGACCTGGTCGACGACGCGGTACTTGCCGTCGCTGCTGTACTGCGTGTGGATGTGGTGGTCGCCGGCCAGCCACAGGAAGCCGTTCTTGCGGCGGGAGTTGGAGGCGGAGGAAGCGGAGGAAGCGGACGACGCGTACGCGGGCGCGGCACCCGCGGCGCCTGCCATCACGCTCCCCGCGGCCAGACCCGCACCGAGGAGACCCGCGCGGCGCAGCATCGCGCGGCGCGAGGACTGCTCGGGCGACAGGGCCTCGTCGGGCACCGAGGTGTCGAAGGCGGCGGGCAGCGGAGCCGTCGCCCCGTCGTGCGAGTGACCGTGCCCGTGGTCATGACCGTGGTCATGCCCGTGGCCGTGCGGTCCGTGTATGTGCCCGTGCCCCATGGAACCCTCCCGATGCCGCTGCCTGACCGAGCGGCTGCCTTCCGCGACGCAACCACGTCGCGTGAGGAGAATTGAGGGGGGAGATGAACTGCCGGCGACCGCGGGATGATCGCGGGGAGTCTCCCGCACGGCGTCTCACCTCTCTCTTACCTTTTGCCTCAACTCTCCCTCGTTCCGGACGAGATGCCGTGGGCCGGATGCGCCTTGAGCCCGATATGACCTGCACCCAGTAGGCTCCGGCCTGGGATTCCTAGGTTCACAGGGAGTGACGCATGGCCCGAGCCGGGCTCACCACCGAGCGTGTCGTCGCGGCGGCGGCCGACCTCGCCGACGAGGTCGGCTTCGAGAACGTCACCCTGTCCGCCCTGGCCCGCCGGTTCGGCGTGAAGGACGCGAGCCTGTACGTCCATGTCAGGAACGCCCAGGATCTGCGCACCCGCGTCGCCCTCCTGGCCGGCGGCGAGTTGATCGACCGCATCGCCGAGGCCGTGGCCGGCCGGGCCGGCAAGGACGCGCTGACCGCCTTCGCCGACGCCTACCGGGAGTACGCCCTGGAGCGGCCGGGCCGCTATGCCGCCACGCAGCTGCGGATCGACCAGGACCTCATCGCCGACACCCCCGCCTTCCGCCGCACCGCCGAGATCACCTACGGCATGCTCCGCGCCTACGGTCTCGACGAACCCGATCTCACCGACGCCGTCCGCCTGTTGCGCGCCACCTTCCACGGCTACTGCGCCCTGGAGGCCGGCGGCGGTTTCGGCGCTCCGCGCGATGTCCGGAGGTCGTGGGACAAGGCCGTGGCGGCGTTGCACATCGCACTGGAGAACTGGCCGCGGGAGCAGGCGAACCGCTGAAGTTCACCATGTCGAGGGGGCGCTTCCGGTCGATGCCACAGCCGTCCCGTTGACCACTTAGACTGGAATCTTCGCGATGGTCACGTGCCGCCCCGGGGGAGGGAGCGCGCCTTGTCTCAACAGCAGCTGGGACGCGGTCCCTTGAGATCCGACGACAGCACCGCTCCGGAGCCGGGCGGCTCAAGTGAGGCCGCGCGCTTCGTGGGTTGGCTGGGCAGTCTCGGCTGCGCGACCGCCGGGTACGTGGTGTTCCAGTTCCTGTTCGGTCTGCTGCCCGACTCGCTCGGCGGGGACGCGGCCAGGTATCTGATCTCCGGGGTCAGCGGGATCGGCACGGCCGCGGCGGCCTGGCTGGCGGCGGCACTGGTCCGGGCCCGAGCGGCGGCGGGCCGGGCGGACACCGGCACCGCGGCCCCCGCGCCCCCGGCCCCGAGCGCACCCGGCCCGCTCCCCCAGATCTTCGCCGCCGCCCACCACGCCCTCGTCACCCAGGTGTCCGTCGTGGACGACCCGGCCCGCGGCCTGCTCACCGGCTGGACGCACTCCCTCGGCGAGAGCGCCCCGTCCCGCCCCACCGCGCTCGGCACCGCGTACGGCCTGCACATCATGCTCGACCTCGGAGTACCCGACGGGCGGCTGAGCACCGGCGACCTGGTGGACACCCTGTGGCGGCTGCGGCTGCCCGGCGGCGGCTGGTCGGCACGCTCACAGGGGACCGACCCCCGCCCCGAGATCACGGCACTCGTCCTGGGCGTACTGGCCCGCGCGGGCGCGTCCAGCGAACGGGTCGCGGCGGAGGTGGGCCGGTGCACGGCCGGCTTCACCCATGAACTCGACCGCCCCGGACGGGAGTCGACCCACGTCGTGACGACCGTGCTGCGCGGACTGTTGCGCGCCGCGCCCCACTCCGACATCCTGCCCCGGCTGCGCGAGTCCCTCGTCGACGGCGCCGTCAGCGACCCGCGCCGCGACCACCTGCGCTGCTGGAGCTACCGGCTCGACCCGCCGTACGGACTGCCCTCCGCGCTGCACACCGCGCAGGCCGTGGTCGCCCTGGACCGCACCGCCAAGATCCTCGGCGAGGGCACCGCCGCGAAGGCCGCCCGCGAGGACGGCGTCCGCTGGCTGCTGGCCTGCCCGGACCCGGCCCAGGACCTGCGGAACCTGCGCGAGGAGGTGCGCCGGCCCCGCCCGGACGACCCCTCCCGCCACGAGGTGCTGAACGTACGGCACTTCACCGCCTCCTGGACCCTGCGCGCGCTGATGACCCCGGGAGCCAGGGAGGTCGCCGAGCAGGACGGCCTGGAAACGGCGTGGCGGGAACTGCTGGAGCGCGCCGCCGCGACGGTGTGGGCCGCGCAGACCGACGGCATCTGGTCCTGGGGGCGGATCGAGAACAACGAACTGCGCCATCCGATGTGGATGACCTACCAAGGACTGTCGGCGCTGCGCGCACATGCCGTATGGGTATATCGGCAGGAAGAGACCAGTTGACCGAACTCGGCGCACGGGGGCGGTCGTTGAGGAGGAGTGCATGGGCGGTCGGCAGGTTCTGGCGGCACGGCGATTACTGACCGAGACGCTGGACGGGGAGCTGTCGGAACACCGGCTGGCCGCCGCGGCCCGCTCGGTCGTGGCCGAACTGGGCATGCGGGAACGGCTGTTGGAGCTGATCGCCGAACTCGCCTGCGGCGAGGGCGATCCCGAACAGTGCGCCCGGCTGTCGTACCGCCATGTCCTCGGCTTCGACAAACTCCTGCTGATCGACGGCGGACCGTGCCATATGCTCCGCGCCCATCTGTGGCACCGGGGATCGGGCGCGGTCGGCGAGGAGGACATCCACAACCACCGCTCACCGCTGGCCTCGTACATCGTGCTGGGCCGGCTCGCGATGGAGTTGTACGAGGTCGAGCGCGGCGACGGGGACGGTTTCACGGCCGCCCGCTACGAGGAGTCCCTGGACCACGGTTCGGCGGACTGGCTGCTGGAACCGACCGGTCCGGCGCGGCTGCGGCTGACCCACGTGGGCCAGTACGCGGCGGGCAGTTCCTACGCCCTTCCCGCGCACACCCTGCACCGCGCCTGGTGCGAGACGGACGGGCCGACGGTGACGCTGTTCCTGGAGACGGGCAGCGAACGCCGGGAGCACACCGACGTGTTCACGTCGGCGGGACCTCATCCGGGGGCGGTGCCGAAGGTGCCGTTGGACGCGGAGGAGTACCTGGGAGCGCTGCGGGGATTGGCCGAGCTGCTCAGGACCTCGTGAGGAGCGCGCGACAGGTCAGTACGAGAAGGCGGCGATACGTCAGTACGAGAAGGCCTGGCGGACGACGTCGAGGTTGTAGTCGTCGATGTCGACCTCGGTCAACCGTTGCAGACTGAGCCACTTGCTGTCCTGGTCGGCCTCGGGGAGCTTGATCTCGCCGGGGTCGGACAGCAGGCGCACGCGGAAGTTCTGCTGCCAGTTCTTGATCTCGTGCCCGCGGTACTCGCTCACGAAGGAGGACTCACCGATCCGGGCGACGATCTCGCCACGCAGCCCCGTCTCTTCCTTCAGCTCGCGCAGCACACCGCCCTCGGGACTCTCCCCCGGCTCCAGCTTGCCGCAGGGAACACCCCACACCCGTGGCAGGAACCGTTCCTTCTCGCTCCGGCGCACGAGCAGCACCTGGTCGTCGTCGTCCATCACGACGGCCGCCGCGAGGCGCCTGTCGCCGGGGATCTCCATGTCCATGGTTCCTCGGTCCCTCGCCGGTGATGAGTCCAAAGGTTTTGATACCCAAGAAAGTCTCGACTCTACCAGGATGGCCCATCGGAGCGCTGTGAGACAGCTCGCTCCCTCAGTACCCGCGCTCCGCGGCACTGCGCTCCACACAGAACTCATTACCCTCCGGATCGGCCAGAACGACCCACCCCTCGCCGTCCCCCGTGCGCTGGTCGTCGAGGACCGTGGCGCCGAGAGCGAGAAGGCGCTGAACCTCCTCGTCTCGGGTGCGGTCGTCGGGCTGAAGGTCGAAGTGCACGCGGTTCTTGACCGTCTTGCGCTCGGGAACGGTGACGAAGAGCAGACCCGCGTCCTCGATGAGCGCCTCCGCGTCACCGGGCCGGTCCTCCTCGGCGAGGGGCAGGTCCAGAACCTGGGACCAGAAGTGGGCGACCGCGTAGGCGTCGGCGCAGTCGATGGTCACGTGGCGGATGGCGGAGGTCATGGAAGGGATTCTGCCCGACGCGGCTGTACGACGACGATCTCGGCCCCGTCCAGCCGAACCCGCACGTCAGGTCCGTCCGCCCAGCGCACCGCCAACTCCCCGGGCCCGTCCGCCCGTACGCTCACGGTCTCCTCCAACGGCCCGGGATCCGTCTCCCCGGTCAACCGCGCCACCGCGACGAACAGCGTGTCCCCGTCCCCGGTCACCCCGGTGAGAGCGTCGGACAGGCCGAAGGCGGGGCGCAGTTCGGCCCGTACGCCGTCCCGGTCCGCAGCCCAACCGGTGACCCGCACCGCCGTCCCGACCTCGGCGCCGGAAACCAAGAACGCCCTTACCTCCACAGCCCCCCGAGCCAGCACCACGCTGGTCACCCGAGCTCCCCCACCCGCGACATGCCGGGATGCCACCCAGCCGTCGCCCACGCCCAGCGGTTCGATCTGCGTGCGGCTCGGATCCTCGGCCACGATCACGCTGTTGTCGTACGACGACGAAGGTTCCGTCGACGTCGAGTACGCGAGCCGCGTGTAGTACGGGTCGTAGCGGACGTCCTCGCTGCCGTGGTTGTGGAGGCGGACCAGGCCGTCCGAACTCGTGGACTGGAGGAGCCAGTTGGCGGGGCGGATCGGAGTCACCGCGTCCGTTCGTTCCGCCGGGCCCGGTTCCTCCGGTGTCGTCCACACCTCGTGGTCCGGTGGGAGGAGCAGGCCGAGGAAGCCCTTGCTGGCCCAGTACGGGGAGGCGGGGCCCGAATAGCCTTGCAGGAGGGATGAATCGGGGCCGTGCCAGCCGAGGGTCAGCAGGCCCCGGTCGTCCACCGCGCCCCGCTCCAGGAAGTACTTCAGCGCGCCCGACGCCAGCCGCCGTGTCTCCCCCGGCGGCAACGGCGTACGGCCGGCCAGCGCGCCCAGCCACAGCGGGGCCGTCGTCGCGTAGCGGTAGGTGAGGGAGCGGCCCTGGTGCATGGGTGCGCCGTCGGCGCCGAACAGGCGGGCGTAGTCGGCGAGATGGCGGGAGAGGCGGTCGCCGTAGTGGGCGAGCAGGCGGGGGTCGTCGGCCAGCCAGGCGTGCAGCACCGGGTAGAGGTGCATCGCCCAGCCGTTGTAGTAGTCGAACTTGCGGCCGTCGCCGTCGGTGTACCAGCCGTCGCCGACGTACCAGTCCTCGATGCGTTCCAGACCGCGGTCGATCGCCTTGCGGGACTCGTCGGGCTCGTGGCCGATCTCCTGGAGGAAGCCGCCGACGGTGACCGGGAACAACTCCCAGTTGCAGGGCCAGGGTTCGGCGGTCAGGGCGTCGCCGAGCCAGGCCGCCGCCCGCTGCCGTACGCCCTCGTCGAGCCGGTCCCACAGCAGGGGGCGGGTCAGGCGCAGGGCGAGGGCGATGGACGCCGCCTCGACCAGCGGCTGACTGCGGTCCTCGATGCGGGGCCAGACGCCCGCCACGCCGGCCGCGAGTCCGTCGGCGTACCGCTCCAGGGCCGTCTCGTCCCGGCGGAAGGCCGCAAGGAGCAGCGTACGGGCGTACCCCTCAAGGCCGTCGGAGAGCCGACCGGACCAACTGGTGTGCTCGCCGGGGAGGTCGTAGAGCGCGCCGCCCTCGACCGCGTACGGCTCGACCGCCGCGAGCAGGGCGTCGGCGGCGGCCTCCCAGTGGGCGCGGGTGTAGCCGGTGCGCGGGCTGAGGGCGCGGTCTTCGGCGGGCAGCTGCATCGGCTCTCTCTACGACGGCTCTGGACGACGGTTCTCTACGACGGATCTCGACTACGGCTCTCTACGGCGGTCCTCACCACGGCTCCGCGCGCAGGGCCTCGCACTCGGGCCCTGCGCGCCGCACCGGGACTCGCCGCGCGGGAGCCGCGGTCGAGGCCTGGGGCGCCCCGGTTCCGGTCGGGACGCCCCAGGGTTCAGCCCACCCGCACCAGGGCCGCGGGCACCAGATGCCGTGCGACGAGTTCGTCGCGCACCAGGCCCGCGTACACGGTGGCGCCGTGCACGGAGGTGTGGGTGTTGTCTCTCTTCTCGTTGTACAAGTAGATCGCCTTGGAGCCCTCCACGCCGAGGGATTCGACCAGAGTCTTCGTCCTGGCCGTCAGATCGATCAGCGGAACGTCCTGTTCGTCCGCTATCGAGCGGATGACGGCAGGATGGTTCACGCCGAGCCCGTTGACCAGAAGCGCGGTGTCGTTGTTCAGGGTGCCGTCCGCATTGAACCAGCGCCGCACGATGGGTGTCACCAGCACCGGCCGTCCACCCTTCTCCCGTACGCCCGCCACCAGTGTCTCCAAGTTGGCACGGTACGTCGCCTCGTCGGTCGTCTTGTCATTGTGGGCGAGCTGGATCAGGACGAGGTCGCCGGGGCGGATCAACGGCCGCACCGTGCCCCACAGTTGCGGGTTCCCCAGGTAGGTGACCGTACTCTCGCCGGAGTCCGCGTAGTTGGCCACGGACAGGCCCGCGCGCAGGTATTGGGGCAGCTGTTGGCCCCAGCCGGAGTAGGGGTCGCCGGGCTGGTCGCAGACGGTGGAGTCGCCGACCAGCAGGATCTGCCGGGCGTGCCGGGCGGGCGTGACGCTGATGTCGGCGAGGGCCGGGGCCGTGCCGCCGAGGACGAGGTCGAGGCCGGGTGTGCCGTCGGGGCCGGTCGGTTCGCCCTCCGGGGTGCGGACGTTCACGGTGAAGCCGCGGGTCACGGTCCGCCCGGCGGCGGTGGCCGTCTCGGGGAGCAGGGAGCGCCGGGTCTCACCGGTGACGGCCGTACTCGCCGCCGCCTCGCCGCCGAGGCGGACCGTGACGTCGTAGGTGCCGGGCGGGACGTCGAAGTGGCAGGCGGTCGCGGTGCAGTTGGCGATGCCGAGCGGGGGCGTGCGGTCGTGGGCCTGCGCGGGTGCGGTCGACAGGGCGGTGCTCAGGGTCACCGCGGCCAGTAGGGCGATGTTGAAACGTCTCATCCGTGGCTCCTCCGTCCGACGACAAGGCCTGGCGGTGGACCGTACCGCTCCGGACAAGCGCTTTCTAGTCCCGCGTCAAATTTCGCCTCATTACCAACTCCAGGGTCGCGAAAGCCCTTTCGCGAAATCGATTCAACTGTCACCCTCCAAAGCACCCGCACCCCCACCTCCCGAAGGAGGCACCCCCATGTCCGGTTCTGTGAACAGACCGGTCCGTCGCCGCACCTTCGTCCTCGGCACGGCTGCTGTCGCCGGTACGGCGGCGCTCGCGGAGACAGCCTCGGCCGCGGGCTTCGGCTGGAGCGACGACGGTTCGAACTACGTCGTCGACACCGGCGCGAGCCTCGTGTTCAAGGTCAGCAAGACGAACGGCGACCTGACCTCGCTCGTCTACAAGGGCACGGAGTACCAGGGCTACGGCGGCATGAACTCGCACATCGAGTCCGGCCTCGGCACCTCCACGGTGACCCTCGCGCAGTCCGGCACGACCATCCTGATCTCCGTCACGCACGGCACGCTGAAGCACTACTACGCGGCCCGCAGCGGCGAGAACAACGTCTACCTGTGGACCAACAAGGCGGACACCTCGGTCAGCGCGACCCGCTACATCGTGCGCGTCAAGGCCGGTCTGTTCCTCAACGACGAGCCGGATTCCTACACTTACGCGCCGACCACCATCGAGGCCTCGGACGTCTTCGAGAAGTCCGACGGCCAGACCCGTTCCAAGCACTACGCGAAGCTGCGGGTCGCCGACTACGACTACATCGGCTGGAGCACCGGCAGCGTCGGGCTCTACGTCGTCCGCTCCAACCACGAGAAGGCCTCCGGCGGCCCGTTCTACCGCTCCCTGCTGCGCCACCAGAGCACCGGCGGGGGTGGTCTGTACGAGATCCTGTACTACGGCGAGAACCAGACGGAGGCCCAACGCTTCGGTCTCCAGGGCCCGTACGTCATCGCCTTCACGGACGGCGGCGCGCCCGCCTCCGCGCTGTACCACGCCAACCTCACCACCTCCTGGGCCGACGCGCTCGGCATCTCCGGCTACGTCTCCGCGAGCGGCCGGGGCCGGGTCGCGGGCGTCGGGATCAGCGGCCGGAACACGGCGTACGCGTACACGGTCGGGCTCGCCAACTCCGCCGCTCAGTACTGGGGTTCGGCCCGCGCCTCGGACGGCTACTTCTCCATCGGCCAAGTCCTTCCGGGGACGTACACGTTGACCGTCTTCAAGGGTGAACTCGCCGTCTACAGCACGTCGGTGACCGCTACCGCCGGCGGCACGACCACCCTGAACACGATCGCGATCCCGTCCTCGAACGACCCGTCCAACGCGAGCGCGATCTGGCGGATCAACGACTGGGACGGGACACCGGGTGGCTTCAAGAACGCGGCCCTGATGACGTACGCCCATCCGTCCGACGTCCGGGCCGCGGCCTGGACCGGCAATGTGGTCATCGGAAGCGGCACCGAGACCTCGGCGTTCCCCTGCTACCTCTGGAAGGACGTCAACAGCGGGATCATCGTGTACTTCAAGCTGACCGCCGCCCAGGCCGCCGCCGCGCACACCCTGCGGATCGGCGTGACGACGGCCTACGCCAACGGCCGGCCGCAGGTCGTCGTGAACGACAGTTGGACCTCCGCCGTCCCCTCGCCGCCCACCCAGCCGAGCACCCGGTCGCTGACCGTGGGCTCCTACCGGGGCAACAACTACACGTTCACCTACAGCGTCCCGGCGTCCGCCTGGCTGACGGACACCGGTGCGTACAACACGCTGAAGATCTACGTGGCGAGCGGCTCGGGTTCGACGTCCTTCCTCAGTGCGGGTACGGCGATCGACACGATCGACCTGTTGTCCTGACCCGAGTGACCGTCAGGTCTCGCGCGTCCACTGCTGGTTGGTCGCTCCGCTGCACGTGTACGTGATGATCGCGGCGGAGTTGGCGGTGGACGCGCCGTTCACGTCGAGGCACTCGCCGCTGGCGCGGCCCTTGACGAGGACGTAGCTGCCGGACGTGGTCAGGCTCCACTGCTGGGCGGTGGCGCCGGTGCAGTTCTCCTGGGTGACATTGGTGGCGTTCTCCTGGAGGCACAAGGAGCTGCCCCGGCCGACGAGTTCGTAGTAGCCGGTGCCGAGGTCCTTGAACCACCACTTCTGGTTGGTGCCGCTGTTGCAGGTGTACTGGCTGATCGCCACGCCCTGCCACAGGGACTGGTTGGGGACGTCCGCGCACTTCGAACTGTTGCGGGCGATCAGGGTGTTGTAGGTGGCGCTGGTCCCGCCGATGGTCCCGGCCGTCGTGTCGACGGTGATCTCCGGGTACCAGGACATGGACATCGTGGTGGAGGTCGGGAAGGTCAACGGCAGCCAGACGTACCGGGAGTCGTTGACGGTGCCGCCGAAGGAGTTGCCCCAGCGGTCGCCCAGGTACAGGTACGAGGTGCCCGAAGTGCCCGTCACCGGCAGGACGTAGGCGGTCTGCGAGTTGTACGCCGTGGAGTCGCCGACGTTCGCGAAGGACGTCCAGGGGCCCGCGAGGCTGGTGGCGGTGGCGTACTGCTGCTGGTTGGCGCTCCAGCCGGTCGCGCCGGAGGTCAGCATGAAGTAGACGCTGCCCCGCTTGAACAGCGCGGGGGCCTCGCGGTGGCCGCCCGCCCAGGGGTTGGCGACCAGGCTGTCGATGCCGGTGTAGGCGGAGTTGAGCTTGTAGATGTGCAGGTCGTAGTTCTCGTTGGCGGCGGAGACCATGTACGCCGTGCCGTCGGTGTCGACGTAGGTGGTGATGTCCCGGGACATGTACTGGCCGAGCGGCTGGAAGCTGCCCTGGTAGGTGTAGGTCCCGTCGACGGTGTCGGAGACGGCGACGGCCGCGCGGGCCTCGCTGTAGTCGACGCCGTTCTCCTTGTGCATCCACATGACGAACTTGCCGGTGGAGGCGTTGTAGATGACCTTGGGCCGCTCGATGTAGGCGGTGCCGAGTTCGGCGGCGCTCGACTGGGTCAGGACGTGGTTCCTGAACTCCCAGGTCTTCAGGTCGGTGGAGCGGTACGCGTCCACGTACTTGAAGGTGTTGTCGGCGTTGCGGTCCTCGCCGAACCAGTAGTAGTAGGAACCGACCTTGATGACCCCGCCGCCGTGGGCGTGCACGACGTTGCCCGAAGTGTCGGTGAACTGGGTGCCGTTGGGAACGGTCTGGGCGACGGCCTGGGCCGGACCCGCCGTCACCAGGGCGGCGGCGAGGGCGCAGACCAGAGCGAGCAGAACGGCGTACGCACGTCTCATCTCACACACTCTCCTTCACCGTGTCGGCCACGGGGACGCCGAAGTCGGGGGTGCCGTCGGGGTGCCAGCCGAGGCGCTGGATCCGGGTGTGGCGGTTGGGGTCGTTCAGGGGGTCGCCGGTGATCTCCTTGTACTGGCGCGCGTGGTAGACGAGGACGTCGCTGCGGCCGTCCTCGGCGACCGTGAAGCAGTTGTGGCCCGGGCCGTACTGCCGGGTGGTGTCGTTGCTGGTGAAGACGGGGGTCGGCGACTTGGACCAGTTCGCGGGGTCCATCAGGTCGGCGTTGGCGTCGACGCTCAACAGGCCCATGCAGTAGTGCCAGTCGGTGGCACTGGCCGAGTACGACAGGAACAGGCGGCCCTGGCGGGCGATGACGGCCGGGCCCTCGTTGACCTTGTAGCCGACGGTCTCCCAGTCGTACTCCGGTGTGGACAGGCGTATTTGAGGGCCCGTCAGGGTCCACGGGTTCGCCATCCTCGACAGCCACAGGGCGGTGTTGTTGTCCATGCCGGGCTCGTGCTGGGCCCAGGCGAGATAGCGGGTGCCCCGGTGGGTGAAGGTGGTGGCGTCCAGGGAGAAGGTCTCCCAGGCGGTCTTGAGCTGGCCCTTCTCCACCCAAGTGCCCTGGAAGGGATCGGGGTTGGCGTTCTCCAGGACCCAGATGCGGATGTCCCAGACGCTCTCGGCGGGCGCGGAGGCGAAGTAGACGTACCACTTGCCGCCGATGCGATGGATCTCCGGTGCCCAGATGTGGGCGCCCATGACGCCGGTGGCGTGCTTGGTCCAGATCACCGACTCGGCTGCCGTCGCAAGGCCGTTGAGGGTGCGGGAGCGGCGCAGGACGATCCGGTCGTACTCGGGGACGGTGGCGGTGAAGTAGTAGTGGCCGTCGGCGTGCCGGTGGATGTACGGGTCGGCGCGTTGGCGGACGAGCGGGTTCACGAACGGGGCTGCTTTCGGGGACGCGGTCGCCGGGGGCGGGGCGATGGCCAGGGCGCCCGCGGCCAGGGCGGCTCCCTTCAGCATCAGCCTCCGACTGGGGGCAGGCATCAGCCTCCGGCTGGGGACATGCGGCAGGTCGTCGTTGCGGCTCATACGGCTGCCTCTCGGGGGACGTTCGAGATGGCGAACGCCATCTGTCATTACGAACAGCTCGAACGCCGAAAAGGTAAGGGTGTGCCAGCACGAGGTCAACGGGTCCGACGCGACAAAGAGAGAGCGCTTTCCCCCGCTCTTTCATCTCCGGCCGGATTTTCTGTTATCCAGGGGTACCCCGATCCGTCTCCACTCCCGTGCGCAGCCATATCCACACCACAGCAGCAGCCGTCGGCGCCCTCGCCGCGGTCGCCGCCCTCCTCGCCTCCGCTCCCCCGGCCGCGGCGGCCGGTACCGGTCCTCGGGACGTGACCGCCGACGTCCTCGCCGACCGGGACGTCTCCCTCACCGGCGACACGGTGGTCACCGTGCCGTCCGGGACGACGACGTACGACGGTGTCCTGCGCGGTGAGGGCACGCTCACCGTGCGCGGGAGCGGGACGCTGGTCCTCAGCAAGGACAGCGACTTCACGCTCCCGAAGGCACGGCAGCGGCAGGTCGTGAGGACGCAGGGCGGCAACCACCCGTACACCACGGTGACCCATCCGGACCCGCCGGCGATCACGGTCCAGCGCGGGGCGACCCTCCAGTACGGCACGGGCGGCGGCACCGGCCTCATCGGGCACTTCCCGTACGACACCCCCGGCTATCAGCTCAACCAGCTCAACGTCCGGGTCGACGGGACCCTCCGCCTCTCCCTGACCCGCACCTTCAACATCGGCACCATCAGCGGCTCGGGCCTGGTCACCCAGCCGCGCAACATGTGGGGCACCCTCGACCTCGCCGGCACCCACCCGTTCTCCGGGGTGATCGACAACGGCACCGGCATGGCCGTCGGCCGCCCCGAGTACCCGGTGGCCCTGCCCGACACCCGCGCGATCCTCAACCAGGGCTCCTGGATCATCGACACCCCGCTGTACCGGACGATCACCCTGCGCCAGAACTTCTACCAGCGCGCGTACGGCAGTGACGTCAACGTCCACACCCGGCCCGGCAGCAAGGTCGTGCTCACCGGTCAGTACAGCTACAGCGACCGGGGCGGCGACACGAACCCCTCGCTCAGCGACCCGAATCTCAACTGGCGTTCCGTCGCCCACCAGTTGAACAAGCGCGGCACCAACATCGAGGGCGCCGACGTGCGTTGGGGAGACGGCACCACGCACCAGATCTTCATGCCGGGCACGAAGGACACCGTCTACATCAACCTGCACGAGGCGAGCGGGCGCCGCTCCAGGCTGACCTTCGACTACAACGGCCCGGTGACGCTGGGGGCGCCGATCGGCGGCGGCCGCTACCACGACACGCTGGCCGCGCCCGGCGCCGGGGACGTCGTCATCGCGGGGACGCGCGGGAACGACGTGACGTTCGCGGCGCAGCAGTACTACGACGGCTCGACCACCGTCGAGAAGGGGGCCGTGCTGCGGCTGGGGCTCGGGACCTCGGCCCAGGGCGACGGCTCCCTGATGACGGGGACGGACCGCCGCCGGGTGGTGAACGACGGAACCCTGGTCGTGCGGAACGCCTCCACGCCCCTCTCCCTGTCCCGGATCGGCGGCTCCGGCTCGCTCGTCCAGTCGGGCGCCGCGACGACGACACTGACGGGCGGTGCGGTGACGTACACGGGGAGGACGACGGTCACCAAGGGCACGCTGGCGCTGCGCGACGGGGCAACTCTCGCCCGCAGCTCGGCCATTCGGCTCACGTCGACGAGCGCACGTCTCGACCCGGGGCCGGCCGGGCTGCGGGTGGCGACCTCGCTGAGCGGCACGGGCACGGTGAAGGGGGCGGTCACCAACGCCGGTGTGGTCGCGGGCGGGGTCACCGTCGCCGGGGACTACACGCAGAGCGCGAAGGGCGAACTGGTCCTCGCGCAACGGCCGTTGAAGGTGAGCGGGGCCGTCCGGCTGGCCGGCGACCTCGACCTCTCCGCCGCCGGCACCGCACCCGCCCGCACGATCACCGTCCTGAACCACACCGGCAGGGCGAAGACCACCGGCGCCTTCAAGGGCCTCAAGGAGGGCGCCCGCCTGAAGCTCGCCGACACGACGTACCGCGTCAGCTACCAGGGTGGCGACGGCAACGACGTCGTCCTCGCCGCGACCACGGCCACTCCCGCACCGGCGGCGAACCACCCCGACACGGCTGCCGGGAGCCCGACCACCGCAGCCACCCTCCACACCGCCAACACGGCGAGCGCCAGGCTCGGTTGGTGGCCGTACGTCCTCGCGGTGGGCCTGCTCATCGGGCTGGTGATACCGGCGGTGCGGCGCGGAGGCCGCCGAGGAGGTGGGGGCGGTCGGCACGCGGCGCCGCACCCGTAGGCAACCGAGCCCGGGCCCCCGGCATCCCACATACTGGGCGATTCGTTCACTCATCGGACAGACTCCGCTCTCGCCTGCCCCTTCGGCTAGCGTCGGGGCATGACCAGCGACACCCCGTTCCCGCCCGCCCATCTCTCCCGCTCGTTCGCCGACTCGCTCGCGGCCGGACCGCTCGTGCTCGACGGCGGTATGTCCAACCAGCTGAGGTCCGCCGGGCACGACCTGAGCGACGAGCTGTGGTCGGCGCGGCTGCTGGCCGACTCGCCCGAGTCGATCACCGAGGCCCACCTCGCCTACTTCGAGGCGGGCGCGGACGTGGCAATCACCGCCAGCTACCAGGCCACCGTCGAGGGCTTCGCGCGGCGCCGGGTCAAGCGCGACAAGGCGCTCGAACTCATCGGCCTCAGCGTGGAGTTGGCCCTGGACGCGGCGACCGAGGCGTGGCGGCGGGGAGTCGACCGGCCCCTGTACGTGGCGGCCTCGGTCGGCCCGTACGGCGCGATGCTCGCGGACGGCTCCGAGTACCGGGGCCGGTACGGGCTGAGCGTGGCCGAGCTCGCCGACTTCCACCGGCCCCGCCTGGAGGCGCTGGCCGCGGTCGGTCCCGACGTGCTGGCTCTGGAGACGATCCCGGACACCGTCGAGGCCGAGGCGCTGCTCGGGGCGGTGCGCGATTTCGACGTACCCGTCTGGCTGTCGTACTCGATCGCGGGCGACCGCACCCGCGCCGGTCAGCCCCTGGAGGAGGCGTTCGCCCTGGCCGCCGACGCCGACCAGGTGATCGCGGTCGGCGTGAACTGCTGCGCCCCCGAGGACGTCGACAACGCCGTCGCGACCGCCGCCCGCGTCACCGGCAAGCCCGTCGTCGCCTATCCCAACAGCGGCGAGACCTGGGACGCCGAGGCACGCGCCTGGAACGGCCGCGCCACGTTCGCGCCGGAGCAGGTCACGGGCTGGCGGGACGCCGGCGCCCGGCTGATCGGCGGCTGCTGCCGGGTGGGGCCGGAGGGGATCTCGGGGATCAGGAAGGTGCTGGCGGGGGCGTAGCCGACCTCCCCGAGAGCGCCCGCAGGGGGCGTACGACACTCGCGCGCCCGCCACCCCCGCACCCGCACTCCCCCTCCCGCCCCCGATCACCCGCCTCCGCCCTCCTGTCGCCGCCCGCACCCCCCTGCTAGCCTCCGCACCCGGAACCGGTTGCCACCCGTGTTGTCGCAGTTCCCGAGGGTGGGCGACAGGGACGGGAGAAGGGCGGGCGAGGATGACGCGGAAGAGCGAGGACGTCGGGCGGAGCACGATCCGGGACGTGGCCGCCCGCGCGGGCGTGTCCGCGTCGACGGTGTCGCGGGTGCTCGGCGGGGTGTACCCGGTCAGCGCGGCGACCCGTACGCGCGTGGAGCGGGCGGTCCGGGACCTGGACTACGTCGCCGACGCGCGCGCCAAGGCGGTCGCCGGGGTCGGCACGCCCACGCTGGCCTTCGTGCTCGAGGAAATCACCGGTCCGTCGTTCGCGCACATGGCGTACGGCGTGGAGCGCGAGGCGACGCGGCTCGGGCATCTGTGCCTGGTGTGCGGCACGGAGGGTGACGTGCGGCAGGAGCTGGAGTTCGTCGAGATGATGCGGGCCCAGCGCGCCGCCGCCGTGATCCTGGTGGGCGGCGCCGCCGACACCGCCGAGTACCGCGAGCGCACCCGCCGTATCGCCGACTTGCTCGCGTCGGCCGGCTCCCGGCTCGTCCTGTGCGGTCGCCCGCCGCTCGGGCCCGGCGCGCCGGTGACGGTCATCGAGTACGACAACGAGGGCGGCGCGTACGCCCTGGTCGCCCATGTCCTGGCGCAGGGCCACCGGCGGATCCTGTTCCTCGGCGGCAAGCCGGACCACACCACCGCCCTGGGCCGGGAGCGCGGCTATCTCGCCGCGCACCGCGCCCGCGGGGTGGAACCGGACCCGGCGCTCCTCCTGCACGGCGACTTCACCCGCGACTCGGGCCACCGGCTCATGCGCGGGGCGCTGAAGCAGGGCCTGGAGTTCACGGCCGTGATCGCCGCCACCGACATGGTCGCGGCCGGTGCGCTGACCGCCCTGCGCGAGGGAGGTCTGGACGTGCCGGGCGATGTCTCGCTGGCGGGCTATGACGACATCCCCTTCGCCCGCGATCTGCATCCCGCGCTGACCACGGTCCACGTCCCCTACGAGGAGTTGGGCCGGCTGGCCGTCCGCACGGCTCTGGGGCGGACCCCCGAAACCCCGGACGAGCACCTGCTGTTGGGCACGCATGTGGTGGTGCGCGGTTCGGTGGCCCCGCTCAAGGAATAGCGGCGGCGGGCAGCTCGAAGCGGGCGGCCCGCGCAACCCCGTCACCCCGAGCGCCCCCTTGTCCGCATCGGTCCCGTTTCCTAGGCTCGCGCCGTCGGAAAACGGTTTCTCATCCCGGAGCGCCCAGTATGAGCACTGGCCCGATCCGTCCCACCGGCCGCGCGTCCACCGCCCTGCGTCCGGCCTCCGCGGCGCGGATCACGGGCGGCTTCTGGGCCGCGTGGCGCCGTACGAACGCCGAGGTCAGCATCCCGCAGGGTCCCGAACGGCTGGAGGCGGCCGGGAATCTCGCCAACCTCCGAGCCGCCGCCGACGGCAAGGGCGCCTTCGTCGGCGACTACCCCTTCCAGGACTCTGACGTGCACAAGTGGCTGGAGGCCGCGTCCTGGCAACTCGCCGACCGCGCCGATGACGACAGTGAAACCCACAGCGACTCCGAACTGACCGCGCACGTCGACGAGTTGATTACCCTGCTGGCCGGTGCCCAGGAGGCTGACGGCTATCTGCAGACGTACTACCGGCTCGCCCGGCCCGAGCAGCGGTGGCAGGACCTGCGCTGGGGGCACGAGTTGTACTGCGCGGGCCATCTCCTCCAGGCGGCCGTGGCGCACCATCGGGCGACCGGGAAGTTCGAACTCCTCGCCATCGGCGTGCGGTTCGCGGTGCTCGTCGACACGCTCTTCGGGCCGGACCGGGCGATCGACGGCGTGTGCGGGCATCCGGAGATCGAGACCGCGCTGATGGAGCTGTACCGG
Source organism: Streptomyces sp. NPDC088794 (assembly GCF_044750545.1). Classification (NCBI taxonomy): domain Bacteria; kingdom Bacillati; phylum Actinomycetota; class Actinomycetes; order Kitasatosporales; family Streptomycetaceae; genus Streptomyces; species Streptomyces sp. NPDC088794. The sequence continues at coordinate 205,198 of NZ_JBIVKB010000005.1, read as the reverse complement.
GAGACCGAGGAGCAGCGCTGGCTGGACCTCGCCGCGTACTTCGTCGAGCGGCGCGGGCAGGGCCTGTTGGGCGAGGGCGCAGGCCGCGACCCGGGCGCCGGCTACTGGCAGGACCACGTCCCGGTGCGCGAGGCGACGACGGTCACCGGTCATGCCGTACGACAGCTGTATCTGCTGGCCGGGGCGACCGATCTCGCGGTGGAGGCCGGGGACGCTGGGCTGCGGGCCGCGCTGGAGCGGATCTGGGCCGCGATGGCGGGCACCAAGACCTACCTCACCGGCGGGCTCGGCGCCCGCTACGACGGCGAGTCCTTCGGCGACCCGTACGAACTGCCCCCGGACCGCGCCTACGCCGAGACCTGCGCCGCGATCGCCTCCGTCCAGTGGTCCTGGCGGATGGCGCTGCTGACGGGCGAGGCGAAGTACTCGGACCTGGTCGAGCGGACGCTGTTCAACGGCTTCCTGTCCGGCGTGGGCCTGGACGGCGACAGCTGGCTGTACGTCAATCCGCTTCAAGTCCGGGAGGCGCACGAGGAGTTCGGCGGTGACGACTCGGTGCGCCGCACGCCCTGGTTCCGCTGCGCCTGCTGCCCGCCCAACGTGATGCGGCTGCTCGCCTCGCTCCCCCACTACATGGCGAGCGGCGACGCCGAGGGGCTGCAACTGCACCAGTACGCGACGGGTGTGTACGAGGCCGGCGGCGGCCGGGTCCGGGTCGAGACCGACTATCCGTGGCGGGGCCGGATCGAGGTGACCGTCGAGGCCGCGCCCGCCGACGCGGACTGGACGCTGTCGCTGCGCATCCCGTCCTGGTGCCCGGACTTCACGGCGACCGCCCCGAACGGGGACTCGCCCGCCGAGACGGTGCCGGGCTGGCTGCGGCTGCGCCGGCGCTGGCACCCCGGGGACTCGCTCACCGTCGACCTGGACCTGAGCCCCCGGCTGACCCTGCCGGACGCGCGTGTGGACGGCGTCCGCGGCTGTGTCGCGATCGAGCGCGGCCCGCTGGTGCACTGTCTGGAGGGCGAGGACCAGCGGGCCGGCATCCCGTTCGAGGAGCTCACCCTCCCGCACGACGCCCACCTGAGCGCCCGGCACGAGCCGGAGCTGCTGGGCGGCGTCACCGTGGTCACGGCCGACGGACGGAGCCGGGCAGGCGCAGACGTCGTACCACTGACCGCAGTTCCGTACCACGTGTGGGCGAACCGAGGGGCGGGACCGATGCGGGTGTGGATTCCGCGGGAGTGACGTCGGCCGCCCACAGGGCGAACTCGGCGTCGCGCGGCCCGTACGCGGTGCGCGGCTCGCCCGCGTCGAAGATCCGAACGGGGTGCGAGTCGTCCCAGCGCTGCCAGCCGGGGTCCCCGTCGGTCGCGAACCGCACCCACGCACCGTGCATGGCGTCGGCCAGCTCCTGCGGGGCGTGGTCGCCGGCCAGTCTGCGGGACTCGGGCACGTCGCCGGTGTCGAAGACGAAGCCCAGCTCCAGGCCGTGGCAGGAGCCGAGGTCGGGCAGGCCGGAGGGCCAGGCGAACTCGTAGACGTGGCTCCGCTCGGGGCGGGCCTCGGCCAGGCGGTGCAGCGGAAGGCGCAGCAGGTGGTCGGTGACGAGCTGGCCGACGATCTCGGCGGTACCGGCCTCCGGGTGCAGGGCGCGGTAGCCGCGCGGCACCTCGGTACCGCAGTGGCAGCGGGCCATGGCCCCGGCCAGAGCGACCGCGCCGAGCCGGTCGACGCGCTCCAGGAGTCCGCCGGGGACCAGCCAGAGGCGGTACTCGTCGCGGGTCCAGCCCAGCATCAGGTCGACGTCCTTCGAGGCGTCGCCGTCGACGAGCGCCTCCAGCGGGTCGCGCGGGACGAGGTCGCCGTCGACGACGAGCCCGAAGGTGGGGCCGCCGAGCACCGGGCTGCTGAGCCGGCCGACGTCGGCCTGGACCCGCAGCAGCAGCTCGCGGTCGACCTCGGCGAAGGCCGCGGCGGTCGCGGGGACCTTCAGCCGGGTGGCCATCCGGCGCACCATCCGCCGTACCTTGTCCCGGTCGAACGCCTCGGGCGGCCCGCTCTGCAGGACCGCCCGCCGCATCAGGCCCCGCGCCTGCGGGGCGGCGAGCAGGGCGCCGATGCTGATCGCCCCCGCGGACTGTCCGGCCAGGGTGATCCGGTCCGGGTCGCCGCCGAACGCGCCGATCGCCCGGTGCACCCACTCCAGCGCGGCCAGCTGGTCGCGCAGCCCGGGGTTGGCGGGAGCGTCCGGGAACAGCCCGTAGCCCTCGACGCCCAATCGGTAGTTCACCGACACGAAGACCACGCCGTCCCGCGCGAAGGTGTGCCCGTCGTACACCGGCACGGCGGAGGAACCCCTGGTCAGAGCGCCGCCGTGCAGCCACACCAGCACCGGGAGCTTGGCGCCGGGCCCCGGCTCGGGGGTCCATACGTTGAGGTTGAGGCAGTCGTCACCGGGCACGACCGGGTCGGCGAGCAGCTTCGCGAAGGCTTCGGAGTACGGCGGTTTCGGCGCCGTCGACCCGAAGGCGCCCGCGTCCCGCACCCCGTCCCAGGGCTCGGGCGGCACGGGCGGCCGGAACCTGCGGGGACCGAAGGGAGGCGCCGCGTAGGGAATGCCCCGGAACACCGCGATCCCGTGCTCGTACCGGCCGCGCACGGCCCCATACGGCGTGCCCGCCACGGGGTCCGTCTGCACTGCTGCCCCGACTGCTGTCATCTGCCCACCAGCCTTCCCACCGCGCTACCGCACCGTGAACAACAGAGCACCACAGATCGCTCGGGTATTCCGGTGCAGAGCGCGGTGAGACGGCTACTTGGCGTACAGGGCGCTGCTTGGCCAGGGTCCCTACTTGGCGTACATCAGGGTGCCGAAGCCGAGCTGGTCGTAGCCGCCGCTGTCGGAGCCGTAGTCACCTCCCCCGCCCTCGGGGGCGACGAGGTTGTAGTACATGGCGGAGATGTACTTGTCGTCGAGGCCGATCCGGCGGTTGTAGTGGAAGTGGAGCATCGCCCACACCGGCCGGATCTGGCCGCGCGACGCGGCGGAGACCACCGTCTGGGACGACTGGGCGCAGCTCTGCCCGGTGCCCCAGGTGTAGGTGGTGAAGGGCACGTCGCTGCCCGCGTTGTACTTGGCGACGTACTGGGCGGCCTTCATGAAGCGACGGCTGTCGTACGAGTAGAGGTCGTCGCCCTGGTTCCAGGCCATCTCGCAGATCGCGCCCATCTGGCCCATGCCCATGACGGTGTGGCCCTGGTCGCGACCCGACTCCTGCCACTGGCCGAGCGCGTAGCCGTCGGAGTCGGTGTACAGGTACGGCACGGCGTGCGCGATCGAGCCGTTGCCCGCCCCGGACTTGAAGTACGTGACGGCCTGGTCGTACTTGGCGCTGTCCTCGTTGAGGATCCCGATGGCCAGGATCGAGGCCATGTTGCACAGGTCCCAGTTGGCCCAGTAGTTGGTGATGCAGGCGTCGTTGTGGTTGGTCAGGAAGCTGTTGTTGAGCGGGTAGAAGACGTTGGCCAGCAGCTCCTGGGCGGCGGCCAGGTCGAAACCGCTGTAGTCCCGCATGAGTTCGCAGGCGTTGGCGAACTGCCAGCCGTACAGGCCGGCCGCGAGGAACCGGTCGGCGTTCCCGGTGACCGAGGTCAGCGTCGACGACCAGGCGTTGAGGATGTTCGCGGCACACACGGCGTTGGCCTCGGTGCCGCCGACCTTCCAGCGCAGCGCGTTCTGGTAGGCGGCGGCGATGTCGTTGTAGAGCAGGCTGTAGTTCTGTCCGGTGCCGCCGCGGATGATCGTGGCGGTGGCCCGGTTGGTCCAGGTGGACTGGGAGTGGGAGTTGGCGGTCAGCCGGTTCCAGCCGGACAGCCAGGGGTCGGTTCCCGCAGCGACCCTGACCTTGGCCCGGTTGATGTCGCCGGCATTGTGCAGCATGCCGGGGTGGGTGAAGGTCGCCGGAGCCGCGTGCGCGGCGGTGGCCACCGTGGTGCCGCCCAGGGCGAGGGCGGCGGTGAGGCCACCGGCGGTCCTCAGGAGACCGCGGCGGCTCAACTCGGTTGTGCGGAGGTGCTCGTGGGGGGATGTGCGGCTCATTCCTGTGCATCTCCAATCCATGACGGCTCAGGTGGGCGTGATGCTCACCTCGTCGAACTCGGCGGTGCAGCGGACGAGTTGACTGCGCGAGCAGACGACCAGTCCGACGTAGTAGGGGGCGTCACCGAAGCCGGGGATCACTCCGTCGGCGAGGGGGGTCCAGGTGACGCCGTCATCGGTGGACAGGGCTGCGCCGAAGGCGGTCCTGACGCGCTTCAGCCGCAGCAGGGCGGGGAGGGTGACGGGCGCGCCACCGGTGAAGGCGGAGGCTCCGGCCACGGTCCTGCGGAGCATGAGCTGAGCGGTGCTCCCGCCGGTGACGATCGCCCCCGCCGCCTGGTCGAACGGCGACAGCGACTTCGCCATGAGCAGCCCTACGCGGTCGGTGCTCACGCCACCGCGGGAGACGATCCGGGCGACGACCTCGCAGTCACCACTGACCGGCCGCCGCACGAACTGCCCTGTCATCCCCTGGCCGTTGGCGTTCAGATCGACTCCCGCGCCCCGCACGGTGAAGACCCCGCCGGCGTACGACGTGCTGCCCGGCGTGGTGATCGCGACCACGCCCAGCGTCCCGAAGGCACGGTCGTCGAGCACGGTGTCGCCGAGGTCGCCGTACGTCCACGGCGCGGGCGGCGCGGCACCGACGGTGAGGGCGAGGGTGCCGGAGCCGACACCGGCCGCGTTGCCCGCACCGGCAGTGACCGTGAACTCGCCCGTCCCGGTGGGCGTTCCGGAGATCAGGCCGGTACGGCGGTCGACGCGCAGCCCCTCGGGCAGGCCGTCCGCGGTGAAGCGCACGGGCTCGTGAGCGGCACGCAGCTGGTACCGGAAGGGCACGTCCTTGTTGGCGAAGAGCGTGGTGGCCGAGGTGAGCCGGGGAACCGTGGGCGTGGGCATCGCCGCCGCGGCGGACCGCGAACGCGGGCCGCGGCCGGCGGTGTTGGTCTTCACGACGACGTAGTGGTACGTCGAGCCGGGCGCCCCCGTCGCGTCCGCGTACCGGACACGGGTGCCGAAGCCGACCGCGCCGACACCGGTCACGATCGTGCGGTACGGGCCGTCGGCGCGGGCGGCCCGCAGCACCGTGAACCGGGCGGCGAGGTCGGGGTCGGTCCAGGCCAACTCGACGGCGTCGGCACCGGTTTCGGCCCGCAGGTCGGTAACGGTGCGGGCGGGGCGCGGCACGGACCACACCTCGCCGGACGCGGAGGTCACGCTGACGTTGTCGAAGGCTCCGGTGCCGGTCTCGGCGTACTCCGCGTCGACACCGAGGCAGGAGGTGAGGACCAGGCCGGCGTACGCCGTGCGTCCCAACTCGACCTCGGTGGAGCCGACTTGGGTCCAGCGGATGCCGTCCGGGGAGATCGCGCCGGTCAGTCGCCGGCCCCTGCGGGCGACCCGCACCCAGTAGGGCGCCCGCAACCGGTAGCCGTCGCCCGCGCCCTCGACGTACGGGGCTTCGAGCGGGGTGGCCGACTCGGGCAGCGTGCCGAGGTCGGAGATCGGGAAGGCGGCCGACGTCGTAATCGCCTGCTGCTGCGCGGGCGGCACGGACGTGCTGCCGGTCGCGGAGATCTCGGCGCCGGTAGCGGGCCGGGTGGAGAACACCCCGCTCCAGGTGTGCAGCGGCAGCCCCTGGATCAGCATGGCCGCGTGCGGCGCGCCGGCGTCCAGCGAGGCGCGGACGGTGACGCCGATCTTGGAGTACTGCGAGCTGAGCGGCCACACGATCCGCGCGGTGACCGTGCCGTCGCCGCGCAGTGGGAGGTGGGCGAGCCGGTAGGTGTCGGCGGTGCCGCTCGCCTCCAGGACGAAGCGCTCTCCGTCGAAGGCGGCGGAGCCGGGGATCCGTACGTCGCCGAGGTCTTGAGTGGACCAGGGTCCGGGGAGGCCGGCGATGGCGGAGACGGTGGGCGAATCACCGCTGCTGCCTTGGGAGTTGGTGGCGCGGACGGTGTAGAGGTACGTCCGTCCCCGCCGAACCCGGCGGTCGCGGTAGGTCGGCTGAACGACTCCGGTGGCGATCTTCTCGTAGGGGCCCTCGGGTCGGGTGGCGCGGCGGACGGTGTACGTGTCCGCCCAACTGGACGGCAGCCAGGCCACGGTGACGGAGTCGTCGGCTCCGGTCGCGGTGACGCCGGCCGGGGCGGTGGGCGCGGTCGGTGCCGGGGCGGTGGTGCCGGCGCAGGTGAAGGTGCGCCAGCTGGGCAGGTCGTCGTTGCTGCCCTCGACGACCCGGGCGCCGCCGGTGCCGCGGAAGACGGCGGCCCTGGTGTACGGGGCGTCGAGGCCGCGCACGCCGGCGAAGTGCGCGTACGCCATCTCGTAGATCGGCGGCAGGGTGCCGCGCGAGACGGCCGAGACGGACGTCTTGATGTACTTGCCGGTGCGGTCGAGATCGGGGGTGAAGGGGACGTCGCCGCCGAGGTTGTAGCGGGCGGCGTACTCGAAGTTGGCGAGGATGCGGTGGTCGTCGAGGGACCACAGGTCGACGCCCTGGTTCCAGGCGACCTGGGCGAGGTCGCCGGTCAGGCCGGCGGCGAGCTGTTCGTGGCCCTGGTCGCGGCCGGACTCCTGGCCCTGGCCGGCGTCGGTGACGATGCGGTGGAGCACACTGCCGTTGCCCGCGCCGGCCGCGGCGAAGCGCAGGGCGTCCTCGAAGAGGACCGGTTCCTCGCAGAACACGCCGATGGCCAGGATGGTCTGAAGGGCCGTCAGATCCCAGTTGCCGTTGGCGTAGAGCATGTAGCCGGACACCGCCGGATACCAGACGTCGAGGAACGACCGTTCGCAGCGGGCGATGTCCTCCGGCGCCCAGCCGTCATAGCCGGTGTGGCGCAGGAGTTCGGCCGCGTTGACGAACTTGAAGGCCTGGAGGCCCGCGCCGAGCGGTCCGTCGGCGCCGGTGACCGTCGTCAGGGACGCCGACCACGCGTTCAGGATGTCGCGGGCCTTGTCGGCATGGGTGCGCTCCCCTGTGGCGCACCACATCAGGGCGTTCTGGTAGGCGGCGGCCGAGTCGGCGACCGCCTGGTTCTGGTAGTTGGCGGGGCCGCGGCCCCACGAGGTGATCTGGCCCGTGTTCTGGACGACGTACGACGAGGAGGAGCGGGCGTGGGCCGCGAGCGCCAAGTAGCCGTCGTGGACCGGGGATTGTCTGTCGGCGACTGCCGCCTGCATCCGGGCGAGGTCGGCGGCGGTGTGCAGGAGGCCGGGGTGGGAGAAGGTCACCTCGGAGTCGCCGCCGGCCGCCACCGCCCGGCCGGGCACGAGCAGGCCGCTCGCGCCCGACGCCAGCAGCAGGGCGGCGGCCGTACCGCCGAGGAAGCCCCGGCGGCTCGGGGTGACGGGAGCGGGAACGGGCACGGGAGTCGGGACGGTCATGACGCGGCGGCCGCCTCGGCCTCGGCGGTCGTGAGGAACTTCAGGTTCGTCACGTGCTCGTTGGAGAACCACTGGACCGAGTCGGTGGTGTAGTACCAGGTCGGCTTCTTCATCGAGTCGGCGACCACCAGCCCGTTGATCACCAGGTTCTCGAAGGTGACGTTCTTGATCGCGTGGTCGGCGTCGTAGCCGAGGAGGAGGGACGGGTTGGCACGGGTGCCGGTGTAGGTGAGGTTCTTGACGTAGACGCCGTCGATCCCGCGTCCGACCGAGGTGTTGTACTTCGTGTTGTACATGACCTTCATGTAGATGACCTGGCCCCAGCGGAAGTCCTCGATCCGTACGTCCTCGATCCGCACGTTCTTGATGAGGTTGGAGTCGCCGGGGTTGAGGGCGATGCAGCCCTGGTAGTTCATCTGGGGTTCGCGGTGGTCGAGGACGTCGATGTTCTTGATGACGAGGTTCTCGATCGTCTCGGGCGCGTCGGAGTTGCCGTGCGTGCCGACGTTGATCGGGTGGGCGACATCGGCCCACAGGGTGCAGTTCTTGACGGTGATGTCGCGGGTGTCGCCGTAGTAGTCCCAGCGGTGGCAGTAGATGGCGATGCAGTCGTCGGAGTTGCGCATGAAGCAGCCGTCGAAGGTGATCCCGGTCGAGGAGAAGACGTCGAAACCGTCGCCGTTGCCCTTCGAACTGAACGCGCGCGCCTTGGTGATACGGACGTGCTTGCTCTCGGCGAACGTGCCCGCGTAACCGGCCGGGTTGAGGATGATCACGTCCTCGACGCGGATGTTCTTACTGCCCTCGCAGAGGATCGCGCCGCCGGGGTTGTTGTACAGCACGCCGCGTCCGGTGAGGCGGGCCCGCTCGACGTCCTTGAAGTAGACCTGGGCGGTGAGCACCGCGCCGCCCGCGAGGTACACGGTCTTGCCGCTGGGGACGGTCAGGACGTTGCCGGTGACGGTGTGCACGCCGGGTCCGAAGTAGATGACGTCCGGGTCGTCGGCCGAAGGGGCGTGCTTCTCAAGGGGGTTGGTGATGACGTGCAGGCAGTCGAAGATCTCGTCGTTGATCTGTACGACGATGTCGCGCGGCTCGTCGAGGGTGAACCGCAGGGTGTCGCCGAGGAGTTCGGGCGTGATGCCGAGCGCGTCCGGTCTCACCCGGGCCTTGGTGGTGCCGCCCTTGAGGTAGGTGACCTCCAGCTCCACGGAACCGCGGAAGTCGAAGTACACCATCGAGGAGTTGTAGACCTTGCCGGAGCCGGTGGTGGCGTTGATCTCCTCCAGCTGCGGCCGCCAGATGTCGAGCGTCTGCCACTCGCCGTCGGGGGCGGTGCGGGCCCGCACCTTGAAGGAGGTGTTGGTCGGCATGGTGGCCGGGCGGGGGTAAGTGACCAGCTTCGGACGGGGGTTGTGGCCGTGGTCGCCGGCCTGGGCCGGCGTGGCCGGCAGACCGCCCGCCAGACCGGCGGCGAGGGTGGTGGCGCCGACCGCCTGGAGGGCGGTACGACGGGACAGGGGCGTGTTCATCTGCGACTCCTTGCGAGGTGGTGCGGAAGGGGCTGCCAAAGGGGTTACGAGAGGGGCTACTTGAGGCCGGTCGTCGACATGCCGGCCACGAAGCCGCGCTGGGCGACGAGGAAGATGAGCAGGACGGGCACGACGTACATCACCGAGCCCGCGGCCAGCAGGTTGTTCACGGGCAGGCCGCCCGGAGTGACGTACGAGGTCATGAGGGCGACGGAGAGCGTGGTGCGGTCGTTGGAGAGCAGGAGCATCGGCGCGATGAAGTCGCCCCAGCTCCAGGTGAAGGCGATCACGAAGCTCGCGGCCAGGACCGGCCAGGACTGCGGCAGGAAGATCCGCCAGAAGATCCCCGCGTACCCGCAGCCGTCGACGATCGCCGCCTCCTCCAGCTCCCTGGGCATCCCGGCGAAGAACTGCCGGAACAGGAAGACGAGATAGGGGGCGCCGGCCAGGCCCCACAGCACCCAGGGCCAGTACGTGTCGACCATGCCGAGCTTGGCGAAGATGAGGTAGGTCGGGAACAGCGTGATCATCTGCGGCAGCATCATCGAGCCGAGGAGCACCCCGAACAGGGCTTTCTTTCCAGGGGCGTTGAGGCGCGCGAAGCCGAAGCCGACCCAGGCGGAGCTGAGGGTGACCAGGGTGGCGTAGATCAGGGCGATGATGAGGGAGTTGCGGGCGTAGCCCAAGAAGTCGATCTGGGTGAAGGCGTCGGCGAAGTTGTGCCACTGGATCCGGTCGGGCAGCCAGTGCACCGGGGAGGCGGCCAGTTCGGGGGTCGTCTTGAGGCCGGTGACGATCAGCCAGCCGAAGGGGCCGAGCATCAGACCGGTGATCACGACGAGGACGGTGTAGAGGACGAGGCGGTTCACGCGGATACGGACGCCGGCGGCTTCCGCGGACTTCGCGTCCGTGGGCTTCGCATCCGTGGGCTTCGGGGACGCACCCTTCGGGGACAGGCTCGTCGACGTCACTTCTTCGCCTCCGGATCGACGTTGTAGAACACCACTCCGGACGTGGCCCTGAAGACGATCCCGGTGACGACGAGGATCAGGACGAAGAGCACCCACAGGAGCGCGGAGGCGTAGCCGTAGCGGCCCATCGCGAAGTACTGGGCGAACACGTGCATCATGTACATGTAGTTGGTCTGCGGGATCCCCGTGACTCCGGCGGGAGTCGAGATGGGCGCGATCAGCAGCGGCATGATCGTCTGCACCGACGCGATCATCCCGGTCACGGCCTGGAACAACAGCACCGGCGAGAGCAGCGGAACGGTGATGCTGCGGAAGGTCCGCCACGCGCTCGCGCCGTCGATCCGGGCCGCCTCGTGGAGTTCACGGGGTACGTCCTGGAGGCCGGCCAGCGAGATGATCATGACGTTCCCGGCGCCCCACAGCACCGCCATCAGGATCACGTAGCGGGCGTACGGGTCGTCGAGCCAGGCGAGGGCGTCGATGCCGAAGACGTGCAGGACACCGTTGGCGGCACCCGAGTCCCGGTTGAAGAGCTGCTTGAAGATCAGCCCCGCGCCGACCGGCGGCACCACGGCCGGCAGATAGAGCAGCGTGCGGAACAGACCGCGCGCCTTGATGGGGCGGTTGACCAGGACCGCGAGGGCGAGTCCCGCGACGATCGACAGCGGTACGGAGGTGAGCGCGAACACCCCGGCCCGGCCCAGGGAGTCCCAGGTCACCGGATCGGACAGCAGCTCGCGGTAGTTGCCGAGGCCGACGTAGCGCCAGCGCGGCGAGATGCCGTCGAAGGTGGTGAAGCTCAGCCAGAGCGCGTACGCCATCGGACCGACGGTCAGCAGCGCGAACCCGATGATCCAGGGCGAGGTGAACAGGTAGAACGCCCGGCGCCTGCGGGCCGTCATGGAGGTGCGGGGCAGGTGGGTGGAGTGGCCCGCGCCGGTGCGGGTGGGGGTGGTGTGGGCGGAGGTGGTGCGTCCGGTGCCGGGGGGCGCGGCGGTTCGGGGCCGCCGTACGGCTTCGGGGATCTGTTCGGCTGTCATCCCACCTGCTCCTTACCGCGCTTCAGCTGCTCGTTGACGACCGAGGTGAGGCGTCCGGCGAGGGTGTCGACGGAGATCCGGCCGTTCATCGCGGCCGGAATGACCTGGTTGATGAGAGCCTCCAGCGCGTCCCACTTGATGTACGGGGTGAACGGAGTCACCGAGAAGTGCTTCGACTCGGCCTGCTGCACCTCGATGACGCGCTGCTGGTAGTCCTCCTTGTGCGGCATCAGCGGCTGGAGCGACTTCAGGCTCGGGATCCCCCAACCGCCCTCGGCGCGCGCCCTGGCCGGTCCCTCGCCGAAGAACCACTCGAAGACCCGCCAGGCCGCGTCCTTGTTGCGTGCCTTCTTCGGCATCCACATGCCGGTGGCCCCCTGACAGGAACTGAGCCGTGGGCCGCCCTCGAAGACGGGCGCGGGTGCGAGGCGGGACACCTCGGCCAGCTTCGGCTCGGCGTTGATCATGCCGCCCAGCCAGTAGCCGCTGCCGGACATGGCCATCCGGTTCGCGACATAGGTGGGGCCGTCCCAGCCGTCCGGGTTGGGCTGGACAAGGCTCGGTCCGACCCTGGCCCTGGCGTAGTCGACGTACCAGGCAAGGGCCTTGCGGGCCTCGGGGGTGGTGAAGTCGACGCGGCCGAAGTCGGCGGAGAAGAGGCTGCCGCCGGCGGCGGCCGTGAGGTTGGTGAAGAGGATGCCGAGACCCAGCCCGTTGTAACTGCCGCCGTAGACGGTGGTCTGGCCGTTCTTGACCTGGGTGAGCCGCTTGGCGTTCTCCAGCCAGGCCTCGTAGGTGGTCGGCTCGGTGTCGGGCGGGTGGTCGACGCCCGCCTTGTCGAAGAGCGCCGCGTTGTACCAGAACATCGCGTCCTGCGAGAAGTCCTTGGCCATGCCGTAGCGGGGGCCCTTGCCCTGGGTGTGGCCGTCGTAACGCCACAGGTCGTTGGCCGGGGCCAGGTCGTCCACCTTGAGGACGGTGGACTTCGCGAAGTACGGGTCGAGGTTCTCGGCCACGCCCCGAGCGGCGAAGTACGGCGTGTCGAGCGCGCCGCTGCCGCGCACCAGGTCCGGCGGGCTGCCGTTGGTGAGCATCGCGATCAGCCGGGTGATGTCGTCCTGCACCACGGTGATCCCGATGCCGAGTTCCTGCTGCGCCTGCTGGATCAACTCCGGGGCGATGTCGTCGAGTTTGGCCATCACGGTGACGCGCTCGCCGCCGCCGGTCGCGGCACCGGCCACGTGCAGGGCGCAGCCGCTCAACGCCACCGCGCCGACCGCGGCGCCCCCCGCCGACAGGGCGAGGAAGCGGCGGCGGCTGGGCGGAGCACCGGCCTGGGTGTGCATGAACCCTCCAAGTCTCTGCGCTGAGAAGTTTTCGGGAACCGGTTTCTACAGGCAGTGGAGGGAGCTTCCTTCCGGCCGCTGGGGCCGTCAAGAGGGATGACCAAGTTTCGAAAACTCTGGGGGTGCTGGGAGGTGGGGAACGCGGCCTCGCGTTCGCCGTGCATTCGGCAACCGGTTGGCCTTCGGTCGGAGTGATTGACCGGCCCTTCTCGGGAGACCTACGGTAGATCTACGGTAGAAGGCGCTTTCTGAAAATGTTTCCATCCCGTGCTCAGATCTCGTGGTCAGGAGAGTCATGCCCAACCCGCAGCCCAGGGCCGTGTTCGCGATGGATCCCGTGCATCTTCCCCTGCTCTTCCCGCCGCCGCTCATGGGTCGGCTGACGCACGCCTCCGATCTCGATCCCACGCTCGTGGTACGGGACTTCGCCGACCCGGCGGTGGCCGGCGCCCTCGCCGAGGCCGAGGTCCTGATCACCGGTTGGGGCTGTCCCCGCCTCGACGCCGACGTCCTGGCCGCCGCGCCCCGGCTGCGCACCGTCCTGCACGCCGCCGGCTCCGTCCGCTCGCTGGTCGGGGACGCGGTGTGGGAACGCGGGATCACCGTCTCCAGCGCGGTGACCGGCAACGCGCTGCCGGTCGCGGAGTACACGCTGGCGATGATCCTGCTCACCGGGAAGGACGCCTTCACCCACCGCGAGCGCTTCCGCGCCGAGCACCGGCACCCGTCGCATGCGGAGACCGCCGGCACGGGCAACGTCGGGCGCCGGGTCGGGGTCATCGGGGCGTCGCGGGTGGGACGGCGGCTGCTGGAGCTGTTGCGGCCGTTCGACTTCTCGGTGCTGCTGTACGACCCGTTTGTGACGGTCAGTCAGGCAGAGGTGCTCGGGGCCGAGTTGGTCGGGTTGGAGGAGTTGCTGCGGCGGAGTGACATCGTGTCGCTGCACGCGCCGGACATCCCGGAGACGTATCGGATGCTCGACGCGTCGCGGCTCGCGCTGATCCGGGACGGGGGTGTGCTGATCAATACGTCTCGGGGGGCGTTGGTCGATCCCGATGCACTGGTGGAGGAGTTGGTTTCCGGGCGGTTGCATGCGGTGCTCGATGTGACGGAGCCTGAGCCGCTGCCTGGGGAGTCGCCCTTGTACCGGCTGCCCAATGTCTTTCTCACGCCTCACATCGCCGGGTCCCTCGGGAACGAGCTGGAGCGACTCGGACTGATCGTGGTGGAGGAGTTGGAGCGGGTCGCGGAGGGGGTGGGGTTGGGGCATGAGGTGCGGTATGTGGACTTGGTCCGGGTGGCTTGAGTTGGGTGCGTTTGAGCTGGGTGCGTTTGGTTGGGGTGGCTTGGCTTGAAGTGGTTTGAGCAAGGGGTGGGTGAGCTGGATGACGGTGGGTGAACTGGGTTTGCGGGAACGGCATTTGGCGGTGACTTCTACATGTGCCGTGCACAATGTCTTGCTCGGTCGCCTCCGGGGCGCTCTATGCCGGTGTCGAGAGCCCGATCGTGCTCAGCGCTTCGCGCCTCCGCGCGTTCGGTCTCTCGACACCGGCACGCCCCTACGGCTCTCTCGCGGCCGGCGCGTTGGCACACGAGCCGTTGGTGGGCCCTTGCCGTCTGCCTGTGGTGGCTTGGGGGGACGGAGGTTTGGATGGGATACGGTTTCCGCGCCGGTGACTGATCTGTTCCGGTGGGGATGCAGTGAGTTCGAGGAGTCCTGGCCGTGAGTCAGCGCAAGGCTGCCGGTGATGTCGGGCGGGCCACCATCCGTGACGTGGCCGAGCGGGCCGGCGTCTCCGTCGCGAGCGTCTCCCGGGTGCTGTCCGGGAACTATCCGGTGTCGGAGGAGCTGCGGCGGCGGGTGATGAAGGTCGTAAAGGATCTCGACTACGTCACCAACGCGCATGCCCGGTCGCTGGCGGGCGGCGGGACCCCGACCGTCGCCATCCTCATCAACAACATCACCGGAGCCGCGTTCGCCCACGTGGCCAAGGGAGTTGAGGGCGCGGCGACGCTGAGGGGCTGGCTGTCGCTGGTGGGTACCACCGGGGACGACCCCGAGCGGGAGTTGGCGTTGGTCAACCTCATGCGGCAACAGGGCGTCGCAGCCGTGGTGTTGCTGGGCGGCGCCTACGACTACGACGAGTACCAGCTGCGCATGGCCCGGTTCGCACGGTCCCTGGATGCCGCGGGCTCGCATCTGGTGCTGGTGGGCCGGCCTCCGCTGGAGGGCGACGTGCCGGCCACGACCGTCGACTACGACAACGAGGGCGGCGCCTACGCCATGGCCAGCCATCTGTTGTCGGCCGGTCACCGGAAGGTGCTCGTGTTGCCGGGGCACGCCGAACTCACCACCGCGCAAGGGCGGTTGAGAGGCGCCCAGCGGGCCTTCGAGGCGTACGGGGTGCCTTTCGAGCCGGGCATGGTGCGGCACGGTCCCTACGACTACGAGCACGGGTACGAGGCCGTGGAGGAGAGCCTGGGGGCGGGACTGGAGTTCACCGCCGTGCTCGCCGGGACCGACGTCGTCGCCGCGGGTGCCATGCAGGCGCTGCGGGCGGCGGGGCTGCGGGTGCCGGAGGACGTCTCGATCGTCGGCTACGACGACATCCCGCTGGCCTCCCAGCTGACCCCTCAACTCACCACCGTGCACGTCCCGTACGAGGAGATGGGCCGGGTGGCCCTGCGCGCGGTGGCCGACCGGCGCGAGGGCGGCTCGGGGCGGCGCAAGGGAGGTGACGGCGACCATGTGGTGCTGGGCACCCATGTCGTCGTACGCAACTCGGTGCGGCCGCCGGCCGGCTAGGGCGGTCCGCGCTGAGCTTGTTCTTCCGCCGCTGGTGAGGGCGACGGCGGCGACATCGTCGGGCGGTCCGGGGCCGTCGGCGTCCAGGACCCGACGACAGCGTGCTCGGCAGGACGGCTGAGGGCGGCGCTCCGGTCGGGGGCATCCTGACGGGCCCCGAGGATGCAGGACGAGCAAACACTTCCACCACCCGGTCGTCGGTCCGCTCATCCTCAATTGCGAGTCCCTCACCACGCCCGCCGACCCGGACCAGCGGCTGAGTGTCTACACCGCCGCGGCAGACTCCGGCTCCGAAGAGGCTCTGCGGCTGCTGGACGCGTGGATCCGGCGGCCCGAGACCCCGCAGGGGCAGCAAAGGCAGCACGCGGATCACTAGCCCCTCCCCGCCGGTCCGAGAGGAGCGGACTGGCGCAGGGCCGCGCCAAGTTTCGGGAACCGGTTGCGCCATCGTTTCGTAACCGGTTTCCGCGTTCTACCAGCACATATCCCAACCTCAGCGAAGAAGTTCGCGCACACCTCTTGCTACGGGCCCGACTGCCCACCTACCTTCACGACAACCGCTTTCTACAACTTCCGCAGCGTCCCCCTTCCGCTGAGAACGCCCAATCCCCGAAGGATCACGGTCAGATGAACTTCACCAGCTCCCGGAGAAGGTTCGCCCACGCCGCCGTCGCCGGAATCGCGCTGACGGGTCTGCTCGCCGCCTGCGGCGGGTCGGACTCGGGGGGCGGCACCAAGTCGTCCGGTCCGGTCACCCTGCCCTTCTGGGGCTGGGCCAACGGTCAGGAGGCGGTGGTCAAGGCCTTCAACGCCGCCCACAAGGACGTCAAGCTCAAGTACACCAAGGTGACCGACCAGCTGACCATGCAGAAGCAGCTGACCAACGCCGTGAAGGCGGGCAACGCCCCCTGTCTCGTGCAGAACACCGCCGAGTACGTGACCAGTTGGGTCTCGCAGGGGGCGCTCGCCGACATCAGCCAGTACGTGGACGGCAGCAAGGGCAAGTTCAACGGCGGTGCCTGGGCCAGTGCTCAGGTGCAGGGCAAGTCGTATGGCGTGCCCACGAGTTCCTCCCCCAACTTCACCATCTACCGGACCGATCTCTTCAAGAAGTACGGGATCGACGCGCCGGCCACCTGGGACGACTTCATCGCCGCCGGCAAGGTGCTGAAGAAGCACGGGGTGAAGATCACCAACTTCGCCGGGGAGGACCCGAGTACGTTGGAGGTGCTCGCCATGCAGGCCGGCGCGCACTGGTACGCCATCGACGGCAACTCCTGGAAGGTGGATTTCCAGGACGCGGGAAGTCTCAAGGCCGCCAAGGTGATTCAGGAGATCATCGACGGTGATCTGAACTCCAAGCTGTCCTTCGCCGACTACGCCGCCGTGCAGCGCAACTACGACGAGGGCGGGACGGCGACCCGGCAGATCTCGACCTGGCAGATGGCCGGCATGGTGCAGAACTTCACCAAGTCCTTCGGGAAGTGGGCCCTTTCACCGTGGCCGACGTATGCCGGTGAGGCCGCCAAGACGCCCGCGGGGACCAACCTGACCGGCAGCGTGACGCTGGTTACCAAGCAGTGCAAGAACGTCCGGCAGGCCGCGGAGGCCGCGTTGTGGATGTCCACCGACGCCGGTGCCGTGAAGACGATGGCCTCCCCCACCACCGGCAACGGCGTGATGCCGGCGCTGGCCGACAGTCAGTCGTACGTGGGTGAGGCGGTCTCCGAGAAGCTGCTCGGGAGCAACTACCAGGCCGCGCAGAAGGTGGTGACCGAGAGCCTGGGGACCGTGACGACCGACTGGACCTTCGGGCCCGACTGGACCGCCATGTTCACCGAGATGCAGGCCGGTTGGGCCAAGGTCGTGAGCAAGGAGCAGAAGGTGACCGATCTGCTGGCGCACATGCAGGAGTGGACGGTCAAGGACCTGAAGTCCCGCGGCATCAGTGTCGAGGGTTAGAGGCTGAGGTCGATCGACGATGACTCGCTCACTGCGCTGGAAAGGCACCGCCTTCACGGTGCCCTTCCAGCTCGGCTTCGTCTTTCTGTATCTGCTCCCGATCGGGTATGCCGTCCATCAGTCGCTGTTCCGCGAGCAGCAGTCCGGGCTGGGGCTCGGGGGGTCGACCGAGAAGTTCGCCGGGTTCGACAACTACCGGCAGGGGCTGACCGATTCGGCGTTCATGGGGTCCGTGCTGCGGGTGGCGCTGTTCGCCTGTGTGCAGATCCCGGTGATGCTCGTCATCAGTCTGCTGCTCGCGCTGTTCCTGGACGCGCTCGCCTCCCGGGCCGCGAGCCGGTTCCGGATCGTGCTGCTGGTGCCGTACATGATCCCGGGTGTGGTCGCCGCGCTCGTGTGGATCAACCTGTACAGCCCGGCCGTCGGTCCGCTGACCCCGCTCGGCGAGGTGTTCGGCTTCGACTGGAACTTCTTCGCGCCCTCCATGGTGTGGCCGTCCATCGGCAACCTGCTGACCTGGCACGGCATCGGCTACAACATGGTCATCATCTACTCGGCGCTCCAGGGCGTCCCGCGTGAGCTGTTCGAGGCCGCCCGGCTGGACGGGGCCTCGGAGCCGCGGATCGCCCTCAGCATCAAGATCCCTTATGTGCGGGGCGCGTTGGTGCTCACCGGGATGCTCTCCGTCATCCAGATGCTGCAGATCTTCAACGAGCCCGCGCTGTTCCGGAACATCACCCCGCAGACGGTCAGCGACAGCTTCACGCCGATCATGATCATCTACAACCAGGCGTTCAACGCCGGCAACTACCACTACGCCGCCGCCCTGTCGGTCCTGCTGGCACTCATCCTCGGCATGGCCTCCTTCCTCTTCTACCGGCTCACTTCGAGGGAGGTCGACTGATGACGATCACCGAGGAACCGCGCGCGAAAGTACGGCAGTCGGGCAGGATCAGCACGCCGGACCGCGCTTCGCGCTCGCGGGGCGGGCAGCGGTTCCTGCTCGTCGGGCTGGTGCTGGCGAGTGTCTACAGCCTGTTCCCGGTGTGGTGGTTGATCGTCGCCTCGACGAAGGACCGTACGGGGCTCTATCAGAGCAACGGGCTGTGGTTCTCCGGGTGGCATCTGTGGGGAAATCTGCGGCAGTTGTTCACCTACGAGGACGGGATCTTCCTGCGCTGGACCGCCAACTCGTTCCTGTACGCCGGTGTCGGCTCCCTCGGCGGCACGCTACTCGCCCTCGCCACGGGGTACGGGCTCGCCCGCTTCCAGTTCCCGGGACGGAACCTGGTGTTCGCGTGCGTGGTGGGGTCGTTCCTGATCCCGATCGCCCTGCTGACGCTGCCGCTGTATCTGATGTTCTCGGAGATCGGGCTCGTCGACACCCCGTGGGCGATGCTGATCCCCTGTCTGATCAACCCGTTCAGCGTCTATCTCGCCAAGGTGTACACCGAGGCCACCATCCCCTTCGAGCTGCTGGAGGCCGCCCGGATCGACGGGGCCGGTGAGCTCAGGATCTTCTTCAGCATCGTGCTGCGGATGATGACGACGGGCGGGGCGACCGTCTTCCTGCTGGCCTTCGTCAACACCTGGAACGCCTTCTTCCTGCCGCTCACCGTGTTGCGCGGCGAGGAGAACTGGACGCTCAACCTGGGCCTGTACAACTGGTCCGGCAAACGCCTGGAGTCCGGCGTCGACCTCACCAGCCTGGTGCTGACCGGCGCGCTGCTCTCCATCGTCCCGATGGCGATCATGATGGTCGCCATGCGGCGGTACTGGCGCACCGGAGTCACCCTGGGAGCACTCAAGTGAGCCCTGAGGCGAGCCAGGAGCCACGTTCTCAAGTGACCTTGCTGCGCAACCCCGTTCTCCGCGGTTTCGCCCCCGATCCCTCCATGGTGCGGGTCGGTGACTGGTACTACGTGGCGAACAGTTCCTTCGAGTGGTTCCCGACCATCCCCGTCCACCGCTCCCGCGACCTCGCGCACTGGGAGTACGCCGGCCATGTGCGCGGCGCCGTACCCGGCGACTCGCTGGCCGGGGTACCCGACTCGGGCGGCATCTGGGCGCCCTCGCTGAGCTGGGACGGCGAGCGGTTCTGGGTGGTGTACGCGGTCGTGCGGTCGGTGGGGACGGCGTACTTCGACGCGGATGTGTACGTCAGCACGGCAGTTGAGGTGGATGGCGAGTGGAGCGCTCCCCGGCGGGTGGCCGGTCACGGCTTCGACCCCGCGCTCTTCCACGAGGACGGCCGGCTGTGGCTGCTCAATCTGCAGAACGACCACCGCCCGGGCGGACGGCGGTTCGCCGGCATCGTGGTGAGCGAGCTGGACCGCGAGACGCTGGCTCCGATCGGCGGTACGCATCTGCTGGTCCAGCACGAACGCCTCATCGAGGGACCCAAGTTGGTGCGCAGGGACAGGTGGTACCACCTGCTGCTCGCGGAAGGGGGTACGGGGTTCGAGCACGGCGTGCGGGTGGCGCGGAGCCGCTCGCTCACGGGTCCGTACACGCTCGACGACCGGCCGTTGCTGACCTCCCGGGACGATCCCTCGCTGCCGTTGCAGAAGGCGGGGCACGGAGAACTGGTCCAACTGCCGGGCGGGGACTGGGTGTTGAGCCATCTGACGGCTCGTCCGCTGGACACCGGTGGTGGGCCGCGCTGTCCGCTCGGGCGGGAGACCGCGGTCCAGGCGGTGGTGTGGGACGCGGAGGGGTGGCCCCGGCTTCGGCAGGGCGGCCATCATCCGGCGGTCGAGGTCGACGTACCGACGCCTCGCGCTTCTTCCGCACGCCCTGATGTGCCGACAGGCCTGCCTTTTGGCGAGTTGGGCTGGCCGTGGAGCTCCCCGCGCGGATATCCCGATCCGTCCTGGGCCGATGGCCACACCCGCCCCGGCTGGATCCGGCTGCGCGGTCGGCACGGGCCCGAGTCGCGGTGGGCGCAGAGTCTCCTTGCTCAGCGGATCACCGAGCATCGGGCGGAGGCCGAGGTCACCGTCGAGGCTCGGCCACGGACGTTCACGCAGGCCGCGGGGCTGCTGCTCTTCTACGGCACCGAGGCCCATGTGAGCCTCGATGTGACGTGGGCGGAGCCGGAAGGCGAGGAGCAGCACGGGCAGCAGTGGCAGGGCAGGGGTCGTACCGTTCTCCGTCTCGTCGAGCGCGAGGAGTCCGCCACCCGGCAGGCTGCCGTGGTCGACATCGGCGCGGACGTGCACGGGCCGCTCACTCTCGGGGTGACGGTGGACGGCGTGGACGCGCGCTTCTGGTACGCCGTCGGGGGCAGCGCGCGCACGGCAGTTGAGGGCGAGGCGGGCACTCGCGTCGAGCGCGCGGCGCGTACCCCCGTGGGACCCGTGCTCGACTTCAGCAAGCTCTCCGACGACCACGGGACCAAGCTGCGCTTCACGGGCGCGATGGTCGGCATCCACGCCGTGGACCTCGTCGACGCCGCGTTCACCGCCGACTTCACCGGGTTTCGGCTCAACTGTCGGTAGCCACCCTGTTCGAAGTTTCGAAAGTCAGGGACGTTCCAAGCCTGCGAAGTCCAACCTCTTCCCGGTGCGTTGCGGTGAACCTAGGGTAGGAAGCGCTTACCGCTTCGTCGCTGGTCGAAATTTTCGCTGGCCCTCGGGCGGGCCGGAGAGGTGGTTCCCGATGGTCCGTACGGGGAATGCGAGCGTGGCCGCCGGGCCGACGCTGGCGGTCGTGGCCCGTGAGGCGGGGGTGTCCGTGCCGACCGCGTCCAAGGTCGTCAACGGGCGGGAGGACGTGGCGCCCGAGACGCGCCGCCGCGTGACGGAGGCGCTCGACCGGCTCGGTTACGTACGCAGACCCCGCTTCGACACGTCGAAGGTGCCCGGTCTGGTCGACCTCGTGGTCCACGCGCTCGACACCTCCTGGTCGGGGGCCGTGCTGCACGGCGTGGAGGCGGCGGCGCACGACGCGGGCCTGGAGGTGGTGGTCTCGGCGGCGCTGAACCGGACCCGCACCGGGCATCCGGAGCGCGGCTGGCTGGACAAGCTGGTCGTGCGCGGTTCGTCCGGGGTGCTGTTCAACCTGGCCGAGCTGACTCCGGCGCAGTACTCCTGGCTGGAGCAGCGCCGGATCCCGTACGTGCTGATCGACCCGGTGCTCGAACCGCCGCCGGGCGTGGTGTCGGTGGGGGCGGCCAACTGGCAGGGCGGGGTCACCGCCACCGAGCATCTGATGGCCCTCGGCCACGAGCGGATCGCGGTCGTCGCGGGCCATCAGCACAAGATGTGCAGCAGCGCGCGGGTGGCCGGCTACCGTTCGGCGCTCGCGGCGGCCGGGGTGCGCCACCGTCCCGAGTACGTCCGGCACGCCGGCTTCGACGAGAGCGCGGCCCGGCGGCGGATGCTGGACCTGCTCGATCTGCGCGAGCCGCCGACGGCGGTGTTCGTGTGCTCGGACCGGATGGCGCTGGGTGTCTACGAGGCCCTGGCGGAACGGGGGTTGAGCGTGCCCGACGACGTCAGCGTGGTCGGTTTCGACGATCTGCCCGAGTCCCGCTGGATCGCCCCGGCCCTGACCACGGTCCGCCAGCCGCTGGCCGAGATGGCGGCGACGGCCCTGCGGCTGCTGGTCCGCATGATGGAGGGCGAGCGCCCGGAGAGCACGCGTACGGAGTTGTCGACGCGGCTGGTGGAACGGAGCAGTACGGCACGCCCGCGGGCGTGACTCGTCGCCGACTTCCGCCGACACCTGTCACGTCGGCACGCTCTTTACCCTCTTCCCGGCTTCCGTGCCGGGTTCCTGTCCAACCTCGGCGGAAGTTGCGTCGGTTCGGGTGTCCGCGCCCGGCGGACTCGACACAATGCGTTCATGTCCGATGACTGGCAGCAACAGATCGACGCGCTCCACGAGGAGTTGATCCGTCGTGACGACCCCGCCGCCTGGGTGCGCGAGGCCGACGCGATGGAGGGTGCCCGGCGCTATCCCCGACTCGCCCTGCGGGGACCGGTGTTCGGGATCGCCGCCCAGGATCCGGCGGTGGGGCCCCGGTGGCGGGTGCTGAAGCCGGTCGTGGACCGGGTGCCGCAGATGGCGCGGGACGGGTTGCAGTCGTACCTGTTCTTCACCGCGAAGGACGACACCGACGACCGGGCCGTACGGCGTGAACTGCTGGCGGGTGTCGCCGTGTTGGAGCGCGAGCGGGTGGACGAGGTGTCGGCGTGCGGGGTGCACTACCGCGTCGTGCGCGGCGACGAGTTCGCGCGGATCGGGGACGGCGGCCCGGAGCCGCCCCGGCCCACCGATCCCGAGCCGACGATCCGGCTGTGGGACCGGCAGGCACGCGACCACAAACTCCGGGACATCGGCTTCACCATCGACCCCGGGCTCGCCGAGGGCCCGTCCGCGGGGGCGATCCAACTCGGGCTGCGCGCCTTCACGTACACCGGTGCCCACTTCCCCGTCGAGGTCCGCACGGACTCCGAGAAGTCCGTCGCCACCCATCCGGAGCCGGTCCTGCTCCCCACCGGTTTCGGCGTGGTCGAGCGGGTCGAGCCCGAGGGCGGCTGGCGACCGCTCGGCGTCCTGGCACCGACCCCGCACGCGGCCCGCCGGATGCTGTACGACGGCCTGGCCGAGATGTGGGCGCTGCTGTTCGGCCTCGACGACCGGACCAAGGCCAGGTACGCGGCGGCGGCCCAGGAGTTCCGCGCTCTCGGGCGTGCGGACGAGTTCCGCGTCGACGACCGTCTCTTCCGGATCTGCCGGGTGGAGCGCATCCTGCGCACCGGCCCGAACGGCCCGGAGTCCCCGCGCCCTTCGGACGTGGACGCGTACGGCCCCATGAAGCTGCACCCCAGGATGTCGGAGGACGGCACGCTCACGCACGGGGACTGATCGGGCGGTGGGACGAGAACGGCCCAGCGAGCAACCTCCCCAGGCCTCACCCTCCCTGCCACACAGGTGTTCCATTCAGGCCACCGCGCCCCGTAGCCTCTGCTGCGATGAACGCCATTCCCGCGCGACTGGACCATCTCGTCCTCGCGACCCCCGATCTGGCCGCGACGGTCGCCGACTTCACGCGGCGCACCGGTGTGGCGCCCGCGCCCGGCGGTGTCCATGTCGGCTTCGGCACCCGCAACTACCTCGTGTCGCTGGGCGGCCGCAGCTATCTGGAGATCATCGGACCCGACCCGGAACAGCCGGAGCCGAGCGGTCCCCGCCCCTTCGACGTCGACGAGCTGGCCACCGCACGGACGGTGACCTGGGCGGTCAGCCCGCCCGACCTCGACGCGGCGGTCGCGGGTGCCCGTGCGCGGGGCTACGATCCCGGGCGCATCCACCCGATGAGCCGGCGCCGGCCCGACGGCACCCTTCTGGAGTGGCGGCTGACCGACGGAGACACCGCGCATCCGTCCGGGCTTGTGCCGTTCCTCATCGACTGGCAGGCCTCTGACCACCCGACGGCGTCCGCTCTGCCCGCCACTCCCCTGCTGGCCCTGTCCGCGACGGCGCCCGACCCCGACGAGATCCGGCCGCTGCTGGCCGCGGTGGAGGCCGAACTCGCCCTGTCCGAGGGGCCGTTCGGTCTCTCGTTCACCGTGGACACACCTCGGGGGCCGGTCACCTTCTGAGGGCGGCGGCGAGGGTCGGGCCCGCGTGTCCGATTCCTTCAAGACCCGGCGGGCGCGGCCTGCCTACGGTGCTCGCATGACTCCACAATTCTCCGTGATCGGCCTCGTCGTCTCCGACCTGACCGCCTCGCTCGCCTTCTACCGTCGGCTCGGGCTCGTCTTCCCGGACGGGGTCGAGGAGTTGCCCCATGTCGAGGCCGAACTGCCCGGTGGGCTGAAGCTGGCCCTGGACACCGAGGAGACCATCCGTTCGTTCCACGCCGGGTGGCAGGCGCCGGTCGGCGGTGGGCGGGTCGCGCTCGCCTTCCGGTGTGCGGCGCCCGCCGAAGTCGACTCGGTGTACGAGGAGTTGGTGGGTGCCGGGTACCACGGGGAGCTCAAGCCGTGGGACGCGGTCTGGGGGCAGCGGTACGCGACGGTGCACGACCCGGACGGAAACGGCGTCGACCTGTTCGCGCCCCTGCCCCAGTAGCCCGCCCGCGCGCCGCTACCGCAGCAGCTCGCCCAGCGGCAGTCCGGCCAACTCCTTGACGTCCCGCGCCAGATGGGCCTGGTCGGCGAAGCCGGCCGCGGCCGCGGTGTCCGCGAACGGCATGCCCCGGCGGGCCAGCCGCAGGGCGCGTTGCAGCCGCAGGACCCGGGCCAGCGTCTTGGGGCCGTAGCCGAAGGCGGACCGGGCTCGTCGGTGCAACTGGCGGGGGCCCAGGCCGAGTTCGTCGGCGGCGGCGGCGACGGGGCGGCCCGCGTCGAGTGCCGTCACCAGGTGGCCGAGGAGCGGGTCGGGGGCGTCGGCGTCCGCCGCCAGGCGCAGGGCCGCCTCGTCGAGTCCGTGCGCCGGGTCGGGGGCCGCGTTCACGCGTGCGGTGAGCCGGTGTGCGCGGGCGGCCTGCCACAGTTCCGTGAGCTCCACGCGCCGGTCGCGCAGTTCGTGCGCGGGCACGCCCAGGAGCACGGGCGCGGTGCCGGGGTAGAAGCGGACGCCCGCCCAGGGGCTGGGGGCGCCCTCGGTGACGTATCCACGGGTGTCGGGTCCTGCGACCAGCAGTCGCCCCTCGTGCCACAGCAGATCCATGCAGCCGTCGGGCAGCACCCGTCCCGGTGCGGCCGGGGACGGCGTGTTCGTCCACACGACCGCGCCGGTCAGCCGGGACGCATGTTCCGTGTACACGTGAATCAGGCTACGCCCGGCGCCAAGGGCGGGCGCCGACGTTCCGTTCCGGGCGTCAGGAGCCCGCGCCGATCAGCGGGGCGTCCTCCGCGGCGCGGGCCCGGTGTTCCTGGGGGCTGACGCCGTAGACCCGTTTGAAGGCGCTGGACAGGGCGAAGGCGCTGCCGTAGCCGACCTGGCGGGCGATGCTGTCGAGGGTGGCGTCGGAGGCGCGCAGGCGGTCGGCGGCCAGGGCCAGGCGCCAGCCGGTCAGGTAGGTCATCGGGGGCTCGCCCACCAGCTCGGAGAAGCGGCGGGCCAGGGCCGCGCGGGAGACACCGGCCTTGGCGGCGAGGGACGCGACCGTCCACGGGTGGGCGGGGTCGTCCTGGAGGAGGCGCAGGACGCGGCCGACCACGGGGTCCGCGAGGGCCTGGTACCAGGCGGGTGCCGCGGCCTCCGGGCGGGAGAACCAGGCCCTGAGCGAGGCGATGACCAACAGGTCGAGGAGGCGGTCCAGGACGACCTCCTGGCCGGGCTCGTCCCGGCCGATCTCCTCCATGAGGAGCGTGGTGAGCGGGCACTCCCAGACGTCGCCGGTGAGGGAGAGCAGCGGCGGCAGCGCGTCCAGCAGACGGCCGCTGATCTCGCCCTGCATCAGGTACGTACCGATCAGCATGACGGTGGAACCGCCGAGCCGGTCGCCCCAGGTGCGCACTCCGAGGTCCATGGAGCCCTGGAGGGGGCGGCCGTCGGGGTAGGAGCACTCCGCGCCCGGCAGGATCAGCGCCTGCGGGAGCGTGGCGGGGTCGTCGGCGCAGGTGTACGGGTCCGGGCCGCGGGCGATGGCGAGGTCGCCGGCGTGCAGCCGCAGCGGAGGTCCGGTGTCCGGGGTGATCCAGGCGTCACCGCGCACCATCAGCATCACGGTGAGCGGGGAGCGGTCCTCGACCCGGATCGCCCAGGGCGGGTCGAAGCACGCACGGATCATGAAGGCGCCACGCGCGCGTGGGCCCTCCAAAAGGCCTGCGAGTGCGTCCATGAAGTCAGCGTAGACGCGCGATTATGGGAATGAGCCGTTCAGCGATGGTTCCTTGTGAAGTGCGGCAGTTGACTGGCCGCATGACAGACAACACGCAGAGCGAGCAGGGTATGACGGTCGTGGTGACGGGGGCCTCCGGGCGGACCGGGAGCCGGGTGGCGCAGGCCGCGGAGGCGGCGGGTCTGACGGTGCGGGCGGCGTCGCGTGCGCAGGGTTTCGACTGGCAGGACCGGTCGACGTGGGCCGCCACGCTGCGCGGCGCGGACGCGGCCTATCTGGCCTATCCGTCGGATGTGGGATCGCCGGACGCGGCCCGGGACGTGGGGCTGTTGGCGCGCGAGGCGGTGGAACTGGGCGTACGGC
Source organism: Streptomyces sp. NPDC088794 (assembly GCF_044750545.1). Classification (NCBI taxonomy): domain Bacteria; kingdom Bacillati; phylum Actinomycetota; class Actinomycetes; order Kitasatosporales; family Streptomycetaceae; genus Streptomyces; species Streptomyces sp. NPDC088794. The sequence goes on along the minus strand of NZ_JBIVKB010000005.1, from coordinate 178,889 downwards.
GGCTGGTGTTGCTGTCGGCGCGCGGCGAGGACCAGGCGCGGCCCACCGAGGCGGGGCTGAAGGAGTCCGGCGCGGACTGGACGGTCGTGCGGGCCGCGTGGTTCGCGCAGAACTTCAGCGAGGGGCCGTTGGTCGAAGAGCTGCGCCGGAGCGGGGAGTTGGTGTTCCCCGGCGGTGCGGTGCGGGAGCCGTTCATCGACGTGCGGGACATCGCGGACGTGGTGGTGGCCGTGCTGACGGCGGGCGAGCGGTACGTGGGGAAGGAGGTCGAGATCTCGGGGCCGCGGCTGCTGACCTTCGGGGACGGGGTCGCGGAGATCGCGCGGGCGACGGGGCGTGAGCTGACGTACCGGGCGGTGTCGCCGCGCGAGTACGGGGCGCGCCTGGCCGGGTTCGGGGTGCCGGAGCCGGAGGCGGAGTTCCTGGTGGAGGTGTTCGGGACGCTGCTGGACGGCCGCAACTCCCGTCTGTCGAACGGCGTCCAGGAGATCCTCGGGCGCGAGCCGCGCGACTTCGCGGACTTCGCCCGGGAGGCCGCGGCGGCCGGTACCTGGAAGGCCTGAGCCGACGGACCGCTCGGCCGACGGGCGGCCCACGAACCCTCCCGCCTCGGTCGCGGACCCCTCAGGAACCCTCCCGCTTGCGGGGCGGATGCGTGCTCTTGGCGTGGGTGCGCAGGCGTGAGGTCACGTCCTCAGGGGGGAGGAAGCGCGACCAGCGCTCCGGGAACTCCGAGGGCATGTCCGGGTCCTCGGGGTCATGGTCGGGATCGTGGTCGGGGCCGCGGACGGCGGCGGCCCGGGCCGCGTACTCGGCGACCTGCGCCTCGCGCAGCCGCTCGTTGGAGGCGCGGGCCGCGGCCGTGGCGGCGGTCGGCCAGATCCGGTCGATCGCGGCGTTGACCGCGGCCCCGACCAGGACGGCGAACGCGGACACGCCGATCCACAGCAGCACGGCGACGGCCGCGGCGAGCGAGCCGTAGATGGTGGCGCCCTCGATGGTGCTGGTGATGTAGATGCGCAGCAGGAAGCTGCCCAGCACCCACATGCCCAGCGCCACCAGGGCGCCCGGCACGTCCTCGATCCAGGGCGAACGCACGGGCACGGACACGTGGTAGAGCGTCGTCAGGAAGACGACGGACAGGACGATCACCACGGGCCAGTACAGGACCTGTACGAGGGTCTCCGACCACGGCACGACCCCCACCACCGCGTCGGGCCCCGCGACCATCAGCGGCAGCGCGACCGAGCCGATCAGCAGGCCCACGATGAACAGCAGGAACGACATCACGCGGGTCTTGACGATGCCGCGGACGCCGTCGAGGCCGTACATGACGGTGATGGTGTCGATGAAGACGTTCACCGCGCGGGAGCCCGACCACAGGGCGAACAGGAAGCCCACCGAGATGACGTCGGGCCGGCCGCCCTTCACCACGTCGTGCAGGATCGGCTGGGCGATCTCGGCCACGCCCTTGTCGGACAGGACGGTGCGGGACGCCTCCAGGATGTTGTTCTCGAGGCTGGTGATGGTGTCGGTGCCGGTCCAGTCGTCGACGTAGCCGAGCAGACCGATGAGGCTGAGCAGCAGCGGTGGCACGGACAGCAGCGTGAAGAACGCGGCCTCGGCGGCGAGGCCCAGGATCCGGTACTCCATGCACGAGTTGACGGTGTCCTTGAGCAACAGCCAGGCGGTCCGGCGCTTCGAGACGTTCCGATAGAGGGCACGCGCCCGGTGGAGACGGCCGGAGGGCCGTTGTGGGGAGTCACTTGCTGGCTGCACGACCTAAAGGTATCCGCCGTGGCTGCGTGCACTCATCCTCGGCCCGGCAAAAACGAACGAATTTTCTGTCATGACCGTGATGGCCGGTTTGTTCGCTCGCTCAATCGGTCATTTCTGTAAACGTCACACGTCGGCGACTTGATCACGAATTCCAGAGGGTCAGAAACAAGCCAATGGCCGAAACCCCCTTGAACCATTCGTGAAGTTTCCGAAAGAATCCGCCTTGCATTCGTTGCGTTCGCTGAGGACGACTCAGACGCACACGACACGGGGGACATCGAGGGTCTCTGACCAGGACCCGATCCAGTCGCGTTACCCGTGGTCCGCATGGGATCCATGCGGATCGCGCCGTGCTGCCCTGCGCCATTTTCACGCGACCACTCGACACACATCCGCACCATTCTGAACTCGAATCCAACCCTTTCCCAATGTTCTGGAATTTCGCCCTGCCCTGAACAGCGGAGCGAATTCCTTCGTACTTATTTCCGGGGAATTCGTATGCCTGTTCCGTATCCATTGACGCGCACACCACCGCCGCCACCGGCCCCGCCGGACGGCGCGGACTCCGCCGCGCCGCGGATCGTCGGGGTGGACACCGCCCGTGGTCTCGCACTGCTCGGGATGTTCTCCGTACATGTGTACGGCGCCTTCGCGTCGGACGGTTCGCCCACCCCGGCGTGGATGCTCGCGGGCGGCCGGTCCGCGGCCACGTTCGCGCTGCTGGCCGGGGTGGGCCTGGCGTTCACCACCGGCGGGCGCCGACCGGTCGTGGGGCGACCGCAGTACGCGGCGGTCGCCACCCGGGCGGCGCTGATCGGGCTCACCGGGCTCCTGCTGGGCCATGCCTCGCGCGCCGCGGACCTCGGCGTGGACGTGATCCTCGCGTTCTACGCCCTGCTGTTCCTGTTCTCGATCCCCTTACTCCGCCTGCGCCCCCGCACCCTGGCGGCGCTCTCCCTCACCCTGGCCCTGGCGGGTCCCGTCGCCGTGCACCTCCTGCGCGGTGTGCTGCCCGAGCCGGCCTTCGACGGCGACCCCGTCCCCACCGACGTGGTCACCGATCCGCTCGGGCTGCTCTCGGACCTGCTGGTGCACGGCAACTACCCGGTGGTCGCATGGATGACGTATCTGTGCGCGGGACTCGCCGTAGGCCGGCTGGACCTGACGTCCGTACGGATCGCACGGCGGCTGTTGCTGGGCGGGCTCGCCCTGGCGGCCGGTGCCTGGCTCACCGCCACCGCCTGGCTCACGCAGTTCGGCGGGCTGTGGCACCTGTGGCGGGCCGAGTTCGCGGACACTCCGTGGCGCGAGGCGCGGCCCGAGGTGCTGTGGGACACCGGCGACGACTCCACCTGGTGGTCGCTCATCTCCCGCGCCCCGCACTCGACCTCACCGTTCGACCTGCTCCAGACCCTCGGTTCGGCGTGCGCCCTGCTCGGCGCCGCCCTCCTGCTGACCCGGCTCACCCCCACCCGCCGGCTGCTCGGCCCCCTCACCGCGGCGGGCACCATGCCGCTCACCCTGTACTGCGCCCACGTCCTGCTCCTCGCCACGGGCGCCCTGGGCGACTCCCCCGACCTCCTGTACGGCCTACTCGCCGCGGGTTCGCTGCTCTTCGCCGTCTGCTGGCGGCGCGCGGTGGGCCGCGGACCGCTGGAGGCCGGCATCGCCGTGATCGCCGGAAAGGCGCGTCAAGTTACCCGGCCGTCGGTGGAACCGCAGAGCTCACAAAGCTCGTAAAGCATGTAAAACCAGTAAGGAGCACACGTGGTGGGAAAAACCGACACTGTCACCGAGAGCGTCCTCGCGGAGGTGCTGGCCGGTGTAGTACGCAAGGAACACATACCGGTCGACAGCCACTTCTTCGACGATCTCGGCGCCAATTCCCTTGTCATGGCCCACTTCTGTGCCCGCGTCAGGAAGCGCGCGGATCTGCCGTCGGTGTCGATGAAGGACGTCTACGGTCATCCCACGATCCGCCGCCTGGCCGCGGCCCTCGACACCGCACCGGCCGCCGCGCCGGCCGCCGAGGTCGTGGCCCCGGCCCCGCCACCCGGCAGCACCCCGCGCTATCTCCTGTGCGGCGCGCTCCAGTTGCTCGTCTTCACCGCCTACTGCCTGCTCGCCGGACTGGTGTTGGGCAAGGGCTACGAGTGGATCTCCGCCACCGACGCCGTGGTCTCGGTCTATCTGCGGTCGCTGGTCTTCGGCGCCGCGGTGTTCGCCGGCGCGTGCGTCCTGCCGGTGGTCGCGAAGTGGCTGCTGGTGGGCCGCTGGAAGGAGACGGAGTTCCCGGTCTGGAGCCTGGCCTACGTCCGCTTCTGGACCGTCAAGGCACTGCTGCACGCCAACCCGCTGATCCTGTTCACCGGCAGCCCGCTGTACGTGCTGTACCTGCGGGCGCTGGGCGCGCGGATCGGCAAGGGCGTCACGATCCTGACCCACTCGGTGCCGGTCTGCACCGACCTGCTGACGGTCGGCGCCGGCACGGTGCTCCGCAAGGACTCCTACCTGCTCTGCTACCGCGCGGAGGCCGGCCGCATCCGCACCGGTCGGGTGACGCTCGGCAGCGACGTGTACATCGGTGAGAAGACCGTCCTGGAGATCGGCACGACGATGGGCGACGGCGCCCAACTCGGCCACTCCTCCGCCCTGTACGGCGGTGCCGCGGTGCCGGCGGGCGAGCGCTGGCACGGCTCCCCGTCCGTTCGCACCGACGTCGACTACGTCCGCGTACCGCCGGCCCGCTGCACCACTCTGCGCCGGACCCTGTTCGGACTCGGCGGACTGCTCCAGACGGTGTTCGTGTACGTCCCGCTCGCGGTCGGCGGCTCGTATCTGCTGCTCACCCTGGTGCCCGCCCTGGACACTTTGCTCGACCCGACCACCCAGCAGCTGGACTCGGCCGAGTTCTACAGCGAGGCACTGGGGCTGTCCGTCGGCCTGTTCGTGGCCTCCGTCCTCGTCGGCCTCGCCGTCGTGACGCTGATCCCGCGCCTGCTGAAGCCGTTCCTGCGCCCGGACCGGGTCTATCCGCTCTACGGCTTCCACTACTCGGTGCAGCGCGCGATCGCCCGCATGACCAACATCAAGTTCTTCAAGTGGCTGTGCGGCGACAGCTCGTACATCGTCCACTACCTGCGGGCCATCGGCTACGACCTCTCGCACGTGGAGCAGACCGGCTCCAACTTCGGTACGGAGGTGTCGCACGAGACGCCGTACCTGGCGACCGTGGGCAGCGGCACGATGGTCGCGGACGGTCTGTCGATCGTGAACGCCGACTTCTCCGCGACCTCCTTCCGGGTCACCCGGGCGACGATCGGACCGCACAACTTCCTCGGCAACAACATCGCCTACCCCAGCGGCGGCCGCACCGGCGACAACTGCCTGCTCGCGACCAAGGTGATGGTCCCGCTGGACGGCGAACTCCGCGAGGGCGTGGGCCTGTTGGGCTCGCCCTCCTTCGAGATCCCGCGCTCGGTGGAGCGCGACTCCCGCTTCGACCACCTGCGCGAGGGCCCCGAACTGGCGCGCCGGCTGGCCGCGAAGAACCGCTACAACCTGCGCTCGATGGGCCTGTTCCTGTTCGTGCGCTGGCTGCACTGGTTCGCGATGACGGTCCTCGGCTTCGCCGCCGTCGACCTCTACGGCGCGAGCGGCGCCCTCGGTGGTCTGCTGATCGGCGCCTCGCTCATGGCGGGCCTGGTGTTCAGCACCGGCTACTACGTGCTGGTGGAGCGGATGATCGGCCGGTTCAGGTCGCTGGAGCCGACGCTGTGCTCGATCTACGACCCGTGGTTCTGGTGGCAGGAGCGCCTGTGGAAGGTGCCGGACAACCACCTCGTCGTCTTCAACGGGACGCCGTACAAGAACCTCGTCTGGCGGCTGCTGGGCGTCCGCATGGGCCGTCGGGTCTTCGACGACGGCGCCTACATCACCGAGCGCACGCTGACCGCGATCGGCGACGACTGCACGCTCGCCGCGCACACCAAGGTGCAGGCCCACTCCCAGGAGGACGGCACCTACAAGTCCGAGCGCATCACCATCGGCGCCGGCTGCACGCTGGGCACCGGAGCGCTGGTGCACTACGGCGTCTCGATGGGCGACGGCGCCCTGCTGGCACCCGACTCCTTCCTGATGAAGGGCGAGGAGATGCCGGCGGCGGCGCACTGGGGCGGGAATCCGGCGGTGCCCGTGACGGCGGCGCCGGTGACAGGGGGGTCCGCGCGAGCGGTGCCTGTGAACGGGGCGTCCCGCAACGGGGTGCCCGCCAAGGGGGGAAAGACATGAGGGAACCGATCCCGCACTGGACGCTGACTCCGGTGCCGGGCACGGCGGAGTACGAGGTCCCGCTGCCGCCGGGACAGCGGACCGGGCCGACCGCGCTCGCGTCCGCGCACGCCAAGGTGCTGGCCGCGCTGACCGGTGAGCCGGGCGCCGAGGACGACGACCTGGACGTGAGCGTCACGGACGGGGTGCTGCGGCTGCGCTACCGCACCGACGTCCTGGACGCCGAGGCGGCCGCGCGGATCGCCGGCTACCACCTGACCGCGCTCGCCGAACCCGACCGGCCCACGCTGCTGTCGGAGGAGGAACTCCGGTTCCAGCTCGACGAGTTGGCGGGAGCGGTCCGGGACCTGCCGGACCGACGGGTGCACGAGCTGTTCGAGGAGCGGGTCGCCGCCCACCCCGACGCCGTCGCGGCCGTGCAGGGCGACCGGCAGTGGACGTACCGGGAGCTCAACTCCCGGGCCAACCGCGTCGGTCGGGCGCTGCTCGCGCGCGGTCTGGAACGCGAGGGCGTGGTCGCCGTCGTCATGGAGCGCAACCTGGACTGGCTCGCGTCCGTCCTCGCGGTGCTCAAGGCGGGCGGGGTGTACCTGCCAGTCGAGCCGCACTTCCCGGCCGACCGCATCGCCCGCACCCTCGGCCGGGCCGGCTGCGGCCTCGTCCTGACCGAGCGGGGCAGCGACACCAACCTGGAGTCGCTCGACCGGCTGTTCGTGGAGACGGCGTACGCCGAGGACCACGCCGACGGTGATCTGGGCGTGTCCGTCACCGCCGACCAGGCCGCGTACATCTACTTCACCTCCGGCTCCACGGGCGAGCCCAAGGGCGCGATGTGCGAGCACGCCGGGTTCGTCAACCACGTCCTCGCCAAGATCGAGGACCTGGGCTTCGAGACCGGGGGCACGGTCGCGCAGACGGCACCGCAGTGCTTCGACATCTCCCTGTGGCAACTGGTCTCGGCGTTGCTGGTCGGCGGGCGCACGCTGCTGGTCGGTCAGGAGACCATCCTCGACGTGTCGGCCTTCGTGGACACGATCGCGCGCGGCCGGGTGAACGTGGTCCAGATCGTGCCGTCGTATCTGGAGGCCATCCTGGCCGAGTTGGAGCAGCGCCCACGCGAACTGCCGGACCTGCGCTGTGTGTCGGTCACCGGCGAGGCGGTCAAGCAGGAGCTGGTGCAGCGCTGGTTCACCGCGATGCCCGGCATCCGGCTCGTCAACGCCTATGGCCTGACGGAGACTTCGGACGACACCAACCACGAGGTCATGCACGAGGTGCCGGCCGGGGACCGGGTGCCGCTGGGGCGGCCGATCCGCAATGTGCGGGTGTACGTCGTCGACGAGGACCTGGTGCCCGTACCGCTGGGCGCGCCCGGCGAGATCGTCTTCTCCGGGGTCTGTGTGGGGCGCGGCTACGTCAACGACCCCGAGCGCACCCGGGCCGCCTTCACCGAGGACCCCTACCGGCCCGGCGAGCGGCTGTACCGCAGCGGTGACCACGGGCGCTGGCGGCCCGACGGGAAGCTGGAGTTCCTCGGCCGGCGCGACAGCCAGGTGAAGATCCGCGGCTTCCGCGTCGAGCTCGGCGAGGTCGAGAACGCGCTGCTGCGGGTGCCCGGTGTGCGGGACGGCGCGGTGGTGGTCGTGGGCGGTGTGCGCCTGGTGGCGTTCTGCACCGGGCCGCACCCGGTGGACGCCGAGAAGGTACGGGAGGTGCTGGGGGCCTCGCTCCCGGCCTACATGGTCCCGTCCCTGGTGCACTGGCGGGACGTCCTGCCGCTGACCGCCAACGGCAAGACCGACCGCAAGTCGCTGACCGCGCTCGCCGAGGACCTCGACGCCGCCGGGTCCGGCACCCCGGACACACCGGGTGAGCGGCGGCTGGCCGCGGCCTGGGCGGAGGTGCTCGGCATCCCGGAGCAGCGGATCGGCCGCCGGGACCACTTCTTCGACCGCGGCGGCACCTCGCTGTCCGCCGTGAAGCTCGCGATCGTCCTGGACCGGGCGATCACCCTCAAGGACGTCACCCGGCACCCGGTCCTCGCGGACCTGGCCGGGCTGCTCGACCAGCATCACTGAAAGGGACAACCCGCAATGTCGTACACCTCTGAAGCCACGCTTCCGGGCCTGGAACTCGCGCCCGGCGCTCCACCTCTGCTGCACGCCAAGTCCGATCTCCACCCGGCCAATTGGGTCGCCGCCCACCGGGACGCGCTGCACGCGGTCCTCCTTGAGCACGGCTGTGTGCTGGTCCGCGGCCTTGGCCTCGCCGACCCGGACGCGACCGAGGCCGTCGCCCGCCGGCTGACCGACCGGCTGATGTCCGACCGGGAGCCCTTCGCGCCCCGGCGCGGCTACGCGGACGGCGTGTACTCGTCGACGAAGTGGCCGCCGAACCAGCAGATGTGCATGCACCACGAGGTCAGCTACGGCCTGGAGTTCCCGGGCCTGCTGCTGTTCGCCGGTCTGGAGGCGCCCGAGTCCGGCGGCGCGACCGCGGTCGCCGACGCGTCGGCGGTGCTGGAGACCCTGCCCGCGGCGCTGGTCGAGCGGTTCGAGTGGGAGGGCTGGCTGCTGACCCGCTCGTACAACGACGAGATCGGGGCCTCGGTCCAGGAGGCCTTCGGCACCGACGACCGCGGCGCGGTCGAGCGCTACTGCCGCGCCCAGGGCATCGAGTTCGCCTGGCAGGGCGACGGTTCGCTGCGCACCCGGCAGCGGCGCAGTGCGGTGCTGCGCCATCCGGTGAGCGGGCGGCGGTGCTGGTTCAACCAGATCGCCTTCCTCAACGAATGGACCATGGAACCCGAAGTGCGCGACTACCTGGTGGACGAGTACGGCTCCGACGGACTGCCCTTCAACACCCGCTTCGGCGACGGTGATCCGATCGGCGAGGACGTGGTGCTGGAGATCAACGAGGCCTACGCGGCGCACACCGTGCGCGAGCCGTGGCGCTCGGGGGATCTGCTGCTGGTGGACAACATCCGTACCGCGCACGGCCGGGAGCCGTTCGACGGACCGCGCGAGGTGCTGGTGGCGTTCGGGAACCCGGTGGGGCGCACCGAGTGCGAGGTGAGCGGCGTATGAGCACGGTCGCACCGGACTTCGCCGTCATCTCCGGCGAGCAGGTCCAACAGGCGCTGAGCGGACGGGAGTCCGAGATCGGCGAACTCGTCGAGGCCGTGTACCGGCTGCACGGGGAGGGCGACTCGGTGAACCCGCCGTCGTACTTCCTGCGCTTCCCGGACCGGCCGTCGTCCCGGATCATCGCGCTGCCGGCCTCGCTGGGCGGGCCGTTGCCGGTGGACGGGCTGAAGTGGATCTCCAGTTTTCCGGAGAACACCAAGTCGGGGCTGCCACGGGCGTCGGCGGTGCTGATCCTGAACGACCCCGACACGGGCTATCCGTTCGCCTGTCTGGAGAGCTCGGTGATCAGCGCGACGCGGACGGCGTCCTCGGCGGCGCTGGCCGCGGACCGGCTGAGCCGGACGCGGACGCGTCCGACGCGGGTCGGTTTCATCGGCACCGGGCTCATCGCACGCTATGTGCACACTCATCTCACCGGCACCGGCTGGGAGTTCGAGGAGACGGGCGTGCACGACCTGAACGCCGACAGCGCGGCCGGGTTCCGCGGCTATCTGGAACGGTCGGATGCCAAGGGCCGGATCACCGTGCACGGCGATCCGGAGTCCCTGATCCGTTCGTCGGACCTGGTGGTCTTCGCGACGGTCGCGTCCGCGCCGTACATCCACGACCCGTCCTGGTTCGCCCACCATCCGCTGGTGCTGCACGTGTCGCTGCGGGACCTCGACCCGAAGATCCTGCTCGACTCGGCGAACTTCGTCGACGACGTCGAGCACTGTCTGAAGGCCGAGACCTCCCCGCACCTGGCCGAACAGCTCACCGGCGGGCGGGAGTTCCTGGACGGGACGCTGAACGACGTACTGACCGGGCGGGCCACCGTCCCGGGTGACCGGACGGTGGTGTTCTCGCCGTTCGGACTGGGGGTGCTCGACCTGGCGGTCGGCAGGTTCGTCCATGACGAAGTGGCCCGAAGGGGCGGGCTGCACGTCGTCGACGGGTTCTTCCACGAGCTGCGCCGGTACGGCTGACGGCCATGCACGTGGCGCATGAGGAGGGGGGCGTCATGCCCGTAATTTCTGAACCGGCACAGTTCAACGAGGACGAGCTCTATGTCGACCTTCGGGCCGCACTGGGGCTCCCGCTCTACCTGAAGTGTGAGGGATTCAACTTCGCCGGCTCCGTGAAGCTGAAGGCGGCGACCGAGATGGTCGACGCCGCCGAGCGGCAGGGCCTGTTGCGGCCCGGCTCGGTGCTCGTGGAGTCGTCGTCCGGGAACCTGGGCGTGGCCCTGAGCGTGATCGCCGCGAGCCGGGGCCACCGGTTCCTGTGCGTGACCGACTCGCGCTGCAACCTGCCGACGATCCGGTTGATGGAGGCGCTCGGCACCCGGGTGCACGTCATCAGGGAACCGGACGTGCACGGCGGGTTCCTGGGCGCGCGGATCGCGTACGTACGGGCGCTGTGCGCGTCCGACGACCGGTACGTGTGGCTCAACCAGTACACCAACCAGGGCAATTGGCGGGCGCACTTCCGCACCACCGCGCCGGCCATCGCCCGCCGCTTCCCGGACCTGGACGTCCTGTTCGTCGGGGCCGGCACGACCGGGACCCTGATGGGCTGCGCCCGCTGGTTCTGGCAGTGGCGGCGCCGGGTGCACATCGTCGCCGTCGACAGCGTCGGCTCGGTGAGCTTCGGCGGCCCGGCGGGACCGCGGATGATTCCCGGCCTCGGCACGAGCGTGCCGCCGCCCATGCTCGACGAGTCCTACGTCAACGACGTGGTCCGCGTCGAGGAGACCGACACCGTGCTCGCCTGCCGTCGCCTCGCCGCCCGCGGCTTCCTGTTCGGCGGCTCGACGGGCACGGTCGTCAGCGGCGCCGGCCAGTGGCTGGCCCGCAACGGCCGGGCCGGCCTCACCTCGGTGGCCATCGCCCCGGACCTCGGCGAACGCTACCTCGACACCGTCTACCACGAGGACTGGCCCCTCACGCCGACCGAGACGGTCGCCACCCTCGACACGGAGGAGGCGGTGGCGATGGCCCGCCCGGCCTGACGGGGTGACGGGCGCGGGCCTGACGGTTGCTTCCGGGCAGGTCGGTGCGCGGTAGGTTCGCGGGCATGGCGCGAACGACCCACACCGTGACCAACCAGGCCCCGCCCCTGACCGGGTACGACGTCTACTCCGCCGACCGCGTCCTGACGGAGGCGGTCGAGCGGCATCTCGATCCGGCGCTGTCCGAGAAGGCCGGTGCCGAACTGGCCGCCCTCGGGCGGGCCGCCGGGTCGGCGCAGGTGCAGGAGTGGGGGGTGCAGGCCAACGAGAACCCGCCGCGACTGCGGACGCACGACCGGCACGGGCATCGGATCGACGAGGTCGAGTTCCATCCGGCCTGGCACCGGCTGCTCGGCAAGGGCGTCGCGGCGGGGCTGACGGCCGCCTGGGACCGGCCCGGCGGCCATGTCCGCCGGGCCGCCGCGTTCCTGGTGTGGACGCAGGTCGAGGCCGGCAACTGCTGCCCCCTGTCGATGACCCACGCGGCGGTGCCCGCCCTGCGCGCCGACCCGGACCTGGCCGCGGAGTGGGAGCCGCGACTGACGTCGACGGTCTACGACCGCGAACTGCGCCCCGCCCACCTCAAGGCCGGGGCGCTGTTCGGGATGGGCATGACGGAGAAGCAGGGCGGCAGCGACGTACGGACGAACGCCACGGCCGCGCGGCCGCTCGACGAGGACGGCACCTACGAGCTGACCGGGCACAAGTGGTTCTGCTCGGCGCCGATGTCGGACGGCTTTCTGGTGCTGGCGCAGGCTCCCGGCGGACTCACCTGCTTCCTGGTGCCGCGCGTGCTGGCGGACGGCACCCGGAACGTGTTCCTGCTCCAGCGGCTCAAGGACAAGCTGGGCAACCGGTCGAACGCTTCGAGCGAGGTCGAGTTCGACGGGACCTGGGCGCGCCGGGTCGGTGCGGAGGGGCACGGGGTGCGCACGATCATCGACATGGTGACGGCGACCCGGCTGGACTGCGTGATCGGGTCGGCGGGGCTGATGCGGCAGGCCGTCGCACAGGCGGTCCATCACTGCGGCCACCGCGAGGCGTTCGGCGCCAGACTCGTCGACCAGCCGCTGATGCGCAACGTGCTGGCCGACCTCGCGCTGGAGTCCGAGGCGGCCACCACCCTCGCCCTGCGGCTCGCGGCGGCCTACGACGACGGGGGCGAGCAGGAACGGGCGCTGCTGCGGATCGCGGTGCCGGCCGCCAAGTACTGGGTGACCAAGCGCTGTTCGCCGGTCGCGGTCGAGGCCGCCGAGTGTCTGGGCGGCAACGGCTATGTCGAGGAGTCGGGGTTGCCCCGGCTGGTGCGCGAGTCGCCGCTCAACTCGGTGTGGGAGGGCGCGGGCAACGTCCAGGCACTGGACGTGCTGCGGGCGCTGCGCAGGGAGCCGGCCGCGCTGGACGCGTATCTCCAGGAGGTCGGCCGGGCGCGGGGCGCGGACCACCGGCTGGACGGGGCGATCAAGGGTGTGCTGACCGAACTCGCCGATCTGGAGGGCGTCGAGGGACGGGCGCGGCGGCTGGTGGAGCGGCTCGCGCTGGTGCTCCAGGGGTCACTGCTGGTCCGGTTCGCGCCATCCGAGGTCGCGGACGCCTTCTGCGCCGGGCGGTTGGGCAGCGACGGGGGTGCGACCTTCGGGACACTGCCGTCCACGCTCGACCTGGCGTCGGTGGTGGAGCGGGCCCGACCACTGTCCTGACCTGCGGGGAGGGCCGGACGCGGGGGTGGTGCTGCGCCGACACGGCACCACCCCCGCCCAGTGGCCCGTAGACAGGCCTGGTACGCCGCTCGGGACGGCGTTGCTCAAGTTTCAACCAGGGTTTGGCAGTTCACCAGGGTTGCAGAGGGTTGCAACTTGCTGCTTTCTGTGGCTGGACCGTGCACGTCCCTCAGGCGGGAACGACACTATGAGACGGTCAGTCAACGGACTGCCGGCTCCGTGGCCGAATCGCGACGGTGTGTCCGGCGGTCCCGACCCCTTCTCCCTGGAGGTCCCGTGGCGCTCTCGCCGACGGACGTCACCCAGTTCGCCGCGGTCGACACCACGCGCGCGGCGCGGGTGCTCAGCGAGGTCCGCTCCGCCACGCTCGCGGGGCAGCGGGCGCCCGTCGCGCCGCGGCCGGTGATCGAGCAGTCCTGGGGGCGCACCCTGCGCAGCGGCGTCGATCCCGAACGGGACCTGCGGGCCGGGGTGCTGGACGCCGACGAGGTGCGGCGGCGCCGGGACTCGACGGAGCTGCGGCATGTGCTGCCGGTGCTGCGCGAGGGGCTGTTGTCGGTCGCGGACGTCGCCCACCACATCATGGTGGTCGCGGGCCCGGACGGCCGGGTGCTGTGGCGGGAGGGCAGCACACCGGTGCTGCGCCGGGCCGACGGTCTCGGCTTCGAGGTCGGCGCCGACTGGCGCGAGGAGGTCGTCGGCACCAACGGCGTGGGCACCCCGGCGGTGGTCCGCCGGCCCGTGCAGATCTTCGCCTCCGAGCACTTCGTGCGCTCACTGGCCACCTGGACCTGTACCGGCGCCCCCATCACCGACCCGCGCGACGGGCGGCTGCTGGGGGTGGTGGACGTCAGCGGACCGCTGGAGACGATGCACCCGGCCACGCTCGCCTGGGTCGACTCGGTGGCCAAGCTCGCCGAGGCCCGGCTGCGCGAGCTGCACATGACCTCGCTGGAGCGGCTGCGCGCGGTGGCTGCCCCGGTCCTCGCCCGGCTGTCGGGGCGGGCCCTGGTGGTGGACCGGAACGGCTGGACCGCCGCGGTGACCGGGCTGCCGGCGCCCGGCCGGATCGCGCTGCCCAAGTCCCTGGCGCCGGGCCGCCGGTGGCTGCCGCCGTTGGGGCCCTGCTCGGTGGAGCCGCTGGCCGGCGGCTGGCTGATCAGGGCGTCCGACGAGCCGACCCCGCGCGCCGCCACCCGCGTCGTGCTGGATCTGACCCGTCCGCGCCGCTGGACGGTGACGGTGTCGGAGTGCGCGGGTTCCTGGAGCCGCGAACTGAGCCCCCGGCACGCCGAGTTGCTCTATCTGCTGGCGCTGCACCGAAACGGGCGCAGCGCGGCGGGCCTGGCCGAGGACGTGTTCGGCGACGCGGCCCGCACGGTGACCGTACGGGCCGAGATGTCACGGGTACGCCGGTATCTCGGCGGCCTGTTGGAGCATCGGCCCTACCGGTTCCGCGAGCAGGCCGAGGTCGAGGTGCTCCTCCCCGACGACCCGCTGGACCTGCTGCCGTACTCGACGGCCCCCGCGCTGACGGCGGGACGGACTCCGACCGAGACCCCCTGAATATGCCCGATCCGTCACCGTGCGTGCCCGAGTGACGGCATCTTCCGCATATTTGCAGGGTCTTCGTCCCCCGCGGCCCTCGCCTGCCGTAGCATCCCACTACGGGCCACCCCACCTGCTCCTTGGTCAACGCTCGGACCAACCACCGCAGTTGGCTCGCCTCGGGAGGTTCGATGAAGCAACGCGGCAGACACCGCAGGCAAAGGCGCGGCCAGGCGGTGCGCGGCTTCCTGGCCGGGACCGCGCTCGCCCTCACCGCGGCCGCCACCATGATCAGCGCTTCTCAGGCCACCGTCAGTGACACTCCCGGCGGTCTGAAGCCGCTGGCCGCAGACGCCAAGGGGGCCGACCTCCGGCTCCAGGAGCACCTCGTCCCCCAGGGCACCCTCGACCGCCTCTCCGCCGCCATGGGCAAGCCGGTCGGCGTCCGCGCGGTCCTCGACGACAGCGACCGGACCCTGCGCGACGCGGCCGACTGCACCACCTCCGAGCGCGGCACCCTGCCCGTCGAACCGGCGGCCACGCGCGCCTACTGCTGGGACAGCGCCGACAGCAGCGGCTGGCAGGCCGGCGCGGTCACCACCTCCGGGGACGCGGACGACGACGGTCACTGGGGCGAGAACCGGGTGATCCTGTCCGGCTGGAGCCACGACACCGCGCGGGGCAAGGGCTCCGGCATCGCCCGGGTCGCCTTCGTGAACGCCGACGATCCCGCGCATCTGACGTACACCTGGGCGGTCCTCGCGGTCCCGGTGGACGGCGGACGCGACTACCGAGGTCTGCCCTCCGCGGTCTCCGGCATGGTCTGGTACCAGGGCAAGCTGCTGGTCACCACCGCCACCGGCCTCTACGCGTACGACATGCGCCGTGTACAGCGGGCCACCGTCGACAGCCTCAAGGTCGGCAAGGTGCGCGGCGGCTGGGCGGCGTACGGCTACCGGTACGTGCTGCCGGCGATCGGCTCGTACACGCTCGGCGGCGGGTCCCCCCGTCCCACGGCGATCTCCCTGGACCGCAGCACCGCGCCGGACAGCCTGGTCGCGAGCGAGCGGGTGCCCGTGGACGGTGATCTGCGCACCCGGCTGTGGCGCTACGCGTTCAGCTCGGACCCGGCACGGGCCGGGCTCCTGGCCACGGACTCCGCCGGGAACGCGGTCGCGGACGCGGCCTACGAGACGAAGGTGACCGGCGTCGCGGGCGTCCTCTCGCTCGACTCGACCTGGTATCTGGACCGGGCGGCCGACACCGCGGGCGACCACGGCACCCTCTGGCGGCAGAACGCGGACGAGGCGAAGACCACCGAGTGCGGCTCGGACGCCTCGCACCAGTGCTGGAGCGGCCGGGCGGGTTCGCTCTCCTACTGGGCGGCGACCGGCGAGGTCTGGTCCCAGTCCGGCCGGATGCTGTACGCGCTGCCGCTGTCCTCGATCGACAAGTCCGCCGGCCGGTAATCGACAAGCCTCCGGGCCGGATGATTCCCTGGCGGGCATGAGCACCTTCCCCGTGACCACCTGGTCCCTGGAGCAGACCGCCCCGACCGACCTGCTGCCGGCCGCCGCGCCGGACGGGGACGTCCGGATCGTCCGCTCCGAGCTGCCCTCCCCCGAGTTCAGCCGTTTCCTGTACGCCTCCGTCGGCGGCGACATCCTCTGGACCGACCGGCTCGGCTGGCCGTACGCGCGCTGGGAGCAGTATCTGGACCGGCCGGGCGTGGAGACGTGGGTCGCGTACGAGCGCGGGACGCCCGCCGGGTTCGTGGAGCTGGACCCGCAGGACGACGGGGTGGTGGAGATCGCCTACTTCGGGCTGATCCCCGCCTTCCGGGGCCGCCGGATCGGCGGCCATCTGCTCGCGTACGGCGCCGCCCGCGCCTGGGACCTCGCGGACCGGTGGCCGGGTCTCGCCCGCACCAAGCGGGTCTGGCTGCATACATGCAGCAAGGACGGGGAGCACGCCATGGACAACTATCTGCGCCGGGGCTTCACGCTCTTCGACACCAAGGTCGAGGAGGAGCGGGAGGTGACCACGCCCGGCCCCTGGCCCGGGGCATACCCCGCCTGACCTGCGCGGACAAGACCGCGTGCGGCGCATGTGACCGATGACACCCGCGTCTCGCACTTCGAGACCAGGGTGTCCGCATGTCGGACGAAGCTGGACTGTGTCCAGATCGCCATGACACGCTTCCGTCATGTCCGGAACTGGAATTGCCTTGGTGAGTCGGCGGCACGTCGATCTCGGCCGCATGTCCAGCGCCATCTGTCCGGCGAGCTGAGAGCCGCAGCGACACCGACATCTCCTGCATACGTCTCATCCCGCGCAACGACGCGCACGTAGACCCATGCGCCCGTACCCGCAGGTAAGAGCCGCTCCCGTCTGTCCCGGAGGACCTCCAACATGGCCGCCACCCCGCAGAACCCTGGTGCCGCAGCGCCCCGACGCAAGGTGAGCCGTCACCGCGGTGAGGGTCAGTGGGCAGCGGGACACTTCACCCCGCTCAACGGCAACGAGCAGTTCAAGAAGGACGACGACGGTCTCAATGTGCGGACACGCATTGAGACGATCTACTCCAAGCGCGGCTTCGACTCGATCGACCCGAACGACCTGCGCGGCCGGATGCGCTGGTGGGGTCTCTACACCCAGCGCAAGCCCGGGATCGACGGCGGCAAGACCGCGATCCTGGAGCCGGAGGAGCTGGACGACAAGTACTTCATGCTGCGCGTCCGCATCGACGGCGGCCGGCTGACCACGGACCAGCTGCGGGTGATCGGCGAGATCTCGCAGGAGTTCGCGCGCGGCACGGCCGACCTCACGGACCGCCAGAACGTGCAGTACCACTGGATCCGCATCGAGGACGTGCCCGAGATCTGGAACCGGCTCGAAGCCGTCGGGCTCTCCACCACCGAGGCCTGCGGTGACACACCCCGCGTGATCCTCGGCTCGCCCGTCGCCGGCATCGCCGAGGACGAGATCATCGACGGCACACCGGCCATCGACGAGATCCACGGCCGCTACATCGGCACCAAGGAATTCTCCAACCTGCCGCGCAAGTTCAAGACCGCGATCTCCGGCTCCCCGCTGCTCGACGTGGCGCACGAGATCAACGACATCGCGTTCGTCGGCGTCGAGCACCCCGAGCACGGCCCCGGCTTCGACCTGTGGGTCGGCGGCGGTCTGTCCACCAACCCGAAGATCGGCGTCCGGCTCGGCGCCTGGGTCCCGCTGGACGAGGTCCCGGACGTCTGGGCCGGCGTGATCGGCATCTTCCGCGACTACGGCTACCGGCGCCTGCGCACCCGCGCCCGCCTGAAGTTCCTCGTCGCCGACTGGGGCCAGGAGAAGTTCCGCCAGGTCCTGGAGGACGAGTACCTGGGGCGCAAGCTCGTCGACGGCCCCGCCCCCGCCCAGCCGGTGGCCCGCTGGCGCGACCACGTCGGCGTCCACCGCCAGCAGGACGGGCGTTTCTACGTCGGTTTCGCCCCGCGCGTCGGCCGCATCGACGGCGCCACCCTCACCAAGATCGCCGAGCTGGCCGAGGCGCACGGCTCGGGCCGGGTCCGTACCACCGTCGAGCAGAAGATGATCGTGCTCGACGTCGAGGAGGACCAGGTCGACTCGCTGGTCGAGGGCCTCGCCGCACTCGACCTGACCGCCAAGCCCTCCTCGTTCCGGCGCGGCACCATGGCCTGCACCGGCATCGAGTACTGCAAGCTCGCCATCGTCGAGACCAAGGCGCGCGGCGCCGCGCTGATCGACGAACTGGAGCGCCGGATCCCGGAGTTCGACGAGCCGATCACCATCAACATCAACGGCTGCCCGAACGCCTGCGCCCGTATCCAGGTCGCGGACATCGGTCTCAAGGGCCAGTTGGTCCTCAACGACCAGGGCGAGCAGGTCGAGGGCTTCCAGGTGCACCTCGGCGGCGCGCTCGGTCTGGAGGCCGGGTTCGGCCGCAAGGTCCGTGGCCTGAAGGTGACTTCGGAGGAGCTGACCGACTACGTCGAGCGCGTCCTGAAGCGGTTCCAGGCCGAGCGCGAGGACGGCGAGCGGTTCGCGACCTGGGCCACCCGCGCCTCCGAGGAGGCCCTGTCGTGAGCGAGCGGGCGGCCCCCTTCTACTGCCCCTACTGCGGCGACGAGGACCTGCGTCCCAGCGAGCAGGGCCACGGCGCGTGGGAATGCGGAGCGTGCAATCGAGCCTTCCAGTTGAAGTTCCTCGGGCTGCTGTCCCGGGGGCTTCAGCGCACCGAAACGGGAGGGGACGAGATATGACCACCGTTCAGGAAGACCGCACGACCGACGACTTGAAGGCCCTTGCGGAGCAGGCGGGCCGCGACCTGGAGGACGCCTCCGCGCTGGAGGTCCTCCAGTGGGCGGTCGACACCTTCGGCAAGCGGTTCTGCGTGACCTCCTCCATGGAGGACGCGGTGGTCGCCCACCTCGCCTCCCGGGCCAGGCCCGGCGTGGACGTCGTGTTCCTCGACACCGGCTACCACTTCCCCGAGACCATCGGCACCCGGGACGCCGTCGAGGCCGTGATGGACGTCAACGTCATCACCCTCACCCCGCGCCGGACGGTCGCCGAGCAGGACGCGGAGTACGGTCCCAAGCTGCACGACCGCGACCCCGACCTGTGCTGCAAGCTGCGCAAGGTCCAGCCGCTGGAGCAGGGCCTGACCAAGTACACCGCCTGGGCGACCGGGCTGCGCCGCGACGAGTCCCCGACCCGGGCGAACACCCCGGTCGTCGGCTGGGACGAGAAGCGCCGGAAGGTCAAGGTCTCGCCGATCGCCCGCTGGACCCAGGACGACGTGGACGCCTACGTCGCCGAGCACGGCGTACTGACCAACCCCCTGCTGATGGACGGCTACGCGTCCGTCGGCTGCGCCCCCTGCACCCGTCGTGTGCTGGAGGGCGAGGACGCCCGGGCCGGGCGCTGGGCGGGCCGCAACAAGACCGAGTGCGGGCTGCACGGCTGACCATGACGACCACTCAGGAGATACAGGAGACACACGTGACGACCGGAGCCACCGTCTGGCTCACGGGTCTGCCGAGCGCCGGCAAGACCACCATCGCCTACGAGCTGGCCGGCCGGCTGCGCGAGGAGGGCCACCGCGTCGAGGTGCTCGACGGCGACGAGATCCGCGAGTTCATCTCCGCGGGCCTCGGCTTCTCCCGCGCGGACCGGCACACCAACGTGCAGCGGATCGGCTTCCTCGCCGAACTGCTCGCCCGCAACGGCGTGAAGGCGCTGGTCCCGGTCATCGCGCCGTACGCGGACAGCCGCGAGGAGGTGCGCAAGCGCCACCAGGAGAGCGGTGCCGCGTACCTGGAGGTGCATGTGGCGACCCCGGTCGAGGTGTGCTCCGAGCGGGACGTGAAGGGGCTGTACGCCAAGCAGGCGGCGGGCGAACTCAGCGGGCTCACCGGGGTGGACGACCCCTACGAGGCGCCCGAGTCGCCCGACCTGCGCATCGAGTCCCAGCACCAGACCGTCCAGGAGTCCGCGGCCGCACTCCACGCGCTGCTCACCGAGAGGGGACTGGCATGACGACCGTCGCCACGACGGAGGACGGTACGGCCAGTCCGTACGCCCTCTCCCACCTGGACGCGCTGGAGTCCGAGGCGGTGCACATCTTCCGCGAGGTGGCGGGCGAGTTCGAGCGACCGGTGATCCTCTTCTCCGGCGGCAAGGACTCCATCGTCATGCTGCACCTGGCGCTCAAGGCGTTCGCGCCGGCGGCGGTGCCCTTCTCGCTGCTGCACGTCGACACGGGCCACAACTTCCCCGAGGTACTTGAGTACCGGGACCGCACGGTCGAGAAGCACGGGCTGCGGCTCCATGTGGCCTCCGTGCAGGACTACATCGACCGCGGGGTGCTGAAGGAGCGTCCGGACGGGACCCGTAATCCGCTCCAGACACTGCCGTTGACGGAGAAGATCCAGGCCGAGAAGTTCGACGCCGTGTTCGGCGGCGGTCGGCGGGACGAGGAGAAGGCCCGCGCCAAGGAGCGGGTGTTCTCGCTGCGGGACGAGTTCTCCCAGTGGGACCCGCGCCGGCAGCGGCCCGAGCTGTGGAACCTGTACAACGGACGTCACGCACCCGGCGAGCACGTCCGCGTGTTCCCGCTGTCCAACTGGACCGAGCTGGACGTCTGGCAGTACATCGCCCGCGAGGGCATCGAGCTGCCGCAGATCTACTTCGCGCACGAGCGCGAGGTGTTCCAGCGGGCCGGCATGTGGCTGACCGCCGGCGAGTGGGGTGGCCCCAAGTCCGGGGAGAGCGTGGAGAAACGGCAGGTCCGCTACCGGACCGTCGGCGACATGTCCTGCACGGGCGCCGTCGACTCCGACGCGACCACGCTGGACACCGTCATCGCCGAGATCACCGCCTCCCGGCTGACCGAGCGCGGCGCGACCCGGGCCGACGACAAGATGTCCGAGGCCGCGATGGAAGACCGCAAGCGCGAGGGGTACTTCTAAGCATGAGCACCACCACGGAACTCACCGGACTCGCCGAGACGACCCTGCTGCGGTTCGCGACGGCAGGCTCGGTCGACGACGGCAAGTCCACGCTCGTCGGGCGCCTGTTGCACGACTCCAAGTCGATCCTCACCGATCAGCTGGAGGCCGTGGAGCGTGCCTCGGCGAGCCGTGGCGCCGAGGGCCCGGACCTCGCGCTGCTGACGGACGGTCTGCGCGCCGAGCGCGAGCAGGGCATCACCATCGACGTGGCCTACCGCTACTTCGCCACGCCCAGGCGGCGGTTCATCCTCGCCGACACCCCCGGCCACGTGCAGTACACCCGCAACATGGTGACGGGTGCCTCCACGGCCGAGCTGACGGTGATCCTGGTCGACGCCCGCAACGGCGTGGTCGAGCAGACCCGTCGGCACGCGGCGATCGCCGCCCTGCTGCGCGTCCCGCACGCGGTGCTCGCCGTCAACAAGATGGACCTGGTCGAGTACAAGGAGTCCGTCTTCGCGGCGATCGCCGAGGAATTCACGGCGTACGCGCACGAGTTGGGCGTCCCGGAGGTCACCGCGATCCCGATCTCGGCGCTCGCCGGTGACAACGTGGTGGAGCCGTCCGCGAACATGGACTGGTACGGCGGCCCGACGGTCCTGGAGCACCTGGAGACGGTCCCGGTCGCCCACGACCTGAGCCACTGCCACGCCCGGCTGCCCGTGCAGTACGTGATCCGGCCGCAGACCGCCGAGCACCCGGACTACCGGGGCTACGCGGGCCAGATCGCCGCCGGCAGCTTCCACGTCGGCGAGCCCGTCACCGTACTGCCCTCGGGCCGTGCCTCCCGGATCGCCGCGATCGACCTGCTCGGCGAGCCGGTCGACGCCGCCTGGACCACGCAGTCGGTGACCCTCCTGCTGGAGGACGACATCGACATCTCGCGCGGCGACCTGATCGTGCCCAGCAAGGACGCCCCGGCGACCACGCAGGACGTCGAGGCGACCGTGTGCCATGTCGCCGACCAGCCGCTGACCGTCGGCCACCGGGTGCTGCTCAAGCACGGCACCCGTACGGTCAAGGCGATCGTCAAGGACATCCCGTCCCGTCTCACACTCGACGACCTGTCCCTGCACCCGCACCCGGGACAGCTCGTCGCCAACGACATCGGCCGGGTGAAGATCCGCACCGCGGAGCCCCTGCCGGTGGACTCGTACGCCGACTCCCGGCGCACGGGCTCGTTCATCCTGATCGACCCGAACGACGGCACCACGCTCACCGCCGGCATGGTCGGCGAGTCGTTCGCGTCCCCGGAGCCGGTCAAGAACGAGTCCGACGACGACAGTTGGGACTTCTGAGATGAACTCCCAGGACTTCTACTCCACGTTCGCGAAGGAGGGCGGCCGCGTCGGCAGCGGCGCCCTCGGCAGCGGGCAGGGCGGAGTCGCGCGATGTGTGTGCTGACGTACGCGCACCGCCTGCGCGCCCACTCCCCCCACCCGACGTCCCGGACACGACGAAGACCCTTGCCGAACTTCCCGGCCACGACCTGAGAGACCGTGACCCGCCGGGCCAACGAGAGGAACGCCTCCCGTGCCTGCCAACCGCTCAATATTCCTCCGCCGCGGCGTCGCCGTGGTCGCCGCACTTCCCCTGCTGGCACTCGCCGCCTGCGGCTACGGGTCGGACTCCAAGGACGACACCTCGGGTGCGAAGGTCGCCGCCGGGTCCAAGAAGATCGACGGCCTCGACTCCGTCAAGATCGGCTACTTCGGCAACCTGACCCACGCCACCGCGCTCGTGGGCGTGCAGAAGGGCTTCTTCCAGAAGGAACTCGGCGCCACCAAGGTCGCGCCCGCCATCTTCAACGCGGGACCCTCGGAGATCGAGGCGCTGAACGCGGGCTCCATCGACATCGGCTGGATCGGCCCCTCCCCGGCGATCAACGGCTACACCAAGTCCGACGGCAAGAGCCTGAAGATCATCGGCGGTTCGGCCTCGGGCGGCGTGAAGCTGGTCGTCAACCCGAAGAAGATCAAGACCCTGAAGGACGTCAAGGGCAAGAAGATCGCGACGCCCCAGCTGGGCAACACGCAGGACGTGGCGTTCCTCAACTGGGCCGCCGACCAGGGCTGGAAGGTCGACGCGCAGAGCGGCAAGGGTGACGTCACGGTCGTCCGCACCGACAACAAGATCACGCCGGACGCCTACAAGGCCGGTTCCGTCGACGGCGCCTGGGTGCCGGAGCCGACCGCGTCCAAGCTGGTCGCCGAGGGCGCCAAGGTGCTCCTCGACGAGTCGGACCTGTGGCCGGACAAGAAGTTCGTGATCACGAACATCATCGTGTCGCAGAAGTTCCTCAAGGCGCACCCCAAGGCCGTCGAGGCCGTGCTGAAGGCCTCCGTCGAGACCAACAAGTGGATCAACGCCAACCCGGACGAGGCGAAGGCCTCGGCGAACAAGCAGCTGGAGATCGACTCCGGCAAGGCGCTGCCCGCCGACGTCCTGGACCCCGCGTGGAAGTCGATCGAGATCACCGACGACCCGCTGGCCTCCACCCTCAACTCCGAGGCGGAGCACGCGGTCAAGGCCGGTCTGCTGGAGAAGCCGAACCTCGACGGCATCTACGACCTCACGCTCCTCAACAAGGTCCTCAAGGCCGCGGGTGAGAGCCCGGTCGACGCCGCCGGCCTCGGCACCAGCTGACGTACCCGACGAGTCCCAGGAGGTGACGACCATGGCCACGACCACGACACTCGCCAAGGCCGACGAGTCCGTCGAGTACGCCGCACGCCTTGAGCATGTCTCGAAGTCCTTCGCGACGCCGGGCGGGCAGCAGCTCGTGCTGGACGACATCAGCATCGATGTCGCTCCGGGCGAGTTCGTCACCCTCCTGGGCGCCTCGGGCTGCGGCAAGTCCACGCTGCTGAACCTGGTGGCGGGGCTCGACCAGCCCACCGGCGGCTC
This sequence comes from Streptomyces sp. NPDC088794, assembly GCF_044750545.1. Classification (NCBI taxonomy): domain Bacteria; kingdom Bacillati; phylum Actinomycetota; class Actinomycetes; order Kitasatosporales; family Streptomycetaceae; genus Streptomyces; species Streptomyces sp. NPDC088794. The sequence continues at coordinate 154,969 of NZ_JBIVKB010000005.1, read as the reverse complement.
CATCACGACGGAGGGGCGCCCGGCCCTGATGTTCCAGGAGCACGCCCTCTTCCCGTGGCTGACCGCGGGCAAGAACATCGAACTCGCCCTGAAGCTCAGGGGAGTTCCCAAGCCCGAACGGCGCGGCAAGGCCGAGGAGCTCCTCGAACTGGTCCGCCTGAAGGGCGCGTACGGCAAGCGCGTGCACGAACTGTCCGGCGGTATGCGCCAACGCGTGGCGCTGGCCCGCTCGTTGGCGCAGCAGAGCAACCTGCTGCTGATGGACGAGCCGTTCGCCGCGCTCGACGCCATCACCCGGGACGTGCTGCACGACGAGATCACCAGGATCTGGGCGGAGACCGGGATCTCCGTCCTGTTCGTCACCCACAACGTGCGCGAGGCGGTGCGGCTCGCGCAGCGGGTGATCCTGCTGTCCTCCCGGCCCGGCCGGATCGCGCGTGAGTGGACGGTCGACATCCCGCAGCCGCGCCGGATCGAGGACGCGCCCGTCGCCGAACTGTCCCTTGAGATCACCGAAGTCCTGCGTGGGGAGATCCGCCGTCATGGCCAGCACTGAGACGACACGGGTCCAGGACGCCGGTGCCGGAAACGGCAGCGTCGAGGCGGGCCTGGACGCGCTGGAGACCACGGCCACCGGCCGCCCGACCTTCCGGCAGACCTTCGTCAGCAAGATCCTGCCGCCGATCATCGCGCTCGGGGTGGTCCTCGCCGTCTGGTTCATCCTCTACCCGATCGTGGACGACCCCTCCAAGCTGCCCTCCCCCGGCGCCGTGGGCAGCGCCTTCAAGGAGGCCTGGCTCGAGGGCGATCTGCTCGGCTACATCTGGACCAGCGTCTCGCGCGGTCTGCTCGGCTTCTTCTTCGCGCTGCTCATCGGCACCCCGCTGGGACTGATCGTGGCGCGGGTGAAGTTCGTCCGCGCGGCCATCGGCCCGATCCTGTCCGGGCTCCAGTCCCTGCCGTCGGTGGCATGGGTGCCGCCGGCCGTGATCTGGCTGGGCCTGAACAACTCGATGATGTACGCGGTGATCCTGCTCGGCGCGGTCCCCTCCATCGCCAACGGCCTTGTCTCCGGCGTCGATCAGGTACCGCCGCTGTTCCTGCGCGCGGGCCGCACGATGGGCGCGACGGGGCTGAAGGGCATCTGGCACGTCACCCTGCCGGCCGCGCTGCCCGGCTATGTGGCCGGCCTCAAGCAGGGCTGGGCGTTCTCCTGGCGCTCGCTGATGGCGGCCGAGATCATCGCCAGCTTCCCCGATCTCGGCGTGGGCCTCGGTCAGTTGCTGGAGAACGCGCGTACCGCCAGCGACATGGCCATGGTCTTCGAGGCGATCCTGCTCATCCTGTTCGTCGGCATCGCGATCGACCTGCTGATCTTCAGTCCGCTGGAGCGGTGGGTGCTGCGCAGCCGAGGCCTGCTGGTGAAGGGCTGAACAACGTCATGCGCTCCCCGGTCCTCCTCGTCATCGCCCACGGCAGCCGTGACCCACGGCATGCGGCGACCGTGCACGCCCTGGTACGGCGGGTACGGGCGGCGCGGCCGGGGGTGCGGGTGGAGGTCGGCTTCCTGGACTTCAACATCCCTTCTGTGCAAGGGGTGTTGGAGTCGCTGGACGCGGAGGGCGTCCGTGACGTCGTGGCCCTGCCGCTGCTGCTGACGCGGGCGTTCCACGCGAAGGCGGACATCCCGGCGGTGCTGGCGTCCGCGCCGGCGCGGTTGCGGATTCGGCAGGCGGAGGTGCTGGGTCCTTCGCCGTTGCTGCTGTCGGCGCTCGAACGACGGCTGTACGAGGCCGGGTTGACGCCGGCGGACAAGTCGTCGACGGGGGTTGTGCTGGCGTCGGCCGGGTCCACCGACCCGGAGGCGATCGCGGTGATCGCGGACATCGCGCGGAAGTGGCGGGACACCGGTTGGTGCGCCGTGCGCCCCGCGTTCGCCTCCGCGTCCCTTCCCCGGACCGAGGACGCGGTGAGGGAACTCAGGGCGTCGGGCTGCGCGCGGGTGGCCGTCGCCCCCTACGTCCTCGCCCCCGGCTTCCTGCCGGACCGCATCGCGCGGGGCGCGGCGGAGGCGGACGTACTCGCCGATGTGCTCGGTCCGGCGCCGGAGGTGGCCCGGGTGCTGCTGGAGCGGTACGACGCGGCTCGAGTGCCGCAGCTTGCGGCCGTCGGCGCCTGATCGAGCGGGGCCGGTCCGTACCCGTCCGGCCCGTACCGTCCCGCCCGTCCTGCGCGCGAGCCGGGTCGTGCCGTCCCGCCGTGCTCGGGGCACGGCGGGACGAGGTGCCGGCTGCCGGACCTGGCGGCCTCAGGACCTGGTGGTCGCCCTGACCGTGGCCGTCGGCCCGATGCCGGCCGCTGTCACCGCGGCGACCGTCACGGTGTACGAGGTCGCGGGCTCCAGGCCGCCGATCACCCGGAACATGCCCTTGGCGGAGGGCTGGGTGACCAGGACGTCCCGGCCGGTGACGTCGATCGGGTCACGGCCGTCGGAGACGGTCACCCGGTAGCCGGTGATCTTCGCGTCCCCGGTCGCGGTGGGCGGGGTCCAGGCGAGGGTGGCCGCCGTGGCCGCCGTGCGCAGCTTGGGACTTGTGGGTGCGCCGGGCGGGACGACCGACGCCGTGGGGGTCAGCGGCAGCGAGGCGAGGGACGGGGCGCTGCTGCCGTACGCGTTGCTCGCCGTGACCGTCACCGTGAACGGGCCGCCGGACGACGGCAGTTCATCGATGCGCAGCAGCGCCGTCCGCTTGAAATCGGCTGCCCGCACGCCCTGTCGGGCGACCTGTGTGCCCGAGGCGTCGTACACCCGTGCCGTGTACGACCGCACCGGCGAACCTCCGTCGGCGAAGGTCGGGTTGAAGGTGACGTACAGCGCGTCCGTGCCCGCCGTGCTGGTCCCGACCCGGGACGGCGCCTCGGGGACGGACGCCGCTCCGATCCGGCGGTCGAGCAGCCCCCGGTAGGCGGGTTCGAGTCCGGCGTTGTCGAGGATCCGCGACGGCACGTCGGACAGGGCGGCCATGGTCTTGTTGCCGGTCGTCACCAGCCCCTTGTTGTCGCCGTCGGCCGTGCCCTCCTCCCACCAGTTGTCCTTGACGAGGGTCGGGTCGTTGTTGCCGAGGGCGTCGCGGTAGTCCGTGTGGCGGGAGGCGACGTTGGCGTAGGAGGCGTTGTAGAGGACGTTCCCCTCGACGGTCTCGTAGGTGCAGCCGTTGTCGGTGTAGATGTTCTTGCCCAGGCCCCACTGGTCGTGGACGACGTTTCCGGTGACCTTCTCGCCGTCCGTCATGGACGTCCCCGTCAGCCCCTGGGTGTAGATGCCTCCGCCGTCGTCGAGCATCTGCATGTAGTCGTGGACGAGGTTGTCCCGCACGGTGTTGTCGTGGCTCGCGTTCGGGGTGGCCGGGTCCTCGATCTTGTCGGGCCAGCCGCCCCAGCCCATCGAGATCGCCGAGTAGCCGACGTGGTCGATCTGGTTGTGGGCGATGGTGTTGTGCCGGGTGTAGCCGTTGAGGACGGCGACACCGCCGTGGTACTCGCGGGGCAGGCCGTAGAGGTGGTTGTCCGTCACCTGCACGCCCGAGGCCGGTGTGCCGCCGTCCACTCCGCCGATCTCCAGGCCGTTGCCGGAGATGTCGGTGAAGATGCTTCCCCGGACCGAGGAGTCCCTGCTCCCGGTGCCCAGGTCGAGTCCGGCGGCGCCGAGGTGGGCGAAGACGTCGTCGGCGAACTCGATGCGCTGCCCGTACGCGAAGGACACGTTGCCGGGCATCTTCGTCCAGGACGCGAACGGGCACGTGCCGCCCTCGACGTACCGGCACAGGCCCTGGGTGGCCCAGCCCTGGTCACCGGTGACGGTGTAGCCGGCCTGGATCTCGGAGAAGCCCTCGGGCCGGGAGGGCGTCAGCCAGGTCGCGTAGCTGAACCGGATGCCGCGGAAGGCGATGTCGTGCACGGGCGCGTCGGCCGTGCCCCGCCCGTCGACGAGTTTCTCGGCCGCGGCGGCCTCGACGTCGGCGCGGGCCGGGTTCTCGCCCTGGCGGGGCAGGTAGTAGACCTTGTGCGCGCTCCGGTCGAGGTACCACTCGCCGGGCTGGTCGAGGAGTTCGTAGGCGTTCTCGACGTACGTGGCCTTTCCGCTGTTCGTCAGATGCCCCGGGCCGACCATGCCGACCGTGCGCCCGGGGATGTCGGGGAACTCGACCCGCTTGTTGGAGTTGTCCCAGCAGGGCTGGACCATCGTGATCGTGGTGCCCTCGGCGGAGGCGATCCGGCAGCGCGGCTCGGTCCACTGGCCGAGGCCGTTGCGCTCGATGTTCCACAGGGCCTCGCCGCTGGTGTAGACGAACTCGGCGTCCGCGGGGTGCTTCCAGTGGGCGATGGTGTCCGAGGAGGCGGTGTAGCCGGCCGCCGTCTGCGTCAGTTGGACGGGCACGGCGCCACGGGCGCGCTGGGCGCGCACTCCGTCGACGTACAACTGCCGTGTGTCGGTGAGTCCTTGGGGTGCGGGGGCGGACCACAGCCCCTTGCGGCCCGGGACCTGGCGCCAGCCGACGACCTGGCGGCCGCCGCTGACTTCCGTGTCCCCGGCGCCCTGCCAGATCACCCGGTGGCCGTTGGTGCCGGAGTCGCGGGTGTCGAGGGTGAGCGGACCCGACTGGCGGTAGGTGCCGGAGGCGAGGTGGACCGTGAGATCGGACCTCAGCCGGCCGGCCCGGGTGCGGACCAGGTCGCGGGCGCGTTGCAGGGTGTGGACGGGATGTCGTGCGCTGCCGTCGGCGTGGTCGTCGCCCGTCGGTGAGACGTAGAGGTCGGAGGCCGCGGCCTGGGCCGGGACCGCGAGACCGGGGACCCCGAGGGCCAGTACAGCGGTGACAAGGGTGACGAGGGCGGCTCTTCGGTGCGTGGGCATATACCCCTCCCGTGGGATCAGCCTGAACCCAACGCCGGGAAAGGTAGGAGCATTTGAGTGCCCCAGTCAATGAAAGAGACAGAGAATGACCAGAACGCCTCCTTCCGTACCGTGATTCATCCGATCAGTCGAAGCGGAGTGACCCCGTGCGCGTGCGCTTGAGCTCGAAGAAGTCGGGGTCGCCGGCCAGGACGCGGAAGCTGTCGAAGAGTTCGGCCGCCCGGGGTCCCCGCGGGATCGCGCGCAGCACGGGACCGAACCACACCGTCCCGTCGACATGGATGGTGGGTGTGCCCACGTAGCCGCCGGAGTCGGGCTCGACGCCGGCTTCGTGGCTGCGGCGTACGGCATCGTCGTACGCCGATTCGTGCGCGGCGGCGGCCAGGTCGGCGGGGAGACCCAGTTCGGCGAGGGAGTCGGCGATCACCGCGTCGAAGTCCTCGGCCTTGTCCTCGTGGATGCGGGTGCCGAACGCGGTGTACAGATCGCGCAGGACCTTCTCCCCGTGCCGCTCGGCGGCGGCCACGGCGACCCGGACGGGGCCGATGGACTTGTCGACCAACTCCCGGTACCAGTCGGGGAGTTCGTTGCCGGCGTTGTGCAGATACAGGCTCATGGCGTGGAAGCGGAGGTCGAGCGGACGCGCCCGCTCGACCTCCAGCAGCCAGCGGGAGGTGATCCAGGCGAAAGGGCAGGCGGGGTCGAACCAGAAGTCGACGCGGGTGGATGCGGCGGCGGATGCGTTGTTCGTCATGCCGACGACATTAGGTGCCGATTGGACCGGCGTCCTGAACCAATCGATCAGTTATTCACTGACCCATTCAGGACTCCCGAACAGACGCGACAGCCTCGTCGGCCCGCCGGACCAGTTCCCCGATCGGCATCGATCCCGCCGCACGGCGCTCGCGCGCGAAGGTGTTGGCCAGCTGCTGGAGCAGGTCATTGAGCGGTGTCGGGACGCCGTGCAACCGGCCGAGGAGGGCGATCTCACCGTTGAGGTAGTCCGCCTCGATCGTGCCCGTGCCGCGGGTGAGGGACTGCCAGGTCGAGCCGCCTCCGCGTGGGGCGCCTTCCAGGGGAACCAGGTCCACCTTGTGGCCGCGCAGGGCTCGCTGTTCCTCGAGGCTCGCGTACGGGATTCCGGCCGCGTCGAGGACTGCCTCGCCCTCGGAGCGGACCCGCTCGTAGAGTGCCTGCGCCGCCTCGCCGGTGACCGGGCCGGCGACCGCCTCCAGCGCGTTGCCGAGGTTGCCCAGGAGCTTGGCGTACTGCCAGCGGGAGACGTCCGGGACGACCGGGGACTCGAAGTGGGACTTCTCCAGGTCGGCGGCGACCAGGCGGGCGGTCTCGTCGGTGCCGTGCGGGTGGCGGCCGAGGTGGAGGATGCCGGTGAGGGGCGCGCCGCCCGCGGAGACGGAGCCGGGTTCGAGGAAGGTGGCCGGCAGCCAGACGCAGACGCCGTACACGTGCCGGAAGACGCGGAGGGCGAGGCGCTGGCCCTCGACGCCGTTCTGGGCGCAGAACAGAGGGAGGCGTTCGGCCGCCGTGCCGCCGCCGGCGACCGGCGCCGGGCCCCAGGCCGCCAGGGCGGCGACCGTGTCCTGCGCCTTGACGGCGAGGATCAGCACGTCGTCGGCGCGCAGTTCGCCGAGTTCGTCCGGGCCCTCGACGGCCGGCAGGCGGTACGTGAACTCGCCGTCCGGCACCCGCAGTCGTAGCCCGCCGTCCCGCAAGGCCGCGAGATGGGCACCCCGCGCGACCAGAACGACCTCGTGTCCGGCCCCCGCCAGGCGTCCGCCGATCGCGCCGCCGACGGCACCTGCTCCGATGATGATGTAGCGCATGGCACGAGCCTCGCACAGCAATGTGTAAGGTCCATCAAAGCTCGGTGAAATCCCGGTCAGGCTGCCGGTGAGGTGAGTTCCACCAGCTTGGCCACGGTGTTCCAGTTGCGGGTCGTGGCGATCAGGCCCTTGTTGATGCGGGGCTTGGCGAGGTGTTCGGCGAGCTTGGAACGGCCGAGGCCGTCGGGGGCGTAGAGGTACAGGGCGCGGTCGCCGAGGCGGAACTCCTCCGGGAGGTAGGTGTCCCGGTCGATCTCCGCGAAGCGGTCCGCGTCGACGGGGGTGGAGAAGTACGTGACGTGGAGCTGCTTGGGTTCCAGGTCCGCGGCCGGGAAGGGACAGGCCTCGGCGATCGCGGCGAGGTAGGCGTGGTCGCGGACGATCACGTCCACCGGGAAGCCGAACTGCTTCTCGATCGCCTCCGTCAGCTCCGCCGCCAACGCCTCCTCGTCGCCGCGGCCGGTGGTGAAGACCGCCTGTCCGCTCTGGAGGTGGGTGCGTACGCCGTCGTGACCGAGGCCGGCCATGAGCTGCCGCAGCTCGGCCATCGGAAGCTTCTTCTTGCCGCTCACGTTGATCCCGCGCAGCAGCGCCGCGTACGTCGTCGTCATGGGCACACCATAAGTCGGCCGTCGTGCCCAGTGGGGGTGGGCACGACGGCCTGGGCCGCGCGGGGTGGGGTACGCGAGCGGGCTGCGCGAAACTCTGGCCGATGGGCGGGCCGGGGGCAACACCTGCACCCAGCTGTGACTTGTTCAATAAGGTTTCGTAATCACAAACGGGACCCTGCCCGACGGACCGGACACCCCGGCGGTCCGCGCACTTGTTCCCGAGCCCCCGTACCCCGGATAGATGTAGGGGCCCCTTGTCCTCCCAGACGGTGACACCCGGGGGTTTACCGGTGGGTCGTGGGGAGGACCCCGGCCGGAACACCTCACCGGCGAGCACGATGAGATGCGTTTACCCGGCCCATACCTTCGAAAGGACAGGTGGCGGCAGGGGTCGTCACCGTGACGAGGGGGCAAGCCCGTCATGGGGAACGGAGAATCGCGGGTGCGGGGCGTAGCGGCCCGAGCCGGTGGCTGGAGCGCTCGGCACCGATGGGCGGCGATCGGCATATGGGTGCTGTTCGTCGTCCTGGCGATGGGGCTCGGTTCGGCCTCGGGGCGGGTCGACGTCAAGGACAGCGACCAGCTCAAGGGGGAGACACACACCGCCGCCAAGATCATCGAGGACGCGGGGATCGACGAGCCGGCCAGTGAGACGGTCCTGGTCCAGGCGAAGAGCGGCGGGATCAAGGCCACCGACGCCCAGTTCCGGGCCGCGGTCGACGCGGTCGTCAAGGCGGTCGACGGGACCGGCAAGGTCACGGACGTGACGTCGCCGTACGACACGGACACCATCTCCAAGGACGGGCGCAGCGCGCTGGTGCAGTTCGACATGCGCGGCGACTCCGAGACCGCGGGCGAGCGGGTGGAGCCGGTGCTGAAGGCCGTCGAGGGGGTGCAGAAGGAGCACGAGACGCTGCGGATCGAGGAGATCGGCGGCGCGAGCATGCAGAAGACCTTCGACGACGCCTTCGGGGACGACTTCGAGAAGGCCGAGCTCTCCGCGGTGCCGGTGGCCCTCGGCATCCTGCTCATCGCCTTCGGCGCGCTGGTGGCCGCGCTGCTGCCGGTAGCTCTGGCGATCACCGCGATCATGGCGACGATGGGCCTGATGGGCGTCGTCAGCCATGTGATGCCGATGAGCGACACCGCCAACTCCGTGATGCTGCTGGTCGGTCTGGCCGTCGGTGTCGACTACTGCCTGTTCTATCTGCGCCGTGAGCGCGAGGAGCGCGCCGCGGGCCACGACGCCCGCACAGCCCTGCAGATCGCCGCCGCCACCAGTGGCCGCGCGATCATCGTCTCCGGTGTCACGGTGTGCGTGGCGATGGCGGGCATGCTCTTCACCGGGCTCGCCGAGTTCGAGGCGATGGGCCTGGCCTCGCTGATGGTCGTGGCGGTCGCCATGGTCGGCTCCGTGACGGTGCTGCCCGCGGTGCTCTCGCTGCTGGGCGAGCGGGTCGAGAAGGGCCGCATCCCCTTCCTGCGCAAGGCGATGGAGCGGCGGGCCGCCCGCACGGGCGGGGAGAGCCGGTTCTGGACCGCCGTCCTGCGCGGGGTGCTCGCCAAGCCGCTGGTGGCCGTGCTGGTCGCGGCCGGCGCGCTGCTGGCGATCGCGGCCCCCGCGCTCGGCATGAAGACCCAGAACCTCACGCTGGACCAGGAGTTCGGCGACTCGCTGCCGATCGTGCAGACGTACAACCGCGTCAACGACGCCTTCCCCGGCGGCTCCGAGCCGGCCGAGGTGATCGTCCAGGCGAAGGACATCAACGCACCCGAGGTGAAGTCCGCGCTCGCCGACTTCCGTGAAAGCGCAATCAGTTCGGGCGCCTCGCGCGGCCCGGTCGAGATCAAGCTGCACAACGCGCAGAACATCGCCTACGTGTACGTCCCGCTGGTCGGCGGTTCCGATCTGGACAAGGCGGGCGCGAGTCTGAAGAAGCTGCGCGACGAGGTGCGGCCCGCGACCCTCGGCAAGGTGGACGGCGTCCAGGCGCCGATCACCGGACAGGTCGCCGGTTCACAGGACTTCAACGACCAGCTCGGCGGCGCCGTCGTCCCGGTCTTCGTGTTCGTGGTGGTCTTCGCCTTCGCGCTGATGCTGCTGTCGTTCCGGTCGCTGACGATCGCGATCACCTCGATCGTGCTCAACCTGCTGTCCGTGGGCGCCGCTTACGGCATCCTCGTGGCCGTCTTCCAGCACGGCTGGGGCGCGTCCCTGGTGGGCGCGGAGGGGGTCGGCGCGATCATCACCTGGCTGCCGCTGTTCCTCTTCGTGATCCTGTTCGGCCTGTCGATGGACTACCACGTGTTCGTGGTCTCGCGGATCCGCGAGGCGCGGCTGCGCGGGCGCACCACGCGGGACGCGATCCAGCACGGTGTGGTCACCACGGCCGGTGTCGTCACCAGCGCCGCGGTCATCATGGTCGCCGTGTTCGCGATCTTCGGAACGCTGTCCATGCAGTCCATGAAGCAGATGGGTGTCGGCCTCGCGGCCGCGGTGCTCATCGACGCGACGATCATCCGGGGCGTGCTGCTCCCCGCGGTGATGGCCCTGCTGGGCGAGCGCAACTGGTACTTCCCGAAGTGGATGAACCGGCTGCCCGACCTCACGCACGACGAGTCCGCGGAGATCGCCGCGCCGCCCGTGACGCGGGACGACGAGGGCGAGCGGGTGCGGGTCTGATCCTCCGCGGATTCTGAACGTCCTTGTACTGAGGGCCCGTTGGCATCCCGGGGGAGCCAACGGGCCCTCGCCGTACCGTTGTCGGAGCCGAGCACTACGGTTCCCCGCATGACTCCTGAACTGCGGGACAGATTAGGTCCCTTCCGTGACACGGCGATCGCCCGGGGCATCCCGGCCGAGGACGTGGAGCGCTGGCTGGACACCGCCCGCCCCTGCGCGACCCTGTCGAAGGACGGGGACGGGCCGGTGGTGGGCCGGTTCGGCGGGCCCCTGCTGCTGCCCGCCGACGTCCCGGACCCCTACTTCCCCTTCGTCGCCTCCATCGACCTCGCGGCCCTGCCCGCCGACGCGACGGACCTCCCCCTGCCGACCGACGGCCACCTGCTCCTGTTCGCCTTCCCCGAGGGCGACGGCAGCCTCGAGAACATGGGCGAGGTCGTGTACGTACCCGCGGGCACGGCCGTGACGGAGCGGGACAAGGACTCCGGGGACCTCTTCGAGGTCGACGAGTTCCGGGAGCTGATCGAGAAGTTCCCGCAGGAGGAACTGCGCGCGAGCACCGACGTCTCCCTGCCGTACCACTGCGCGGTCGAGATCCCGGAGAGCCCCTACAGCCGACCGCTCCCCGGCCACCCCCGCTCCGAGGACCTGGTCCGCGTGTGGGACGACACCCTCGACGACATCGCCGGCGACGGACCGCTCCAGCTCGGCGGCTACTCCTCGGAGGAGGCCGTCTACCTCGACCCGGTCACCACCGTCGTGCAGTGCGCGGTGCATACGGCGCAGGAGGGCCGGTGGCCCGGCGGCGGGACGGTGTCCGCCGATGTCGCGGACTGGGTCCTGCTCGCCGACTGGAACCCCGGCATCGACGGCATCGAGGGCGCCACGGTGCACTGGGCGATCCAACGCGAGGACCTGGCCGCACAGCGCTTCGACCGTACGTGCGCCACGGTCTTCTGGAATCCCTGACAGTGCCGGACGCCAGAGCAACTAGGCGGTCCGTGGCGGCAGTTCCGCCTCGATCAGGTCGACCGCCCTCTGGGTGCCGCCCTCCTGAGACATCTCGGCACCGATCTCCTTGAGCCGGCGGGCGACTTCGGGGTCGTCGACCAGGGACAGGGCGACCGCGCGCAGGGTTTCGGGCGTCGCCTCCGCCGTGGGCAGATGGCGGGCCACACCGAGGGACTGGAGCATGTCCGCGTTGCCGAACTGGTCGACGGCCTGCGGTACGGCGATCATCGGGGTGGCGGTGGCCAGCCCCTCCTGGCTGCCGCCCGCACCGGCGTGCGTCACGAACAGGTCGGCCTGCTTGAGGATCGCCAACTGCGGGACCCAGGAGTGGACTTCGACGTTCGCCGGCAGGTCACCGAGGACGGCGGGGTCCACGTGCCGGCCGATCTGCAGGACGAGGTGCCAGCCCGGCAGCCCGCCGAACGCCTCGGCGCAGGCCCGGTAGAAGTCGGGCCGGTCGGTGAAGCTCGACCCGAGCGACACGAGCACCACCTTCTCGGCACCGGCCGGCCGCCGCCACTCCCCCTCGGCCGCGCGAGCGCCCTGGCAGGCGCCGACGAAGGAGTACACCGACTCGTCGACCCGGTCGGCGTTCGGCTGCAACGCCCTGGGGATCAGGACGATCGAGCGGTCGGGGCGGCCGGCGAACGGGTCGGGGTGCCGGGTGATCCCGTTCTCCTCCAGCCAGGCGTGGAAGCGGGCGTAGTAGGCCTGGCCGCGCTCGGTCTTCTTCGGCTCGGCCCACATCGGCTCGGCGACCTCCTCCTCGTAGCCCTCCCAGGCGACGAGGTTCGGTGAGAGCGAGATCGCGGGCACGCCCCAGCGGTGGGCGAGGACGCGCGCCGGGTACGAGGTGATGTCGTGCACGACGAGGTCCGGTTCGTCGCCGTCGTACGCCTCGATCAGCTGGGGCAGCGCCTGGATCGCGTCGGCCAGGAACGGCTCGACGTTGTCGAGGAGGGTGCTGCCCCAGTCCGCCGGATCGGCGTCGGGCCCCGGCAGCGTGGAGTTCCACACCTTGGGCTCGGCACCGGTCTCGGCGACCTTCTCCACGAACGCCGGCGGGATCGCGTACGTGACCCGGTGGCCACGGGCGACGAGCCCACGGATCACTTCGAGGCTCGGGTTCACGTGGCCGTGGGCGGCGATGGAGAACATGGCGATATGGGCGGGGGTGGTGGTGCGGGCGGGAGCGGCGGTGCGGGGGCGACTGGTCATACGAGAGACGGTAGGCGAGACGAGACGTCTCGTCCAATCAATTACCGGCACGCCAGGCACGCCCTGCACCGTCAGCGCCCCACCGTCCCTACCTCGCCAGCACCTCATGCAGCCGCAGCCACTTTCCCGGCGACACCTCCCCCACCAACACCCGCGGATCCAGCCCCGCCGCCCGGAACGCGGCATCGACCCGGCGCCGGGGGCAGGCCCGTCGCAGGGAAGCGTGCAGTGAGCCGCCGACGCCGGAGAACCCCAGCTCGACCAGCTGCCGCCAGCCCTCATACACATCCGGTTCGAGCAACGGGGTGCCGCGCCGCTCGATCCGGACGATCCCCGCGTCCACGCTCGGCACCGGCCGGAACCGCCTCCGCTCGACGCAACCGACCAGCCGCCACTCGTAGCGCGGCCAGCTGCGGACGGTGAGCAGGGTCCAACTGCCGTAGTCGCCGGTGCGTTTGCGGGCGTATTCGAGCTGGGTGAGCAGCGTGGCGTCGGTGAGGGCGGGTGCCCGCAGACACCAGTCGACGATGGCGGCGGTACGGGAGAAGGGCACGTTCCCGGCGACGGCGAACGGCGTGCGTGGGGGCCGGGTGTCCATGAAGTCCCCGGCGACGACACGCACTTGGGGTGTGTCGGTGAAGCGGGTGCGGAGCCCGGGCACGAGCCGGGGATCGATCTCGTGGGCGTGCAGCTCCCGGCACCGGGGAGCGAGCTGCACGGTCAACGCACCTTTCCCTGCTCCCACTTCGAGCAGGAGGGGTACCTGTCGTCCGCGCGGGACGGCGAGTCGGGCGACGTATTCGGCGGTGGCGCGGTCGGCGAGGAAGTTCTGCGAGAGCGCGCGAGAAGTCCGAGTGGGGCGGGCCATGGCCTGCGGTCCTTGTCTTCCGTGAAAGGGGAAAGGGCAGCCGAAGGCCCTGACCGGAAGACAGGCGAAAGCGAAGAACGGGGCGCGGACCGCACCGCGAGGAAATCAGCGAAGGTCAGCCGATTTCAGTGGCGATCAGCGTGGCTTCCCGTACCGGTCAGGGCACCGGGACCACGACGCATCCGAACGGAGTGCGTGGTGCCCCGGCCGAGACCGGTGTTGAAGATCGCGTTGAACGCTGCCATGAACGGCACGCTAGGTGCGCCCACCGCCACCCGGCAACGGATTTTCCGCCCGGCGCGTCAGCGCTGATAGCGGGCGAGCACCAGGTTCCCGTCCTTCTCCAGCCGTTCGCGCAGTTCGTCGAGGTCGATCGCCCCGCTGTAGTACTCCTGGAAGGCGGGGGTCGCCACCTTGTCCTTCCACTCCGGATAGCCCCGCACGGACTGCGCGGGCGCCGGCCGCAGGTACCGCGCCAGGGCCGTGCCCGTGGCCCAGCCGTTCTCGGCGGTGTGCAGGGCCGGGTCCTTGAGGGCCTGGGTGCCGGTGGGCAGCATCCAGTCGCCGAGGGCGAGCCGCACCATGTTGCTCGGCCGCAGCAGGAAGTCGACGAACTCCACGGCCTCTTTCTTGTGCGGGCTGTCCTCGGCGATGGAGAGGGTCTGCGGGCTGACGCCCTGGGTCAGCCCGTCGGCGCCGGCAGGGGCAGGCAGTACCTGCCACTTGAAGCCCTTGGGCGCCTGCTGCACGATCTGCTGGCGGTAGGAGAAGCCGAGCGGGACCATCGCGTACCTGCCGCCGAAGAAGCCGGGAAGGGTGTCCGAGCCGCCGCTGCCGAGGGTCGAACTCGGCGCGCTGTCATCGGTGTTCACCTGGTCGTGCACCGTGCGCGGCACCACCTCGTCGCTCGGCTCGAACCGGACGGTCACCTTGCCGTCCGCGCCCCGATGGAAGAGCTGTCCGCCGGCCGAAAGGGACAGGTTGAGCGTGGCGGAGACGGGCTCCTTCAGCGGCCAGGCGACCCCGTACTTCCCGTCCCCGCTCAGCTGACGGGTAATGTCCCTGAACTCCGCCCAGCTCCAAGGGTGTTCGGGCGTCGGGATGCGTACGCCCGACTCCTTCAGCCAGGTCGCGTCGGCGATCAGCACCCGCGGCTCCTGGAGGAACGGCACGCCGTAGACGCCGTCCCCGAAGGTCGCCGTCTCCCAACTCCGCTGCGGGATGTCGGACTTCAGCCGCTCGGGCAGCAGCTCGCGCAGATCGGCGAGGTAGCCGCCGTAGGCGAAGTCGGCCAGGTCGTCGGAGGCATCGTGGATGATGTCGGGTGCCTCACCGCCCTCGAAGGAGGTGAGGAGCTGGTCGTGGACGCTGTCCCAACTGCCCTGCACGTACTCGACCTTGACGTCCGGGTGGGTCCTGTTCCACTCCGCGACCAGTTCCTTGTTGGCCTTGACCGACTCCTCCTGCCAGGCCAGGGACTGGAAGCGGAGGGTGACGCGGCCGTCGGCCGAGTCACCGCCACCGCTGGTGCAGCCGGCCAACAGCAGGGCCAGCACGGTCAGGAGGGCCGTGACCGCGGGGACGCCACCGACTGTCCTGCCGCGCATCAGTTCTTCACCGCCCCGGTGAGCATGCCGCCGGTGATCCGCCGTTGGATGACCGCGAAGACGACCAGTGAGGGCAGGGTCGCGAGGAAGGCCGCCGCCGCGAGCGGGCCGAGGTCCGCCACACCCTCGGCGCCGATGAAGTGGGTGAGCACCACCGGCAGGGTCTGTTTGTCGGAGGTCTTCAGCAGGACCAGCGCGAAGAAGAACTCGTTCCACGCGGTGACGAAGGCGAACAGCGCGGTCGCCACGATCCCCGGCATGAGCAGCGGCGCCACCACCGACACCAGCGTCCGCAGCCGCCCGGCCCCGTCGACCGCCGCCGCCTCCTCCAACTCGGCCGGTACCGCCCGGACATAGCCGGCCAGCATCCACAGCGAGAACGGCAGCGCCCAGACGACGTAGACGAGGATCAGCCCGATCAGGGAGTCGATCAGGCGCAGGTTCTTCAGCACCAGGAAGAGCGGGATGATCACCAGGACCAGCGGGAAGGCCTGGCTGACCACCACCCAGCCGGTCGCGGCCCGGGTGAGCGGGCCGCGCTGCCGGGCCATGACGTAGGCCAGCGGGGTCGCGATCACCACGGCGACCAGCGCGGCACCGGCCGCGGCGAGCAGGGAGTTGAACGCCGCGTGCAGCAGGGGCTGTTCGTCGAAGGCCTGGCGGAAGTTGTCCAGGGTGGGGTGGTCGGGGATCCAGGTGGGGTGCAGACTGCCCAGCTCGCGCGGGGACTTGAACGCGGTGGAGATGAGCCAGAGGAAGGGGAAGGCGAGGAAGACGAGATACGCGAGCAGGGCCGCGTACTGGCCGACTCGGGCGCTGGTGCGGGTCCTCACGCGTCGTCGCCTCCCCTGAGCCGGCCCACCAGGAAGAGGGCGAGCAGCACCGAGATCGCGGCGACCATCACGCAGCCCATGGCCGCCGCGTAGCCGAACTGGCCGTAGCGGAAGGCCTCTTCGTAGGCGAACAGCATGGGCAGGCGGGTGCGGCCACCGGGGCCGCCGCTGGTCAGCACGTAGACCAGGGCGAACGAGTTGAAGTTCCAGATCAGGTTGAGCGCGGTGATGGCGAGGGCGATCGGTCTGAGGGCGGGCCAGGTGACCGTGCGGAAGCGGCGCCACGCGCCGGCGCCGTCGACCGCCGCCGCCTCGTGGAGTTCGCGCGGGGTGTTCTGGAGCCCGGCGAGCAGTGCGACGGTGGTCTGCGGCATGCCCGCCCAGACGCCGACGACGATCACCGCGGGCAGGGCGGTGCCCAGGCCGCTGAGCCAGTCCCGGCCGTCGCCGAGGCCGAGGTCGCGCAGGGTCTCGTTGAGGACGCCCGCGTCCGGGTTGTAGACGAGCCGCCACATGATGCCGACGACGACCTCGGGCATGGCCCAGGGGACGATGGCGAGGGCGCGGGCCAGCCATCTCAGCCGCAGGTCCTGGTTGAGCAGCAGGGCGAGGCCGAGCGCGAGGAGGAACTGCGGCACGGTCACCCCGACCGCCCACACCAGCCCGATCCGGAAGGACTCCCAGAACAGGGTGTCGTGCAGCAGGTCCTGGAAGTTGAGACCGCCGATCCACTGGGTGGAGCGGGTACGGCCCGACTGGGCGTCGGTGAAGGCCAGCAGGATGCCGTAGAGCAGGGGTCCGACGCTCAGCACGAGGATCGGCAGCAGCGCGGGCAGCACGAGGAACCATGCGGTGCGTTCGCCGGGGCGCGCGGTCGGTCTCCCGGCATTCGACACCAACGCCACGGAATCTTCCCCTTTGTTCGGCTCTCCTCTGTTCGGCTGTTCGGCGTGGCCAAACCCGGCCATGGTCGTGAAGGTCAACCGCCCCGTCAAGGGCGTGCGCACCAGGTCTCACCTGTATGGATGCGAGACTGAACGTCCGATGGCGAGAACCCGACGCCAACGCGAGGTCGAGCACGGAGGCGGACGATGGACGAGGCACGGGCCCGGGACGTACTGGCCGCGGCGGAAGTGCTGCCCGGGCCGGCAACGGACGCGCGGCTCCTCGCCCTGGGCGAGAACGCGGTGTTCGCCGCCGGTGACCTGGTCGTCAAGGTGGGTCGCGACGCCGAACTCCTGGACCGGGCGGGCCGCGAGCTGGACATCGCGCTGTGGCTCGCCGAGTCGGGCGTCCCCGCGGTGCGCGCGGCGCGGCCGGAGCCGATGCTGGTCGAGGGGCATCCGGTGACCGTGTGGCACCGCATGCCCGATCCCGTACGCCCCGCCGAGCCCCGGGATTTGGCCGAACTGCTACGCCTCGTCCACGCCCTTCCCTCCCCCGCCCCCTCCTCCCCCGCCCCTTCTTTCTCCGGCGGCACCCTCGAGCTCCCGCCCCGCGAGCTGCTGAACGGGGTGGAGCGCTGGCTGCGCCTGGCGGGCGACGCGGTCGATCCGGCGGACGCGGCGTATCTGCGCGAGCGCCGGGACGGGTTCGCGTCGGCCGCGGCCGGACTCACTCCGCAGCTGCCGCCCGGCCCGATCCACGGCGACGCGCTGCCCCGCAATGTGCATGTCGGCCCGGACGGTCCTGTCCTGGTCGACCTGGAGACCTTCTCCGCCGACCTGCGCGAGCACGACCTGGTGGTCATGGCCCTCTCCCGCGACCGCTACGGCCTGCCGGCCGAGGCCTACGACTCCTTCACCGAGGCGTACGGCTGGGACGTGCGCGAGTGGGACGGCTGCTCGGTACTGCGCGGTGCCCGCGAGACGGCCAGCTGCGCCTGGGTCGCCCAGCACGCGCCGAGCAATCCCAAGGCGCTGGCCGAGTTCGAACGCCGGGTGGCGTCACTGCGGGACGGGGACGAGTCGGTGCGCTGGTATCCGTTCTGAGCCCTTTGGCGCAAGGCCCGACCCCTTGTAACACAAGGCTGTTCAGACGGTCTCGTCGGCCGGCTCGCGCAGTGGCCAGACGCCGTCCACCACCGCCGTCTCGTCGCCCTTGCGGCGCAGGAAGCTCTGGAAGTCCGCCGCCCACTCGGCGTACCACTCGATCTGACGGCGGTGCAGCTCCGCCGGGCCGAGGGCCGCGATCTTGGGGTGGCGGTCGGCTATGGCACCGGCCAGCCGGGCCGCGGCCAGGGCGTCGGCCGAGGCGTCGTGGGCGGAGTCGAGCGGGACGCCGTACTCCGTGCAGACCGCCTCCAGGTTGCGCTTGCCGCGGCGGTAGCGGTCGACCCAGCGGTCGATGGTGTACGGGTCGATGACCGGGGCCGGGTCGATGCCGCCCAGCCGGTCGCGCAGGGACGGCAGGGCGTACCTGCGCAGTTCGGCGGAGAGCAGGCTCAGGTCGAAGGCCGCGTTGTACGCGACGACCGGGACGCCCGTCTTCCAGTACCCCACGAGGACGTCCGCGATGGCGTCCGCCACCTGGTCGGCGGGGCGGCCCTCGCCCGCCGCCCGTTCGTTGCTGATCCCGTGCACGGCGACCGCGTCCGCCGGGATCTCCACGCCCGGGTCGGCCAGCCACTCCCGGTGGCCGGCCGGTTCGCCCGCCCTTACTTCGATCACGGCACCCGTGACGATGCGCGCCTGACGCGGATCCGTCCCGGTCGTCTCCAGGTCGAAGCCGACCAGCAGCTCCTGGTGCCAGCCCATCGGCGGCCCCCCTTCTTGGTGGTGCTTTCCCCCAGTGGTCTCCACGATCCCATGTGCCACTGACAATCAGAGGACCGCCTTCCGCTTACCGGCGGAGGTGTGCACGACACTTCAGGACACGGGCCGCGAATCCGCCCAGGACGTCTCGAACTCCTCGCGGTAGGTCGGGAAGAGGCCGGTGTCGTCCACATCGCCGGACTTGACCACCCGGTTCCCGTTACGCAGGACGAACACCGGGCCCTCCATGCCTCTGGAGCGCCGCAGATAGGACTGGACGACCCCTATGCCGTCGGCGCCGTCGCCGTCCACGAGGTAGGCCGTGAAGCGCGGGGTCTCGTCGTAGACCTGGATCTCGAAGGCGCCCGGGTCGCGCAGCCGGGAGCGGACCCGGCGCATGTGCAGGATGTTCATCTCGACCGCGCGGCTCAACTCGCCGCGCTTCATGCCCAGTTCGCGCTCGCGCCGCTTGACCGAGCTGGAGGCCGGGTTGAGGAACAGCAGCCGCACCCGGCAGCCGGCCTCGGCCAGGCGCACCAGACGGCGCCCGGAGAAGTTCTGCACGAGCAGGTTGAGGCCGATGCCGACGGCGTCCAGCCGGCGGGCGCCGCCGAAGATGTCCTCGGCGGGGAACTGGCGCAACAGCCGTACCCGGTCGGTGTGTACGGCGACCACGTCCGCGTACCGGTCGCCGACCAGGTCCTCGACCGCGTCCACGGGCAGCCGGCGCGCGGACGGCACGTCCCCGCCGGCGCCGAGGACGTCGAGGAGCTTCGCCGAGGCCCGCTCGGCCTGGTTGAGGACGGCCTCGGACAGGGCCCGGTTGCGGGAGACGACGTTGCGGGTCACCTCCAGCTCGTCCAGGGCGAGTTCGACGTCCCGGCGGTCGTCTATGTAGGGCTCGAAGCACGGCCAGTGCTGCACCATCAGCTCGCGCAGCTGGGGCAGGGTGAGGAAACTGAGGACGTTGTCGTCGGCCGGGTCGAGCAAGTAGCCCTTGCGGCGGCTGACTTCGCGGACGGCGACGGCCCGCTGCACCCACTCCTGACCGGCCGGTCCGGCGGCGGCGACCACCCAGTCGTCGGCGTGGACGGGTTCGTAGATGGGACGCAGAACAGCGGCCACGACAGCTCGCAGCCGCTGTTCGACGAGGTTCAGCCAGATGTAGGCCCGGCCGGCTCGCTGGGCGCGCGTACGCACCTCGCGCCAGGCGTCGGCGTCCCAGTCCAGCTCCGGCCCGATGGAACTCGTCTCCATGGGCCTGGCCAGGGACACCGTGCCGGGCGGGACGTCTGTGGAGTTCCCCTCGTGACCCTCGTCACCAGGGGGCAGCTCCAGCCCTCCCGAGCCCACCCGCGCACCGCCTTCCGCTCCCCCGAGCACTCTCCGTGTCAACGATCAAGGAAGGGTACTCCGGGAGCGGTCGGCGGTGCAGCCGCTTGGACAGGGTCGTTTCTCAACTACTCGGTCGCCAGTGGCCGTTCTGTGACGCGAGGGCATCGGGAGTGAGCGGATTCATAGCCGTAACGTCGCGCGGGGAGATCGAGAAGCCCTGCCAGTGGATCGGCATGGGCTGCTGGTCCTCGTCCCGGGCGATGTGGTGGAAGCCCACGTTCATCCAGACGATCGGGTGCGTGAGGGTCTGCCCGTTGACCCACTTGTCCACCGACTTGCCCGCCGGAGCAGGGCAGTTGCCCGGGTTGTTGCTCGCGAACTGCTCGCACTTGTTGTACTCGGTGAAGTACAGGTCGTGCTTGGTGAAGCTGCGCCCCGGGTACTTGGTGGTGGTGCCGGGCACTATCTCGTACGAGCGCGCGTGGTTGTCCTTGTTCTTGCCGGTCGCGCTGACCATCCGCCACCAGCGGTAGGTCTTGATGTCGCCCGCGAGTTCCTTGGTGACGCTGGTGCGGGTGGTCTTGGTGCTCGGGGCCTGCCGGCCGGGCGCGGGCGCGGTGACGGCCGAGTCGTACTGCTCGACCTTGCCCTTGGAGGAGCCGTCCAGGCCGAAGTCGAGCCGCCAGAAGACGTTGTGGGCGTGGCTGGTGGCGAAGGCCTTGGCACCCTTGCCGATGGGCCAGCCGCGGCCGTCGCCGGCGTCGTAGTCCTCGTAGGAGAGGCTGCCGGTGGCGCCGACGTTCATGTTGATGGTGCCGTCGTCCTGGAAGCGCCACTCGGTCATGTACTCGTACCAGCCGACCTGGTTGACCGTGTAGACGAGCAGGTCCTTGCCCTGGGCCTGGTAGACCTGGTTGGCGCTGTTGCCCTGCATGCGGTAGGCGTGGCCGCGCGAACGCGTCGTGGTGCACAGGCCCTTGACGTTCGGGTGTGCCGGGTCCCAGGCGTCGGGGACCTTGACGGTCTTGATGGTGCCGCCGGGGCACTCGCCGGGCGCCAGGTTCACCAGGCCCTGGGCGAAGCCGAAGCCGGTCAGGTCGTCGTACTCGACGCTGCCGTCGTCGTAGGGGACGTCGATCTGGGCAAGCCGGGCGCTGTTGAGGACCTTGATCGGCTTGGTCTCGCCCTTGGGCTGGTAGGAGACGTTGTCGAGGACGAGGCCGGCCTTGCTGTCGTAGCGGTAGCACATCCGCCAGGTGGTGCCGGTGGCGAGCTTCTGCTCGATCTTGTAGGCGGCGCTGCAGTCGGCGGCCGCCGCGGGGGCCGCCTTCGGCTGGGCGACGGCCGGTCCGGCGCCGGTGGTCGCGCCGGCCGCCAGCGCGGCCACCGAGAGGCCGACGGCCGTACGGGTGCGGGCGCGGCTGAGTCTGTTCACGCGCATGACGAGGTAACTCCCCTTGCAGGAGGTGTCAGTTGGACAAGTGGATGGTGTTCCGCGGGCGGAGACTCAGCCACGGTCGAGGCGGGCGACCTTGCGGGTGCTCAGGTCGATCACGAGCTCACGGGCGTCGATCCAGGGCCCGTTCTTCACCTTCGGGAACAGCCGCACGCACCGGTGTTCGCCGCACTGGTCGAGTGCGGCGGGCTGGGCGCCCGGCGTGGCCCGGTACACCGCGCCGTTGAACAACAGCTGGTCCGGGGAGGTGAGTTCGTTGCCGGTGGCGTCCTTGTAGTCGGCCTTCAGGCCCGCGCCGAGCGGGTCGGCGATCAGCAGCCTGCCCGCCTCGACGTTCTCGGCACGGCTCAGCGGAGGCTGGACACCGTGCTGGGTGCCGGTCTGTTCGACCTTGCCCGTGGCGAGGTTGACGGTCTTGGTGACGAGGGTGTCGTCCTTGTAGTCGTAGAACGTCACGTCGGCGCGCCGGGGCGCGTCCGGGTCGTCCGTCTCGTTGTTCTCCGGGTCGGCGAGGTCCACGGTGAGCCGCTGCGGACCGCGCTGACCGGTCACGTTCTCGGTGGAGTTGAGCAGCTGCCGGTTGGCGGCGATCTGCTCGGCCCGCTTCGTCTCGTCGTCGGTGAGCGGGTCGCCGCCCGTGCCCTTGTCGCCCTCGGCCGGCGCCTGCTGGACGACGCCCGGCTGAACCGCCCCGTCCTGCCCGGCCTGTTGAGCGGCCTGGGTACCGCCGCCGCTCTTGCCGTCGCCCGATTCGTCGGCCCCGGCCGTGCCCGGCAGGGTGATCCCGATCATCACGGCGGTCCCGGCGACCGCGATGGCCGCACCGGCCACCACCTTGCCCAGATGGCGGTGCACTAGATTGCGCACTTCTTCCCCCTACTCCCCCTTTGTCACAGGGAGTACGTGTCTGCCCCACATGGTCGGCATACCGCGTATGCCCGCTGGTCGATCGGTAAGAGGGACGTAAGTCATAGGTGGTTCCATCACTTTCGGGGAGACTCATGACCAAGGCGCCTCCCACGGCGCGCTCCACCTGAAAGAGTCGTGACCATGCAGGTCTGGCCTGGCGAGGCGTATCCGCTCGGTGCCACGTACGACGGCGCCGGCACCAATTTCGCGGTCTTCACGGAGGCCGCGGACCGAGTAGAGCTGTGTCTGCTGCACGACGACGGCTCGGAGACGGCGGTGGAACTGCGCGAGAGCGACGCTTTCGTGCGCCACGCGTACGTGCCCGGCATCATGCCCGGCCAGCGCTACGGTTTCCGGGCGCACGGCCCGTACGCCCCCGAGCGCGGCCTGCGCTGCAACTCGGCGAAGCTGCTGCTCGACCCGTACGCGAAGGCCATCAGCGGCTCGATCGGCTGGGGCGAGGAGGTGTACGGCTACCACTTCGGCGCGCCCGAGGAGCGCAACGACCTGGACTCGGCGCCGCACACGATGACATCGGTCGTGGTCAACCCCTACTTCGACTGGGGCGACGACCGGCGCCCGCGCCGCGGCTACCACGAGACGGTGCTCTACGAGGCCCATGTGAAGGGCCTCACCATGCGCCACCCGGGGCTGCCGGAGGAACTGCGCGGCACCTACGCGGCGCTCGCGCACCCGGCGATCATCGAGCACCTCACCGAGCTCGGGGTCACGGCCCTGGAGCTGATGCCGGTCCACCAGTTCGTCAACGACCACCGCCTGGTGGACATGGGCCTCAACAACTACTGGGGCTACAACACGATCGGCTTCTTCGCCCCGCACAACGCGTACGCCTCCTGGGGCGACCGCGGTCAGCAGGTGCTGGAGTTCAAGTCGGCGGTGCGGGCGCTGCACGAGGCCGGTATCGAGGTCATCCTGGACGTGGTCTACAACCACACGGCGGAGGGCAACCACCTGGGCCCGACGCTGTCGTTCCGGGGCCTGGACAACCCGTCGTACTACCGCCTCACGGACGATCCCCGGTACTACATGGACACCACGGGCACCGGGAACTCCCTGCTCATGCGGTCCCCGCACGTGCTCCAGCTGATCATGGACTCGCTGCGGTACTGGGTCACCGAGATGCACGTGGACGGCTTCCGCTTCGACCTCGCGGCCACGCTCGCCCGGCAGTTCCACGAGGTGGACCGGCTGTCGTCGTTCTTCGACCTGGTGCAGCAGGACCCGGTGGTCTCCCAGGTGAAGCTGATCGCCGAGCCGTGGGACGTGGGCGAGGGCGGCTACCAGGTGGGCAACTTCCCGCCGCTGTGGACCGAGTGGAACGGCAAGTACCGCGACACCGTACGGGACATGTGGCGCGGTGAGCAGCGCACCCTCGCGGAGTTCGCGTCCCGGCTGACGGGCTCCTCGGACCTCTACCAGGACGACGGCCGGCGCCCGCTGGCCTCCATCAACTTCGTGACCTGTCACGACGGTTTCACCCTGCACGACCTGGTCTCCTACAACGACAAGCGCAACCAGGCCAACGGCGAGGAGAACCGGGACGGCGAGAGCCACAACCGGTCCTGGAACTGCGGAGCGGAGGGCGAGACCGACGATCCCGAGGTCGCCGGACTGCGGGCGCGCCAGATGCGCAACTTCGTCGCCACGCTGATGCTCTCCCAGGGCGTGCCGATGATCAGTCACGGCGACGAGTTCGCGCGCACGCAGGGCGGCAACAACAACGCGTACTGCCAGGACAACGAGGTCGCCTGGGTGGACTGGCCCACCGAGGACAGCGAACTGCTGGCCTTCACGCGCGCGATGGTGTGGCTGCGCAAGGACCATCCGGTCTTCCGCAGGCGGCGCTTCTTCCACGGCCGGCCCGTGGAGGGCACCCACGACGAGCTGTCGGACATCGCCTGGTTCACGCCCGAGGGCGAGGAGATGATCCAGCGGGACTGGGACTCGGCCCGGGCCTCGGCACTGACGGTGTTCCTGAACGGCAACGCGATCTCCGAGCCCAGTTCGCGCGGTGAACGGATCGGCGACGACTCGTTCCTGCTGATGTTCAACGCCTCGCCGAAGACGCTGGAGTTCGTGGTCCCGGTCAACCACGGCCGGCAGTGGCAGGTGGTGGTCGACACCGCCCGCTCGGACGGGGTGCCACCGAGCGACGGGCCGAAGGTGCAGGCCGGGGACCGGCTGACGCTGGTGGACCGGAGCATGACGGTGCTGCAACGGC
Source organism: Streptomyces sp. NPDC088794 (assembly GCF_044750545.1). Lineage (NCBI taxonomy): Bacteria > Bacillati > Actinomycetota > Actinomycetes > Kitasatosporales > Streptomycetaceae > Streptomyces > Streptomyces sp. NPDC088794. Next base: position 130,684 of record NZ_JBIVKB010000005.1, on the reverse strand, counting down.
CGGTCTAGGCCGGGCACGCGGCCGTGGGCCGGCCGACGCGGGCACCCGCATGCCGGCCCACGCGGGCACACGCATGGCGGCTGCGATGACACGAAAGGCGGCGGGGCGGGTACGTAGGTCTGCATGACACCTGAGCGACCCGACCCCGTGGTGCCCACGGCGACCTACCGACTCCAGCTGCAGCCCGAGTTCCCGTTCGCGGCCGCGGCGGCGGCCGTGCCGTACCTGGCCTCGCTCGGCGTCTCGCACCTGCATCTGTCACCGGTGCTGGAGTCCGTGCCGGGCTCGGCGCACGGCTACGACGTCGTGGACCACGCGCGCGTACGCGAGGAACTGGGCGGCGAGGAGGGGCTGCGCGCGCTGGCGCGCACCGCGCGGGAGCACGGTGTCGGGCTGGTGGTGGACATCGTGCCGAACCACATGGCGGCCGTTCCGCGCCACAACCGCGCCCTGTGGGAGGTGCTGCGGGAGGGTCCCAAGTCGCCGTACGCGCGCTGGTTCGACATCGACTGGGAGGCGCAGGGCGGCCAGGTGCTGCTGCCGGTGCTCGGGCAGCCGCTCGGGGAGGCCCTGGCGGACCTGCGGGTCGAGGACGGCGTACTGCGCTACTACGACCAGGAGTTCCCGCTCCGCGAGGGGACCGAGGAGCTGCCGCTGCCGCAGCTCCTCGACGCGCAGTGGTACCGCCCCCTGTGGTGGCGGCTGGCCCGCACCGAGCTCAACTACCGGCGTTTCTTCAGCATCTCGGAGCTGATCGGGGTGCGGGTCGAGGATCCGGAGGTGTTCGAGGCCACGCACGCCAAGACCCTCCAACTGCTGCGCGAGGGCGTGATCGACGGGCTGCGCGTCGACCATCCCGACGGGCTCGCCGACCCGGACGCCTATCTGAGCCGCCTGCACGAGGCGACCGGCGGGCGCTGGACGGTGGTGGAGAAGATCCTGGCGGACGGGGAGTCCCTGCCCGCCTCCTGGCCGGTCGCGGGCACCACCGGCTACGACGCCCTGCGACACGTCGACGGAATCTTCACCGACCCGGCCGGGTTCGGTGAACTCCTCGGCCAGTACCGCCGGTTCGCGGCCCCGCAGAAGGACCGGGGCGGCGACTGGGCGGCGACCGTGCGGCGGGCCGCCTACCGGGTGCTCACGCACGAGCTGGCCGCCGAGGTCGACCGGCTGACCCGGGTGACCGCCCGGCTGTGCGCGACCTCGCCGGATCCCGCGCTGCGCGACCGGGCGCCCTGGGCGCTGCGCACGGCGCTCCAGGAGCTGCTGGTCCGCATGGAGGTCTACCGGCCCTACACCTCCGGTGACGCGGGGGCGGTCGTCACCGAGGAGGCCGCCGCCGAGGCCCGGCTCGCCTTCGTGGTGCCGGAGGAGGCGGGCGCGGTCGACGTGGTGCACGACCTGGTCCTTGGGCGGGCCGGTGAGGGGCCCGCGCTCACCGAGTTCCAGGTCCGGTTCGCGCAGACCTCGTCGGCGCTGCGCGCCAAGTCCGTCGAGGACACGGCGTTCTACCGCTACGTACCGCTGCTGTCGGCGACCGAGGTGGGCGGCGATCCGGGCAGCCCGGCGGTGTCCGTGGCGGACTTCCACGCGTACTGCGCGCGCGTGCAGCGCGACTGGCCGCTGACCGGGACGGCCCTGTCGACGCACGACGCCAAGCGCAGCTCCGACGTGCGGGCCGCGCTGGCCGTGCTCACCGAGAGCCCGCAGCGGTGGGCGGACGTCCTGGCCGACGTGACCGCGGCGGGCGAGGGCGTGCCGGATCCGCAGCTGGCGTGGGCGGCATGGCAGACGGTGTTCGGGCTCGGCGAGACGGACGTGGACCGCGTCGGGCAGGCCCTGCTGAAGCACGTACGCGAGGCGGGCCTGTACACGAGCTGGACCGAGCAGGAGCCCGCGTACGAGGAGGCCGTGGCGGCGTTCGTCGCAGCGGGGCCGTGCGGGCCGCCCGGCGAGCAGGTCACCGCCCTGCGCCGCGCGCTGGCGCCGCACATCCGGGCGAACGTGCTGGGCACGGCCCTGGTCCAGCTGACGATGCCGGGGGTGCCGGACCTCTATCAGGGCACGGAGAGCGAGTACCGCGCCCTGGTGGACCCGGACAACCGGCGTCCGGTGCCGTTCCCGGCGGCGGACCCCGGCGAGAAGGACGCGGTGACGGCGGCGGCGCTGCGGCTGCGCGCCCGCAGGCCGGGCGTCTTCGGCGACACGGCGACCTATGCGCCCCTGGAGGCGGAAGGCCCGGCGGCGGCCCACTGCGTGGCGTTCGCGCGCTCCGGTGAGACCGTCACGGCCGTGACCCGCCTGTCGCTGCGCCTCGCGGAGGCGGGCGGCTGGCGCGACACCGATCTCGCGCTGCCGCCGGGCCGCTGGGCCGACGTACTGGCTCCGGAACGGGAGTTCACGGGGCACGCACGCGTGGAGGAGCTTTTCGAGCGACTGCCGGTGGCGCTGCTGGAGCGGGTGGGGGACGCCTAGCGGGTGCGGGACGCCTGATGAGGAGGGGTACGGGCGGTCCGGCACCCGGCCTCGTTCTCCGAGTACTCCGAGTGCTCCGACCCGCGTGCGGAACCCCGTGGCGCGCCGGTCCGTCGTACCGGCCACCGGCTCGTGTCCGCGCGCGCTCCCGGGGCCGGCGCCGGACGGCCGGCGCGCGGTGCCGGGCGGCGACGGCCGGTGCACGCCCGGGCTCCCCGCCACCGTCCCGCGGCCCTCCCGGTGCCGGGCGGCGGCGGAATCGGGCCGATCCGCTCGCCGTTCGCCACATAGCGGCCGGCGACCGGGTGTTCGGCACGCATCCGGTGGGCCCCGACGGCCGTACGCCGGTGCCCACGCCCCCGGGCTCTCGGATACCGCACCCCCGCTGGCAGCAACGGCCCTTCCCGCTGGCGGTAAATGCCTCTGGGCGCCCCCTGGAGCCTCCCCCGTGCCGTCCTTGACAGGCCCCGAACCGCCATGGGGTACTGCGAATGCGAAGCCGGGCGGACGTGACGGGGGTGAGTCTCCTGCCGCAGCTGCGCTACCCCACCGTGGCCCAACTCTCAGCATTCGCACGGGATGTGGCCTTACGTCGGCCGGCTCTGTGCACGCTGCGACAAGTGGGCGCCTCCCGCGCGGGCAGGCCCCTCCACCTGCTGTCCGTGGGCCATGCCCGACGCGCCGTGCTCGTCGTCGCGGGAGCCCACGCCAACGAACCCGCCGGCGGCGCCACGGTCCTCGCGCTCGCCGAACGCGTGCTGGAGGAACGGGAGTTGCGCTCCGACACGTCCTGGCACTTCCTGCTCTGCGCGGACCCCGACGGGGCGAGCCTGCACGTCACACCGGCACCGCGCAGCCTGTACGAGTACCACCGCGGTTTCTTCCGGCCGGCCGCCGAGGAACAGCCGGAGTGGGCGCCCTCGGTGCTGCCGCCGGACCGGCTGCCGCCCGAGACCCGGACGCTGACCCGGGTCATCGACGAACTGCGCCCCTACCTCCAGGTGACCCTGCACGGCACCGATCTGGGCGGCAGCTGGGTGCAGTTGACCAAGGACCTGCCCGGACTTGCCGAGCCGTTCGCGAAGTCCGCGGCGGAGCTGCACATCCCGGTGGAGACCGGCGCCTCGGACGCGGCCGGCTGGTCGGCGTCCGGGCCCGGGGTGCATGTTATGCCCTCGCCCGGCGCGGGCGCCGCGTACCCGAGCATGCCGGACGACGCACGCCACAGCACCTGGTACCACGCCCATCGCTACGGCGGCCTGACCGCGGTGGTGGAGGTGCCGATGTGGGCGAGCGACCTGGTGGACGACGCGGCCCCGCATCCCGCGCCGGCCGCGGCGATCCGTCAACTGGCGCGCCGGCTGCTGCGGGACGGCACGGAGGTCGACCGGACGCTCACCGAGGCGCTGCCGCGCCTTGCGGGCGTCGACGGGCCGCTGCTGCGCGCCGCCAGGTGGGCGCTGGAGCTGATACCGGGCCTGGCCGCGGACTGGATGCACACACCGCCCGCCGACAACACGATGGCGTACGTCGGCAGCGTGGACGCCTTCGCCCGGCGGCTGCCGCTGCGCGCGGCCGCCATGCTGCTGCGGGTCCTGCGGGAGACCGACGACCTCGCGGCAGCGCGCCTGGACCGGCTCGTGGCGATGTGGAGCGACGCCTTCGCGGACCGCTTCCGCGCCCGCTGGGTCCCGCTGGAGCACCAGGTCGAGCACCAGTCCCGCACGGTCGTGGCGGCGGCGCTGTACGCGCGCGAGCGGGCCGAGTGAGGCACGCACGCGTACAGCTCGTCGCCGTACCCCCGTCTCCTGTCCTCAGCCGTCGAGCGCGAACACCGATCCGGTCCGGGCCGCCAGCACGCACGAGTTGGAGAAGGTCTGCGCGTACTCGACCGGGCGGCCCCGCCACTCCCCGCGCGCGTGCACGCTGACCGGTGCGTAGACCATCGAGCAGAACACGTCCTTGGCCGGGATCGCGGCGATGTCGCCGTCCGCCGCCGCGAGTTCGGCGCAGGCCTCGGCCGCGTGGTGGTGGCCCTGGGGCGGGTCGCACAGCAGCAGGGTGCCGCGGGTGTCGCTGGAGCGGGCGTCGCCCTTGGTGACGGTGAGGTAGAGGTGGTTGCCGGGGAAGGCGTCCGTGGGCGCCGCCACCGCGGGGGCCGCACAGGAGAGGAGCAGGAGGGCGGCCGACAACAGCCCTCCCCGGGTCGCGGTCGAAGCAGATGCAGTCATTCCCGATGCATCGGCACGGCGGCCTCGGAACCCCACCCCGGCTCACCCGAACGGGAGCGCGCGGACGCGTGCCGCCCGGCGAGTTCGAACGCCGCGAGCACGACCCGCGACTGGTACTCGACCTGGCGCGAGACCGGGATCCACCGCGCGCCGCAGCCGTCCCGGTAGTCGGCGCACCACTCGTCGATCAGGCGGTCGAGGTCCGCCCGCACCCGGGCCTGGTCGCGGCCCGCCCGCGTCACGAGCTGGTGCAGCAGTCCGGCGGTGCGCAGCGCCAGGCGCCGTCCGGCGATGCGCAGGGCGGCCAGGTGGGCGGTGCTGAGCGGCGGCAACGGGCGCGCGCCGGCGGCGATGTCGGGGTCCCAGGTGTCGGCGAGGCCGGGGCAGACCAGTAAATAGTCGTCCACCGGGGCGAGCAGGCGCGCCGCGTCCGGCACGCCCGCGAGGTGCGGGCGGATGCGTGCGAGGAGGTCGGCGAGGCGCCGGGCGTCGTGGCGCAGGGTGTGGCTGACCGTGCGCAGGACGGCGGCCCCGTCGGCGGGCGGCGAACCGTCGGCCACGGCGTCGACGGCCCACATGGGCGCCTCGACGACCGCCGTCACGGTCCCGTGCCGGTAGGGGTGGAACCAGGTCGACTCGACGGCCGCCTCGGTGATGGCCGCGGCCAGGTCGCCGCGCTGCGGCGGCGGGATGCGGTAGACGGCCGGCCCGAGGCTGGGCCAGTACAGGGTGTCGTACGGGCCCAGTTCGCGCGGTACGCCGAGGCGGGCCGCGGTGTGGGCGACGCGGCGGGCGAGGCCGGGCAGGTCGTGGGTGAGCTCGACGAAGCCGCCGCCGACGTCGACGCCGTGCAGGGAGCACTGCAGAAAGGGCCGCAGTTCGTCCTGGAGGTCGAGGAGGGTGCGGGTCTCCGGCAGTACGGCGCCGGCCGCGCCGTCGGGCAGCCATTCGGGCTGTTCCATGAAGCCGGGCCGGAAGAAGTTCCGGAAGTACCGGCCCAGCGTGTACGGGCCCGGCAGCCAGCCCTCGTTGCGGCGTAGTCCGTCGGGGTCGAGGCAGAGCAGCAGGTTCCAGGTGGCGTCGGCGCCCTCGGTGAGCCGGGGGTCGGCGAGGGCGCGTTCGGCGAGCCGCAGCACGGTGGCGCCGCCGACGGGTTCGTTGGCGTGCGGTCCGGCGACGACGAGGGCCTGTCTGACGCCGTGTCCGACGGAAAGGAGCCACAGGGGGGTGCCCGCGCGCGAGGTGCCTACCCTGCGCAGCCGGGCGTCCTGGGGACGCCGGGCGACCAGAGCCGCCGCCCGCGCGCCGAGTTCGTCGACGGTCGGGTAGCGGAGGAGGGGTACCAGGGCACACCTCCACATAGTGGTACCGCCGATTCACCGGATGTGCATGGTGTACGCACAGTCAGTCACGGCCGGGGAGGTACGTCAACACCGCTGCCGGGAAAGGGATTCGGCCCTCCGCAACAGATCAACAGCCTGTCATGCTCAGGCCAATGATGGCCGGAAGTCGGCGGTCGGGAAGTCCACGGCCGGGCGTCCGCGGCCGAAGCTCGTCGAAGCGGCGCGGAAGCGTTCAGTCGACGGCGAGCCGGTACGTCATCCGTCCGAACCCGATCTGGTCGCCCTCGCGGACGACGGCCGCGCCGATGACGCGCCGTCCGTTCACCGTCGTGCCGTTGGTCGAGCCGAGGTCCCGCAGCACCCACATGCCGCCCTGCCGGCTCAGTTCGGCGTGCACCCGGGAGACCGTCTCGTGGGTCAGGCGCAGCCCGTTCGCCGGGTCGCGGCCGATGCGCAGCGGGTAGCCGCTCGCCGGGTGGGGCAGCAGCAGCTTGGGCAGCCGCTCGGCCTGCCAGGCCCTGCGCAGCCGTACGGTGAAGCCGGAGACGGCCTCCACGGTGCCGAACACCAGGCGCGAGACCCGGCTCTCGGTGGGCAGGTCGGCGGTGAGCGCGGCCAGTTCGTCGGAGCGGCGGGCGGCCAGCGCCACCTCCATCCGGCGGATGAACGTGTCGTGCGACAGCCGTCCCATGGCGACGCCGTCACGGAGCACCTTCAGCGCCTTGTCGCGCTCCGCGTCGGACAGCCGCGCGGGGTACGTGTTGAACTCGAAGGACGACGTCACGTTCGTGATTGTCGGGCAGCGAACTCCGGGTGTCCAGAAAACGAGAAAACGGTCACCACGCGTGCGTACCTGACGACACCCACCACAAAAGGGCGGATCCAAAAGCGGATTGATCGCGTTTGAAGCACGATGGTGTGGCTACATCCCGGTGAGCAGACGAAGGGGAACCGTCCGTGCAGTTCGAGGTGTGGGCACCGCAGGCCGACCGTGTGACGCTCCATTGCGACGACACCACGCGCGCGTTGGAGCGCGATCCGGGGCGCGAGGGCTGGTGGCGGGGTGAGGCGGAGGCGCGGGACGGCACGCGCTACGGATTCGCCCTTGACGACGGCCCGGTGCTGCCGGACCCGCGTTCGCGCCGGCAGCCGGACGGCCCCGACGGGCTGAGCGCGGTCGTCGACCAGGGGCGCTACGAGTGGCGCGTCGAGTGGGCCGGACGGCCGCTGCCGGGCGCGGTCCTGTACGAGCTGCACGTGGGCACGTACACGCCCGAGGGCACCCTGGACGCGGCGGCCGAGCGTCTCGGGCATCTCGCCGAACTCGGCGTCACCCACGTCGAGTTGATGCCCCTGTGCCCCTTCCCCGGCAGACACGGCTGGGGCTACGAGGGCGTCTCGCTGTGGGCGGTGCACGAGCCGTACGGCGGACCCGAGGCGCTGAAACGGTTCGTCGACCGGGCGCACGATCTGGGCCTGGGCGTCGTCCTGGACGTCGTGCACAATCACCTCGGCCCTTCCGGCAACTACCTGCCGGCGTTCGGGCCGTACTTCACGGACACCCACCACACACCGTGGGGTTCGGCCGTGAACCTGGACGCGCCGGGCTCCGACGAGGTGCGGGCCTATCTGCTGGGCAGCGCCCTGTCCTGGCTGCGCGACCACCGCATCGACGGGCTGCGCCTGGACGCGGTGCACGCGCTGGCGGACACGCGCGCGCTGCACTTCCTGGAGGAGCTGTCCACGGCCGTCGACGCCCTCGCCGTCGACCTCGGCCGGCCGCTGTTCCTGATCGCCGAGACCGACCTGAACGACCCGCGGCTGATCACTTCGCGCGCGGAGGGCGGCCTCGGGCTGCACGCGCAGTGGAACGACGACTTCCACCACTCCCTGCACACCGCGCTGACCGGTGAATCGCAGGGCTACTACGCCGACTTCGCGCGCGCCCCGCTGGCCGCGGTGGCCAAGACGCTCACCGGCGGCTACTTCCACGACAACACCTGGTCCAGCTTCCGCGGCCGCCACCACGGCCGCCCCCTGGACCGCGTGCGCGTGGCGGCGCACCGCCTGCTGGGCTACAGCCAGACGCACGACCAGGTCGGCAACCGCGCCCAGGGCGACCGCCTGTCCGCCGGCCTCTCCCCCGGCCTGCTGGCCTGCGCGGCCGCACTCACGCTGACGGCGCCCTTCACACCGATGCTGTTCATGGGTGAGGAGTGGGCGGCCGGCACGCCCTGGCAGTTCTTCACCGACCACACCGACCCCGAGCTCGCGGACGCCGTACGGCGGGGCAGGCGGCGGGAGTTCACACCGCACGGGTGGGCCGAGGAGGACGTGCCCGACCCGCAGGACCCGGCGACCCGCGACCGCTCCGTCCTCGACTGGAGCGAACTCGACGACGAGCCCCACGCGCGCGTACTTGCCTGGTACCGCCGCCTGCTCGCGCTGCGCCGGGAGCAGCCCGACCTCACCGACCCCGACCTCGCCGACACCAAGGTCGCGTACGACGAGGGCGAGCGCTGGCTCGCCTTCCGGCGCGGGGACGTCCGGGTGGCCGTGAACCTCGCCAAGGAGCCCGCCGCGATCCCCCTGGGCCCACGCCAGGCGCGCGTGCTCGCCGCGTGGGAGCCGGTGGAGGCACCGGGCGCGGACGGGGTGCTGAACGTGCCCGGGGAGTCGGCCGTGGTGCTGCTCCAGGGGTAGCGGCGGCGAGACGCCGGGAGGCCGCAGGGCCGGGTGCCGGGGCCTCAGAGCTCGCCGTCCGAGCCGTCCTCCCGCAGCTCCGTGACCCGCTCCAGCAGGATCGCCTCCCAGGCGTGCCGGAGTTGCAGCGCGAGCAGGGGCAGGGAGTCGGTGTCGTGCGCCTTCAGGGCGGCGGCGAGGCGGATCACCGTGTCGCAGCGGGCGAGCCACAGACCGCGCAGACAGGGGCGGGCGCCGTAGCCGGCGAGGGTGGCGGCGCGGACGGCGGCGGGTGAGCCGACGGCGACGGCGAGTCCGGCGATGTCCTCGGCGGGGTCGCCGAGGGCCGCGTCGGTCCAGTCGAGGACACCGCGCACCCGGCCGTCGGCGCTGACCACGAGGTGCTCGCCCTTGAGGGCGTGGTGCACGAGGACCGCTCCGCCGTGCTGGGCCGCGGCCAGCTGGACGGCGGCCTGCGAGGGCAGCTGGTGCAGCCGTGCCGGGTCGAACTCGTCGGCGGCGCCCAGGCGTTCGGCGTCCTGCACCGCCATCCGGCGCAGCGCCTCCAGGGAACGCGGCGCGACCCTCGGCACCCCGAACACCTCGGCCTGCCGCGCGGGCACCTCACGCAGCCCCGTCAGCAGCCCAGCGAGGTCGGCCTCGCCGACGGCGGACACGTCGTGCTCGCCCGCCGTGCCGCCGGGTACCAGGGTGTCGAGCGTGTACGTCAGCCCGGGCGACCACTCACCGTGCGCCACGCTGGTCGGCACCGCCACGGGCAGATGCGGGCGTACGAGGTCGCGCAGGCGCAGTTCGCGGCGCTGGCGGACGGTGGCCTCGCGGTCGGGGGCCAGCCGCAGCACATGGCGGGTGCCGACCCACCAGGTGGAGTGCTCGCCGCTCTCGGCGACGGGCCGCACGGCGGGGCCCGTGCCGCTGTCGGTGCCGTCCTTGAGCAGGGAACGGACCAGTCGGCGGACGGTGTCCGCGGTGGGTGTCGGTGCCTGGGTCATGGTCGCGCCGTTGTCGCTCGGGGGTGTGCTGGGGGTGTCCATGCGGCCGGTCAGTCCACCACGACCAGTTCGCGATCGGTGTTGTTGAGCCGACGGCCGCCGTCCTCGGTGACCGTGACGATGTCCTCGATGCGCACGCCGAACCGGCCCGGCAGATAGACGCCGGGCTCCACGGAGAAGCACATCCCGGGTACGAGGGGCTGCTGTTCGCCCTCGATCATGTACGGCGGCTCGTGCGTGGTGACGCCGATGCCGTGCCCGGTGCGGTGGATGAAGTACTCGCCGTACCCGGCGTCCACGATGACCGCGCGGGCCGCCCGGTCGACCTCCTGGCAGGCGACGCCGGGACGCACCGCCCGGAAGCCCGCCTCCTGGGCCGCGCGCACGAGGTCGTGCACCCGGCGCTCCTCCTCGGTGGGTTCGCCGACGTGGACCGTGCGGGAGGTGTCGGAGCCGTAGCCGTCCTTGAGGCCGCCGAAGTCGAGGACGACCATGTCGCCCCGCTCGATGACGCGCTCGCCGACCTCGTGGTGCGGGTTGGCGCCGTTGGGGCCCGAGGCGACGATGGTGAAGTCGACCTGGGAGTGGCCGAAGCGGCGCAGCAGGTCCGCGAGGTCGGCACTGACCTCGGACTCCTTGCGGCCGCCGAAGGGAACCTTCCGGATCTCCTCGAACGTTGCGTCCGCAGCCGCGCCCGCGGCTGCCATCAGGTCCAGCTCCGCCGCGTCCTTGACGGCCCGCAGCATCGGCAGGGCCTCGCTGAGGGCGGCGTACGCGGTGCCGGGCAGGGTCCGCTGGAGGCCGAGCAGGTGCAGCGCCCAGGCGTTGTCGCTGACGCCGAAGCGGCCGGTGGAGTCGAGCAGGGCTGCGGTGGCGGCGTAAGGGTCCTTGCCGTCGGTCCAGTCGCGCAGGTTCAGCGCGGGCGCGCCCGGGGCGTTGGCGGCGTCCGGGGCCTCCAGGGTGGGCACGACGAGGACGGGGGCCCGGCCCGGGGCGAGGACCAGCAGCGTGAGGCGTTCCGTGATCGCCGTGGGCGCGTAACCGGTGAGCCACACGAGGTCGGGCCCGGGGGCCACCAGGAGCCCGGCGAGACCGGCCTCGGCCGCGGCCCGGGCGGCGCGCTCCATGCGGGCTCGGTAGTCGTCGGCGGTGAAGGGCGCGGGCGTACTGCCGGTCATCCGGGCCTCCCTGGACGGATGCGGGAACCACTGGGGCCTACGGGGAGCATCCTGCCCGGACACAAGGGGTCGCGCGAGCCGGTTCGCGGGTCTCGTACCCGCCCGACGGACCCGCCGTCAGCCTTCCAGGGCGAGGCGGACGCCGAGGAGCACCAGCACACCGCCGGAGACCTGCTCCAGACGCCGGCGCACTCCCGCACGCGACAGGACGGTCCGCAGGCGCCCCACGAACCACACGTACAGGCCGTAGTAGCCGACCTCGTAGACCGCCCAGAGCGCGGCCAGGCCGACCGTCGTGAGCAGGTGCGGGGCGCCCTGGGGCACGAACTGCGGCAGGAAGGAGAGGGCGAAGACGGCCGCCTTGGGGTTGGCGAGGTTGAGCAGCAGCCCGCGCCGGTAGGCGGCCCGGCCGCTCTCCCCCGCCGCGTCCGACGACTCGTCCTCCGTCGTCCCCTGTGCCGTTCCCTTCGCCCGGCGCGCCTGGCGAAGGGCCTGGACGCCGAAGCCGACCAGGACGACCGCGCCGACGATCCGCATCACGTCGTAGGCCATCTGGGAGGCCGCGAGCAGGGCGCTCAGGCCGAAGGCGGCGACGACGCCCCAGACGAAGACGCCGGTCTCGTTCCCGAGCACGGTGAGGAAGCCGGAGCGTCGGCTGCGCAGGGACTGCTTGATGATCAGCACGGTGCTGGGGCCCGGTGAGGCCGCGATGAGCGTGCAGGCGCCGAGGAAGGCGAGAAGGGTGCTCAGCATGGCGCTCATCGTGGCCCGCGTCCGGGGGTTGGGCCACCGGATTTCCCGGCCGGCCGTGCCCGGCGGCCCGGCCCCTCCTGTTTCCCGCCGCCGGGCGGTCAGGTCACGATGCCGGGTACGGCCGTCAACTGCTGGTAGTTGCCGCTCTGATGACGGACCGTCAGAGTCACCTCATGGCCGGGACGGGCGTCGGCGACGGCGCGGGCGAGGTCGGCCGCCGAGTCGATGCGGGTCTTGTCGAGGTTGAGGAGTACGTCGCCGCGGACCAGGCCCGCCGTGTAGCCGGGGCCCGGCACGTGGACGCCGACGACCAGGGCGCCGGTCTTCTCGGCGTCCACGGCCTCGACGCCGAGGGTGGCGGCAGGGGTGGCCGGTGCCGGGGTCGACGACGAGCCCGAGGCGGCCGAGGAGCCCGGCGTCGCCTTCGACGCAGGGTGGGAAGGGGCCGCGCCCGCCTGGGACCTCGGCCCCTGCTGGGCCGCCTCGCGCTGCATGTCGGCGAGTTTGCTCATGCCGATCACCGTGGCGCCGACGGTGCCGAGGCCGACCCCGGACAGCACCAGGACCGTGCCGACGAACAGGGCGAACAGCAGGGCCCTGACCCGTCGCCCGCGCCGGCGCGCGGCATGCGGGCGCCGGGCGGGGTCGGTCGGGGCGCCGCCGCCTGGCTCCTGGCCGGGCATGGGCTTGGGACGCAACGCGGTCTGTGCCATGGATCGCCTCCGTGGTTCGGCCTCCGGAAGGGATCTACCCGGGGCACCGGCGCCCGACATGCCACGAAAGAGTGAGACTGACCCGGGAAAGACGGGTCGGTGTCATCAGCCGACCGGCAGCGACACCCCCGTCGGCACTCCCGTCGACATCACCGTCGACACCGGCGCCGGCACCTGGTCCGGCAGGAAGGTGTGCGTGCGCCGGGCCAGGTACTCCGCCTTGTAACGGTCCACCTTCCGATGCCAGTTGAGGATCCCGGCGAGCCAGTTCCGCAGGTCCGCCACATAGCCCTCCATGACCTCGCGCGCTTCCTCGGTGAGGTCGAAGTCGTCGTACATGACCGGCAGTTCGTGCTCGGCGACGTGCTGGAACTGTTCCATGCGCTGGGTCATCAGGTCGTGGACGACGGAGAGCGCGGTCGGGTAGTCGATGCCGAAGAAGTTCTGCACGACGAGGATCGCGTTGTGGATCTCGCCCTCGTACTCGATCTCCTTCTGGTACGAGAAGACGTCGTTGACCAGGCACGCGTAGTCGAAGGCCGCGTTCTCCAGGGACCGGACGGGCCCGCTGAGGTAGACCTCGGGCGGCACGGCGGGGCCGTGGCCCATGCGGCACAGGCCCGCGGTGAGGTCGGAGCCGAAGGTGGAGCGGCGCATCTCCAGGTAGTCGACCGGGTCGGGGATGCGGTTCTGGATCTGGTTGGACAGCTCCCACACCCAGCTCTCGGTCATCTTGTCGACCGCGTCCTTGACGGTGCGCCGCTGCGCGGGAGACATCTGTGCCGTGGTGCGCGCCCACAGGTCGATCAGACCGCGCTCCATGCCGTTCAGCGGGACCGGGACCGCCTCCCCGTCGACGGGCATGCAGTCCGACAGGCGCAGGGTGGTCAGCCGGGCGGCGGCCAGGTCACGGCGGTGGCCGAAGACGAGCGGGTAGTAGTCGTCGCCGTAGGTCCCCCAGGCGAGCCAGCCCGAGCTGAGGTCGAGGGAGTCGGCCGAGGCGTCCGGGTCGAGGCCCGCCGCGCACAACGGCAGGTCGGCGGCGGCGAGCCGGTCCTCGTCCCACACGCCCTCCTCCAGCATGCCCATGGCGTGCATCCACGCGGTGAGCCGGGGCCGGGCGGCGTCCAGGTGCGGGTTCAGCTCGACCTCGAAGGGCATGTGGAAGTCGGGCAGCAGGGACGGGCCGACCTTCTGGTACGGCAGGTGCGTGTACGCGCGCAGCCGCTCGGCGCCGGCCGACGCGAGCAGCGCGCCGACGTCGACGGCGGAGGTGCCGGGGCCGGTCGGGGCCTGCCAGGGGGTGGTGGCACGCGCGCGTGCGTTCATGTAGCGGCTGGAGCGCATGTGCCATTCGTGGCCGCCGGACTGCCAGTCCTGAAGGCCCTGCGTGTACTTGGCGACCGCGGCCACCTCGACCGGGGTGAGACCTTTCTCCAGGGCCACGGCGGGCACCTCGGTGAGCGCGGTGTGCTCGAACTGGTGCAGACGTGAGGTCAGTACGTCGTTGACGATCTCGGCGGCCTCCTGGGTGGTGCAGCCGAAGAACGTCTCCAGGACGAGCACGCCGTTGCTCAGCTCGCCCTCGTCCTCGACCTCGCGCTGGTAGGAGAACAGGTCGTTGCGCAGGTGCACCGCGTCGGAGAACGTCTCCATCAGCACCCGCAGCGGCCTGGCTCCGGCGACGGCGGCGGGCACCTCGGCGGTCGCGTACTCCACCAGCCCCGCCGACCAGGGCGCCCCGCCCACCTTGCGGCGCATCTCGATGTACTCGACCGGGTTGGCGATCCGGCCCTCGTTGATGTTGGACAGCTCCCACAGGGACTCGTTGAGGAGGTGCTCGGTGGCGATCGAGAAACGGCGCCGCCACTCCTCGGACATGGCCGGCACCGTCCGCGTCCACAGGTCGGCGAGGCCGGCCTCGACCGGGTTCTGCGGCTCGGGCATCGGCGTCGACAGGTCCATCGGCATGAACAGCGGGAGCCGGTCCAGGTAGGCCTTGCCGCCGGCGCGGTCCTGGGTGCGCTTGAAGATCTCCAGGAAGTGGTCGTCGAAGAAGAAGACCCACACGTACCAGTCGGTGATCAGCGAAAGGGCGGGACCGTCGCACTCGGGATGGGTGTAGGCGCACAGCAGGCCGTAGTCGTGCGCGTCGAGGTCGGACTGTTCCCAGACCCCGGACCCCTCCAGCATGCCCATCTCGCGCGCCCACGCGGTCGAGTGAGCGCGCGCCTCGTCGACATGCGGGTTGAGCCGCGCGGGATACGGCATGTAGAAGTGCGGGAGTTCAAAGGGCTGCTGCGTCATGGCCGGGGCCCTACCCGCGCCCCTCCGGGGGCATCCGCACGGCGGCACATGATCACACCATCGCGTGAATCAGGGGCGAAGTCCGGTGCGGTGGTGCCCTCTTGTGGCGGTCACGTTCACGCGCGCGTCCGCCTTCACGCGCACGTCCACCTTCACGCGCGCGTGCGGCCTCCACGCGCGCGTGCCGCTTCTGCGGTGACGTCAGTCCTTGGCGAAGTGCGGAAGGATCTCGTCGGCCACCCAGCCGAGCGCGTCCGGCAGTTCGTCGGTGGCGACCAGCAGCCACAGCGAGCAGGCGGCGAGCCCGGCCTCGGCCAGCGCGCCGAGTTCGTCGCGCACGCTCTCGGCGCTCGGGTCCGCGCCGCCCAGCGGCCGGCCGGGCATCGGGACGGCCGGCGCGAAGCCCGGCGGCACCAGGAAGGCGCCCGTGGTCAGCGCGAGCGTCCCCGGATCGCGCCCGGTCCCCTTGGCGAGGCCGTCGAGACGCTCCCGTACGGCGGTCAGTCCGGCGGCGTCGAGCCCGGCCCCGTGCCAGGCGTCGCCGTACCGCAGCGCCCTGCGCAGCGCCGCGTCGCTTCCTCCGCCGACCCACACCTGCGGCCCGCCCTCGGTGCGCGGCAGCACCCCGAGCCGCGGCTCGCCCTCACCGCGCCACAACTTCCGTACGGTGCCCAGCTGTTCGTCCATGCGGCGGCCCCGTCCGGCGAACGGGACGCCGACGGCCGCGAACTCGGACGCGTCCCAGCCGGTGCCGACGCCCAGGGTGAACCGGCCGCCGGAGAGCCGGTCGAGGGTGGCGGCCTGGTGGGCGAGGACGATCGTGTTGTAGAGCGGCAGGACGAGGATGCTGGTGACCAGGCCGATGCGCTCGGTGGCCCCGGCCACGGCGGCCAGCGTCACCAACGGGTCCGGGGTCACGCCGGAGTCGCCCGCCAGTGCGTGGCCGCTCGCGAAGACGTGGTCGAAGCCCAGTTCCTCGGCCGTGCGGGCGGTCGCCAGGACCCCGTCGACCTCCTCCTCCCGCGCGGGCCACAGGCGGTGCGGTGCCACTCCGATACGCAGCATGTCGTTCGGTACTCCCTCGGTGCGCGGTGCCGGTTCCTGAACCGACCACGCTAGAGGCTGCGTCCGCGCCCGTGCGGATTCTGCGACCTGAGCCCGCACACCACGTCATCTCGGTCGCATACGCGTTCCCCCAGGGCCTGCTGACGTGACGTCAGACGCGCACCTGGAGCAGCGCGTGGGTGCCGCCGGTCCGCCAGCGCTGACCTTCGGCCGCCACCAGCGCGGCCTCCGTGTCGGCGGTCAGGCCGGTGATGACGTCGGACTTGAGGGTGCGCAGGGCGGCGACCGGGCCGGGGAAGTAGGCGGTGACGTCCGGGAAGGGGGTGGTCGGCGGCCAGCGGCGATCGCCCACCAGGCGGCGGTAGTTGAGGTCGCCCTTGACCACGGTCAGCTCGGCGCCGGCCAGTTCGGCGCGCAGGTCGTCGGGAAGTGCCGAGAACGGCAGGGGCGCGGCGGCGAAGGGGTGGGCGCGGACGGTGAGGGTGCCGTCGGCCGTCGCGGACCACAGGGTGCGGCCGTATACGGCGGCGGCGCCGCTCGCGCCGGTCAGCCTGCGCAGGGCGTCGACGAAGTCGGTGGTCGTGGCGTCGGAGACGTAGTACGGGTACGGCTTGAGGTGCAGGACGGCTCCCCCTACGCGCCGCTCCTCGAGGAGGTGGGCGATGAGCAGGAGGTCGGGGATGAGTTCGCGGCCCGCGTTGTCGGCGATCAGGTGCAGGGTGCCGGTGCCGCCGGGCGGGAGCAGCGACCAGAAGGTGTCGCTGTCGTCGGCGACCAGTGCGGGGGCGACCTCGGCGTCGGCCGCGCTCGCGTCGGAGAGACGGAACCCGAGGTCGGCGCGGTTGCCCCAGAGCGAGCCGTGCAGCAGGGCTCGCCCGCGCTCGTCGGCCGGCCGGTCCGCGAGGTCGTCGAGGGCGGCGAGTTCCTCGTCCGTCTCCGGGCCGTCCAGCTCGGCCAGCTTGAAGGGGCGGAACGGGTCGATGCCCTGCCAGGGGCCTGGGGTGAAGTAGCCGACGGCGTCGAGGAGTTGGCGGTAGAACCAGCTCTCCGACCACAGCCACGGCACGTCGAACCAGGACCGGCCGACGTACTCGGGCAGCCCCCAGGCCGTCCAGCGGTCCAGGTCGGATGCGTCGGCGGGGAGGGGTTCGATGACGCCCTTGGTGCAGCTCTCCAGGAGCGCGTCGAGCGCGCGGTGCTGTGCGGGGCCGTACGGGAAGGCCTCTCGCACCTGCCGGATGATCGCGGGGTGGCGCTCGGCGAGCACGCTGTGCGGGAACGATCCGGGTTCGTCGGCCAGGAGCACGGGCGCGGACGGGGTGTGGGGCATGCGCCTCACCGTATCGCGCGGGTCAGGCGGGGCGGATCTCCCGCTCCAGGCGCGAGGCGAGGCTCAGATAGCGGGCGCGGCGGGTGACCGGGACCAGGCCGCGGATCATCACGTGCCACATCTCGGCGACCCGGCGGGGCTGGCGGGCGACGGGTTCGAGGGAGCGGCCGACCACGCGGGTGCCGACGAACCAGCTGACGAGGGCGTGGGCGACGGCCTCGATGTCGATGTCCGGGTGGACGTCGGACTCCTTGACCGCGCCGTGCAGCTTGCGGGCGGCCAGGTCGCGCCACTCGGTGAAGGGGTGCGTGAGGGGCGGCGGCATCGCGACGACCCCGGTGGCGAGCCGGAGTCCGGCGCGCGGGACGGGGTCCTCCACGGACAGGCGCGCGACGCCGAACGTGAAGCGGATCAGGGCTTCGAGGGACGAGTAGCCCCGGCCCTCCAGGTCGCTCGCCACCTCGCGCGAGACCCTGGACTGGAGCTCCATGATGGCGTGCGCGAGGTCTTCCTTCGCGGCGAAGTGGAAGTAGAGGGCGCCCTTGGTGACTTGGGCGTGTTCGACGATGTCGCTGAGGCTGGTCGATTCATAGCCGTGCCGGTCGAACAGGTCGGCGGCGGCTGCGATGATCGTCGCTCGGGTCTGCTCGGCGCGTAACTGCCTCGGCATCGACTGAACACTCCTGGGACTGGAAAGAACGGGTCATGCCGTTTGTTCTTCACTCCCCGTACACCATAGCTCACCGTACTGCGGCCCCGACCTGCGCACCTCGAGATCGCCGGCCTGGCCGGGCGGTTCGTCCGCCGGGGTTCGGCGACACGTGTCACCGTGGTACTCGTCGCCGACAAACCGGACGGACAGGTTCCCAAGTCGTTGACCGCCAAGAGTACGAGGCGACCGGTTGGTTTTCAATGCGGCGTGGATCGGCTCCCGACCGTCGTCCCCGTTGAGCGGATCGACTTCCGCCCCTCGCCTCGCCGACCGGTATCACCCGCCTTCGCGCCCGGTGTCACACGATGAACGCGCCGCCCCCTTCTCCCGTACTCCACGGGAGTACCCCGTTACCGCGCCGGCCGAGGAGACGTTCCGGATGTCCCGGATGACCGCACACCGCACCGCACTCGCGGCAGCCCTCGTGACCCCGTTCCTGCTGCCCCTGTGGGCGGCCGGACCCGCGCAGGCGCACGGCGCCCCGACGGATCCGGTCAGCCGGGTGTACGCCTGCTCCCCGGACGGCGGTTCGACGGGCACCTCGGCCTGCCGGGCGGCGATCGCCGCGAACGGCGCGCCCTTCACCCTGTGGGACAACCTGCGGGTGGCGGACGTCAACGGGCGGGACCGGCAGACGATTCCGGACGGCAAGCTGTGCAGCGGCAACCTGCCCGCCTACAAGGGGCTCGACCTGACCCGCGCCGACTGGCCGTCGACGCAGCTGAAGCCCGGCGCGACGATGACGATGAAGTACGCCTCGACCATCCCGCACACCGGAACCTTCAAGCTGTATCTGACCAAGCCCGGTTACGACCCGGCCAAGCCGCTGACGTGGTCCGAGATCCCGGACCAGCCCTTCGCCGCGGTCACCGACCCGGCGCTGACGAACGGCGCCTACCGCATCACCGCGAAGCTCCCGGCGGACCGGACGGGACATCACGTCCTGTACACGATCTGGCAGAACACCAGCACGTCGGACACCTACTACTCCTGCTCCGACGTGGTGTTCCCGGCGGCGAAGTCCGGCGGTACGGGCACGAAGGCCACGTCGTCGACCGGAGGCAGCGGGCAGAGCACGAAGAAGCCCGCGAGCAAGTCCCCTTCACCTACGGCCAGTCAGCGTCCCGCGCAGGCGAGTCCCACGCCGACGGCCGCGGATTCTCCGGCCGCGTCGACGCCCGACAGCACCCCGCTCGCCTCCACGCCCACCGCCGATTCGAGCCCGTCCGCGCCCATGATGGCGGGCGGCGCCGCCGCCGTGCTGGTGCTCACCGGCGGCGTCGCCCTGGCGCTGCGCCTGCGCCGACGCTGAAGTCAGCGCCGGCGCAGGATCATTGACGGACCGTCAGTTGACGTAGACGGTCGCGCCGTTGGAGGTGACCGGGGCGTACTTGGCGGTGAAGTAGCCGGCGCTGAAGCAGAGCGACGAGCCCGACGTCTTGGTGAACGCCTGGTTGGCGAAGGCGATGCTGGCGTCGGTGTTGCTCGTCGTGCCGGTCAGGCTCGGGGCCTGGTAGACGCAGGTGATGCTGCCCAGCAGGGTGGTCAGCTTGACCGTGGTCTGGATGGCGGAGCCGCTGGCCGGGGTCACGGTCAGGGTGCCGTCCGAGGCCACGGTGGTGCTGTAGGGCAGGTTGTCGACCGTGATGCTGCTGACGCCGAGCACGCCCAGGACGTTGCTGGTGCAGCTGCTGGTGGCGAAGGTCTGCGCGGTGGCCGACTCGGTGGCCGTGCCGGGCGCCGTCGGGTTGTCGGTGACGGTGGCGGTGAGCTGCGACGAGGTGCACTTGATGCCGCTGGTGCCGGTCGCGCTGGAGTAGAGCGTGGCGGTGGTGCCGCTGGCGAGCGGCGCGGTCAGCACGTCGCCGACCGCGACGGGGGTGCCGCCGAGGGAGCCGGTGGTCAGCACGGGGGTGTCGGCCGCCGAGGCGGGCACGACGGCCGCCGGGATCGAGAGGGCGGCGACGGCTCCGACGAGGGTGATGAGGGTGCGAGTGCGCATGCGGGCGTGCCTCTTTCCATGAGTGGGGCTCAAGGGGTTGGGGGGACCGAGGGAGCTTCCTCGGAGATCGAGGGAGCTGCCTCGGGATCAGGGGGATGGGCGGACGCCGACGGGCGTCCGTCGACGCCGGCCCGTTACGCCTTCTCCGTACGCAACGGACCGGCGACGACGACCGGCCGGTGTCCCGCCGAAGACCCGTGGGGAGGGCCGTCGGCGGGGCCGGGCGGGGAGAGCGTCCGACACGGGCCCAGGGGGGAAGTGCCCGTGCTGGACAGGAGGGTTCCGGGAGACGCGGGCAGTGCCGCGTGGCGGGATCCGGCGCCACGGATCCGAGGGAAGCCAGGGGCAGTTCTAGACCTGCGAGTCAGTCAACGTCAATAGCCAGTAAGGGAGTTGACGTTCGTTCAAAAACCTTGCGGGGGACGCATCATGACCGTGACGCACAGATGACACATAACCAACACTCTTTTTGCACAACTCCCTTGACCACAAAATGTAACCCCCGGTAACTTCCTCGACGGCTACTGCGGAGTACGAGTAAGCCCTTGCGCCCACCGGGAGCAGTGAGGAGCGTGCGCCGCAGCCGCTGTCCGCGCCAGGACAACGTGCCGTGATGCCCAACCCGCACTGACTATGCACATGGGAGCAGAAATGGCCTCGTCCGCCGACAACACCCCCGAGAACCCCGAAAGCGGTTCCTCGACCGAACCCGCCAGACGCGGCCGGGTCCGGATGCGGCGCGCCGCCGTGATGGCGGTTCCCGCCGTCGCGGTCACCGCCGGCCTCGCGATCCTCACGGCCGAAGGCGCCCTGGGCGTGCAGTTCTCCATCTCCGGCATGCCCTTCACGGTCACCGCCAAGTCGCTCGACGGCACCGGCTTCGAGCAGTTCGGCGATCTGGACAACATGATCCCGAACAGCCCGAACGAGGGTGACACCGGCGGTCAGGTCCTGATCATCACGTCCGCGATCAAGAACGCGACGCTCGACAGCCTCTGCCAGAGCGTCGACCTCGGCGGCATCAACCTGCTCATCAAGGCGGGTTCCGGCGCGACGAAGGTCACCGCGAGCGATCTCACCACCGACTCGACCGAGCTGTCCGGCAACGCCGCCTTCAACAACATCGAGATCGGCAACGACGCCAGCACGCTGACCAAGGCCGGGGTGCAGGGCAAGAAGGGCGTCTTCAGCCAGCAGGCCGACACGGTGCACATCGACAACCTGCGGCAGACCAACTACGCCACCACGGCGGGGGTCTTCAAGCTGCCGGGCCTGAAGCTCAGCTTCAGCGACACGGGTTGCTGATGAAGGGCCGTTCGATGCAGGACGTGCGGTCCGCCTTCCGTGACTGGCGGGCCGCCCGGCCGTTCCTGGGCGGGCTGCTGCTCGCGCTGGGCGGCGCCGAGATCCTGGTCACCGAGAAGGTCTCGCTCAAGGTCGCCATGCACATCGGCATGCAGGGCATGACCGGCTATCTGCTGCCCGCCCTGATGGTGCTGTGCGGCCTGCTGACGCTCTTCAGCCCCGCCCAGCGCCTGTTCTACTCGATCGTCGGCATCCTGGCCGCCCTGGGCAGCTGGGTCACCTCGAACCTGGGCGGCTTCTTCGTCGGCCTGCTCCTCGGGGTCGTCGGCGCCAGCATGATCTTCGGCTGGCTCCCGGACCAGGAACCCCGGGTCAGCCGTCGGCGCCGCAGGAAAGAGGCACGGGCGGCGAAGGCGGCCGTTCAGCTGTAACCCCTCGACCGCTTCCCCGACTGCGGGTCCACGTCCGTGGGCCCGCCGGTCGCGCGATTCCACGGGCCCTCCCCGCCGAGGGCCCCTCAGGCATGCCCGTCGAGCCCGTCCGACGCGTGCCCGGCGAGGCTCAAGTGGTTTGCGATGTGCGGGAGTTGACGAAGTACCCGAGAGAACCGCCCCCGACGAGAGGAGCGAACGCCGTGCCCGACGACAGTGCCCCGCCGCCCGGCCGCATCGATACCGGGACCGCGCACGCCGCGCGGATCTACGACTACATCCTCGGCGGCAAGGACCACTACCCGCCGGACCGGGAGGCGGCCGACGCCATGTGCCGGGAGTGGCCCGCCCTGCCGATCCACATGCGCGCCAACCGCGACTGGCTGAACCGCGCCGTGCGCTGGCTGGCCCAGGAGGCAGGCGTGCGCCAGTTCCTCGACATCGGCACCGGCCTGCCCACCTCGCCGAACATCCACGAGATCGCCCAGGCGGCGGCCCCGTCGTCGCGGGTCGTCTACGTCGACAACGACCCGCTGGTCCTGGAACTCTCCCGGGACCTGCTCGCCGGCACCCCCGAGGGCCGCACGGCGTACATCGAGGCGGACATGCGCGACCCGGCGGCCGTCCTGGACTCGCCCGCCTTCCGCGACACCCTCGACCTGACCGAGCCGGTCGCCCTCACCGTCGTCGCGATCGTCCACTTCCTCCTCGACGAGCACGACGCCGTAGGCATCGTCCGCCGTCTCATGGAACCGCTCCCGTCCGGCAGTTACCTCGCGATGTCCATCGGCACGGCCGAGTTCGCGCCCGCCGAGGTCGGCCGGGTCGCCCGCGAGTACGCGGCCCGCGACATGCCGATGCGGCTGCGCACCTTCACCGAAGCGAACGAGTTCTTCACAGGGCTCGAACTCGTCGATCCGGGCATCGTCCAGGTCCACAAGTGGCACCCCGACGGCACGGACGACGGCGGGATCCGCGACAAGGACATCGCGATGTACGGGGCCGTGGCCCGTAAGCCCTGATGGTCCCGCCACCTGGAACCCACCTTGTCCCGCCGGCCGGAACATCATCACGATGGGGCGTCGACAACTCACTCCAAGTGGCTGCTCACTTGACTACCGGTGCTCACACACGATTGGCTCCGGCGAGCGAGAGTCACCCGGTCGGCGTACCGCGCAGCGAGCGCCGCCCGGAAGGCTCCTTCTCGCCGTTCCTCCAGCTCTGCGCACAGCGAGGTGCCGCACCCTCATGAACACTCCCCCACCCCCCGCGTCCCACAGACTCTCCCGCGCCGCCGCTCTGGCGGCCGTGGTCGGGCTGCTCGTGGCCGGCTGCTCCTCCGGGGGCGGGTCGGACGCCGGCCTGGACTCCGCCGGCAAGGCGGGTGCCGGGCTCAAGGTCGCCCTGGTCACGCACGGCGGCAAGGGCGACGCCTTCTGGGACCTGGTGCGCAAGGGAGCGGAGACCGCCGCCGCGAAGGACGGCGTCCAACTGACGTACGCCAGCGACCCGGACCCGACGGGCCAGGCCGAACTGGTGCGGGACGCGGTGCGCGACAAGGTCGACGGCATCGCGCTGACCCTCGCCAAGCCGCAGGCCATGACGGGCGCGGTGGCCCAGGCGAAGGCGGCGGGCATCCCCGTGGTCGGCCTCAACTCCGGTATCGACGCCTGGCAGTCGGTGGGGCTGCTGGAGTACTTCGGCCAGGACGAGAGCGTGGCCGGCCGGGCGGTCGGCGACAAACTGGACGACCTCAAGGCCAAGCACGCCCTGTGCGTCATCCACGAGCGCGGCAACGTCGCGCTGGAGGCGCGTTGCGCCGGAGTGAAGAAGACCTTCGCCGGCCAGACGGACATGCTCTACGTCGAGGGCACCGACTTCGACGCGACCGAGGCCATGATCACGGCCCGGCTGCGGCAGGACTCGACGATCGACGAAGTCATCGCCAACGGCGCGCAGTTCGCGCTCACCGCGGTCAAGTCCGTGAAGTCGGCGGGCAGCAGGGCCCATGTCGCGACCTTCGATCTCAACAGTGACCTGGTCAAGGCCGTGCAGAGCGGCGCCGTACAGTTCGCGGTGGATCAACAACCGTATCTGCAGGGCTATCTGGCGGTGGACTCGCTGTGGCTGTACAAGACCAACGGCAACGTCAGCGGCGGCGGGGTGTCCCCCGTACTGACCGGCCCGGCGTTCGTGACCAAGACCAACGTGGCCTCGGTGGCGAAGCTCGCGGCCGCCGGCACCCGCTGACGGACACATCCCTTCCGGTTGTCGGCTCCGATTCGGTGACCTGCGCCACGTGCGGTCACTTGTGCGGATAGCATCCTGAACACCCCTTGTCCCCTTTCCCGTTCCCGCCCCGCTGATCGCCTAGGACGACGATGTCTCCACGGACAGGTGCCCGGCGCCGTCTCGGCTCCATACGTCTCTCCCTGATCCTTCTGGCCCTGGTGCCGAGCGTCACGCTCGCCGCCGTGTGGGGCGTGACGACGACCCAGATGTTCGCCGAGGGGTTGCGGCTGCGCGGACAGACGGACCTGAGCCGGTCCACCGGCGCGATGGGCACCGACGCGACGCTCGCGCTGCAACGGGAGCGCAGTCTGTCGGCCGTGTGGCTGGCGGGTGCGCCGGAGGGCTCCCGGGAGGCGCTCGACAAGCAGCGCGCGGAGACCGACCGGGCGGTCGCCAAGCTGGTCCGCCAGTCCGACGCGATCCAGAACGCGCCCTCGCGCATCTCGGACCGCCTCTACTCGGTCCTCGGCTCGGTGGGCAGCCTGGAGTACTACCGCGGTCAGGTCGACAAGCCGACGGACATCACCGCCGAGCAGTCCCTCGACCAGTACAGCTCGATCATCGACGACCAGATCCACGCCTTCCAGGAGCTCTCCCAGGTCGACGACGGCGACCTCACCTCGCAGGCCGGACCGCTGGTCGCGCTGGAGCACGCGGCGGAGATGGTCTCCCAGGAGGACGCGCAGCTCACCCTGGCCTTCCCGACCGGGCACTTCGACGCCGCGTCCTGGACCGCGTTCACCAAGGTCGTCGACACCCGCCGGTGGCTGGTCTCGGACCAGATCGTCCCCTCGCTGCGCGGCAGCACGAAGACGGAGACCGAGAAGATCCTGCAGAGCCCCGCCTGGCGGACCCTCCAGAGCATCGAGGACCGGGTGCTCGCGGCCCGGCCCAAGGGCGCCGACGGGAACGTGGCGCTGCCGAACGAGGCGAAGCAGTGGCGGGCCGCGCTGATCGAGGTCGGCGACGAGTACG
Organism: Streptomyces sp. NPDC088794; assembly: GCF_044750545.1. Lineage (NCBI taxonomy): Bacteria > Bacillati > Actinomycetota > Actinomycetes > Kitasatosporales > Streptomycetaceae > Streptomyces > Streptomyces sp. NPDC088794. The sequence continues at coordinate 105,874 of NZ_JBIVKB010000005.1, read as the reverse complement.
GCAAGCTGATCCAGCGTCAGACGACCGGGCTGCTCGACCGCAGCTCCGACAAGGCGGACAGCCTGCTGATCACCGCCGCCTCGCTGAGCCTGGGCGGCCTGGTCGCGCTGCTGCTGTGCGTGATCATGTCCTGGCGGATCACCCGCTCGCTCTCCCGCCGGCTGCGCGGTCTGCGGGAGGCGACCCTGAGCCTGGCCGAGGAGCGGCTGCCGGACGTGGTGGCCCGCCTGGACCGGGGCGAGACGGTCGACGCGGACCTCGCGACCCCGCCGCTGGACTACGGCGACGACGAACTCGGCCAGGTGGCACGGGCGTTCAACAAGGCGCAGCGCACGGCGGTGCACACGGCCGTCGAACTCGCCGACACCCGGCGCGGGTTCCAGAAGGTCATCCTGGGCATCGCCCGGCAGAGCCAGAACCTGGTCAACCTCCAGCTCACCAAGCTGGACACGCTGGAGCGCCGGCACAACGACCCCGCGGTCCTCAAGGGCCTGTACGAACTGGACTCCACGGCCAGCCAGTTGCGCCGGTACGAGGAGAACCTGGTCATCATCAGCGGTGAGCAACCGCGGCGCAGCTGGCGGGAGCCGGTCGCGCTGATCGACATCCTGCGCAGTGCCGTCGGCGAGGTCGCCGAGTACCAGCGGGTGGAGGTGCACACCGACGAGGACGTGTACCTGGCGCCGCCCGCGGTGGCCGACGTGATCCACCTGCTGGCCGAGCTGATCGACAACGCGACCGTGTACTCGCCCGCACCGGCCCCGGTCGGCGTCCGCGCCGCCCTGGTCGCCAGGGGCCTGGCCGTCGAGGTCGAGGACCGGGGCCTGGGCATGTCGGAGGAGGAATACGCCTCCATCAACGCCCAGTTGGGGCAGCCCCCGCAGTTCGACGTGGTGGCGCTCGCCGACGACCTGCGCCTGGGCATGTTCGTCATCGCCCGGCTCGCGACCCAGCACGGCATCCAGGTCACCCTGCGCCCCTCGCCGTACGGCGGCACGACGGCGATCGTGCTGCTCCCGCACGACATCGTCGTACAGGAAGTACCCGAGGACCCAGCTGTACCCGGCACGTCCGACGTACCGGGCGTGCCCGCCCCGCGGGAGGCGCCGGAGCGGGCGGACGCGCGGGAGGAGAGCCACAGCCATGCCGAGGAGAGCCCCTCGGAGGGCGTACGGGAGCCGCGTCCCGCTCCGGCACGTGGTGCGCCGTCGGCCGCCGTCCGCGCCGAGGGGCTGACGCCGCTCCCCCGCCGGGTCCCGCAGACCAGTCTGGCCGCCGAGCTGCGCGAGGAGGCCGCGCCCGCCGAAGAGGACGTCGACGGCGACGAGTTCACCGCCGATCGCGCCGCGTCCTCGCTCGCCGGTTTCCAGCGCGGCACGCTCCAGGCACGTGACGACGACACCGAGGAGCGGTACGACCGGGAGGAACCGTCCCCACCGCCGGCACCGGGTGCCCATGTTCCGGCAGGCGGCACCCCTGTCACCTCGACTCCGCCCGCCGCCGACAGCTGACGAAGGACACCGCCATGACACGCCCCATTCCCGCCACGCACACTCAACTGGACCAGCTGCTGACCGGACTGGTGGACCGGGTCGCCGAGGTGAACCACGCCGTGGTCCTCTCCGAGGACGGGCTGGTGGTCAGCAAGTCGACCGGGTTCCTGCGCGACGACGCCGAACGCCTCGCGGCGACCGCGTCGGGGCTGATGAGCCTGAGCAAGGGCGTCTCCATGGACTTCCGCGGCGGCCCGGTGCGGCAGGCGCTGATCGAGATGGCGCACAGCTATCTGATCCTGACCGCGGCCGGGCCGGGCGCCCACCTGGTCGTGCTCACCAGCCAGGGCGCGGACGTCGGTGTGGTGGCGTACCAGATGAACATGCTGGTGAAGAAGATCGGCGAGCACCTCAGCGCGGCCCCGCGGGCGGGCATCGGGCCCACCGTCGACACCGGCGCGTGAGGTGAGCGGAGGCGACACGGCGGGCCGGCTGGTACGGCCGTTCACGCTGACCGGCGGGCGGACCTCGCCCAGCCGCGCCGACTTCACCCTCATCACGACCGTGACCGCGGTGGACCCGCCGCCGACCTGGGCCACCCGGTCACAGCCCGAGCACCAGCGCATCCTGCGCCGGTGCGTCGAGCCGATCGCGGTCGCGGAGCTCGCGGCCCTGCTCGACCTGCCGGTGAGCGTGGTCGTCATCATGCTCTGCGATCTGCTGGAGGAGGGCTGGATCACCGCCCGCCCGCCGCACCCCGTCTCCCGGACCCCGGATCTGGACCTGCTGCAGAAAGTGAGGGACGGCCTTGGCCGGCTCTGACGTCACCACCCGGACGGCACCCGACACGGTCAAGATCCTGATCGCCGGGGGGTTCGGCGTCGGCAAGACCACCATGGTCGGCTCGGTCAGCGAGATCGTCCCGCTGCGCACCGAGGAATCGCTGACCTCGGCGGGCCTGCACATCGACGACCTCGACGGCATCGAGGAGAAGACGGCCACCACGGTGGCGCTCGACTTCGGCCGCATCACCATCAGCCAGGAACTGGTCCTGTACCTGTTCGGCACCCCGGGCCAGCAGCGCTTCTGGTTCATGTGGAACGACCTGGCCATCGGCGCCCTCGGCGCGGTCGTCCTGATCGACGTCCGCCGCCCCGAGTCCAGCTTCGCCGCCATCGACTTCTTCGAACGCCGGCGCATCCCCTTCGTCGTCGGCGTCAACGGCTTCCACGGCAGCCACCCCTACCCGGCCGAGGAGATCCGCGACTCCCTGGCCCTGCCGGACCATGTGCAGGTACTGCTGTGCGACGCACGTGAACGCGGCTCGTGCCGGGACGTGTTGATCGCGCTGATCGACCAGTTGATCGCCACCGCGTCGGGTTCCGACGGGCCCGGCCGGCTCACTCGTCAGGGCCCGTGAGGGGCTGATCGGACGGCGCGATGATCCGGGCCGTGAGGTCGGGGGCGGGCATCTCCGGGTCGAAGGGAAACATCGGGCGGCGGATGCGGTGGTGGCCCAGGCGGGTCAGGTCCTGGTCGACGCCGCCCGGGGTGAGGGCCATCTTCCAGTCCGCGGCCATCGTGAAGAGTTCGGGCTCCAGGTAGCCGATCTTGACGACCACGAGGTCCGCCTGACGAGGACTCAGATCCAGGTCGGTGAAGTCGTGTTCGTGGTGGTACGGCTTGCGCAGGCGGGTCAGGATCACGTGCACGCTGCCGACCTTCAGCACCACCTCCGTCCCGGCGTCCCGGTCACCGTGCCGGATCGCGTGCACCACGCCGGTGAGGGTGAGGGGCCCCGCGTGACGGTCGTCGACCTCCGCGCCCGCGGTGACCGTGACCGTCGCCCCGATGCCGGCCCGCACGGCCGCGTCGACGGCGGCGGGTCCCGGCAGGGAGGCGTAGATCGCCACCGGGCCGGTGTCGTCCTTGAACTCCGGTCGGGACAGCAGGTGTTGGAGGCCCCACGTGACGTCTCCCGCGCCGCCCGCCGTCGGGTTGTCGCCCGTGTCGCTGACGAAGTAGGGGCGGGCGGCGGAGGCGAGGGCCGCGTCGAGACACTCGTCCAGGGTGCCGGTGGGGGCGACGAACGCGAAGTCGTGCCGCGCCTCCCAGAAGCCGCGTGCCAGGCGTTCGGCGCCCGCCGAAACGGCGTCCTCGTCCGGTCCGGTGACCACGACCGCCGCCCGGTTGCGCGGCTCGTCCGCCCAGGCGTAGCCGACCCAGATCGCCGCGTCCGTCACGCCCTCGGCCGCCTCCACGTCCTCGACCGCCGCGTACACGCTCTTCGCGGGCTCGATCCGGGTCGAGGTCTGCTCGCCGGCCAGCAACACCGGTACCGGCACCCAGGCCTTGACCGGCCGGGGCGCGCCGCTCGCCAGGAGGTCGACGAGGTTACGGGCGGCGCGTTCCTTGGTGTCCATGGCGTCCTCGTGCGGGGCCATGCGGTAGCAGGTGATCAGGTCGCTGCCGTGGACGAGTTCGCGGGAGACGTTGCCGTGCAGGTCCATGGAGGTGGAGACGAGGACGTCCGGGCCGATCACCTCCCGTATCCGGGCGAGGAGTTCGGCCTCGGCGTCGTCCACGCCCTCGACCGTCATGGCGCCGTGGATGTCGTACCAGAGGCCGTCGAGCGGGCCCAACTCCCTTAGGCGAGCGATGAGTTCGGTCGTCAGGTCGGCGTACGCCGTCGCCGTCACCGTGCCGCCGGGGAGGGCCTTGCCGACGAGGGCTCCGCGCCACTCGGCGGCGGTACGGAGTTCGGTACCCGGGTTCAGGAAGGGGTAACGGGTGAGGACGTCCTGGCCTCGCTGTGGGTGGAAGGCGGGGGCCTCGGTGCGGGCTGGGGAGAAGGTTGAGGATTCGATGCCTAGTCCTGCGATGGCGATTACGGGAAGAGAAGATGGCAATGGGGGCTCCAGGTCGTGTGTTGACTGCTGGTTCGTCGTGGCTGGTCGCGCAGTTCCCCGCGCCCCTGGGTGGGTCATCGCATCGCGGATTGATCTGTGACCTTCTGCAGAGCCTGGGTCAGGGCCCGTTGCAGGGCGAACTGGCCCGCGCCCATCAGGCCCGCGTCCGCGCCCAGGCTTGCTCGGTCGATCACCAGGTGTTCCGTCACCAACGGGTGGCAGCCTTCGTAGAGTTGGCTGCGGACTGCCGCCACGAACGGCTCCAGGGTGGAGAGGATGCCGCCGAGGTACACGGCGTCGGGGTTGAAGAAGTTGACGTTGGCGGCGAGTACCTGGCCGAGGTAGCGGCCGGCCTGGCGGACCGCTCGGGTCGCCTCGGGGTCGGCGTCGGAGGCGAGGCGTACGACGTCCTCGGTGGAGGTGACCGGCAGGCCCCGCTCGCGCAGGATGCGGACCAGGGCCGCGCCCGAGGCGACCGTCTCCAGGCAGCCGGTGTTCCCGCAGGAGCAGGGGATGTCGTGGGCGGCCTCGACCCGGACGTGGGTGATCTCGCCGGCCGCGCCGGTGGCGCCCCGGTAGAGGCGGCCGTCGGCGATGACGCCCGCGCCGATCGCGGTGCCGGTCTTGACCATGATCGACTGCCGGCGTCCGGCGGGCTGGACGGTGTGCTCACCGACGGCCATGCAGTTGGCGTCGTTCTCGATGGCCGCGGGGACGCCGAAGCGGTCGTCGAGCCAGGCCCGGACGGGGAAGCGGTTCCAGCCGGGCATCCGGGACGGGAGCGTGACGACGCCCTGCTCGACGTCGACCGGGCCCGGCAGGGAGAGACCGACGCCCCGCAGCAGCGACCGGCCGTGCTTGTCCGCGAGCGCCTCCAGCGTCTCGGCGAGACCCGGCAGTGCCGCCTCCGGCCCGTCCGCCGTCGGGAACGGCACGGTGGAGACGTCGGTGATCCCGCCGCCCGGCAGCACCACACCGACGTGCGCGTGCCTGCCGCCGAGTTCGGCCGCCACCGCGAAGCCGTCGCTGCCGCCGAGCCGCAGCACCTTGCGCGGGCGCCCGCCGGCGGAGGCCACCGTGCCCTCCTCCGCGACCAGTCCGTGGTCGAGCAGCTGGCCCACCGTGAACGAGATCGTCGAGGGCGCGGCGCCGAGCAGACCGGCCAACTCCGTGCGGGTCGCCGCCTGTCCGGAGGCGAGGAGTTCGAGGACGCGCTCGGCCAGTGAGGAGAAGCCCGCTGCGTGACGCCGGGGCGGAGGGCTTTTTTCAACCATGAGCGAAGTAACTTCCGATCTCGACGGCCGGGGCGTCGAGAGTAAGCCTCACGGGCACCCTTCAGGGTTTTTTCAGAACAGCAGTAACAGGCTTTTTACAGCGGCACGCCTGTTTCTTCGTCCCCACGAGTCGTTCACTGGGCTCACTCCGCCCCTCAGACCTTTCGCCTTCGAGGAGAGCCATGTCCCCTGCTCGCACGAGACTCCTCACCGGAGCCGCCCTCAGCGCGGGCACGCTGCTGCTCGCGGGCTGTTCCGGGTCGAGCGGTACGTCGTCCTCCGGGTCGCACGACTCGATCAACTACGCGCTGCCCGCGAACTTCACGCCGAACTGGATCCTGCCGATCGGCACGGCCGCGCACCTCAACACCAACAACATCTCCATCGCGAACACGCTGTGGGAACCGCTCATCGCCTACGACGGCTCCACCGGCACCATCGGCTGGAACAAGAAGGGCTCGGTGGCCACGGCCGCCGACTTCGCCGCCGACAACAAGAGCGTCACGATCACGCTCGGCGACCGGCACTGGAGCGACGGCAAGCCGATCACCTCCGCCGACGTGAAGTTCTGGTTCGACCTCATCAAGGCGAACAAGTCCGAGTGGGCGGGCTACAACCCGGGCAAGGCGCCGGACAACTGGACGTCCTTCAAGACCGTGGACGCCCGCCACTTCACGATCACCTTCGACAAGGCCTACAACCCGCAGTGGATGCTGGCCAACGAGCTGAACTCCATCAACCCGCTCCCCAAACACGTCTGGGACAAGCCCGGGGACGCCAAGCAGGACTGGACGTACCTCAACAACGCGGCCAAGAACATCGGCGGTTACGCCTCCAACGCCCTGTGGAAGACGACCAGCGGCCCCTACGACATCAAGTCCTTCTCGACGGCCGGCAAGGTCGTGCTCACCGCAAACAAGAAGTACGACGGCGGCGAGAAGCCCGGCATCCCCACGGTGAACCTGCTCCCCTTCACCACGGCGGACGCCGAGAAGAACGCGCTGCGGTCGGGGACCGTGGACTACGGCTACATCGAGGCGACCGACCTCGACCAGAAGGACAGCTTCACCGCCCAGGGCTACGAGGTGAAGCCGTGGTCCGGCTGGGCGATCACGTACATGCCGTACAACTTCAACAACCCTTCGATGGGCGCGGTGTTCAAGCAGCTGTACGCCCGCCAGGCCGTCCAGCGGTCCATCGACCAGACGACGTTGGCGAAAGTCGTCTTCAACGGGACGGCGGTCCCCGGCTACGGACCGATCCCGCAGGCCCAGACGTCCGACTTCCTGTCGCCGACGCAGAAGAACAACCCGTACCCGTTCTCGACCTCGGCCGCCAAGTCCCTGCTGACCAGCCATGGTTGGACCTCGCAGGGCGGGGTCATGACCTGCACCAGCCCGGGGACCGGCGCCTCGCAGTGCGGTGAAGGGGTGGCCAAGGGCACCAAGTTCCAGATGCAGGTGCTGTCGCAGTCCGGTTCGACGGTGACCGACAACATGATGAGCGCGATCCAGTCCTCGCTCGCGAAGACCGGCATCAAGTTCTCCATCAAGACCGCGCCCGTCAACTCGGTGCTCTCGCAGACCCCGCAGTGCACGGCGAGCCAGTCGATCTGCAAGTGGCAGCTGTCCTTCTTCGGCACGATGGGCAGTTGGTACTTCAACGCCTTCCCGACCGGCGACTCGCTCTTCCAGACCAAGGGCGGCTCGAACTTCGGCAACTACTCCGACACGGGCGTCGACCAGCTCATCTCCGCGTCCACGACGTCGAGTTCGAACCAGGCCGTCCAGGAGTACAGCGCGGCTCTCGCCAAGGACCTGCCGGTGATCTGGCTGCCGGAGCCCGACTACCAGATCTCGGTGATGAAGAAGGGGCTGGGCGGCTTCTCGCAGGACTCGCTCGCCAACTTCCATCCTGCGCAGTGGAACTGGACCAGCTGAGGCATGGAGACTCTCGGCTACCTGGCCCGGCGGGTGCTCCAGTCCCTCGTGGTGATCCTCATCGTCACGGTCGTGGTCTTCTGCCTGCTGCACGCGCTGCCCGGGGGTCCCGCACGCGGGATCCTCGGGCCGCAGGCGACGGCCCAGCAGATCGCGTCGTTCAACCACGAACAGGAACTGGACCGCTCGTTGCCCGTCCAGTACGTCCACTATCTCGGCACCCTGCTCCACGGTGACCTCGGCACGTCGTACACGCTCAACGAGGCGGTCTCCAAGCTCATCGAGCAACGGCTGCCGAAGACGCTGGTGTTGACGGTGTTGTCGGCCCTCGCCGGGCTGCTGCTCGCGATTCCGCTCGGCATGTGGCAGGCCGTGCGGCGCAACAAGCCGGCCGACTACGTGATCACGACCTTGAGCTTCGTCGCGTACTCGACGCCCGTGTACTTCCTGGGGCTGATCCTGGTGCTGGTCTTCACGCAGACCCTGCACTGGTTCCCCTCCCAGGCGCCCCAAGGGGACACGCTGGCGGACGTGTTCGCGGATCCGGTGGGGCTCGTGCTGCCGGTCGTCACGGGGGCCGCGTCCATGGTGGCCGTGTTCAGTCGGTACATGCGGGCGTCGACGCTGGAGAACCTCTCCGAGGACTACGTCCGTACGGCGCGGGCCGGTGGGGCCCGGCAGGGGGCGATTCTCTTCCGGCATGTCTTCCGGAACTCGCTGACGCCGGTGATCGCGATGCTCGGGTACTACGTGCCGGTGCTGTTCGGCGGTGCGCTGGTGGTGGAGCAGCTCTTCAACTACCCGGGGATGGGGCTGCTGTTCTGGAGTGCGGCTCAGTCGTCCGACTATCCGGTGCTGTTGGGGTGCGTGCTGGTGATCTCGGTGGCGACGGTCGTCGGAACGCTGCTCGCGGATGTCGTCCAACGGATCGTCGATCCCCGAGTGAAGGCGGGCCAGGCATGACAGCCGTCCTCCAGACCACGCCCACGACGGAGCCGGTGGCCAACTACCGCCTGTCGCTACGACGGTTCACGCGCAACAAGCTGGCCGTCGCCGGACTCGCCGTGGTCGTCCTCTTCCTTCTCTTCTGCTTCGTCGGACCGCTGCTGTACTCCACCGACCAGACCCACACCGACCTCACCCAGGTCAACCTCGGGCCCAGCGGCTCCCATTGGCTCGGTACCGATGCCGTCGGACACGACGAGCTCGGGCGGTTGATGTACGGCGGGAAGGTCTCGATGCTCGTCGGGCTGGCGGCCGGGATCCTGGCCACCGTCATCGGGACCCTGTGGGGCGCCACCGCGGGGTATGCCGGCGGTTGGCTGGACGCGGTGATGATGCGGATCGTGGATGCCGGGATCGCCATCCCCGCGTTGTTCATCCTGTTGGTCGTCTCGGCGATCACGACCCCGGACACGCTGGGCCTGATCGTCGTGCTCGGGTTGGTGTCCTGGCTGGTGCCGTCCCGGCTCGTGCGGGCCGAGACGCTCACGCTCAAGAGCCGGGACTACGTGCTGACGCTGCGCGCGACCGGCGGTACGCACGGGCGGGCCATCCGGCGGCACATCCTGCCGAACTCGGTGTCGACGATCGTCGTCGCGGCCACCTTCCAGGTCGCCGACGCGATCCTGCTCGTCGCCTACGTCTCGTATCTCGGGCTTGGGGTCCAGCCGCCGAAGACCGACTGGGGCGGCATGTTGTCCGCCGGGCTGACGGCGGCGTACTCCGGGCGCTGGTGGCTGATCGTTCCGCCGGGTCTCGCGATCATCCTCGTCGTGTGCGCGTTCAACGCGATCGGCGACGGGCTGCGCGACGCCTTCGACGTGAGGGGCCGAGGGTGACGGAAACAGAGGGGACGAAGGTGGCGAACATCCTGGAGGTCGAGGATCTGGGGGTCACCTTCAGCACCGACACCGGTGAGGTGCACGCCGTGCGCGAGGTGTCGTTGCACGTGCGGCCCGGCGAGACGCTGGCGTTGGTCGGCGAGTCCGGGTCCGGGAAGTCGACGGTGGCGCTCGCGGCGATGGGTCTGCTGCCGTCCAACGCCCGTGCGTCGGGGCGGGTTTCGGTCGACGGCACGGAGGTCGTCGGGGCCGGCGAGGCCGAACTCTCGCGACTGCGGGGCCGTACCGCGTCGATGGTGTTCCAAGAGCCGGCCACCGCGCTCGACCCGCTGACCCGGGTCGGTGCGCAGATCGCCGAAGTCGTACGCAATCACCGGGCCGTCTCGCGTGCCGAGGCCGCCCGTGAGGCCGTCGAACTCCTGCGCAGGGTCGGCATTCCCGAGCCGGAGCGGCGGGCGTCGGCGTTTCCGTTCCAGCTGTCGGGCGGGCAGCGGCAGCGGGTCGTGATCGCGATGGCGATCGCCAACTCGCCGGGCCTGCTGATCGCGGACGAGCCGACGACCGCCCTCGACGTCACCGTGCAGGCCGAGATCCTGGATCTGCTCCGGGCGTTGGCGGCCGACTCCGATACGGGTGTGCTGCTGGTGACGCACAACATGGGCGTGGTCGCCGACTTCGCCGACCGGGTCGCGGTGATGCTGAACGGTGAGGTCGTGGAGTCCGGGTCGGTGGAGCAGGTGCTGTTGCACCCGGAACACGAGTACACCCAGCGGCTGTTGGAGGCTGTTCCCCGGCTGGCGGTGGAGGCGCCGGCGGTGAAGGCACCGGCACCCCCACCGCCGGGCCCGGAGGGGGAAGCCGTGGTCGAACTCAGGGACGTCTCCGTGCGGTTCGGACGTGGGCCGGGGGCCGTGCAGGCCCTTCAGGACGTGTCGCTCACGGTGCGGCCCGGTGAGACGGTCGGACTGGTGGGCGAGTCCGGGTCCGGCAAGTCGACGGCGGCTAGGGTCGCGTTGGGGCTGGTCGCGCCGAGCGGCGGGGCGGTCTCGCTGTTCGGGCGGGAGCTCGGCCGGACCCGGGGGCGGGCGCGGCGGGCCCTGCTGTCCGGGGTCGGTGTGGTGCTCCAGGATCCGGTGGCCTCGCTGGACGCCCGGATGAGTGTCGGGGAGTGCGTGGCCGAGCCGCTGCGGATGCATCGCCGGGGTCTGTCGGCGGCCGAGCGGCGGACGCGGGTCGCGGAGGTGCTGGAACGGGTGCGGTTGCCGCGGGAGTTGGCCGGGCGCGGGCCCCGTGAGCTGTCCGGCGGTCAGCGGCAACGGGTCAGCCTCGCACGGGCGTTGGTGCTCGAACCGCGGCTGCTGGTCGCGGACGAGCCGACCAGTGCGCTGGACGTGAGTGTGCAGCGGACGGTGCTTGAGGTGATCGCGGAGTTGCAGGGCGAGCTCGGGTTCGCGTGTCTGTTCGTGTCGCACGACCTCGCGGTGGTCCAGCAGTTCGCCCAGCGGGTCGTGGTCATGCGGGCCGGACGCGTCGAGGAACAGGGGCCGACCATGACCACGCTGCTGCGTCCGGAGACGGAGTACACCCGCCGGCTCATCGCGGCCGTGCCCGTGCCGGACCCGGTCGTGCAGCGCCGCCGCCGGGCGGCCCTGCGTACGGGGGTCACCGCGTGACGCGCTCCCCCGAGGTGGTCGCGGGCGTCGACATCGGCGGCACGACCACCCACGTCGTGCTGTGCGCCGAGGACTTCGGCATCGGCGACCGCCTGGAGGTGCCCACCCCCGCGGACCGGGGCGGGACGGCGATGGTCGGCGCCGCGCTGGACGCCGTACGGCTGCTGCTCGAGCGGACTCCCGGGCGGCTGGCCGGAGTCGGGGTCGGGGCGGCAGGTCTGGTGGACGTGCGGGCCGGGCGGATCCTGGTGGCCAGCGACTCCTTCCGGGACTGGGCCGGGTTCGAGGTGACGGCGACGGTCGAACGGGCCCTGGGTGTACCGGCGTTCCTCGACAACGACGTCAACGCGTTCCTGCGCGGGGAGGCGGCGGCCGGCGCGGTCGCGGGCGAACCGTATGTGCTCGGCATGACCTTGGGCACCGGGGTCGGTGGGGCGCTGTGGCTGGATGACGCCCTGTACGAGGGCCCGCACGGGGCGGCCGGCGAGATCGGGCACGTGCCCGGCTTCGGCGAGCTGCCGTGCACCTGCGGCGGGCGCGGCCATCTGGAGACGCTGGCGTCGGGCCGCTCGATCGCCGCGCGGTACGGCGAGCGCACCGGCCGGGACCTGACCGCCCACGAGGTCGCCGACGCGGCGGCCCGGGGCGAGGCGGAAGCCCTCGCCGTCTACGCGGCGGCGGGCGCCGGTGTGGCCAGGGCGCTGCTGGTCACGGCCGGTCTGCTGGATGTGACGACGTGCGTGATCGGCGGGGGCGTCAGCCGGTCGTGGTCGCTCCTCGAGCCCGCGATACGCCGGACGCTCACCGTCGAGCCACCCGTCAGCGGACGTTCCTTGCGGGTGCTGCCCGCCGCTCTCGGCGGTGACGCGGTGGCGGTCGGGGCGGCGGCTCGGGCGTGGGCGGAGCTGGGTGCGGTGGGGGCAGCGGAGGAGCGGGCGCGGGCCTAGGCCCCGCCGGCGTACCCATGTCCCGCCTGTGGCGCGCTTGTGGATCATCGATCGAATCCGGCCAAGCGTGACCGGGTGATTGACGCTCACGTGTCACATCCCTACCTTCTGATCGGTTTACCGAACCTCGTTCGATATACCGACACTTGGGCACCCCCCGCACGCCCCCAGGAGAGCCAGATGAACGCCAGCCCGAACCCCGGTCCCCACCCCTCCCGCCGCCTGTTCCTCGGCATGACCGCGACCGTGCCGCTCGCCGCCACCGGCGCTCTCACGCTCGGCGCCGGCACCGCCCACGCCGCCGACTCGGCGTACGTGATGGCCTACTTCACCGAGTCCCCGGACATGCTCGCCGCCAACTACGGCCTGCATCTCGCCGTCAGCACCGACGGCCTGCAATGGACCCCGCTCAACCAGAACGCCCCCGTGGCCACGCCGACCGCCGGCTCGCTCGGCCTGCGCGACCCCTTCATCCTGCGCAAGCAGGACGGCACCTTCGTGGTCCTCGCCACCGACCTCAACGGCACCGACTGGACGTACGTCAGCCAGTACCTCCACGTCTGGGACTCCACCGACCTGCGTACCTTCACCGGTTACCGGCGCATGAAGGTGCACGATCTGGACACCCACGCCTGGGCGCCCGAGGCGTTCTGGGACGCGGGGCGCGGCCAGTACGCGGTCATCTACTCCGCGGTCAACTCCAGTGGCCACAACGTGATCATGGCGAACTACACCACCGACTTCGTGACCGCCGGCTCCCCGCAGGTCTTCTTCGACCCCGGCTACGACGTCATCGACGGGGACATGGCCGTCGGCGTGGGCGGCTACAACTACCTGTACTTCAAGAAGAACTCGACCCTGGTCGGCGCCCGTTCCACCTCACTGGACCCGGGCAGCTTCACGGAGTTCAGCACCGCCGTCTCGCACAACGGCACCGAGGCCCCGACTCTGGTCAAGTCCCTCACGTCCGGCTCGACTTGGTACCTGTGGGGAGACACCTGGTCGCCCAACGGCGTCTTCTACGCCTGGCAGACCAGCAGCCTGGCCGCCGGCACCTGGACCGCGCTCGACCAGAAGACGTACACCCAGCCGCTGAACTCCAAGCACTGCGGCATCCAGCCGATCACCACGGCCCAGTACAACAACCTGGTCGCCAAGTGGGGCACGCCCGCCTGGAACCGGCTGAAGTCCTACAACTACCCGGCCCGGTACGTCCGGCACAGCAACTACATCGGCCGGATAGACGAGTACGCCTTCGACCCGTACACCGACGCGCAGTGGAAGCTGGTCCCCGGTCTCGCCGACAGCGCGGGGGTGTCCTTCCAGTCGGTCAACTACCCGACGCGGTATCTGCGGCACTACAACTACGCGCTCCAACTCGACGTCAACGACGGCACGTCGACGTTCGCGGGTGACGCGACCTTCTACCGCACGGCGGGCCTCGCCGACGCGAGCTGGGCCTCGTTCCGCTCGTACAACAACCCGACCCGCTACATCCGGCACTCCAACTACGTCCTGCGCATCGACCCGGTCTCGACGTCGACCGAGCAGCAGGACGCGACCTTCTACGTCGGCTACTGAGACGTCGGGTACGGAGACGTCGGGTACGGAGACGTCGGGTACGCAGACATGGGCCGCTGAGCGGCGGGCACGACGAAAGCGGGCGCCCCTCCCGGAAAGGTCCGGAGAGGGACGCCCGCTTCAGAGGTCCGGGGGTCAGCCCAGGCCGACCGTCTTCAGCCAGGCCTTCGCGACGTCCAGCGGGTCCTTGTTGTCGAGCTGGACCTGCGAGTCCAGGTCGAGCAGGGCCTTGGTGTCGAGCTTGGCCGAGACCGCGTTCAGCGCGGCGACGCCGTCCGAGGACAGACCGCTCTTGTAGATCAGGGGCTGCACGTTCTCGAAGCCGAAGAGGTTCTCCGGGTCCTGGAGGACGACGTGCTTCTCCTTGACGATGGTCGGGTCCGTGGTGAAGAGGTCCGCCGCCTGCACGGTGTTCTTCTTCAGCGCCGCCTGGGTCAGCGGGCCGCCCGCGTCCAGCGCCTTGAAGGACTTGAACTCCAGGCCGTACACCGACTTCAGGCCGACCAGGCCCTGCTGGCGGGTCTGGAACTCCGGCGAGGCACCGATCGACAGGTCCTTCGCGATGTCCTTGAGGTCCGCGATGCTGGACTCGGCGGTCAGGTTGTACTTCTTCGCGGTCGCCGCGTTGACCGTGACCGAGTCCTTGTCCTGCGCCGAGGCCGGGTCGAGCAGCGTCAGCTTGGTGTCCAGCTTGGCGTCGATGGCGGCCGTGGTGGCCTCCACCGTCTTCGGGGTGGCCTTCGGGTCGAGGTAGGCCAGCAGCGCGCCGTTGTACTCGGGCAGCACGGTGATGGAGCCGTTCTTCAGCAGGCCGTAGGTGGTCTCACGGCTGCCGATGTTCGGCTTGTAGGTGACCTTGATGCCCTTCGCCTTGAGCGCCTCGCCGTAGATGTCGGCGATCAGGATGCTCTCGGCGAAGTTGTTGGATCCGACGACGACGGTCTTGCCGTCCGACTTGTCCCCGGCCAGGGGGTCGGAGTTGTCGTCGGAAGAGGAGGAACATCCCGCCAGCAGGGCCGTGGTGGCGGCGAGCGCTACGGCGGCCGCGGGATGAATCCTGAAGGACCTGCTGCGTGGGGCGTTGGAAGTCACGATTCCCGTTCCGGACTCTGGGGATTGGTGTGAAGCGAGCGCTGCAACTGATCCAATCCAGCCTGTTCTCACCCAGTCAAGAGCAGCCTGGTCACCGATTGGACTCAATGCGTGATCGCTTACGCCTCAATGCGTGATCGTCTGTGAAGGAACGGCGAACGGACAGGTGAGGAACCGGAGGCTCTTTGTAACGGATTCTTGACGTAGGGCGACGCGCTTGATCGTTCAAAGAGGCGGTAGTCTCACGGCAGTTGGCGTCGGTCACAGCGGTGTGCGGGGGCCGCTTCGGTGTCTTCGGCACCATTTCCGGGGTCCGGCCCATCGATCAGAATCGGTCACGCGCATCGACGCGTCCGACGAGAACATGCACGAAGGAGGACCGGTGTCCACGACCGAAGTGGACGCGCCCGCCCGGCAGGCCCCGCCGCCGTCGAAGGGCGGTATTCGGGGCTTCGCCGACCGGTGGCCGTTCAGGCGCAAACTCAACCTCCTGGTCGGCATTCCGCTGGCCGTGGTGGCCGTCCTGCTCACCTATCTCGTCGTCGACCAGGTGGGCCAGTCCACCTCCGCGTCCGACGCGGCGCGGCTGGTGCGCAACAGCGCCCAGGTCGCCACGCTGGTGGACCGGGTGGAGGCCGAGCATCAGCAGGCCATCCTGCTCTCCGTGCGGTTCGAGGCCGTGGACGGGGGCGCCAAGCCCTCGCTGGCCGGCTACCGGACCGCGCAGCAGGCGGTGAGCCAGCAGGTCGAGAAGGTGCGCGACGCCTTCGGCGACCAGCTGCCGAGCACCGAGGCACAGGCGCTGCGCGAGGTCGAGGGCCTCACCAGCCTGCGCGAGACGATCGAGCAGGGCTATCTGCCCGCCGACAACATCGACCCGGCGTACACCAACGCCTCCAAGGGCCTGATCGACGGCCTGGGCCTGGACCGCAACGAGTCGCTCGCCGCGACCTTCACCGGCAACCTGCTGGACTCGCTGCTGCGTGCCGACGCCGCCCACAGCTCCTTCGAGACCAGCGTGTTCTCCGCGCGCACCGGCGACACCAACGCGCTGATCGAGTTCATCAACGCGGTCGGCGCCTACGAGCTCTACAGCCACCAGGCGGAGCGCTTCGCGCGGTTCGCCTCGGAGGAACAGACCGACCGGCTGAACGGCATCGAGCACAACTCCGCGCAGGCGACGATCACCCAGCACTACGCCGAGCTGCAGATCGACCCGAGCGGACTGTCGGCCCAGTCGCCGGCGCAGATCGGCAGGGCGCTGTCGGCCGCGCTGGCCGACTACCCCGACTACCGCGACCAGTCGGCGACCCGGCTGAAGATCACCGCCTCGCTCATCGGTGACATCGCCGACCGGGCCGACGACGCCTCCGGCGACGCCTCGCTGCGTGCCGCGCTGCTGCTCGGCGCCGGTCTGATCGGCTTCGTCCTGTGGATCGCCTTCTCCGTGGTGGTACGCCGCTCGGTGGTCCGTCCGGTGATGGCCCTGACCGGGGCCGCGCAGGAGGTCGCCGAGGTGGCCGGGCGCGAGCTGGCCCGGGTGGCCGACGACGACACCGAGGACTCCGGGCCGCCGATGCTGCGCGAGATGCCGGTGACGGCGAACGACGAGATCGGCACGCTGGCCGAGGTGTTCAACCGGGTGCAGACCACGTCGATCGCCCTCCTGGAGCGTCAGGTGCTCAGCCGCCGCAACGTGGCCGAGATGTTCGGCAACGTCGGCCGCCGGGTCAGCAACCTCACCACCCGCCAGCTGGCCCTGATCGACGCGGTGGAGCGCGGCGAGACGGATCCCGCGCTGCTCGAACGCCTCTACTCCATCGACCACATCGCCGTGCGTCTGCGCCGCAACGCCGACTCCCTGATGCTGCTGGCCGGCATCCGCGAGACGGTCCTGGACTCCGGACCCACCGAGCTCACCAACGTCGTACGCGCCGCGCTCGGCCAGATCGAGGGCTTCCAGCGCGTACGGCTCCAGGCCCGCACCGAGATCATGGTGGAGCCGGACATCATCGGCGACCTCACGCTGATGGTGGCCGAGCTGCTGGAGAACGCGGTGTCGTTCTCGCCGGCCGGCAGCCCGGTCGAGGTGGCCGTGCGGGACGCCTCCGTCGAGGACGGCTCGGGCGCCTCGATCGTCATCGCGGACCACGGTCTGGGCATGAGCAGCGAGCGGATCGCCGAGGAGAACGCCCGGCTGATCCGCCGCGAGCGCCTGGACCTCGTACCGACGAAGGTGCTCGGCCTGTTCGTGGTCGGCACCCTGGCCCGCCGCTGGGAGGTCGACGTCACCCTCTCCCGCACCCCGGGCGGCGGTGTCACGGCCGAGGTGACGGTCCCCTCGTCGCTGCTGCTGACGATGAGCCCCGTCGGAGCGATGGCCTCCGGCGGTTCGGCGGGGAAGGACGCGCCGTCGGCCGACCGCCGGGCCGCGCAGGACACGTGGGCCGGACGTGACAGTGACCCGGTGGGTTCCACCGACGCCGTCACCCACGACTCCTCGACCAGCGTCGGCCTGCCCGAGCGGGACTCGACGGCGGCCACCCCCGTGCGGGCCGCGTGGGACGCGGTCGGGCCCGGCAGCGGCGTCGGTGGCACGGCCGAGCGGGACGGCTCCGTGGCCGGCCGCAACGGCACCGCGTCGGCGTCGGCCACCACTCCCAGCTGGGCCGTTCAGGACGACTCGGCCGTCGATCACGTGTCAGGCCGGCGGCAGCCAACCGGCGTCGAGGAGGACACCGGATTGTCGGATCACGCTCCGGCCGACGGGCGACCGGACCCGCTCCCCCGCCGCGTCCCCAAACGGGAAGCGGCGGAGCCCGAAGCCCCGTTCATACCCAAAGCCCGTACCGAGACTCCCCCGGCGCCGACAACGGTGTCCGCCGAGGACGGCGCGACGCGCCCGTTGCGCCGCCGTGTTCGCGGCGCGACGCTGCACACGACCGCCGACGCCCAGCAGTCGGCACGGCAGGCCCCCCGGCCCGCCGACGCGGACGCCGTCCGTGACTCGCTCGACGAGTTCGAGGCGGCGGTGGAGCGGGCCAACCGCGACAGCTCCTCCGCCGGGACCGGCGTACGCACGACCCCCGATCCGCAAGACCAGAACCATCTCCCGGAAGGAGCGGAGCAGTGAGTACGTCGACAGGTGACACTCCGACGGGAAGCACCACGCCGACCGACCTGCAGGCCGCCGCAGCAGACTTCAACTGGCTGCTCAACCGATTCGCCACCGAGACCGCGGGCGTCGTGGACGCCATCGCGGTCTCCTCCGACGGGCTGTTGATCGCCGTGTCGGAGCTGCGCGAGCGGGCTCACTCCGAGCGGCTGGCGGCCATCGTCTCGGGCATCACCAGCCTGGCCGCCGGAGCCTCCGGCAACTACGGTCTGGGCGGTCTGAACAAGGTCATCATCGACCTGGAGGGCGGTCACGTCATCGTCTCCGCGATCGGCAGCGGCGCCGTGCTCGGCGTGGTCGCCGACAAGGAGGCCAAGCTCGGCAACATCGCCTACGAGATGACGCTGTTCGCCAACCGGGCCGGGGCCGCGCTCAGCCCCCAGCTCGTGCTCGAACTGAAGAACACCGTCGGCGTCCCGTCGAAGCGCTGACCCGGTCGCCGACCGGTCCGAAGAGGAGGACGACAACTCATGACGGACGGCCGTGCACCGGCCGGCGAGGACGGTACGCAGCGCCCGGGCCAGGCCCCGGTCGGACCCGCCTCCGCCGTACGGCCGTTCCTGGTCACCGCGGGGCGGGTGGCGCCCACCGCGGCGGTCGGCCGGCCGGTGCCCGTGGAGACCCAGGTGGTGGCCACCGCCGAGGGGCTCGCGGTGCTCGACTCGCTCTCCTTCGAGCAGCACGACATCGTCGCCGCCTGCCGGGTGCCCCAGTCCATCGCGGAACTGGCGGCCCGGCTGCGGCTGCACCTCAACGTCGTCCGGGTCCTCGCCGAGGACCTGCGTGCCGCCGGTCAGCTGGCGGTGCACGTTCCCGACTCCGGCGTCACCCATGACGCCACCGTCCTGCGCAGGGTGATCGACGCCCTGCGCGCCATACCCGACTCCCGAGGGGCAGTCCGTGACACCGACTGAACCGGCCACGCGCGGCACGGCCGCTCCGGTGGCCGCCGTACGCCCGCCGCTCCCGGTGAAGATGGTGATCGCCGGCGGTTTCGGCGTGGGCAAGACCACCGCCGTCGGCTCGATCTCCGAGATCGAGCCGCTGACCACCGAGGCCGCCATCACCGAGGTCGCCGCGGGGGTGGACGACCTCAGCCACACCCCGCGCAAGACCACCACCACGGTGGCCATGGACTTCGGCTGTCTCACCATCGACCCGACCCTGAAGCTGTACCTGTTCGGCACGCCCGGGCAGGAGCGGTTCGGGTTCATGTGGGACGACATCGTGGAGGGCGCGGTCGGCGGGCTCGTCATCGTCGACACCCGCCGCCTCGACGACTGCTACGCGGCCGTCGACTACTTCGAGCACCGGCAGATCCCGTTCGCGGTCGCCGTCAACGCCTTCGACGGGAAGACCGAGCACACGCTGGAGGAGGTCCGCTGGGCGCTCGACGTCGCCGGGCCCGTCCCGGTGGTGGTCTTCGACGCCCGTGAGCGCGGCTCGGTCCGCGACGCGCTGCTCGTCGTACTGGAACTGGCGCTGGCACGCTCGCAGGCGTAGCCGCACGAGGAGCGGGCCCGGAGCGGACGTACTGTCCGCTCCGGGCCCGCTCTCGTGTGCCGTCAGGCGCCGCGGCGTACGCCCGCGGAGACCGTGAACCGGTTGATCGCCCAGAACAGTCCGAGCGTGATCAGGGCGAGAACAGCGACCAGGGTGGCGCCGCCGACGACCTTCTCGTAGTTGCGCTGGTAGAGGCCGTCGACGATGTAGCGGCCGAGGCCGCCGAGGCTGACGTAGGCGGCGATGGTGGCCGTCGAGACGATCTGGATGGCCGCCGAGCGCAGTCCGCTGAGGATCAGCGGGAGCGCGACCGGGAGTTCGACCTGGAAGAGGATCCGCGGCTCCGCCATGCCCATGCCGCGTGCCGCGTCCACCGGGGACGGGTCCACGGACCGCATCGCCTCGTACGTCGTCACCAGGATCGGCGGGACGGCGAGGACGACCAGCGGGATCATCACGGGCAGATGACCGAGGCCCAGCAGCACGAACATCAGCACCAGCAGACCGAAGCTGGGCAGGGCGCGGGCGGCGGTGGCGATGAGCGCCAGGGAGTTGCCGCCGCGTCCGGTGTGGCCGGTGAACAGGCCGATGGGCAGGCCGATGGCAGCGGCGATGGCGAGGGCGGTCAGCGAGTACTGGATGTGCTCGCGCAGCCGGGTGGGGATGCCGTCGTAGCCGTGCCAGTGGGCGCTGTCGCTGAAGAACTGGTTGATGTAGTGCAGTACGTTCACCGGACCGCGTCCTCCAGGGCGGGCGCGGCCGGTTCGGGCCGGGCCGGTTCGTCGACGGGGCGTGTCCTGCGCCCGCCGCGCGGCATCCAGGGCGTGATGACCAGCCGGATGACGACCAGGACGGCGTCCGCGAGGATCGCGAGGACGGCCGTACCGATCACGGACAGCCAGATCAGGCGCGGCTGGTGGTAGATCATGCCGTCGTTGAGCAGGTTGCCGAGGCCGCCCTGGTTGCCGATCAGCATGCCGACGCTGACCAGCGAGATGCTGGACACGGTCGCCACCCGCAGCCCCGCGATGATCGCGGGCGCGGCGATCGGCAGCTGCACCTGGACGTAGCGGCGGATCGGCCCCAGGCCCATGGCGGTGGCGGCGTCGAGGGTCTCCTGCGGCACCGAGCGGACGCCGTCGACGATGGCCGGCACGAACACGACCAGGCTGTAGACGGCCAGCGGGATCATCACCGTGGTCTCGGTCTGGCCGGTGTAGTCGATGAGGACGACGAAGAAGGCCAGCGAGGGGATCGCGTAGAGGATGGTCGTGATCCACAGCACCGGCGGGTACAGCCAGCGCAGCCGCACACACAGCTGGGCGATCGGCAGCGCGACGACCAGGCCGGCCAGGACCGGGATCAGGGCCTCGCGCAGATGCAGTCCGACCAGGCCCCAGTAGGTGTTCTGGAGGTCGCTGGGTATGTCGAAGAAACCGTTCATCCGGCGACCTTCGCGTCGGCGCGGCCCTCGGCGTGGGCGGCGCGGATGGCCTCGCCGATGGTCTGCTGCGAGACGACGCCGGCCACCCGGCCCTCGGTGTCGACCGCGACGGCCCAGCCGGTCGGCGAGAGCACCGCGCCGTCGAGCGCGGCGCGCAGCGACTCCGTGCCGTGCACGAAGGGCCGGCCGTGCGACACCAGCCGCGCGGGGTCGATCCGGCCCGCGGCCAGGGCGCCCGGCTCGCTCCAGCCGAGCGGCTTGCCGTCCAGGTCGGTGACGAGGAGGTAGGGCGCGTCCGGGGTGGTGCGGGCGGCGATCTGCTCGGCGGTGGCGTCGACGGCCACGATCGGCGTGGTCAGCAGGTCCAGGCCGGCGGAGGAGAAGAAGGAGAGCCGGCGGATGCCGCGGTCCGCGCCGAGGAAGTCCTCGACGAACGGGTCGGCGGGGCTGGACAGCAGCTCGGCGGGCGGGGCGAACTGGGCGAGCTTGCCGCCGGTGCGCATCACGGCGACCATCGTGCCGATCTTGACGGCCTCGTCGATGTCGTGCGTGACGAAGACGATGGTCTTGCCCAACTCCTCCTGGATGCGCAGGAGTTCGTCCTGAAGGCCCTTGCGGACCACGGGGTCGACGGCCGAGAACGGCTCGTCCATGAGGAGCACCGGCGGGTCCGCGGCGAGCGCCCGGGCCACGCCGACGCGCTGCTGCTGACCGCCGGAGAGCTGATAGGGGTAGCGCTTGGCGAGCGAGCCGTCGAGGCCGACCCGGCCCATCAGCTCCCGGGCCCGCTCCCGGGCCTTGTCCTTGCTCCAGCCCAGCAGCCGGGGCACGGTCGCTATGTTGTCGATGATCGTGCGGTGCTGGAAGAGCCCCGCGTTCTGGATCACGTAACCCATCGACCGGCGCAGGGTGTTGACCGGCTGCTTCATGACGTCTTTGCCGTCGATGAGGATGGTGCCCTCGGTCGGCTCGATCATCCGGTTGATCATGCGCAGGGTCGTGGTCTTGCCGCAGCCCGAAGGTCCGACGAGGACGGTGATCGAGCGGTCGGGTATCTCCAAGGAGAGGCGATCGACCGCCACCGTGCCGTCCGGGTACCGCTTGGTGACTGAATCTATCCGTATCAAAACGCCGAATACCCTTCGGGACTGGCAGAAAATGCCCGCTTTGGCCAACGGTCACAGGCCGTTGCCGGGAGAGTCTAAACCGTCCGGGTTTTGGTGTATCGCCTGGAGCGGACGAGATTCATCCGCCCGTTACGAAAAGGGTCGGCACCCTCGCGGCGGGGCCGGATTCTTGGGGTCCGTGGTCACCGCGCTGTGTCCTACCTGTGAGTTCCCTGATTCTCACTCTCCGCTCAGAGGCCGCTCAGGGATCCCCCAGACAGCGCCCTGATGGTCGCTGACATGAACGAAACGAACGCGGTCGGCGTCCGACGCCGGTCGGTCGAGGTGGTGGTGCCGGTCCACAACGAGGCGCACGTCCTCGCCGACAGTGTCGGCACCCTGCACGCGCACCTCGAAGAGTCCTTCCCGTTCCCGTTCCGGATCACGATCGCGGACAACGCGAGCACAGACGGCACCTGGCGGGTGGCGACCTCGCTCACCGAGTCGCTGCCGCACGTGCACGCCGTACGACTGGCGGCCAAGGGCCGGGGCCGGGCGCTGCAGCACGTGTGGAGCGAGTCGACGGCGGACGTCGTCGCCTACATGGACGTCGACCTCTCCACCGGTCTGGAGGGCTTCCTTCCGCTGGTCGCCCCGCTGCTGTCCGGGCACAGCGACCTCGCGATCGGCAGCCGGCTGCACCGGCAGTCGGACGTGGTGCGCGGCCCGAAACGGGAGTTCGTGTCCCGCTCGTACAACCTCCTCCTCAAGCTCGGTCTCGCGGCGCGGTTCTCGGACGCTCAGTGCGGGTTCAAGGCGGTGCGCGCCGACGTGTTCCGCGCGCTCGCCCCGCACATCGAGGACACCGCCTGGTTCTTCGACACCGAGCTGCTGGTCCTGGCCCAGCGCAACCGGCTGCGCATCCACGAGGTGCCGGTCGACTGGGTCGACGACCCCGACAGCCGCGTGGACATCGTCGCCACCGCCCTCGACGACCTCAGGGGCGTGCGCCGGATGCTGCGCGCCACCGTGACCGGCCGCACCCGGGTCACCGACGTACCCCGGCGGACCAGCACTCCCCACGTGCCGGCCGCCCGCGAGTCCCTTGCAGTGCCGCCCACCGGGGCGCACGCCACTTCCCGCTCGGAGCACCTGGAGTACGCGTCATGACGACCCTCGCCCCGCCCCCCGCGCCCCCGGCCCAGGAGGGCCGCCACCGCGCCGGAGCGCCGCCCGTCCCCCGGATCAGAAGGCTGTTCACCGGCGCCCCCGAGGACCCGCGCTGGGCCCGCCCCGCCCTGTGGGCGATCCTGATTCTGGCCACGGCCCTGTACGCCTGGAACCTCTCCTCCATCACCGGCAACACCTTCTACGACGCGGCCGTCTACTCCGGCACCAAGAGCTGGAAGGCGTTCTTCTTCGGCGCGCTGGACTCCGGCAGTTTCATCACGGTCGACAAGCCGCCGTTCGCCCTGTGGGTGATGGGCCTGTCCGCCCGCGTATTCGGTTACGGCACCTGGCAGTTGATGCTGCCGATGGTCGCGGTCGGCACGGGCTCGGTCGCCCTGCTCCACCGCATGATCAAGCGTGACTTCGGCGTCGTGGCGGGCACCATCTCCGCCCTCGTGCTCGCCCTCACGCCCATCACGGTCGCCATCAACCGAGACACCAACCCCGACCCGATCCTCGTCCTCCTGATGCTGCTGGGCGCGGCCGCGCTGATGAAGGCAGTACGCACAGGCAAGCTGATGCCCCTGATCTGGTCCGGGGTCGCGATCGGCTTCGCGTTCAACACGAAGATGATGCAGGCGTACGTCGTCCTGCCCGCGTTCTTCCTTGTCTATCTGTGGGCCACGCGCGTCTCCCTGGGCCGCCGCATCCGCAACCTCGCCGTCGGCACGGTGGCGTTGGTCGTCTCCAGCGCCTGGTGGATGGTGGTCGTCGACCTGATCCCGGCCTCCTCCCGCCCCTACATCGGCGGCTCGACCGACAACACCGTCTGGGACCTGGTCATCGGCTACAACGGCTTCGGCCGGATCTTCGGGGCGAGTTCGTCGGTCGGCTCGCAGGGCAACGGCGCGAGCTTCGGCGGCGACGCGGGCCTCTACCGCCTGTTCAACAGCATCATGGGCGGACAGATCTCCTGGCTGATCCCGTTCGCGGCGATCGCCCTCATCGGCGGCCTGGTGCTGCGCGGCCGGGCACCCCGCACGGACGCCAAGCGGGCGGCCCTGATGCTGTGGGGCGGCTGGTTCGTCCTGCACTACCTGACCTTCGCCCTCGCCGAGGGCACGTTCCACCCCTACTACGTCACGGCCATGGCACCCGGGATCGCGGCACTGGCCGGCGCCGGCGGGGTCATGCTGTACCGGGCCTTCAAGGACGGCTCGGCCGCGAAGTGGGGCTGGGTCCTGCCGGCCGCGATCGCGGCGAGCTCGGTCTGGGCGATCATCCTGCTCCAGCGGGTCTCCGGCTCCGGGACGCTCTACACGGTCGCGGAGGTCGTGGCCGGGGTCGCCGGTACGGCCGCGGTGATCGGCCTGCTGGTCGGGCGGTTCACCAGGCGGCAGCGGCTTACGGGGATCGCGGCACTGGCGGCGGTCGTGGCGCTGCTCGCCGGGCCCGCCGCGTACTCGGTCTCGGCGGCGACCTCCAGTACCAACGGCACGAACCCGACGGCCGGTCCGAGCACCGGTGGCGGGATGGGCGGCGGTGGCATGGGCGGCGGCCGGCGACCCAGCGGCAACGGCGGTCCGGGCGGCGGCAGTTCGAGCAGCAAGAGCGGCTCGGGCGGGCAGTCCCTGGGGACGCCTCCGTCGGGCAGCGGGTCTTCGAGCAACGGGTCGTCGTCCAAGGCGGAGTCCGGTACGGAGTCGACGAGCACATCCGGCAGCGGCGGCACGGGCGGCGGCTCCCAGGTCTCCTCCGCCGAGATCACGTACCTCAAGAAGCACCAGGACGGCGCCACTTGGCTGGTCGCGGTGGCCACCGACCAGACCGCTTCCTCGATCATCCTGGAGTCCGGTCAGCCGGTGATCTCCATGGGCGGCTGGTCCGGTTCCGACAACGCGATGACCCTGGCCAAGCTCAAGAGCCTGGTGAAGTCCGGCAAGTTGCACTACATCGTCGTCAGCAGTGACGGCGGTCAGGGCACGAACTCCGAGATCTCCACGTGGGTCAAGAAGCACGGCACGGCGGTGAGCGACTACAGCGGGCTGTACCGCCTGGACGCCTCCGACGTCAGCTGA
The DNA here is from genome assembly GCF_044750545.1 of Streptomyces sp. NPDC088794. Taxonomy (NCBI): domain Bacteria; kingdom Bacillati; phylum Actinomycetota; class Actinomycetes; order Kitasatosporales; family Streptomycetaceae; genus Streptomyces; species Streptomyces sp. NPDC088794. Next base: position 80,645 of record NZ_JBIVKB010000005.1, on the reverse strand, counting down.
CGCCTCGGGCAGACACATGAAGGCGGGCCGCCGGTGAAGAACCGGTGGCCCGCCTTCATGTGGTACGTCCGCTCAAGCCACCGCAGGCTGTTTCGCCACGCTCGGAAAACCGGGCGTGCGCAGGACGCTCCGATCGGCGGCGACCGCGAACACCTCGCAACCGGCAAGCGAGGCGGCCCAGTCGATGCCCTCGGTGCCCATGGCGAAGGCCGCCGTGGCGACCGAGTCGGCCTCCGTGAGGGAGGCGGCGACGACGGTCAGGCTGAGCAGGCCGGTCGCCGGGCGTCCGGTGCGGCCGTCGATGATGTGGTCGCCGCGCTCGTAGCGGGCGGAGGTGGCGACCGCGCCGTCGGTGAGCTCCAGGACGGTGCAGAGCCGGTCGGCGTGTTCGGGGTGCCGTACGCCGACCCGCCACGGACCACCCGAAGTCACCACGTCTCCCCCGGCGTTGAGGCAGAACCTCCGGGCGCCGGCGGACGTCAGCAGCTCCGCCGCCCGCTGCACCGACCAGCCCTTGACCACCGCGCAGGGGTCGAGAGCGCGGCCGGGCAGGCGGACGTCGAAGGCACCGCCCGTGGCGAGCCGGTAGTGCTCGCACAGGGCGAGGATCTCGGTCAGGTCGGCGCTGAGTTCATGGCGTTCCAGCTCGCCCCGGTCGTAGCGGGAGACCTCGCTGTCCGCCTTGAACGGGCTGAAGCGGGCGTCGACTTCACGCAGCCAGGCGAAGACGGCGTCGGCGGTGGCCTCGAAGTCACCCTCGCCATCACCCACTTGGTCGACGCGCAGCGACACCGGGAAGCCCATGACGTGTTCGACTCGGCGCATCTCAGGCGGCCTTCGCGTCGAGGGCGGCCTGGAGGGACTCCTTGTAGCCGTCGCTGGTGATGGTCGCGCCGGACACCGTGTCGATGTCCGCGCTCTGCTTCTCCAGCGTCTGCGAGACCAACTGCGGGACGGCGGCCGTGGTCTGCGGGTGGTTCGGCTGCTGGAGCATCTTCACGGCGGTGATCTTGTCGCCCTCAAGGGTCACCTGGACCTGCACGGGACCCTTCTCGGTGTTCACGGTCGAACCGGTCACGGTCTCCGACGTGGGTGACTGAGTGGGAGAAGGAGAGGTGGCCGACGCCTCGCCGTTCGCGTCGATCGCCGCCTGGAGGGACTCCTTGTAGGCACCGCTGGTGATCGTCGCGCCGGACACCGTGTCGATGTCCGCGCTCTGGGCTTCCAGCGTCTCCGAGACCAACTGCGGCACGGCGGCCGTCGTTTGGGGGTGGTTCGGCTGCTGGAGCATCTTCACGGCGGTGATCTTGTCGCCGTCGAAGGTCACCTGGACCTGTACGGGCCCCTTCTCGGTGTTCACCAGCGTGCCCTTGACGACCGTGCCGGACGAGGTGCCCGAAGAAGAGGACGGCGTCGAGGCGGGCGTACTGGCCTCGGTGGTCGTCGTGCCGAGGGACGGCTCGTAGCGCCAGACCGGGACGAGACCGGCGATGCTCAGGACGACGACGGGTATGGCTCGCTTCACGATGGCTCTCTCAGTCTCTCTCAACCGGCCAGGCTGAAGCGCTCGAAGTGGATCTGCTGCTTGGGCACGCCCAGGTCGCCGAGGCTGCGCAGCACCGCGTTCATCATCGGGGGCGGTCCGCACAGGAAGACGTCCCGGTCGCCGATGTCCGGGACCAGCCGGGCGAGTTCGCGCGGGGCCAGCTTGTCGGGCACGGGCGGTCCGGTGACCAGGTGGAGTTCGGCGCCCTTGGCCAGGGCCAGGTCGCGCAACTCGTCGTAGAGGACGGCGTCCTGGTCGGAGGCGACGCGGTAGATGACCACGGCGTGGCCCTCCAGGTCCTCCAGCAGGGCCCGGATCGGGGTGACGCCGACGCCGCCGGCGATGAGCAGCGACTCCGCCTTGGTGCGGTGCAGGGTGGTGAAGGCGCCGTAGGGGCCCTCGGCGAAGACGCGGGTGCCGACCTTCAGGTGGCGCAGGGCGGCGCTGCCCTCGCCGGCCGCCTTGGCGGTGAGGCGCAGGCTGCGGCCGTCGGGGGCGGCGGAGAGGGAGAAGGGGTTGGCCTGCCACCAGCGGTCCCTGGTCAGGAAGCGCCACAGGAAGAACTGGCCGGCCTGCGCGGGCAGTTTGTCGAGGTCCTTGCCGGTGATGGTGATCGAGACGACGTTGTGGGACTCGGGCACGACCGCGGCGACGCGGAACTGGTGGCGGGTGTTGCGCCACAGCGGCAGGACCACCCGGCCCAGGGCCACCGAGCCGAGGGCGACGCCCCAGACCCCGTACCAGTACGCCGTCGCGGCGGACGAGGACGTGAAGGTCGTACCGACCGCGACCTGGTGGGTGAAGGCGAGCACCACGGCCACATAGGTGTAGAGGTGGATGAAGTGCCAGGTCTCGTAGGCGAGGCGGCGGCGGGCGTAGCGGGCGGAGACCGCGCCGACCACGAGGATGATGCCGAAGGCGACGACGGCGCGGAAGACGCCCTCGGTGGTCTCGGCCAGGTCGATGATCTCGCTGACCGGGCCGACGCCGGTGCCGTCCGCGTAGCCGAAGGTGATGAAGACGACGTGCGCCAGCAGCGTCCACAGGATGCCGAAGCCGGTCCAGCGGTGCCAGGAGGTCAGCCGGTCCATGCCGATGCGGCGGTCGAGCCAGGGCAGCCGGGCCACGAGGACCAGCTGGAAGGCCATGAGGAGGGCGCCGTAGAGGCCGGCCGCCCGGCCGATCACGATCAGCGCGTTGGAGGCGAAACCCGCCTGGGCGAAGAAGTAGGCGACCACGGCCACGTTCGCGGCCAGCACGGCGTACAGGCTCGTGCGCGCCACCACCCTGGGCCGTATCGCCGTGGGGGGCGCGGGGGGCGATTGGACGGTCGTCACGGGACGGCAGCTCCTAGATCGGGACCTGGATATCCGAAAGCTTGGCTGGCCAGGCCTGTCGTTTTGCTGTCGGACAACTTTCAAGTGCTTATCGATACGGTCGCCCGAGGACACCGGCCGTGGCATTCCAGCCTGGGTGGCGCACTATGTGCGGGTGGAAAAAGTACGACTCCTCGTCGTGGACGACGACCCGCCGATCGCCGACCTCGTCGCGACGGTCGCCCGTTACGAGGGCTGGGAGGCGGTCACCGCGAACTCCGGTGAGGAGGCGTTGCGGCGGGCCGCCGAGTTCCATCCGGACATCGTGGTGCTCGACCTGATGCTGCCGGACCTGGACGGCTTCGGCGTGCTCGACCGGCTGCGCGGTTCGGGGACGATGGTGCCGGTGGTGTTCCTGACCGCGCGGGACGCGGTCGCCGACCGGGTGGCCGGGCTGACCCGGGGCGGTGACGACTACCTGGTCAAGCCGTTCGCGGTGGAGGAGCTGATGGCCCGGCTGCGGACCGTGCTGCGGCGCAGCGCCGGGCCCGGGTTCCAGCGGTCGGTCCTCCAGGTCGCGGACCTGACGATGGACGAGGACACCCGTGAGGTGCGGCGCGGCGACAAGCTGCTCACGCTGACCCCGACCGAGTACGAGGTGCTGCGCTTCCTGATGCGCAAGTCGCCGACCGTGATGACCAAGGCGCAGATCCTCGACCATGTGTGGGAGTACGGCTTCGGTGGTCGCTCGAACGTGGTCGAGCTGGTCGTCAGCCGGCTGCGCCGCAAGCTCGACGACACGGGCGAGCCGCTGATCCATACCGTGCGGGGCTTCGGATACGTGATCAGGCTGGTCGCCGAGTGATCGGGAGGCTGAGTCGGACGTACCGGAGGCTGCGGCTGGGCACCCGCCTGGCGCTGGGCCTCGGGGTGCTGGCCCTGGTGGCGTTCGCCGTCGTGGGCACCGCCCTGACGATGTACATGCGGGACTATCTGTCGGCCCAGCTCGACGACCAGCTCGGCCTCGCGCAGACCGCCCAGTCGAAGAACATCGCGGCGAAGGGTTCCCTGGAGGGCAAGAAGTACTACCGCTGGTACTACGCGGTGTACGACGTCAAGGACGGCAACCCGGTGCTGCGCAAGCCCGAGGACAGCTCGGACCTGCCCACGGACATAAAGGACCTGACCGCCCTGGCCAAGGACCAGGCCTCCGCCAGGTCGGAGCTGCTGCGCACCCGGAACATCACGGGCGAGGGCGAGTACCGGCTGCGTGCCTGCGAGGTCGAGCCCGGGGTGGTGCTGGTCAGCGGGGCGCCGATGGACAACATCGACGACACGGTCCAGCACCTGGTCGTCATCCAGGTGGTCGCCTTCGGAGCCGCGCTGCTGGCCCTGGTGGTGTTCGGCCGCCGGCTGCTGCGGCGCGGTCTGCAACCACTGAGCGACATGGCGCACACCGCGCACGGCATCGCCTCGCACGACCTGACCGAGTCGGCGGCGCGGCTGCCGCTGCGCGCGGACGAGCGGGGCGGCGGCCCGGAGGTCGAGGAGCTGCGCACCGCCTTCAACACGATGCTGGAGCACATCGACGACTCCCTCGCGGTCCGCGCGGAGGCGGAACAGCGGCTGCGCCGGTTCGTCGCGGACGCCTCGCACGAGCTGCGTACCCCGCTCATGTCGGTACGGGGTTACGCGGACCTCTTCCAGTACGCCGCCGCCAACGCGCCCGAGGAGCGGGACAAGCACCTGGCCCGGCTGCGCGCCGAGGCCGCCAGGATGGGCGTGCTCCTCGACGACCTGCTGCTGCTCGCCCGCCTCGACGCGGCGGAGGTGGAGGCGCCGCTGCGGATGCGGGACGCGGATCTGGTGGAGCTGGCCGAGGAGGCGTCGGACGCGTTCCGCGCGAGCCACGCCGACCATCCGCTGACGGTCGAGAAGGGCCCCGAGTCGCTCCGGCTGCGCCTGGACCCGCAGCGCGTCCGCCAGGTCCTGGACAACCTCCTCACCAACGCGGCCGTCCACACCCCCGTCGGCACCCCCGTCTCGATCTCGGTCGCGGCCGAGGGCTCCGGCGCGGTGGTCCGGGTCACGGACGCGGGCCCCGGCATCCCGGCCGCCGACCGGGAGCGCGTCTTCGACCGCTTCTACCGCGTGGACAAGGCCCGCAGCCGCGACCGGGGCGGCAGCGGCCTGGGCCTTTCGGTCGCGAACGCGCTGATCCGGGCGCACGGCGGGACGATCGAGGTAGGCGGAGGGCCGGGCGGGACGGTGTTCACCGTACGGCTCCCGCTCAGCGGTACGGCAGGTCTTACGGACCCGTGACGTGCGGGGTGTGAGCCCTCGCCGAGCCGGGTCGCCGCCCTAGCGTGGACGCATGCGTGTACTGGTCACCGGCGGTGCCGGGTTCATCGGGTCCCATGTCGTGCGGGCACTGGAGGCACACGGGCACGAGCCCGTCGTGTACGACGACCGCGCCGACCCCGCCTGCGACGTACGGGACCCGGACGCCGTCCGCCGCGCCCTGTCCGGCGTCGACGCGGTCTGCCACCAGGCGGCGATGGTCGGCCTCGGCGCCGGTTTCGCGGACGCCGCACAGTACGTCTCCCGCAACGATCTCGGCACCGCCGTGCTGCTCACCGCCATGGCCGAGTCGGGCGTGCGACGCCTGGTGCTCGCCGGGTCGATGGTCGTGTACGGCGAGGGGCGGTACGTCTGCCCCGCGCACGGCGTGGTCCGGCCGGGCCCGCGCGCGGTCGCCGACCTCGACGCCGGCCGCTTCGAACCGTCCTGTCCGGTGTGCGGGGCGGAGCTGTCGCGCGGGCTGGTCGCGGAGGACGCCCCGGTCGACCCGCGGAACGTGTACGCGACGACCAAGCTGACCCAGGAGCACCTGGCGGCGGCGTGGGCCCGGGCCACCCCCGGTGCCTCGGCGGTGTCGCTGCGCTACCACAACGTGTACGGCCCCGGCATGCCCCGCGACACCCCGTACGCGGGTGTCGCCTCCTTCTTCCGCTCGTCGCTGGCCCGCGGTGAGGCACCGCGGGTCTTCGAAGACGGGCGCCAGCTAAGGGACTTCGTGCATGTACGGGATGTGGCGGCGGCCAACGTGGCCGCGCTGGAGGCGAGTTCGACCGAGGGCGCGCTGACGGTCTACAACACCGGCAGCGGCGAGCCGCACACGGTCGGCGAGATGGCCCGCGCGCTGGCCGCCGCGCACGGCGGCCCGGAGCCGGCGGTCACCGGGGAGTACCGGCTCGGCGACGTACGGCACATCGTGGCCGACTCGACGCTGCTGCGCACGGAGTTGGGGTGGAAGGCGGGGGTGGGGTTCGAGGAGGGGATGCGGGAGTTCGCCGCGGCGGAGTAGACGTAGTAGGCGTGGGGTGGGACGGGCGGCTCACGCCTCGGACACCGCAACCGGCAGCGTCACCTCGAAGCGGCATCCGCCGGGGATGTTGCGTACGGTGGCCCGGCCCTGGTGGGCCTCGACGATGCCCCGGACGATGGCGAGGCCAAGGCCCGCTCCGGCGGGGGGAGTTCGGGCGTGGGTGCCGCGCCAGCCCGTGTCGAAGACGCGCGGGAGGTCCTCCTCCGGGATGCCTCCGCAGCCGTCCGTGACGGACAGCACCACGCCTTCCGGAGAGCGTTCGGCGGCCACCGCGACTGTGCCGTCGGCCGGGGTGCGCCGGATCGCGTTGATGAGCAGGTTGCCCAGCACCCGGCTCATCTCCTTGCCGTCCACCTCCACCGGCACGGGCTCGACCCGGCCCCCGATCAGCCGTACGCCGTGCTCGCTGGCCAGCGCGTCCGCGCCGGCCAGCGCGTCGCCGACGAGGTCGAACAGGGAGATCCGGCTGGGGCTCAGCGCCAGCGCCCCCGCGTGGATGCGGGAGAGTTCGAAGAGGTCGCCGACCATGTCGTTGAGGCGTTCGACCTCGGTGCGGATCTGGCGGAGGTAGCGGTCGGGGTCGTCGGCGACGCCGTCCTCCAGGGCCTCGGACATCGCGCGCAGTCCGGCCAGCGGGGTGCGCAGGTCGTGGGAGATCCAGGCGACCAGCTCGCGCCGGGAGGACTCCAGGGCGCGCTCGCGTTCCCGGGACTCGGCGAGTCGGGTGCTGGTGCTCTCCAACTCCCGGCTGAGGTCGGCGAGTTCGGCGGTCGCCGCGCCTTCGGGGGTGGTGAAGTCGCCGCCGTCACCGAAGGAGCGGGCGGCGAGCGCGAGGGCGCGGCTGCGGCCGACGACCCAGCGGCCGAGAAGCAGGGCGGTGGCCAGGGAGACCACGGTGGCCATGGCGACGACCGTCGTGACGACGCTCAGGTCATGGCTGGACAGGAACATCGCCTGCGCGACGGCCAGCGTCCCCGCGAGCATCGCGGCGACGGCGACGGCGGCCACCACGGCGAGGTGCGCGACGACCGAGCGCCGCCGGATCAGCAGCAGCACGCCGGCCCCGAGGAGCCCGGCCGCGGCCGCGCCGAGAAAGGCGAAGAGGGCGATGAGCATGGTGTCACGCATGACTCAGGCCTCCTGTCCGGAACCGTCTCCGGGGGCGTCCGGCCCGGAGCCGTCCTGCCCCGGCGCGTCCTGACCTGCGCCATCGTGCGCCGCCGCGTCCTGACCTGCGCCATCGTGCGCCGCCGCGTCCTGTCCCGCCGCGTCGAACCGATAGCCGACCCCCCACACCGTCTGGATCAGGCGTGGCCGGGCCGGATCGTCCTCGACCTTGCCGCGCAGGCGCCGGACATGGACCGTCACGGTCGACAGGTCGCCGAAGTCCCACCCCCACACCTCCCGCATCAGGTCCTCCCGGCTGTAGACGTGCCCGGGATGCCGCAGGAAGAAGGCGAGGAGGTCGAACTCGCGGATGGTGAGGGCGAGTTCGGCACCGTCCTTGAGGGCGCGGCGGGCCGCCGGGTCGAGCGACAGACCGGCCGCGCGCAGCGGGCCGCGCGGCGCCGACACGGGCCGGGCGCGGCGCAGGACGGACTCGACGCGCAGCACCAGTTCGCGGGGGCTGAAGGGCTTGGTGACGTAGTCGTCGGCGCCGACCTCCAGGCCGAGGATGCGGTCGTCCTCGTCGCCGCGCGCGGTGAGCATGATGACCGGCACGGGTCCCTGTCCCCGCATCCGCCGGCACACCTCCAGGCCGTCCATGCCCGGGAGCATCAGGTCGAGGACGACGAGATCCGGCCAGTGCGCGGCGGCCCGGGCCAGCGCGTCGGGGCCGTCACCGGCCCGGTCGACCACGTATCCGGCCCGGTCGAGGTATCCGGAGACGACCTCGGCGACGGTGGGGTCGTCGTCCACGACGAGGACCCTCGCCCCGTCCGGTGCGTAAGGCTGTTGCTGCTCCATGCCGCCAGCCTCGCACCCGGCCCGCTCCGATGCCGTCGCAGGCCTCTGACGTCCGCGTTTCGTAAGAATCCGAAGTCCGAAATGCGAACCTTCCGTTCGTAGGGTGAGACCGTGACGACCACCCCCACTCCCTCTCCCTTCCCGGCCATGGCGCCCGCCGGCGTCGACGTCGTGCTCCCGTGTCTCGACGAGGCCGAGGCGCTGCCCGAAGTCCTGGCGCGGGTGCCGGCCGGCTGGCGCGCCCTCGTCGTGGACAACGGCTCCACGGACGGTTCGGCCGAGCTCGCCCGCGCGCTCGGCGCGACCGTCGTGCGCGAGGAGCGGCGCGGTTTCGGCGCCGCCTGCCACGCGGGCCTGCTGGCCGCCACGGCGGACATCGTCTGCTTCTGCGACTGCGACGCGTCCCTCGACCCGGCCGACCTGGTGCCCTTCGTGGACCGGATCCGGTCCGGCGAGGCGGACCTGGTGCTGGGCCGGCGCCGACCGCAGGGCCGCGGCAGCTGGCCGCCGCACGCCCGGGCCGGCAACCTCGCCCTCGCCCGTCTGCTGCGCCGCCGTACCGGTCTGCGCCTGCACGACCTCGGCCCGCTGCGTGCCGCCCGCCGCGCATCCCTCCTCGGCCTCGGCCTCACGGACCGCCGCAGCGGCTACCCGCTCCAGATGGTCGTGCGCGCCGCCGAGGCGGGCTGGCGGATCGCCGAGTACGACGTCCCGTACCGTCCGCGCCTCGGTGCCTCGAAGGTGACCGGGACCTGGCGCGGGACCTGGCAGGCGGTACGGGACATGAACCGCGTACTGGCCGAACGCCCCGCCGACCAGGGAGCCCTGCGATGACCGCGACCACGCTCCTCGTCATCGCCAAGGAACCCCGGCCCGGCCGGGTCAAGACGCGACTGACCCCGCCGTTCACGCCGGCGGAGGCCGCGGCCCTCGCCGAGGCGGCGCTCGCGGACACCCTGGACACGGTGGCGCGCACCCCGGCCGACCGCCGGGTCCTGGTCCTCGACGGCGCGCCCGGGCCCTGGCTGCCGCCCGGCTTCGAGGTGGTGCCGCAGTGCGCGGGCGGTCTCGACGTCCGGCTCGCGGCGGCCTTCGCCGGCTGCACCGGCCCGGCCCTCCTCGTCGGCATGGACACCCCCCAGGTCACCCCGGACCTCCTCACCGTCGACTTCGCCGACTGCGACGCGTACTTCGGTCCCGCCGAGGACGGCGGCTTCTGGTCCCTGGGCCTGGCCGCCCCCGACCCCGCGCTCCTCCTCGGCGTCCCCATGTCGACCCCGCACACCGGCGCCGCCCAACGGGCCCGGCTGGCGGGCCTGCGGGTACGGGAGCTGCCGTGCCTCCGCGATGTGGACACGGCGTACGACGCGGAGGTCGTCGCAAGGGCGGCGGCCGGGAGTCGATTCGCCGCGCGATGGACCGAGCTGAGCGGAACGGGGGTTCGGTGAGCGGCGTGACGAGGGTGGCCGAGCGGGTCACCCGACAGAGCGGCTCGGTCGAGGGACGGCCCTGGTCCGCCGATCCGTACTCCGACGCCCTGCGCAGCGGCCGGGGGCCGCTCTTCCTGCGGCGGGCCGACGGATGGCTGCTGCCGTTGGAGGTCGAGCGGTGGTGCGCGGACGCCGACACGGTGGATCTGGGGGTGCTGCGGCGCTGCGAGGGCACAGTGCTCGACGTCGGCTGCGGGCCGGGGCGACTGGTCGCGGCTCTGGCCGTACGAGGCCGGCGGGTGCTCGGCATCGACGTGAGCGAGGCGGCCGTGGCCCGCACGGTCGCCCTCGGCGGACAGGCCCTGCACCGGTCGGTCTTCGAACCGCTGCCCGGTGAGGGCCGTTGGGGCACCGCGCTGCTGATCGACGGGAACGTCGGCATCGGCGGCGACCCGCGCGCCCTGCTCGACCGGACCGCCCAACTCCTGGCCCCCGGCGGCCTGTTGATCGCCGAGACGGTGGCGGGGCTGGACGTCGACGAGCAGATCCACGTACGTGTCACCGACGCCCGCGGGACCGTCGGCACCGCCTTCCCATGGGCCCGGCTCGGCACGCCGGCCCTGCTGCGCCTCGGGGAGCGCGCGGGCTGGCGTGCCGTCGATCAGTGGTCGGCCGACGGCCGTTCCTTCGTCGCCCTGCGCAGCCGCACCGCGTACAGCAGGACGTAGAGCAGGGCCGAGCCGCCGAACAGCGCCGCCGTCAGCAGCAGCCAGCGGGTCGCGAAGCCGTCGGCGGACAGGCCGGTGGCGGCGGTGTAACGCCCCGCCACCTCGCCGCCGATCAGCGGGAACCACACCAGCAGGAGCAGCCCGGACAGGACGGCGGGCACCCGGACGTACATCACCGCGCCCGGCCGTCGGCCCGCCGCCCGCACGAGCAGGCGGTCCGCCGCCGCGTACAGCGGGAGCAGCACCAGGTCGTGGAGCAGGGCGGCGCCGACGATCCACAGCGCCACGTCGAACCAGTCACGGTCGAGCAGTCGCACCCCCGCGTAGGCGGCGAGCGCGAACGAGCAGGCGAGCAGCAGGAGTTGGAACGGGCTGCCGAGTTCGAAGCGGGGGCGGAGCGGGCCGCCGAGCCGGAACCGGGGGCGCAGCGCGGGTCGCCGGCGGCCGAGGGTCAGTCTCATCACAGGTCTCCGAATGTCAGTCGGGCCACCCACTTGGTGTTGAGCACTCCAGGCGCGGCGGGCACGATGATTCGCGCCGGGTGGCCGTGGTCGGGGGTGAGTTCCGCTCCGTTGACGAAGAGGGCGAGCAGGGAGCGGGGGTCGGCGACCTGGTTGGCGCGCAGGGCCGCCCGGCGGAACGAGCCGTGCATCTGAAGCGACTCGACGAAGACGTCGGTCGGCTCGTCGTGTCCGACGAGGGCGGCGAGATCCCGCAGCCGTACTCCGCGCCACCGTTGGTCGGAGGTGGCCCAGCCCTCGACGCAGGCGATGGGCAACGCGGCGCTGTTCAGAGGCAGTCGGAGCAGTTCGGCCCGGCTGAGCCGGACGGTGCCGCCGCGCCCCGTCACGACCAGGCGCCAGGCCTCCTCGCTCGTGTCGGCCGCCCTGATCCCGGCGTACGCGGCGGTCTTGTTGATCTGGAAGGCGCCGGGTCCGCTCCCGGGTTCGGCGCCGCCGTGCGGGGCGAGGACGGCGCTCCAGCGCAGCCCGTCGAAGCTCCGCCCCACCGTCGTACCGAACAGCAGCAGCGAACCGCCCCCGACCAGGCCGACCGCTCCCCGCCGGGACACGGTGGTGGGGCCCGGGTTCGGGGAGGTCAACTCGTCGCTGTCGCCCGGCGGTTCGTGCGCGCCGGACCGTCCCCGCAGCACGCGCAGATTCCGCAGGGCCACCGGTGTCTTCAGCACGGCGTGCGCGACGAACGCGGCGAAGAACACCCAGGCGCCGTAGAAGTGCAGGGTGTAGAAGGAGCCGGGGAAGACGTAGTCGAGCTGGACGTTCAGCACGCCGGTGACGAACTCGAACAGACCGCCGCCGACCAGGAGCAGCAGCGAGAGCCGCTCCAGCGCGTGGGCCAGGGACCGGGCCGGCGGCAGGGTGAACAGCTTGGGCACGACCGACCACAGCTTGGCCAGCAGGACGGGGATCAAGGCGATCCCGAGGGTGACGTGGACGCCCTGGGTGAGCCGGTACAGCCAGTGCGGGTCGGTCGGCCAGGCGAACAGGTAGAAGCCGAGCAGCCCCTTGCCCGGGGTCTTGTCGTTCACCGACGACAGGTCCGGGTTGTAGGCGGCGTACGACAGCAGTCCCGTCACGAACAGCACCGTGATCCCGCCGAGCAGGACGAGGCCGAGCAGCGAGGTGAACCAGGGCCCGCGCAACGGGCTGCGCCAGAACGCGGGCGAGAAGGGAGTGCGTGGCATGCCCCGACGGTAGGTCCGCGACCACCCTTGAGAGGGTCTGCGAATCATGACGAAAGTCTGACGTCCGCCCACGTCAGCGCCTCGGACGGGCCACGGCGGCCTAGCGTTGCCGCGTGCACCGCGACCTTCTCCCCGACCTGCCCCGTGCCCTTCGCCGGCCCCTCGCCCGTGCCGCTCGCGGTGATCTCCGTCGCGATCTCTGCGCGGCCCTTGCCGCCGCCCTCCTCGTCCTCGCCGCCGTCCTCGTCGGCCGGGCGGTCCAGCACCGCGACGGCTCGCTCCGCGTCAACTGGCCGCCCCTGCTCGCCGATTGGCATCCGCACGTGGGCCCGGGCACGCCGGCCGCGATCGTCGTCGCGGCCTGCGTCGTCGCGTACGGCCCGGCGCTCGCCGCCCGGCTCCGCTGGCGCCCGCTGCTCCTCGCGGTCTGGGCGGCGGGATCGGCGTGGACGTGGTCCCTGGCCCTGGTGGACGGCTGGTACCGGGGTGTCGCCGAGCAGCTGACCACGAGGAACGAGTACCTGCGCTCCGTCGGCCGCTTCCACGACATCCCGTACGCCCTGCGGGACTTCACCCACCACATCCTGATCGACTCGCCCGCCAACTGGCCCGCGCATGTCGCCGGGCACCCCCCGGGCGCCACCCTCACCTTCGTGCTGCTGGACCGGATCGGAATGGGCGGCGGTGGCTGGGCCGGCGCCTTCGTCATCACCGTCGGCACCACCGCGGCGGTCGCGGTCCTGGTCGCCGTACGCGCCCTGGCGGACGAGGAGTCGGCCCGGCGCGCGGCCCCTTTCCTGCTGCTGGCGCCGGCCGCGGTGTGGGTGGGCACCTCGGCGGACGGCTACTTCGCGGCCGTCGCCGCCTGGGCACTCGCGCTGCTCGCACTCGCGGTCACGGGACACCGGCCGCGGTGGACCGGCCTCGCGTCCGGTCTGCTCTTCGGGCTGACCGCCTACCTCTCGTACGGCCTCACCCTCTTCGCCCTGATCGCCGCGGCCGTACTCGTCCTGGGCCGCGCCCGCGCCCGCCCGCTCCCCTTCGCCCTGGCCGGACTCGCCGTCGTACCGGCCGTGTTCACCGCGCTGGGCTTCAACTGGTGGGATTCGTACCGCCTGTTGGTCACCCGTTACTACCAAGGCGCGGGCGGCGTCCGCCCGTACGGCTACTGGGTGTGGGCGAACCTGGCCTGCACGGCGATCATCGTGGGCCCGGCGACGGCGGCCGGCCTGCGCCGGGCAGGTGCGGCCCTGCGGCGATCCGACCGGACGTCCACCGGCCGCCTCGCGCTCCTCGTCGCCGCCACTCTGCTCGCCCTCCTCGTCGCGGACCTGTCCGGCATGAGCAAGGCGGAGACGGAACGCATCTGGCTGCCGTTCGCGATGTGGCTTCTGCCGGCCTGCGCGTTCCTGTCCGCCCCACGCGCCTGGCTCACCGCCCAGGCCGTGCTCGCGCTGCTCGTCAATCACCTGTTGCTGACGGGTTGGTGAACAACGCGGCGGGAAGAACGCGGCCGCGAAGAAAGCGCTCCCATTCCGGTGACTGTCGACTGAAACTACAACAGCGGCTTTTGACTGCGGATGGACGGAATTCGGTGACGCACAATTCCGCGCACAGTTCCCACGCGGACCGCGTCACGAAGTATTTACGTGGGCTCCGCCTCCCTGTCCGTCACGTTTCGGAGGCATGTGACACAAGTGAATGCGAGCGCGCCCCGGAGGGACTTGGTCGCGGAATGGCCGGATTTTCGGAAGTTTGGGATGAGCTGGTGTAACTGGCTGGATCATGGCGGAGGGCCGATCGACCGCGTAGGCGATGTTGACCCGCGGGTAACCATGGGGCTAGCTTTTCACTAGTTATCCACACGACTTTCCACGCATAACGGTGTGCCCTTTCGCACCGGTTCGCCGCTCGTAGGCCGTATCCCCCCACCGTGCAGTTTCGCCGTTCATTCGGAGAATCATGACGTCTGCCCTGCGCGCCGAAGACTTGATCATTGGAATCACCCCGCTGCGTGACCCGGACGCCCGACTCGCCGCGGCCGTCAGCCACGCCGGCGGTCTAGGCGTACTGGATCTCGGACCCGGTGACCGAAGAACGAGAGAGGCCCTGGCGCGCTTGCGCCGCTGGGCGCCCGGTACCTACGGGGTGCGCCTCGGGGCCGGCTGCCGGATCCGGTCCGGTGAGCTCGCGGACGGCCCGACCACCGTGGTCCTGGCCGCCGACGCGCCACTGCGGGTCGCGGATCTCGCCGGGGCTCATCGTGTCCTGGTCGAGGTCACCGACCTCGACCAGGCCCTCGACGCGGTCCGCTGCGGCGCGCACGGGCTGATCGCCCGCGGCAGTGAAAGCGGCGGGCGGGTCGGCGAGTTGAGCACGTTCGTGCTTCTCCAGCAACTGCTGGCCGCACCCGGCGTGGACGTCCCGGTCTGGGCCTGCGGGGGCATCGGTCCGCGTACGGCCGCCGCGGCGGTGGCCGGCGGGGCGGCCGGGGTCGTGCTCGACAGCCAGCTCGCGCTGCTGGCCGAGTCCGGGCTGCCCGAGGCGGCAGCGGCGGCGCTGCGCTCGATGGACGGCTCCGAGACGACGGTCGTGGCAGGGCATCGGGTGCTGCACCGCCGAGGCCCTGACACTCCCAAGGTGCGGACCGAGGACCCGGCCGAGGTGGCCCGCTCCCTCGGCGCCCAGGATCCGCGCACCCAACTCCTGCCTGTGGGTCAGGACGGCTTTCTCGCGGCCCGGTTCGCCGAGCGGTGGGGTGACGTCGGCGGGGTGGTCCGCGGACTGACCGCCGCCGTGCGGGACGCCGTGCGGGACGACGCGCCGGCTCGGGCGCTGCGTCCCGACTCCCCCATGAGCCAGGCTCTCGGCACCGAACTACCCATCGCCCAGGGGCCGATGACCCGGGTCAGCGACCAGGCGGGGTTCGCCGCGGCGGTCGCCGACGGGGGCGGACTGCCGTTCATCGCGCTGGCGTTGGCGACCGGCGAGCAGACGCACGCGGTGCTCACCCAGACCCGGGACGCCGTGGCGGGACGGCCCTGGGGCGTCGGAGTGCTCGGCTTCGCACCCGAGGAGACCAGGAACGCCCAGCTCGAAGCGGTACGCCGACTCCGGCCCACACACGCGATCATCGCCGGCGGCCGGCCCTCGCAGGCCGAGGCGCTGGAGGGCGTCGGGATCCGCACCTTCCTGCACGTGCCCTCGCCGGGGCTGCTGCGGCAGTTCCTGGAGGCGGGCGTCCGCCGGTTCGTCTTCGAGGGCTCGGAGTGCGGCGGCCATGTCGGGCCCCGCAACAGCTTTCCGCTCTGGGAGGCCCAACTCGCCGTACTGGAGGACTTTCCCAAGGCCGAGGGCCTGGAGGTGTTCTTCGCGGGTGGTGTGCACGACGAGCGGTCGGCCGCGATGGTGGCCGCGCTCGCCGCCCCGCTGACGGCCCGCGGCGCGGCCGTCGGCGTCCTCATGGGCACCGCCTATCTGTTCACGGAGGAGGCGGTGGAGTGCGGGGCGATCCAGCCCCTGTTCCAGGAACAGGTCGTACGGGCCACCGGCACCGCCCTCCTGGAGACCGCGCCCGGCCATGCCACCCGCTGCGTCCGGAGCCCGTTCAGTGACGGTTTCCGGGAGTTGGGGGACGAACTGCGTGCGCGGGGCGTTCCCGACCGGCGGATGTGGGAGGAGCTGGAGCGGCTCAACGTCGGTCGTCTGCGCATCGCCAGCAAGGGCGTGGAGCGGGATGCCGGTGGGGAGCTGGCCGCCGTCGACGAGGAACGCCAGCTCGCCGAGGGGATGTTCATGGCCGGCGAGGTGGCCGTGCTGCGCTCGGCGACCACGACCGTCGGCGCGCTGCACCGCTCGGTGACGGCGGGCGCCGCCGAGTTCTACGCCGGGCGGTCCCGTGAACTCCTCGACGAGGACGGGGACTTGGGTGAGGAGGCCGTACCCGAGCCGCTCGACATCGCTGTCGTCGGCATGGCCTGCATGTTCCCGGGGGCACCGGACCTCGCCTCCTTCTGGGCCAACGTCCTGGGCGGCCATGACGCCGTCGGCGAGGTGCCGGCCGCCCGTTGGGACCCCGCCGTGCACTGGTCCGAGGACGGCACGGGCGTCACCCCGTCCAAGTGGGGCGGCTTCCTGCCCCAGATCCCCTTCGACCCACTGCGCTACGGCATCCCGCCGACCTCTCTCGGCAACATCGAGCCGGTGCAGCTGCTGGCCCTCGAAGCGGCCCGGCGGGCGCTTGAGGACGCCGGATACGGCGAGCGGGGACGGGAGTTCGACCGTGCCCGTACCTCGGTGGTGTTCGGCGCGGAGGCCGGCAGCGACCTCTCCAACGCCACCACCCTGCGGGCCGTCCTGCCCTCGTACTACGGCAAGGTCCCCGACGGCCTGGCCGAGCAGCTGCCGGACCTCACCGAGGACTCCTTCCCCGGCATGCTCGCCAACGTCGTCTCCGGCCGGATCGCCAACCGGCTCGACCTCGGCGGCGCCAACTACACCGTGGACGCGGCCTGCGCGTCCTCGCTGGCCGCGTTGGACGTCGCCTGCAAGGAACTCGTGGGCGGCTCCAGCGACGTCGTGCTGTGCGGCGGCGCCGACCTGCACAACGGCATCAACGACTACGTGCTCTTCTCGTCCGTGCACGCCCTCTCGCCCACCGGACGCTCCCGGGCCTTCGACAGTTCGGCCGACGGCATCGCGCTCGGCGAGGGCGTCGCGTGCGTCGTCCTGAAGCGGCTGTCCGACGCCGAGCGCGACGGTGACCGGATCTACGGCGTGGTCAAGGGAGTCGGCAGCTCCAGCGACGGCCGCTCACTGGGCCTGACCGCGCCGCGCCCTGAGGGGCAGCGGGCCGCACTGCGGCGGGCGTACCGCAACGCGGGGGTATCGCCCTCCGAGGTCGGTCTCGTCGAGGCGCACGGCACCGGCACGGTGGTCGGCGACCGTACCGAACTCACCATCCTCAGCGAGGTGTTCACCGAGTCCGGTGCCGTGCCCGGCAGTTGTGCGCTCGGCTCGGTCAAGTCGCAGATCGGGCACACCAAGTGCGCCGCCGGTCTGGCGGGGCTGATCAAGACCGTGCTGTCCCTGTACACCGGGGTCAAGCCGCCCACCCTGCACGTACGGCGGCCCAACGCGGCCTGGCGGGAGGGCGAGAGCCCCTTCGTCTTCCACACCGAGGCCCGCCCCTGGGCGGTGCCGGCCGGCGAACGCATCGCGGGCCTGAGCGCGTTCGGCTTCGGCGGCACCAACTTCCACGCCGTGATCGAGGCCCACGCCGACGCCGTACCGCCCGCCCACGGTCTCGACGCCTGGCCGGCCGAGCTGTTCACCTTCCGGGGCACGGACCAGGCGGCGGCCCGGCGGGGCATGGAGACCCTCCTGAAGACGGCGGAGTCCTCCGGCACCGACGGCCGCCTGCCCTGGCGGCTACGGGATCTCGCGCTCGCCGCGTCCCGCAGGTCGGACGCACGCCATGAGCCTGTCCAGGTGGCGGTGGTCGCGACGGACGTCGAGGGTCTGGTGACGCGGCTGCGGCGGGCGCTGGCCGGGGAGCACGATCCGGGGGCCGGGATCCATCTGGCGGACGGCGGGACGCAGGCGACGGACACCGGAAGGCCGGGGCCCACGGGCGAGGGAGGGAGTCGGTCGGCCGACGCGGTCCGCGCGTCGGAGGCGCGGCCCGCGGCCACGCCCGTGGGGCCGGGCACGACGGACGCACTTCCGTCCACCACGCACACGCCCCGCCTCGCGGGCGCCCCGCACCGCGCGGTCGACGGCACGCACCCCGCGAGCACCTCCTCGCCCTCTGGTCCGCCCCCGCCCGTCCCTGTTCCGCCCACCGCAGGTGCCGGCAAGGTCGCCTTCCTCTTCCCCGGGCAGGGCAGCCAGCGGCCCGGGATGCTCGCGGACGTCTTCATCGCCTTTCCCGAGCTCCAGTACTACCTCCAGCTCGGGCGCGACCACGCCACCGCGCTCTATCCGCCCACCGCGTTCGACGACACCGCGCGCGACCGCGCGCAGGCCGATCTGACCGACACGCGGGTCGCCCAACCGGCCCTCGGCATCACCTCGCTCGCCGCGTACGCCCTGCTCGGGGCGGCGGGCGTGCGGCCCGACATGGCGGCCGGGCACAGCTACGGCGAGCTGGCCGCCCTGTGCGCGGCCGGCGTGATCGAACCGGAGGCGCTGCTGGAACTGAGCGCCGAGCGCGCGGCGGCGATCCTCGCGGCCACCGGCGGGGACGACCCGGGCACGATGGCCGCGGTCGCCGCCGGCGCCGAGGAGGTCGCGGCGGCTCTGCGGGCGACCGGTGCCCCCGAGTCGGTCGTCCTCGCCAACCACAACTCGCCCCGCCAGACGGTGGTTTCGGGCCCGACGGACGCGGTCACCACCGCCGTACGACTGCTGCGCGAGACCGGTCTCGGCGCCAAACGCATCCCCGTCGCCTGCGCCTTCCACAGCCCCCTGGTCGCGGACGCGGGCGAGGGGTTCGCCGAGGCGCTTGCCGAACGGCCTGTGCAGCCACCGGAGTTCCCGGTCTGGTCCAACCGCACCGCCGCCCCTTACGCCGGTGACGCCGACGCGATCCGCGCCGAACTCGCCGCCCAAATCGGCTCACCGGTCCGCTTCGTCGCGCAGATCGAGGCGATGTACGAGGCCGGGGCGCGGATCTTCGTGGAGGCGGGGCCCGGGACGGTGCTGACCCGGCTGGTCGGCCAGATCCTCGGGGACCGTCCGCACCGGGTCGTCGCGTGCGAGCCGCGCACCGGCAGCGGGCTGCGCGGCTGGCTCGACGCGCTGGCCCAACTGGCCGTCGCCGGCGTGCCGGTGCGCACCGGATGGCTGTTCCAGGGGCGGGACGCCGTCGACGCGACCAAGGCGACCGCGCCCCGGCGCCCCGGCTGGACGGTCGACGGCCAGTTGGTCCGAACGGCCGCAGGAGACACCCTTCCCGGTGCGCTCGCACCGGCTCGACGCGTTGTGGAGACGACCGTGACGACGAACCAGCCGGGCCCCGCCCCGGTCAACCGGGACGAGCTGATCGCCGAATTCCTGCGCACCAGCCGGGAGATGGTGGCCGCGCAACGGGACGTCCTGCTGACGTACTTCGGCGCGACGGCCCCCGGACAGTGGGTGCCCGCGCCCGCGGCCCCACCCGTGCAGTGGGTCCCGGGGACGGCCACCGCACCGGTACCGGCAGCCGTCGCCGCCGTACCGCAGGACGTGCCTCCGCCCCAACTCCCTGTGGCCGCCCAGGAATCCGCGCCCGCCGCCGAGGCTCTCGGCGAGGCCGAAGTCCTTGCTGTCGTCCTGGAGATCATCAGCGAACGGACCGGCTACCCCGTCGACATGATCGAGCCCGACCTCGACCTGGAGGCCGACCTCAGCATCGACTCGATCAAACGGGCCGAGATAGCGGGCGAGTTGGCGAAGCGGCTGGGCATCGGCGCCGGGATGGACGTGACCGCGCTGGACGACTCCGAACTGGAGGACCTGGCGAAGGCCCGTACGGCGGGCGCGGTGACGGACTGGCTGGCGGCCCGCCTGACCGGGCCCACGGCGCCGGCGCCCGAACAGCCGGGGGCGACCCAGGACACACCTGGCGCCCCCGCCGCTCCGGCCGCGCCCGACACCCCGGAGGTCGGTGGCGTGGCTCCCCGGCGCTTCGTGCTCCGGCCCGTTCTCCTCCCCGGCCACGGAAGCGTCGCCGACGGCCAGGGCAGCTCCGTCGACACCAACTCCCCCACCCCGCAAGGGGAAACCGCCCTGTCCGGAAAGCGCTTCGTCCTCCTCGGTGACGACGACACCGCGGCCGTGGCCCGTGAGGTCGCCGCCCGGCTCGCCGCGCACGGCGCCGAGGTGACCCCGCTCACCGCCGACCACCTGCTGACCGAGGCCGACGGGGCCGTGGACGGCGTACTGTTCCTCGACCCGCTCGCCGGCGCCCGGCCCCCGGTGCTGCCCGACGCGTTCACCGTCCTCCAGGCGGTCCTGCGGCGCGCGCCGCGCCACCTGCTGGCGGTGCGTCCCGCCGGGTCGCACCTCCGCTCGGCGGGTCTGCACGGGCTGTTCCGTACGGTCGCCCGTGAGTACCCGGAGATCCGCGCGAGGGTCGTCGACGTCGACGACCTCACGCCAACTGCCGTGGCCGACGGGGTCATCGGCGAGTTGACAGCCGACGACGACGTTCCCGTGGTGGTGCGCGGCGCGTCCGGGCGGCACGGCCTGGAGCTGACCGAGGTACCGCTCGGGGCACTCGCCACCAACGGGGCCGGACCGGCCGGTGACGGCGCCGCCGAGGCCGCCGCGCTCGGACTCGACCGTGACTCGGTGGTGCTGCTGGTCGGCGGCGCGCGGGGCATCACCGCGAAGTTCGCCGCCGCGCTCGCCGCGGCCTCCCGGTGCCGTATCGAACTGCTCGGCCGTACGCCCGCCCCGGCCGGCCCCGAGGACCCGGCGACCGCCGCCGCCCGCACCCCCGCCGAACTGCGCGCCGCCCTCGCCGCCCAGGGCGGCCGCTCGCCCGCCGACATCAACCGCGCCGCCGAACTCCTGCTGGCCCAGCGGGAGATCACCGCCACCCTGGCGGAACTGGCCGCGCTCGGCAGCCCGGCGCGCTACCACTCCGTCGACTTCCGGGAACCCGACGGCGCCCTCCAGGCGGTGAAGGAGATCCACGCCGAGCACGGCCGCCTCGACGGGGTCGTCTACGCGGCCGGGGTGATCGAGGACCGGCTGATCGCGGAGAAGACCGCCGAGTCCTTCCAGCGGGTCTACGGCACCAAGACGGAGGGCGCCGAGACGCTGCTGTCGGCGCTGGCCGAACTCCCCAACGGGCCTGCTTTCGCCGTGCTGTTCGGCAGCATCTCGGCCGTGCTCGGCAACCGCGGGCAGGTCGACTACGCCGCCGCCAACGACGCGCTGGAGAGCCTCGGCGCCGCCTGGGCGGCCCGCACCGGGCGGCGCGCGCTGACCGTGCACTGGGGGCCGTGGGCGCCCACGGGCGGTCATCACGGCATGGTGACACCGGAGTTGGGCCGTGAGTACGCCCGGCGTGGGATCGGCCTGATCGACCCGGAGGAGGGCACCGCGGCACTGCTGCGCGAACTCGCCTGGGGCGAGGAGTCGGTCCGGTCCGTCGTCTACACCGCGTCGGGCTGGTGACATGACCGGCCCCGTGGCCATCGTGGGGATGTCGGTGCTGCTGCCGGGCGCCCCGGACCTGGACGCCTACTGGCGCAATCTGCTGGACGGCACCGACGCCATCACGGACGTGCCGGACGGCCGGTGGGACGCGGAGGCGTACTACCGGCCGGGCTCCGCCGGCGGTCCGGCCGTCGCCGACCAGGTGTACTGCCGGCGCGGCGGGTTCGTGGACACGCTGGCGGAGGTCGAGGTCACCCGGTTCGGGATCATGCCGAACTCGGTGGCCGGGACCGAGCCGGACCAGCTGATCGCCCTGAAGGTGGCGGCGCAGGCCGTCGCCGACGCGGGTGGCGAGGACCGGCTGCCCGACCGCGACCGCGTCGGGATCATCCTGGGCCGGGGCGGCTATCTGACCCCCGGCCTGGTCCGGCTCGACCAGCGGGTGCGGACGGCGGGACAACTCGTCCGCACGCTGGGCGAGCTGCTGCCCGACCTGACACCCGGTCAGCTCGACCGGGTGCGGACGGCGTTCACCGAGCGGCTCGGCCCGGACAGCCCCGAGTCGGCCATCGGCCTGGTGCCCAACCTGGCCGCCTCCCGGGTCGCCAACCGGCTCGACCTGCGCGGCCCCGCGTACACGGTGGACGCGGCCTGCGCCTCCTCGCTGGTCGCCGTCGACCAGGCGGTGACCGAACTGGACTCCGGGCGCTGTGACGTGATGCTGGCCGGAGGCGTCCACCACTGCCACGACATCACGCTCTGGAGCGTCTTCTCCCAGCTCCGCGCGCTCTCCCCGAGCCAGCGCATCCGGCCCTTCCACCGGGGTGCCGACGGCATCCTGATCGGCGAGGGCACGGGCGTGGTCGTCCTCAAGCGCCTCGCCGACGCCGAACGCGACGGCGACCGGATCTACGCCGTGATCCGGGGCACGGGTGTCGCGAGTGACGGCCGCGCGGCGAGCCTCTTCAACCCCGACTCGGCCGGCCAGACCCACGCGGTGCGCCAGGCGTGGCGGGCGGCCGCTCTCGATCCCGCCGAGCCCGGTTCGATCGGCCTCCTGGAGGCCCACGGCACGGCGACACCCGCCGGTGACGGAGCCGAACTGGCCACCCTGGCAGAGGTGTTCGGCCAGGGTGACGGTGATGCGGTGATCGGCTCCGTGAAGTCGATGATCGGCCACACCATGCCCGCCGCCGGTGTCGCGGGCCTGGTCAAGGCGGCCCTCGCCGTCCACCACGGCATGCTCCTCCCGACCCTCCACTGCGACGACCCGCACCCCGCACTCGCGGCCACACGCTTCCGCCCACTGGAGAAGGCGACTCCCTGGGAGACGTCGGCCGAGCGGCCGGTGCGACGGGCGGCGGTGAACGCGTTCGGGTTCGGGGGGATCAACGCGCACGTGGTGCTGGAGGAGGCGCCGGGTGCGGTACGGCTTCGGGAGGCGGCGGGGTCGGTGACCGCCCTTGATCCGGGGCGGCCGGGACAGGCGGGTCAAGCGGGACAGGCCGGTCAGGCGGGTCACGTGACCGTCGCCGAACCCGAGCGCGTCCTCGCACTCGCCGCCGACACCCCCGAGGACCTCGCCGCTCTGCTCGACACCGACGACAGCGCCGTACTGGCCGCGGCCCTCGACACCACGCGCCCCTCAGCCGCGGTGGGCGGCGCGCGGCTCGGCATCGTCGACCCGACCGCGAAGCGGCTCGCGCTGGCCCGGCGGGCGGTCGCGAAGGGGCGGGCCTGGCAAGGGCGCAGCGATGTGTGGTTCACACCGCGCCCGCTCACCGGCGGGACGGCCTTTCTCTTCCCCGGCCTGGAGGGCGACTTCGACCCCCAAGTCGACGATGTGGCCCACCACTTCGGTCTGCCATCGGTGCGTTCGGCGGGTCCGGCGCGGGTCGGGGACGTGGGCCGGCACGGCCTGGGTGTCGTCTCCGTCGGCCGGCTGCTCGACGCCGCTCTGCGCCGTATGGGCGTGGTGCCGGACGCGGTCGCCGGGCACAGCGTGGGCGAGTGGACGGCGATGGTGACGGCCGGGGTGTACGCGGGGGACGAGGTCGGCGCCTTCATGGACGCGTTCGACCCCGATCAACTGACCGTCCCCGGGCTGGCGTTCGGCGCGATCGGCACGTCCGCCGAACGGGTTGTCGCCGCGCTGGACGAGAAGTGGGCGGCGGAGGGTGTGGTCCTCTCGCACGACAACGCGCCGGGCCAGTCGATGGTGTGCGGCCCGGTCGAAGCCGTGACGGAGTTCGTCCGGGCCTTCCGGGCGGAGGGTGTGCTGAGTCAGGTGCTGCCGTTCCAGTCCGGCTTCCACACCCCGATGCTGGAGCCCTACCTCGGTCCCATCGAGGAGGCGACCAACCGCTTCCGGCTCCACCCACCGAAGGTTCCTCTGTGGTCGGGGACGACCGCGTCACCGTTCCCCGAGGACGAGGCGGCCGTGCGTGCGCTGTTCGTCCGGCACCTGCTGGAGCCGGTCCGGTTCCGGCAGCTCGTCGAGGGTCTGTACGCCGCCGGCCACCGTGTCTTCGTCCAGGTCGGCACGGGCCAGCTCGGTTCCCTGGTCGGCGACACCCTCGGCGCCCGTGAGCATCTGGTCGTCGCCGCCAACTCGCCCCACCGCACGGGCCTCGCCCAACTCCGCCGAGTGGCAACGGCGTTGTGGACGGCGGGGGCGGGCATCGCACCCGACCTGCCACCCCAGGGACGTACACCTCAAGTACAAACACCTCAAGGACGTGCACGAGTCGACCGACCGCCGATCCGCCTCGATCTGGGCGGGGCGCTGGTGTCGCTGGGGGCCGGGGCCCTCAGGGAACTCCGCGCAGAGCTACGGCCGATGACCACCGCGCGCACACCTGCCGCCGCAACTCCCCTTCCCCTGGCGTCAGTCGGCGCCTCCCCCGCCCTCGAAGCCCTCGTCGCCGGCTCCCCCGTCGCGGCCGAACTGTCCGCCCTGCTGCGCGACACCGCCGACACCGCCGCCGCGCTGATCACCGCGAGTGCCGTCCAGGCGCCCCCGACCACCAGCCGCCGCACCACCCTCCATGTCTCCCCCGACACCATGCCCTACCTCCTCGACCACTGCTTCTTCCCGCAGCGCCCCGGCTGGCCCGACGTCGCCGACCGGTGGCCGGTCGTGCCCGCGACGACGATCGTGCAGCACATCATGGAGACGGCCGAGGCGAACGCTCCCGGCATGCGGGCGGTCGCGGTCCATGGCGCGCGCTTCGACCAGTGGCTGACGGCGACACCCCCCGTCGACGTGCCGGTGACCGTCGCCCCCGACGGCCCGAACCGGCTCGCCGTCACCTTCGGCCCCGGCGCCCGAGCCGTCGTGGAGCTGGCCCCCGCCTACCCGGCCGCCCCCGTGCACCACCCTCACCCCGGCGGGGACCGCACCCCCGAGCACACCGCGGCCCAGCTCTACAGCGAGCGCTGGATGTTCCACGGCCCGGCGTTCCAGGGCGTCACCGAGCTCACCGGCATCGGCGAGCACCACGTCCGAGGGGTGATCACGACCCCGCCGGCCCCCGGCGCGCTCCTCGACAACGTCGGCCAGATCCTCGGCTACTGGATCATGGCGACCCGCACGGAGCGGACGGTCGTCTTCCCCGTCCAGCTGCGCGAGACGCGCTTCTACGGTCCTCACCCGCGTCCCGGTACGGACGTGGAGTGCGTGGTCCGGATCACCTCCCTGACCGACGCCGTCCTCGAAGCCGACGTCCGGCTGAGCGTCGGCGGCCAGGTCTGGGCGGAGGTGACCGGCTGGCAGGACCGGCGCTTCGACAACGACCCCAAGACCCGTCCCGTGGAGCGCTTCCCGGACCGCAACACCCTCTCCGAGATGCGCCCCGGCGGCTGGAGTCTGCTGCACGAGCGCTGGCCCGACCTCGCCTCGCGCGACCTGATCATGCGCAACTCACTGAGCGGCGCGGAGCGTTCGCAGTACGCCGAGCACGCGCCGCGCGGGCGCAGGCAGTGGCTGCTCGGCCGGATCGCGCTCAAGGACGCGGTACGGCAGTGGCTGTGGGACCACGGTGAGGGGCCCGTCTTCCCGGCGGAGATCCGGGTGCACAACGACGACCTGGGCCGCCCGTACGTCACCGGTCTGCACGGACGTGAACTGCCCGCACTGGACGTCTCGTTGGCGCACCGCGCCGAGTCGGCGGTCGCGATCGTCCGACCGCACACGCCAGGTCCCGGCCCCGGCATCGACCTCGAAGAGATCGTCGAGCGCGATCCGTCGACCTTCGCCACCGCACTCGGCCCGGCCGAACTCCGGCTCCTGCACGCCGTCCGCGCGAGCACAGGCACCGGCGAGTCCGAGGCGCTGTGGTTCACCCGCTTCTGGGCCGCCAAGGAGGCGGTCGCCAAGGCCGAGGGAACCGGCTTCGGCGGACGCCCCCGGGACTTCGAGGTGCTCGAAGTCACCGGCGCGGACCGGCTGTTGGTCTCGGGGCGCCTGGAACGCGCGTACACCGTGCACCTCGAACGCACCGCCAATCCCCCCGCACTGCCCGACCGGGACTACGTCGTGGCCTGGACCACCGGCCCGCAGCACGCAGAGGAGTCGTACGACCGATGACCGATCCCATCGCCCCTTCCACTGCCACGGAAGAGTCCACCGCTACCACCGAGGACGCGGTTCTCGCCGACATCACCGGCATGCTGGCGCGCCTGCTGGAGGACGAGTACGGCCTCGACGACGTCGAGATCGGCATGACGACCACGTTCAACCGCGATCTGGAGCTGGAGAGCATCGACCTGGTGACGCTGGCCGGGCTGTTGCAGGAGAAGTACGGCAGGCGGGTCAACTTCGCGGAGTTCCTGGCCGACATGGAGTTCGACGAGATCATCGAACTCACCGTCGGCCGGCTGGTCGAGTACGTGGTGCAGAGCCTGAAGTCGGCGGAGGCGGGCTGAGTCATGGCACTGGTCGACACCGGTCAACTCCGCACGCACGTACAGAGAATGGGGCCTCGCGACGGCAGCGCCCCCACCGCCACCGTGGTGCTGGTCCACGGTCTGCTCACCGACAGCCTGGCCAGTTACTACTTCACGATCGGACCGCCGTTCGCGGCGGCCGGTCTCGACGTCGTGATGTACGACCTGCGCGGCCACGGCCGCAGCGAGCGTCCCACGAGCGGCTACACGCTCGACGACAACCTCGACGACCTGGAAGCTCTGCTCGACACCCTGGAGGTGACCGGCCCGGTGCACCTGGTCGGCAACTCCTACGGCGGCACCATCGCCTTCGGCTACGCGGCCCGGCACCCGGAGCGGGCGGCGAGCGTCTCCCTCGTCGAGTCGCAGCCGGCGACCGCGACCTGGTCGGAGAAGATGGACGCCGTCCTCCAACAGGTGCTGCACGAGCTGGCGTTCAACGAGGCGGACGCGCTCGCCTGGATCGCCGTCAACCGCAGCCACAACACCGCGCGGCTGGCCAAGAGCGCGGCCCGGCTGGCCCGTGAGACCAGCCTCGCCCAGGACATCGCCGCCAGCCGGGTGTTGACGGACGATCAGATCCGAGCGGTGTCCTGTCCGGTGCTCGGGGTGTACGGCGCCGACTCGGGGCTCGCGCTGCTGACCCCGTGGCTGGAGGGGCTGCTGCCCGACTGCCGGACGGTCGTCCTGCCGGGGCACGAGCACTCGGTGCTCGTGGAGGCGGCGGGTGCGGTGGGCGGCCATGTGCTGGAGCACATCCGGGACGCCACCGAGCGGACCCGCGCGAGCAGCCCGGCGGCCGTGCGGTGAGCAGATTCCTGTTCGTCGTGCCGCCCCTGGTGGGGCACATCAACCCGACCGTGGGTGTGGCCGCCGAACTCGCCGCCCGGGGCCACGAGTCGGCGTGGGCGTGCGCCGATCCCGCCCTGGTCCGGCGCCTGGCGGGCGACGGCGTCCGCGTGTACCCGTGCGCGGGACCGATGCTGGGTTCGGGTGACGATTCACGGCCGCCGGACCTGCGCGGCCCGGAGGCGCTGAAGTTCCTGTGGGAACGGTTCCTGGTGCCGCTGGCAGTCGAGATGGCGCCCGGAGTGGAGGCCGCTGTCGCGGAGTTCGCGCCGGACACCGTCGTCGCCGACCAACAGACCCTGGCGGGCGGCCTGGTGGCCGAGCGGCTCGGCGTCCCGTGGGCCACCTCGGCGACCACCTCGGCCGAACTCACCGACGCGCTGGCGGGTCTGCCCAAGGTCAGGCGCTGGCTGGAAGACGAACTCCACGCCCTGCGCGTGCGCGTCGGCGACCCGGCGGGAAGCGCCGATCCCCGGTTCTCCCCGCACCTCGTACTCGCCTTCAGCACAAGAGAGTTGGCTGGTCCCGAGGCCTTGGAGGGCGAGAGCGTCCACTGGGTCGGCCCGTCGATCGCGCCCCGCCCGGCGGCACCCGGCTTCCCCTGGGAGTGGCTCGACCCGTCCCGGGACCGGGTCCTGGTCACCCTGGGCACCGCCAACACCGACGTCGGCGGCCGTTTCCTCGCCGAGTGCCTGACCGCGCTGCGGGCGCGGGCGGACCGGGTGCAGTCGGTGATCGTGGATCCGGGCGGCACGCTCGCCGGGTCCGACGGCACCGGACACGGCAGCCCCGACCCCGGCAACCCCACCGACGACAAGGACGTACTGATCGTCCCCTCCGTCCCCCAACTCCCGCTCCTCGAAAGGGTCGACGCGGTCGTCAGTCACGCCGGCCACAACACGGTCTGCGAAGCCCTGTGGCACGGGGTCCCGCTGGTCGTGGCCCCCATCCGTGACGATCAGCCGGTCATCGCGGGCCAGGTCACCGCCGCGGGAGCCGGTGTCCGGGTCCGCTTCGGCCGGGTGACCGCGGCGAAGCTGGGCGCGGCGATCGACGCCGTACTGCACGAGCCGGAGCACCGCGCGGCCGCCGGCCGGATCGGTACGGCCTTCCGCGCGGCCGGAGGCAGCGGGGCGGCCGCGACCCACCTGGAACGACTGGCGTGCCCTTCGCTGCAACGACTGGCACGTCCCTCGAAGGAGGACCAGTGAGCAGCACCCCCGAGCCGACCGAGCCGACCGAGCCACCCGCACCCTCCCGCACCGAACAGGTCGCCGCCCTGCGCCCGGTCTACCAGGCCGACCTCGCCGAAGGCACCGCCCGCTTCTTCGAACCCCGCCGCACCACCTGCCCCTGGTGCGGTTCGGCGGAGCTGAAGACCCGGCTGCGTACCACGGACCTGCTCCAGCACAAACCCGGCGCCTTCGTCCTCGACCGCTGCCGGAGCTGCCGGCACACCTTCCAGAACCCCCGACTGAGCGAGGCGGGGCTGGAGTTCTACTACCGGGACTTCTACGACGGCCTCGGCGAGAAGCAGGCCGGCACCATGTTCGGGGGCCGGACGAAGATGTACGAGGAGCGCGCGCGGTCGCTCCTCGCGCACTCCCCGACCCCCAAGAGCTGGCTGGACGTCGGGACGGGGCACGGGCACTTCTGCGAGGCGGCCCGCACGGTCTACCCGGACACCGCCTTCGACGGTCTCGACTTCACCGACGGCGCCGAACTCGCCGAGCGGGAAGGGCGGGTGGAGCGCGGCTACCGCGGCAGCTTCCCCGAACTGGCCCCTGAGTTCTCGGGCCACTACGACGTCGTGAGCATGTTCCACTACCTGGAGCACAGCACACAGCCGGACCTGGAACTCAGGGCCGCGCACCGGGTGATCCGTCCCGGCGGTCACCTGTTGATCGAAGTCCCGGACCCGGAGAGCCGGTTCGCCCGGTTGCTCGGCCGCTGGTGGCTGCCCTGGCTCCAGCCGCAGCACCTGCACTTCGTCCCGGTGGCGAACCTGCGCGGCCGGCTGACCGAGCTGGGCTACACGGTGGTCGCGGAGCAGCATGCCGAGCCCCACGATCCGGTCGATCTGCTGGCCGCCGTATGGCTGGCCCTGGACGCGGCGGTGCCCGACGACGTGCCCTGGCACGCGAAGCCGCCGTCCGCGTTCCGGCGCTGTCTGCGGACCGCCGTGCTGATCGCCGGTATCCCGGCCTTCCTGCTGGGCACGCTCCTGGACCGGTTCGCCGTGAAGCCGCTCTCGGGCAGGCTGCGGCTGGCGAACGCCTACCGGCTGGTGGCCCGCCGGGACTGAGCCCGGGAGCCGTTTCCCGCTGTCAGCTCGCGGTGCGTCGGATGCGGCCGGCGTACCGCTTCTCCAGCTCCAGGTTGCCCTCGAAGCCGCCGGGCACGTTGGCCGAGACGTAGACGGGCGGGCGGTCGCCGGTGGCCAGGAGTTGGCGGGACGCCTCGGCGACCGTCATCTGGATCAGCATCACGCCGGTGAGGGTGGACAGGGCGCAGACGGCGCCGCCGCCGGGGAGGTCGAGGAGGGCGTCGCCGCGCGGGGCCCGGTTGTCGAGGACGACGTCGGCGAGGTCGGCGAGCTTCTTGCCGCTGGAGTGGCCGGCCGGGACGGCGCGGGTGTGGGCGAGGGAGGTGATGGCCAGCAGGCGGTGGCCCTGTTCCTTGGCCCGCAGGGCGGTCTCGACGACGACGTTGTTCACGCCGGAGTTGGAGATGACGACGAAGAGGTCCTGGGGGCGCGGATCGGCGAGCCGGTAGATCCGCTCGGCGACACCGGCGCGGCGCTCCAGGAGCGGGTCGTCGAGGACGCCGGGGTCCTCGCCGCCGTAGAGGACGAGGTCGGCGATGCTCAGCCGGTTGGTGGGCACCAACCCGCCCGCGCGGCCCGCGAGTTCGAGGACCATCGCCTGGGAGTGGCCGGTGCCGAAGGCCTGGATCACACCGTCGCCGCGCACGCAGTCGGCGATCAGTCCGGCGGCGCGTGTCACTTCGTCGCGTGCGGACCGCGTGAGGTCCTGGAGGACAGCCAGGCCTTCCCGCGCGAAGCCCTCGGCGCTCACAGACTCGACGGACACGCGAGCACTCCCCACTGGTGGATTGAACCACCTTGTGTATGACACAACTAGTGAATCAATAAATCACACGTGCGGGATCCGGGCAATGAACCCACGTCGGCGGCACGATCGGGTCCTGGTATTCAAAGAGCCTTCTCATCGGTGGCTGATACCTTCCCTTCATGCCCTCGACGGACGTCACCACACTGATCCGCACCGAGCTGCCGCGACTGGCCGGATCGCTCCGGAAGGTCGGCGAGCTGATCCTCGAGGACCCGGCCGCCGTGACCCACTGTTCGGCCGCCGAGCTGGGCCGCCGGACCGGGACCTCGCAGGCGACGGTGACGCGTTTCTGCCGGGCCATCGGGCTCGACTCCTACCAGCATCTGCTGATCGAGCTGGCCCAGGAGCGCGGCCGGGGCAAGGTCTCCGACTGGGGTTCCGCGGAGATCGGTCCCGACATCTCGCCGGACGACGGTCTGGAGCGGGTGGTCCAGGTGGTCGGCACCGCGGACCTGCGCGCCATCCAGCAGACGATCGACCGGATCGACCTCGACTCGATCGAGCGCGCGGCCCAGGCCCTGGCCCGCGCGCGCCGGATCGACGTGTACGGCGTGGGCGGCAGCGGCGCGGTGGCGCAGGAGACGGAGACCCGGCTGTTCCGGATCGGCTGCGCGGTGCGCGGCTGGACCGAGGTGCACGCGGCGGCCACCTCAGCGGCCCTGCTCACCCCGGCGGACGTGGCCATCGGCATCTCCCACTCGGGGGCGACCCGCGAGACGCTGGAACCGTTCGAGATGGCCAGGGAGCGGGGCGCCACCACCGTCGCGCTGACCACGGACCCGCGCTCGCCGCTCGCCCGGGCCGCCGACATCCGGCTCGTCTCGGCCACCTCGGAGACCAGCTTCCGCACCGGCAGCATCGGCGGCAGGCACTCCGTCCTGATGCTCATCGACTGCCTCTACGTCCGGGTCGCACAGCTCTCCTACCAGCGCGCGAGCGCCTCCCTGGCGCTGACCGACCACATCACGCCGCAGCACGAGGTGAAGTCCCGCCGGACGAGGTGAGCGCGGCCGAGGGTGCGTGGATGAACCACCGAGGAAACGTGAAGATGGTTGTTTGAACCATCCCGGCGGTGCCAGGATGGGGCTCCGCCGAGCTTTCTCGTAGGAGACCCATGCGTGTCACGGCCGCCGAGTCGACCGAGCTCTTCGTCGGGACCGCCGAGCACCCGCACCAGGTGGTGGTCGCCGAGATCGAGGACGTCCCGGGCCGGACGGTCCTGTGCACGGTCGAGGGCCCGGGGGTCACCGGGGACGGCGTCGCCGCCACGGGCGAGGGCGGCAGAGTCCGCGTCGAGATACCCGTGAGCGTCGACGGCCTCGCGCCGGGCGACCGCGGCGATGTCACGCTCACCGTCGTCAGCGGGGACCAAGTGGCCCGGCACGCGGTCGAGTTCACGGCCGCGGAGACCTGGAACGTCGCCGACGAACCCGCCCCGACCGAGCTGCCGCACCGCACCTTCGACCCGCCTTTGGCACCCCGCGGCAACCCGCCGCCGGCCCTCAGCCTCTCGCCGGGGGCGCTCACCACGTCCGGCGGCCCGGTCACCGCGACGGTCCGGGTCTCCTCGGAGCTCACCGGCGCGCCGGTCTCGGGCATCGTCACGGTCGGCGTCCCGCCCGGCTGGCACGCCGAGCCCGCCCGACTGCCGTACGCACTCGACCCCGGCGGCCGCACGCTCGCCGAGGTCAAGGTGACGCCGCCGCCGTCCCCCGCACCTGGTCGGCACTGGCTCACCGCACACCTGTCGCACCAGGGACAGGACTACGAGGATGTCGTGGCGCTCGACGTTCCGGGCGAGCGCCACGCCGCGCCAACTCTGCTGGTGTACCTGGGAGTCGACCGGGTCAGCGTGCGCGCGGGCGAGCGGGTCCGCGTTCCGGTGATCCTGCGCAACACCACCCGCGGCCCGGTCGAGGGCACCCTGTGGGCGGTGTCCGCGTGGGGCACCTGGCCCGGCGGCGGACCGGGCCAACAGGGCTTCACCGTGGGCGGCGGAGAGCGACTGGAGGTCTTCGTCGACGTGGACGGCGGGGCCGTCGCACCGGGCTCCTACTGGTTGTCGGCGAAGGCCGCCTGGCACGGACGGGTCGCCTGCACGGAGGCCGTCGACCTGGAGGTGACGCCGTGACCGCGGAGCACGCGGCGGCGGTGCGCCACCGAGCGACCGGCTGATGCCCGTGTCATGACCGGCGTCCGTGCTCCAGCCGGGCCAGAGCCACGGCACCCAGGCAGCCGTCGGCGACCCGGTCCAGGGTCAGGCCGAGCGGGTGGAGCCGGGCGGAGAGGAGGTCGGTGAGGGGGCCGTCGGGACCGAGAAGGCCACCGGTCGCCACGACCCGTTCGCCGGACCTCGGCTCCAACGCCCGCACGGTGGCGGTCAGTTGATCGGCGGCCTCGTCGAGGATCGCCAGCGCCACGGCGTCCTCGTCCCGGGCCGCCTCGACGACCAGCGGCGCGAGACGGGCGAGCCGGATCGGCGCCTCTGACATGACGACGGGGAGCAGGTGCATGCGGTAGGCCTCTCGGCCGGGGCGGGACCAGGGGGCGGCGGCGGGGACAAGAGGAGCGGCCGGGACGCCTGAGGACTCAGAGGTGCCGGCGGCGCCGAGCGCTGAGACGGCAGCAGTGCCGGCGTCCTCGTACCACGGGCTCTCCTGCCGCGAGCCTCCACCCCGCGAGCCCCCGGCCCACCGGCCCCCGTCCGGCAGCGCCTCCCCCGGCAACCCCAACGCCCGTCCCACCAACCCCGCCAGCGCCGTCCCCCGTCCCCTCCCGTCGGCCATCCGCAACGCGGCCCGTACCGCCGCGCGGCCGATCCAGAAGGCGCTGCCGTCGTCGCCGAGGAGCCAGCCGTCGCCGTCCACCGTGGCTGTGCAGTGGCGGTCGGTGATGCGCATGGCGACCGCTCCGGTGCCCGCGACCAGGGCGAGTCCGTCGGCCGGGGCTCCGGGGGCGGAGGCGAAGGCGGCCTCGATGTCGCTGCAGATGTGGGGTGGGCCGGCGAAGATGCCCAGCCCCCGGAGGGCGACGGTGAGGGCGGTCTGGGCGTTGCGGTGGCCCAGGTCGTCCGCCGAGGCGCCGGTCGCGCCCGCGAAACCGCCGGCCACGGCGACCACCCGGCCCCGCGCGGCCTCCGGCACCGCCTGGGCCACGGCCTCGACGAGATGGTCCGTGAGCTCGGGCAGCGGGACCGTCAGGGCGTTGCCGGGACCGCCGGCGCCCTCGCCGAGGGGACGGCCGTCGGCCGCCGTGGCGAGGACGGCACGGGTGCGGGTGCCGCCGGCGTCCAGGCCGACGACGAGCGCCGGTTCGCTCCGGTTGAAATCGTTGTTCATCGCGGGCCATGGTGGTTCAGACATTCGGCCAGGACAAGTACCCGCCCGTCGCTGCGGACACCGCGAGGATCCCGGCCTACTTCCCCGCCAACACCTCGGCCGTCGCCCGCAGGTTGACCCGGCCGCGTCCGTAGGAGCAGAGGGCGCCGCCCTCGGGAAGGCCGGTGTCGACGCGGAGGGCGTCCGGGCGGCGGGACAGGAGGGCGTCGCGCAGGTGGGTCTGCCAGGGGTGCAGGCCGGCGTCGCACGTGGCCAGGACCAGGGGCGAGTCGCCGACCACGCGCAGGATGCCGTCGACGAGGTCGGCGGGGTCGCACGGTTCGCCGGTGACCGCCGTGCCGGTGGCCGAGGGGTCGAGCGGGCGGAGTTCGGTGAGGAGGTCCTCGCCGCCCCAGTTGAGCGCGGGGTGCGGGGTCGGGAAGAGGTCGACGACATGGGCGCCGCGTACGGGTGCGGGAAGCGCGCGGCCGCGTACGGCCTTGCGGGCCGCGGTGAGGCCGGCGCCGGAGTCCCAGCCGGCGACCGCGACGGCGGCCGGTGCCGCATACCGGTCGGCGAGCTTGCGGACCCGGCCCGCGGCCTCGTACACCCGCTCCTCGGTCAGCCGCCGGGAGTGCAGGGCGTCCAGCACCGCGTCCCGGCAGGCCAGGGTGACCTCCAGGTCGGGCACGGCCACGACGACCTGGTCGGCGCCCACGGCGAGGGCTATGCGCGCGCCGGCCGCCTCGCCGTAGCGCTCCGCGATTGCCTTCATCTCCAGGGCGTCGCTGACCAGGACTCCGTCGAAGCCGATGTCGTGCCGGAGCAGGTCGCGCAGGATCCGGCGGCTGAGGGTGGCGGGGCGGTTGGCGTCGAGGGCCGGGAAGACGACGTGCGCGGTCATCAGCATCGGCACCCCGGCGGCGACCGCCGCGCGGAACGGCGCGAGATCGGCCCACAGTTCGTCGTACGACCGCGGGTCGACGGCGAGGGCGTGGTGGCTGTCGGTCGCGGTGCCGCCGTGGCCGGGGAAGTGCTTGGCGCAGGAGGCGATCCCGCGGGCCTCGGTGGCGGTGATCCAGGCGCGCAGATGGCGGGCGGCGAGCTCGGGGTCGGCGCCGAAGGAGCGGGTGCGCACGATCGGGTTGTCCGGGCGGAACTGGAGGTCGGCGACCGGGGCGTAGGAGGCGGTGATGCCGAGGGTGGCCAGGTGGCCGGCGAGCGCGTCGGCGCAGCGGGCGGTGAGGTCCGGGTCGTCGGCGACGCCGAGGGCGTAGGAGCCGGGGACCTCGGGGGCGCCGGCCTTCTTCAGGTGGCCGATGCCGCCGCCCTCGTTGTCGATGGCGATCATCAGGTCCGGGCGCAGGGCGCGCAGCGAGTCGGTGAGCTCGCGGACCTGCTGGGCGTCGCGGATGTTCCGGGTGAACAGGATGACGCCGCCCAGGCCGCGGTCGATGAGCCGCTTCAGGGTGTCCGGGAAGGTGGTGGTGCCCTCGAAGCCGGCGACCAGACAGCGGTGGACCGCCTCGTCCAGGTCGGAGGAGACGGACGAGAGGGCCGGGTCGGAGGCCTGGCCGACGGACACGCGCTCGGAGGTCACCCCGGAATTCTTCTGGCTCAATCAGCCGAAAGTCAACATAGCCTTGGATTGTTTGATTCACCGACGCGACGGCCTGCGTTTCGTACCCGGCGGTGGCCGCGTCACCGAGGCGTGCCCTGGTGGCGGGAGGGCCCGACCACCGACGGGACGAGAGGTGGGACCGGTGACAGGCCCGTGGGCGGGTGGGACCCGGGCGGTGTGGGAAGACTCGTACGTGTACGCGCCCGCGGCGCGTCGGTTTCCGGACACCATGGCGTCACGCCGGACGGGAACGGTTCGGCCGTCCCCTCCTGCCTCGCCCCGTATCCGTCCCGCTCGCACGCCGCCCCCGCGGCGCGCGGGAGTGACGTGGAAGGACGACGTGCGCCGTGACCCTGCTGCCGCTCGACGCCACGCCCACCGCCCCCTCCGATCCGCTCACCGCCGGGCCACTCCCCGCCCCGGCCGCCTGCCCCGCCGCAACCCTCGTCCCCGCGGTCGCCGGCGCCCCCACCGGCACCGCGCCCCCCGCGCTGACTCCCGTCCCCCTCCCGCCGCTCCCCTCGTTCCTGTCGCTCCCGCGCCTGCCCCGCTCCTGGGCCCGCGCGGCGCGCCGCACCCTCGTGCTGCTCCCCGTCCTCCTGATAGCCGCGTGGGTGGTGGCGGACTGGCGGACGCTGTACGACGGCACCGCCCGGCTGGGCTCCGCCGACCCCTGGTGGCTGCTGGCCGCGTTCTTCTTCACCTGCCTGGGCTGGCTGTCCGCCTCCTGCGTACGGCAGGGCGCGCTGCCGGAGAAGCTCCCGACCGGTCTGCTGATCGCGTCGCAGTTCGCCGCGGGCGCCGCCAACCACGTACTGCCGGCGAGCCTCGGCGCCCACGCGGTCACCCTGCGCTTCCTCCTGGGCCGCGGCATTCCCTTCGCCAGGGCCACCGCCTCCCTCGCCCTGTACTCCCTGGTCCGGCCGATCGCGAAGACGATGGTGCTGCTCGGCTTCCTGGTGGTCTACCCCGATCTGCTGGGCCTGGGCGAACTCGTCCCGGACAAACGGACGTTGTTCCTGGTCACGGGCAGCGCGACGCTCGGTCTCGGCACCGCGGTCGTCCTGGTGACGACCGTACGGCCGCTGCGCCGCCCGCTCCTGGACGGCGTGCGCACCGCCCTGACCGACGTACGCACGCTGCACACCCGCCCCTCCCGCATCATCGCCCTGTGGGGCGGGGCGGCCGCCGCGCCGGTGCTCCAGGCAACCGTGATCATGTGCGTGGGCTCCTCGCTGGGCCTCACCCTGACCTGGGCGCAGGTCACCTTCGCGTTCCTGGTCGCGAGCACCGCGGTCGGTGCCGTGCCCGCGCCGGGCGGCATCGGTCCGATCGACGCGGCGATGGTCTTCACCCTGTCCGTGCTCGGCGCCCCCGTGGACCTCGCCGCGGCGAGCCTCATCGGCTACCGGGTCCTGACGGTGTGGCTGCCGCTGCTGCCGGGCGCGTTGGTGCTGTCGGCGCTCGTCCAGCGAAAGGTGCTCTGAACCCGTCGGACGAGAGGCGCTCCGAGCGGACGGAGCGCTACCTCCCTCAGCCCTCGCCCCTTTGCCCGAGCCGTCGCTAGACGGCACGGCGCAGGACGGTGCGACTTCCCGTACCCGCCAACTCCCAGGGCTTGCCGGGCACATGGTCACCGAGGAGCATCTCCGGACAACCGACTCTCCGGGGGATGATTCAGCATGACCAGCCCAGAACAGACACCGACCGGCCAGGCGGTCCGCCTGATCTTCGAGTACGAGGGCGAGTCCGTCACGCTTGTCGCACAGCAGCCCGTCGACACCGTCGTCAGCGGCTTCGACGC
Organism: Streptomyces sp. NPDC088794; assembly: GCF_044750545.1. Classification (NCBI taxonomy): domain Bacteria; kingdom Bacillati; phylum Actinomycetota; class Actinomycetes; order Kitasatosporales; family Streptomycetaceae; genus Streptomyces; species Streptomyces sp. NPDC088794. Next base: position 43,742 of record NZ_JBIVKB010000005.1, on the reverse strand, counting down.
CCACCCGGACGTACGCCCCGGCCACTTCGTGGAGGCGCGGGACGAGGACGGACACGGTCTGGCCCGGGTCGCCGCGCGCGGGGCCTTCCAGCAGAGCGCCGAGGTCTTCCCCGAGAACCACTCGGAGCCCATCACCCGCGTCGACGTGGCGGCGCGCGGCGCGTTCACCGTGCTGCTCCCGGCCCCGCCCGAGGCCACCGAGGTCGCCGTCCTGCGCGTGGACCGGCCCGGGTCCCAGGCCTTCGGCGGCACGACAAGTCCCCCGCCCGGCACGGGAGTCGACGTCGATCTCGCCACCTTCCGGCTAGAGCGGTAGGGGGCGGCGATGACCACGTCCGACGGCACCGTCCAGGGCCGCACGCAGATATTCGGCTCCGCGCCGCGCAACCGCGCCTTCACCGTCGTGCTGCTCGGCGACGGCTTCACCGCCGCGCAGCAGGCCGACTTCGAGACCGTCTGCAAGGAGTTCGTGGACGCCCTGGTCGCCACGCCTCCCTACGACGAACTCGCGCCGGCGATCAACATCTGGCGCGTCAACGTCGCCTCCACCGACTCCGGAGCCGACGACCCGGTCGCGGCCGGCGGCACCGGCGCGACGGCCCGCACCTACTTCGACTCCACCTTCGGCGCCAACGGCATCCGCCGGCTGCTGGTCTGCAACAACTCGACCGTCTTACAGACCGCCGCGGCCCAGGTGCCGGAGTTCTCCGTGGCGATCGTCGTCGTCAACTCCACGGTCTACGGCGGCAGCGGCGGCTCGGTCGGCACGTACTCCCTGGCCGCCGGCGCCACCGAGATCGCCCTCCACGAGATCGGGCACACGGCCTACGGTCTCGCGGACGAGTACGCCTACTACGCGGGCGGCAACGAGACCGGCCACGACCACCATCCGGCCGGCGAGCCGGGCGAGCCGAACGTCACGCTCAACACCAACCGCACGACGCTGAAGTGGGGTTGGGCGGTCGCTGCGGCCACGGCGCTGCCCACGATGAGCAACCCCGACTGCGCGACGGTGGACAACCGGGCCAGCACCGTCCCGGCCGGCACGGTCGGCTGCTTCGAGGGCGCGCACTACTACCACTGCGGCGCCTTCCGTCCCGAACACAACTGCAAGATGCGGGAGTTGAGCGTCCCGTTCTGCCGGGTCTGCCGTCAGGTGATCTGGAACCGGATCGGCCCGCTGGCCACCCTGCCGGCCCGCGACCGGACACCGATCAGTGTCGTCGCGCGCTACCCCGAGCACCTCGACGTGTTCGCGGTCGCCTCGGACGGGCGCACGATGTCCGACTGGTGGGACCGGTCGAGCGGTTGGGCGGGCTGGTTCCAGCTGTCCGGCGGCTTCGCCTCACCCGGCGGCACGGGCGCGCCGATCACCTCGATCGCCCGCTACTCCGGCCACCTCGACCTGTTCGTCGTCGGCACCGACAACCGCGTCTACTCCACGTGGTGGGACCGGTCGAGCGGCTGGGCGCCCTGGTTCCGGGTCGGCAGCCTCGTCGCCCGCCCCGGCTCGACGGTCAACGTGGTCAGCCGCTACGCCGACCACCTGGACCTGTTCACCACCGCGTCCGACGGCCGCACCATGTCGACGTGGTGGGACGCCCGTACCGGCTGGGCCGCCGACTGGTTCCAGATCGGCGGCGGGGTCGCGGCGAACGGCGCCACCGTCACCGCGGTCGCCCGGTACCCCTTCCACCTGGACGTGTTCACGGTGGGAACGGACAACCGCGTCTACAGCGCCTGGTGGGACGACCGCACCGGCTGGTCGAACTGGTTCCCGCTGCCGGGCGTGACCTGCCGTCCCGACTCCACGGTCACCGCGGTCGCCCGTCACCGGGACCACCTGGACCTGTTCACCACCGCGTCCGACGGAAAGATCATGTCGACGTGGTGGGACGCCCGGGGCGGCTGGGCGAGCTGGTTCCAGATCGCCGGCGGGGTCGCCTCGACGGGCTCCCCGGTGACGGCCGTGGTCCGCTACACCAACCACATGGACCTGTTCGTCGTCGGCACCGACAGCCGGGTCTACTCCACGTGGTGGCACGACACCACGGGCTGGGCCGCGTGGTTCAACGTCTCCGGCGGCTTCGCCAAGCCCGGCAGCCAGATCGCGGCGCTGAGCCGGGTCACCGAACACCTCGACGTGTTCGCGGTCGGCACGGACGGCCTGATCCAGAGCACGTGGTGGGACGCCACGGGCGGCTGGGCGGGCTGGTTCCGGCTGGCGATCACCTAGGCCGGACCGTCCCCACTCCCCACTCCCGCACCGGGGGTGGGGAGTGGGGACACCTCGGCCGGGTGGTGGGCACGGCGATGGTGAGGGGCCGGGAGCCCGGGTCGTGCGGGCAACGGCTCGTCGCCGTGGGCCGACCCGTGCACACACCGAACGGCCTGAACGACCGCTGCCTTCGGCCAATTTGCCCAGCGACCGGGGAACGCAGGACGGCGGATCGGCCGACCTCGACCGCTGCGGCTCAATCGCCTTGGCCGTCCTCTTCCTTCCGACGCCACGTCACCTGTACCTGGATGTGCCCCTGTGCCCCGGTGCGAGCCAGGACGGCGCCGACCTCGGCGTCGAGTTGGATGCCGAACTCGACGGTGATCTCGTCCGGGCGCTGGGGCAGACTGCTCATCCGGTTCAGCGTCGAGGCGGCCGCTCTGCGCACCCCTTCCAGCGCGGACTCGAACGAGCCAGTGGCGCGGGCCACGACGTCCGAGGCACCGGTCGCCGGGATTACACCGCCATCGAGGTCGTCCATCTGCGCGACGACGGACCCGCCGTCCTCCAGCTCGAACCGCAGCAACTCGCCCACTGCTCACGCCCCCCGGCCGTTTCGACGTGCGTCGCGCGCCTCCTGACGCACTCGCGTACCCCCCGGCAGACGGTAGCGAAGTGGCTGCCACGGCGGGACACGATGTCCGAAATCCCGAAGTGGAGTACCTAGTTCCGGACGATGTGGCTTCTGGGCACCCTTCCGGTGCCGCAATCAACGGTCCACTATGAGAGGGGACCTGTGGATGCGATGCAACCGACCTGGCCACACCGACAGGGGGCAACGGGACGTGACGACTTCTGCGACCGAGTTCGAGACCGATCTTGTCGATCTCAGCCAGTGCGGGCTCCAGGAAGTGATGACCTTCCATGACCCACTGGTCGTGGATGCGTTGCACACCCTGGTGCGGCACCTGGGCGAGAGGTCCACCGCCCAGAGCGCCAGCGGAGGTGGCGGCAGCCCGTACTTCGCCGCCGACTGCGACACCGGCGACCAGTAGAGCCGGATGTCAGAGCTGCCTTCCGGCACCAGGACGACACTCGGCAGACATCGCACGCCGGCGTCCGACGTCGACGCACTGGCCGCGGGACGCCTCACACCCGGTACCGCGCACCGGATCCGCGCCGTGGAGCGCGGTCGCCGCATGCTCATGGTCCGCGCGGTGACGGAGACCGCGCGTGAGCGAGGCATGGACGCCGGTCCCGCGCTGCCGCCGTTGCGCACTGCCCTGGATCTCCTGCTCCGGGTGGAGCGACACCGCCCCGACGTGGTCGTCGACCTGCTGGAGCATCCCGGCACCGGCATCTGGGCGGTGCGCGTCCTGGAGCGGCTGCGGGAGGGCGACAGGAGTCCGGACGAGGGGGACAGCGAGCTCCCCCTGTGGGCGGAACTCGGCTACCTGCACTGCCTGGCGGCCGCCGCGGCACTGCGCTCGGGAACTGAGGGAACGATTCGCTTACCGGTCCGCGAGGACTGCGTGGCGCTGCCGACCCTGGGCCGGATCCGCCTGCCGGCGACGACGGACTGCGACGAAGGCGCCCGGACACCCACCGTCGCCACCCTCCGCATCCCCCGCGCGGGCTCGGGTCCGGCCGTACTGGCCGCGGGTGAACGCCGGTTGAGTCTGCCCGCCGACCCGGGCCGGGCCTCGGGCAACTGGCAGCCGGTGCACCGGGCCGCCTGGGATCCCGAGCGGAACGCCCTCTCCGTGGTGCTGGAGGACTGCGATCCGTACCGGGACTTCCGCACCCGCACACTGCCCTCGGCCAGGGTCTCACTGAACCGCGATCACGCCCGACGCTGGCAGCAACTGCTGGGCAAGGCAGGGCAGTTGCTGTCCGCGCGGCACCCGCAGGCGGTCGAGTTGCTGGCCACGGCGCTGCGGGTCGTCGTCCCCCTGCCGCCCACGCCCCGCTTCCGTACCGCCAGCGCCTCCTACAGCGAGGCCTTCGGCAGCGCGTTGATCTCGCTGCCCCCGGATCCGGTCGAACTGGCCGTGACGATGGTGCACGAGGCCCGACACTCCGTCCTCAACGGCCTGCTGCATCAACTCCCGCTGTGCGATGAGGACTTACCGGGTGCAGAGGTTCCGCTGTTCTACGCGCCGTGGCGGGGCGATCCGCGTCCGCTTTCCGGCGTGCTGCACGGTGCCTACGCCTTCGCGGGCGTGACGGAGTTCTGGCGCGTCGAGCGCCGGGCGCTGAGCGGTCCGGCCGCCGATCTCGCCCACTTCGAGTACGCCGTGTGGCACTCGGCGGTCGGGGAGGCGCTGGCGACGCTGCATGCGGCGGCCGGACTGACCGAGGCGGGCCGGCAGTTCGTCGAGCGGATGGCCGAAGCGGCCGACGACTGGCCCTACGAACCGGTACCCGGGTGGCCGGGAAAGCTGGCCCGTGCCGAGGGGGCCGATCTCCGGGCCGTTTGGCGGGCCCGGCACACCCGGCCGGACCCCGGTCAGGTGCGGGCGCTCACCGAGGCCTGGCGCAGCGGTGCGGATCCGCGCACGGCGCCCGGTGTCCACTCCCGCCTGCGCCCCGACCCACAGGCCGGCTCACCCGACGCGCGGGGTGAGCTGCGGCGCGTACAACTGGCCGAGCCGGATGCGCTGGCCACCCGGGCACGCGCCATGGGCGAGGCCACGGGTCGGCCTTCCGACCTGGTGGCCGCCGATGTCGCCCTGCTTCGAGGCGAGGCGGACCGCGCCGTGCGGGGCTACCTGGAAGTGCTGGCCACACACCCCGAACTGCCGTCGGCCTGGGCCGGGTTGGGGCTGGCACTGTCCGACGCCGACGAACCCGGCGCCGCGCACGCCTTGTTGCGCCGCCCGGAGGTGGTCCGGGCGGTCCACCGGCAGGCGGCCGAGCGCTACGGCCGGTCGCCCGACCCGGTCGACATGGCCGACTGGGTCGGGCGGAACCGCTCGGTGTGCGACGCGTCCTGACCGGGAACGCGGCCGGCCCGACCGGTCCGTGTCACTACAGCGGCATCGGGTCGATGTCGCAGTTGGCCAGCTTGCTGTCGGCCGCCGCGGCGGTGGCCGGGTGGTCGGCGCCCAGCACCCGCTCGTAGCGCGCCAGGGTGTCCGCGCGCAGCGCGTCGGCCTCGTCGACGCGGCCCAGCAGCCGCAGGCCCAGGGCGAGGTTGACGCCCGTGGCGAGGGTCGCCGGGTGGTCCTCTCCGAGCCGCCGCCGGCTCTGCTCCAGGGCACGGGTGCTGAGGTCCACGGACGCCTGGACCTCACCCAGTTCGTACAGGTCGGCGGCGAGGTTGGTGGAACAGGCCAGCACGTTCGGGTGATCGGAGCCCAGCCGCTCACCGAGGTCCGCGACGATCTGCTCGTTCAGTCGGCGGGCTTCCTCGGTGCGTCCCAGCAGCCTGAGGCAGACGGCGTGGTTGACCTGCGCGCCGAGCGCGTGCGGATGGCTCGGTCCGAACAGACGCTCATAACCCTTACAGCCCTCGTCGCTCAGGTCGAGCGCCGACTGGAGGTCGCCGCTGTGCCGGACATCGACGGCGTGGGCGAGCAACGCGGCCAGGGTGCTGGGGTAGTTGTCGCCGTAGCGGTTGCGGAACAGGGCCAGCGCCCTGGCGGAGAGTTCCAGGGCCTGTTCGTGGCGGCCCGCTCGGCGTTCGGCGACCGCCAGACCGCGATAGCTGTCGATGGTGTTGGGGTTCGTCGGCCCGAAGTTGTACTCGTAGCGTCCGGACACTTCCTGCTGCTGGTCGCGGGCTTCTACGTATTCGCCGGCCTCCTGCCGGTCGACGACCACACCCGCCAGGGTGGCCAGCGTGGACAGCGAGTCCTCGCCCAGTTCCTCGACCTTGCGGCGGTGGGTGTCCTGGTCCAGCTCCAGCGCCTCACGGAAGTCGCCGGTGAGGCGGAGATTCAGCGCGATGCGGTGGGCGACGATGAGGGTGGACACGTCGTTCGGCCCGAACAGGCGCCTGCTGGCTTCGAAGGTCTCCCGGTCCAGCTCGGAGGCACCGGTGAAGTCACCCCGCATCCGGAGATCCCACGCGAGCATGCTGGTGATCTCCAGCGTCATCTCGTGCTCGGGTCCCAGCGTCTCGGTCATCGCCTGCCGGGTTCGCTGGTCGAGCTCGTACGCCGCCTGGTAGTGGCCCAGGATGCGCAGCGCGTCGCCGTAGAGCTTGGCCGCCAGCAGCACGTGCTCGTGGTTCTCGCCGTCGAGGCGTTTCCAGGTGTCGTAGGCCTGCTGCGCAAGGTCACGAGAACCCTCGTGGTCGCCCCACGAGAACATGTACTGGATCTCGTTGAGGATCAGTTGCCGCACCCAGGGGTCGGCGGACTCGACGGCGTGGCTGCTGAGCACGTGCGGGAGCAGTTCGCCGTACTGCTGCCACTGACGCGGGTCGCTCGGTGCACCGGGGTCGCCCTTGGCGAGCAGGCGGTGCGCGCCGTTGCGCATCTGCTCTTTGAGTGCGTCCGGCATCTGGTTGATGAGCACGCGCTGGACCAGTCGGTGCAGCTGGATGGTGTTGGTGCTGTGGTTGATTCTGGCCAGCGCGTACCGGTTGATCTCCCGGATGGCCCGGCCCAGGCGGATCGGATCGCTCAGTGCGGCGGCGAGTTCCGGGGGAACGGGAGCGTCGCGGACACCGGTCAACAGTCGCCGTGAGATCGGTTCGGGGGCGAAGAACGCGGAGACCTGGAGCAGTTGCAGGGCCGCCGGGTGGTTCTTCTGCAGTCGCTCCAGCGAGACGTTCCAGGCCGCGGCGACGGACAGCGGATAGTCCCGGGGAGGGTCGCTGACCATCAACTCGGCGGCCTGTTGCTCGAAAAGTCGTAGGTATTCGTCCGCGGGCATTCCGGTCTCGGAAAGCCAGACGGCGGCCTGCTCGATACCGAGGGGCAGATCGCCGAGGGTCTCGGCGAGCCGGTCGGCGGTGGGGTCGTCGAGATTCGGCGCGCGCAGCTGCAGCAACTGGCGGCTTTCTTCACGCGCGAACACATCGACTTCCAATGGTCGTGCCGCGGTCGCCCATTGAGCGTTGCGAGAGGTCACGAGAATGCGTCCTGGGCCGTTGGTGGGAAAGAATTCGCGGACGGCTTCGGGGTCCTCCGCGTTGTCGAAAACGAGCAGCCAATTCTTGTACGGCTCGCCTACCCGCAAGGCCTCTATGACCGCGGGCACGGCCGTGTTGGCCTCGCCGGAACCGACCTCAAGTCCGAGTCGCCTCGCCAGCTCGACCAGCACCTGCCGGATCTGCTGGGACTGCTCGGAGGGGATCCACCAGACCACCTGGTATTCGTTGATGTGGCGATACACGTATTCGACGGCGAGCTGAGATTTCCCGACACCGCCCATGCCCTGAAGGGCTTCCGGCAGGACGGCGGTGGTGCCCTCCTGCAGTCGACGGTGCAAGTCCTCCAGCAGTTGGCCACGCCCGGTAAATGCGCGGTTCCGTGGAGGGACGTTGCCCCAGACGGGCGGCGGTTTCTGCGCCCCATCTCCCCTCGTCCTTGCGGGGACAGGCTGCACGCCACTCACGGACACGTTCCCTCCAGCGTCTTCGGATGGCCCGGGTTGACCCACTCCGGCGGAAACGTGATCGCTCCCACCGCCGGGGAGGGCGATGTCCGAACCGGCATACTCACTACTCTGTGTATCACGGCCATCACGCGGGATGCTGGCCGTGGTCTCGTGGGCGGAAGGGTCCCGCTGTCCGGCCCGTGCGGAGGCCGATTCCTCCTCGGCCCGCAGCCGGTCATGGAGAACCGCCGCTGCCGCCGTGTGCTGCCCGTCGAGGGCCTTCAGCGCGGGCAGTGCGGGGGTGAGCCATGTCCGTACCCCCTCCAGGGGCACCAGGGCGGCTCGGCTCGGGTCCGCCACAAGATCGCGCATTTGGCGCAAGGCACTACTGGCAGAACCGGGCAGGACTGTCGCAAGATGGTCGAACACCAGTTTCATCGCCAGTGCGGTTTCCCTGCGGGTGCCCTCGGCCAGCAGCTCCTGGCGCACCCCGGAGGCGAACTCCAGCTCGACCCGCGCCGGTGCCGGGACGTCGGGATCGGCCTGGGCGGGCTGCAGCAACCCGCTCAGCAGCAGCTCGGTCAGATGCCAAGGCCGGGCCTCGGGCAACAGCCTCTTGCGCAGCACTTCCAGCATCGCCAGGTTGACCGGGATCGCCGCGCCGAGCAGAGCCAAGTGATAAGCCGTGGGGCTGAGTTGTGCCCGCAGCTGGCGCACCCGGTCGGTCGGCGAGACCAGCGAGGTCGGGAACCACGCGGGTGCGGTGGCCCGCGTCCTCGCGGACACCGTCATGGCCCGCATCATGTACTCGGCCGGTCGCTCATGGCGGACGAACCCCGCCCAGGTGTCCAGGGCCTCCGGGGTCAACTCCAGCACCGGTACCGGCAGGGCCGGGGCCATCGCGTCATTCGCGTCCGTATCGGTTCTCCCGAAGTCGAAGCCGTCGGGGCGATGCGTCCACAGGTTGTTGGCCGCGGCGGGACCGGGGCTGCTCAGCAGGGTCCGGTGCGGCACCACGGCCATGCGTGACCACAGGTACTCCGGCAGGACGCTCACCACGGCGACGGGCATCCGGTCCGCCCAGCGAGCCAGCACGCGCTGCCCGTTCCCGTCCCGCCAGCGATTCGCGTACAGGTCGGTCAGCACCAGGGCCGTCTGCCGGCCGCGAGCATCGGACAGGACGGGCGCACCACCGTCCGGGTCGCCGCCGTCCACCGACCGCCAGGTGCACACCCGTACGTCGCGGAACACACCCGAGCCCCTCAGAGCGGCCGCGAACTGCGCGGCGGTTCGCTGCCAGAGGCCCATGGAGTCGCCGGAGTCGACCACCAGGGTCATGGTCAGCCAGCGCTCCCTGGCGGGCCGGAACCGGGGCACCCATACACCCCGCTCGGCCCGGGACTCGGCCGTGGCCTCCTCGTCCAGCACCCGCACCGTGCGCGAGTGAAGACGCCTGCGCAGCGGCAGAAACGCCTTCTCGATCTGCCGGGCCCGGTCGAGTCCGGGACCGTCCTGGACGTGCGTGAACGCCGTCGCGCCGCCCGCCGGCTCCGACTCCGCCGCGCGGGCCAGGGAGACGGGCAGGCCGACGTGCGCCGGCCACGGCGGTGACGCGGGGATCTCGTCCCCCGCCCCCGGCCGACTCGGCTCCTCGGGACGCCCTTTGTGGACGGTTTCCGGTTCCTCCTGCGGCGGTACGTCGGTCTTGTCAGGGTCGACAGGGCGGGGCGGAGTGTCGTCGGCGCCGCCGGCGTCCGGGGTCGGCTCTGCGGCGGCGTTCCGTGCCGCCGCGGCCCGGGCCTCGCGTACGGCTCGGACACGCAGGTCGAGTTGAACGGCCAGCCAGGCGACCTCACCGGCCTCGTGCAGCGTCAGATCGGGGCACGTCTCCTCGCGCGAGGCGATACCCGGAGCAGTACCGTCACTCGCCCTACCGTGGTGGGAGGGCGGCAGGGTCATGCAGAACCAACTTCGTCAAGCCTCCGCCACAGCGAGTGCAGCAGCCGGTTCCAGGAGGCTTCGCCCGGACCCGAGGGCGAGACGCGCAGGAATTCCGCGTTCATCAGCTGGTCGGCGGCCAGGGTGCCGCCCGCCAGGGCACGGGAGAGGAAGTCGCGGATCATCGCCGCGCGTTCGGTTCCCTCGCCGCCGGTGAACTGCGCCGCCAGCATCGCCGCGAGCCGGTCGGCGTCGGGCGGCGGCATCTCCAGGCTGAGACAACGGCGCAGGAAGGCGGGCGGCAGGGACCGCTCGCCGTTGCTGGTGATCACCACGAAGGGAAAGGCCCGGCACCGGATCCGTCCCCGGTGCACCACGAAGGTGTCGTCGGGGTCGTCCGTGTGCACCTCGACCTCGGGCATCCGCGAACGCACCCTGGAGAGCTCGGGGATCTGGAACTCGCCGTCCTCGAACGCCCCGAGCAGATCGTTTGCCAAATCGGTGTCGGCCTTGTCGAACTCGTCGATCAGCAGCACCCGCGGAGTGTCCCGGGGGACCAACGCCGTGCCGAGCGGGCCCAGTTGGACGAAGTCGCCCAGCCCGTGGAGACCGTCGGGACCGCCGGGCGGCGGAGCGCCGGCCTCAGACCCGTCCTGCGACAACCGGCCCGCCGTCGCGGCGGAGTCGTGCAACGCACCGCGTGCGGCGGCGTCCTGTACGCGCCCGATCGCGTCGTAGGCGTACAGACCCTCTTTGACCGTGGACCTGCTGGTGATCGTCCAGCGCAGCACGCGACCGAGGCCGAGTTCGCGGCTGACCCGGTGCGCGAGGCTGGACTTGCCGATGCCGGGCGGGCCGGTGACGATCAGCGGCCGGCGTAAGAACAGCGCCGCGTTGACCATGTCGGCCTCGTCCGAGGATGTACGGGCCGTCGCCTCGGGCGCGCCCAGGCGACGGCGGATCTCGGCGTCGTCGCAGGGAGCGGGGCCGGGGACGACGGGTCCGCCGTCGAAGTCGCGCCACGGGGGCGGCGGGGGCAGCCGGTCGGCCAGCGGCTCGGAGGACACTTCACCCGTGCCGTCGTAGATCCACCAGTCATTGGCATCACCTGAGGGCGCCGATGCGCCGCCAGGCACACGCGGCTCCCGCGGGACGTCGTCGCCCATAGCCACCCCCTCTCCCGGGACCCGGACGGGGTCCACTGGGCGACCGGCCCCGGATCCAGCGATGCCCGGTTTCGATCGATTGTCGTGCTGGCCAGTCACGAATAGCGTTGTGACCGACGATCAGGTCGGTCACACCCTAGTGGGTCGTGCAGCGCCTCGGTCGTTCTCAGTTAATTGGCTCCGGTACTTCCGGGAGCCTGTTCGGGTCGTCCCATAGCACGGCAATACGAGGGCCGGTGAAGCCCTCGCCGCCATGGTCCCCCGTACGGGGAGCGGAGCGCAAGCGCGTCAACACGCCCAGCGACTCTGCCAGTCGGCCCTCCAGCGCGCTCTCGGCCAAGGCGTGCGCGTGTTCGGGCAGCGACCCCGATCGGCTCCACACGACCAGCGGCAGACCTGCCTGCAGGCCGACCAGCAACTCACTCCTGCCGTGTTGATCGTCGGGCGGAGAACCCAAGGTCATGAGGACTACGGCGGGATCGTCCAAGAGACGCGCGTAGAGCCGCTCGTGCTCCGCTCCGTCACCTTCCTCGCAGCGATGCATCCGTGCGCCCCCCGCGGCGTCGGTCAGTACGTCCCACCGCTCGTTCCACACTCTGTGCAACTGCAGTGCTTCGATGCGCTCCAGGCTCCGTACGACGACCTTGTGGCCGTCTCCGATGGACGGTCCGCCGAACTCGCTGTCCCACACCTTCTCCTCACCGAAGGCGCCGTGCGTGGACCACTGCTCCACCGGCTCGTTCACCAAGGAGAAGGGGAGTATGAACTCGAGTACGAGACCGCCCCGGTGGGTGCGGAGCCGTATCTCCTCGCGGTCGAGCAGCATCGCCACATGGCGTCGCATCTCGGACAGTGGCACGGGACGCTCGTCGCGCCGACGGGGCGCCCAGGCGGAACCGCTGTTCGTCCAGCAGGCGATGTCTACCCGACCGGGCGAACCGGTGGACGGGGCGAGCCGGATGAGCAGATGGGCCGGATGCTCGGGCTCGGTACGCCATCCGCCCGTGTGCGTACGGGAATCGTCGAGGATCCACTGGGCCACCTGGTTGTCCTGGACGGTGGTGCGGACATGGCGGCTCGTCCAGGACCGGATCGCGTCGCCGCGTTCCGGGGTGAGCACGACCGCCAGTTCCTGGAGGAACCGCAGGGTGCGTGGAGCTCCGTCGGCCGGGCGGTTGGTGTGCGCGAGCAGTTGGTAGGCGTCCCACGCGGTGTGGACGCTGTCGGGCAACGGGCCGAAGTGGTCACCGGCGGCCGAGTGGTAGACGGCGGCGAGCTCCGGCACGGCGGTCCGGTCGAGACCGGCCAGCAGAGCGCTCAGGTCGTGCTGGTCGGTTTCACCGAGGAGCGGGGCGACGACCGGGTGGGCCAGCGAGGCGGCATGCCGGGAGGGCAGGTCGTAGTCCGCCAAGTGCTGTACCGCCTCGGTGAGATGGCGCCAGCCGTCGGGCACGGCTCCGAAGGCACGCACCATCACCACGATATGGATCTTCTTGTCGTCGAACTCGGCCACGGACAGGCGCAGTCGTAGACGTTCCATGGCGTCGACCACGCAGATGCGGCGCACTTCCAGGTCGTCGAGCACCGACACCTTCATGAGAGCGTCCGCCAGTTGGGCTGCGGACTGCGAATCCGGAGGCACCGCCGAGTCAGTCATCGCTGCCCAACCGGCCGGGCCAGATCTTCCTCGCCTCTTCCACGAAATTCTTCACCGCGGTGGTGTCCCCCTCGATCCACTGCACGGCCGATACCAAGGCGACAGGGCCCTGTTCGAACTCTCCGCACCTACGGACGATCTGGTAGAGCTGAATGCGTGGGCTGTTCTGCCGCGCGATCCCGGAGACGATCTCGGACGGCAGTTGGAGCAGCAGTTGGTGTCCCGAGTCGATCCGGAACGACTCGACCGCCAGCAGCCGGTCCACCAGGGCCCACAGGGCACGGGCGGGCAACGGCTCGTCGACGCGGGCCGGTTGGGCGGCTTCGCGGGCCGGGGCGGCCGCCGTGATCGCGAAGCGGGTCCCGTCCAGGACGTCCAGCGGAATCATCCACGCGACCCGGGTCGCCGGAGCGGCCTCCGTCGTGCGCGCCGCGAGCACGGCCGCGAGCACGCCCACGACCAGACCGCGCTCGAGGTCCCACACGCCCGCGCCGCTGAAGCCCCGCGTGACAGGGGCGCCCACCGGGTCGAGACCGTCGATCTGCCGCCAGGCGGGGTGGACTCCGCCCGCTCCCACTATCTGCCCGCGGGCCCAGATTCCGTCCGGCACCCCGCTTGGATACCCGTACACCGTGACCGATTCACCGGTTCCGGTGCCGCAACTTCCCAGCGGCGCGGGAACGGCGCCCGCCGGGGGCTCACTCTCCAGTTGCAGCACCGCCACATCGCCCGCCGGAGGCGAGCGCAACCAGCCGTCCTCGGCCACTTGTGCGTGGATCGGCTCGGGGGTGCCCTGTGCGGTGGTGGGGAAGTCCAGCAGGATCCTCCCCTTCGGCGCCGCGCCGGTCTGGGGCCGCGGCAGACGCAGTGCCGCCTCGACGACATGCGCGCAGGTGAGGACGGTTCGACTCGCCACGAGCACTCCGGCACCGACAACTCCCGCGCGCTCCTGGTCCCGTACGCGGACCCGCCACGCGCCAATGCCCGGCGATGCGGAGGCACCGACGTCCCGTAACCCCACGTGTCCCCCTCGTGTGCCCGTGCGGGAAAAACAGGGTAAGCCGAAGCGAAGCGCTTGTGTACGGGGGAAGCCTGGCCGGATTGTGCGGTCACGTCATCGAATGCTCCACGCCTTCGATCCCCGTTTCCGTTATCCACCCCGAAAGCCCCCGGTCTCCTCTACGGAAGACCCCGTCCGCCGGAGCGCGGTGCGGCGGGTCGTGGAGCGGACAGGAGTGTTGTGGACATGCATCGTCGCCGGTTGCCCATCCCCCGACGCGGGCGCGAACGCTCCCCGGCGAGCCGCCACCGCGCGTCCCCGCCCAACGCCCGCGGCCCGAGACGCGGCCGGGTCGGCATGGTCGCCGCGGTGCTCTTCACCTGCCTCGCCGTGGTGACCGGCGTGCTGCTGGCCCGGGGCCAGACCGGAACCCCGTCGGGAGGGCGTACGGACCTCGCGGACCCGAAGGCCGCGCACAGTACGGCGGCCACCAACTCCGCGTCTCTCCCTGGCCTTTCGTCCACGACATCGCCCTCGCCGCGCACCTCGACCTCACCCTCTCCCTCGAAGTCGTCCGACGCGCGCAAGCCGTCCGCCGGTGCCTCGCCGTCGCGTTCGGTCGAGCAGCACACCGGGGTCAGCCCCGGCAAGCGCACCGTCACCCTGGTCAACCGCCTCGACCAGACGATCTGGCCCGCGATCGCCGCCGACCCCAACCACCCGGTGGGGGCGACGGGTTGGGTGCTCAAGCCGGGGGCCAGCCTGAGTTTCGCCGTCCCCGACCACTGGGACGTCCGGGTGTGGGCGCGCACCGGTTGCTCCTTCGACTCCGCCGGCAACGGCCACTGCGTGACCGGGGACTGCGGTCATTTCCAGTGCGGCTCGACCTGGGGTGCATTCCCCTCCACCCTGGCCGAGTTCAACCTCAACGCCTGGAACGGCATGGACTTCTACGACGTCAGCCTGGTCGAGGGCAACAACCTGCCGATGTGGATCAACAGTTACGGCGGCTCGTCCCGCGACAAGATGGACGCGAACGGCTGCTCCGCCGCGGGCTGCACCAAGGACGCCAACGCGACCTGTCCCGCCAAGTTGCAGCGGATCAGGGGCGGCAAGGTCGTGGCCTGTCTGAGCGCCTGTCTGGTCTTCAAGACGGACCAGACCTGCTGCGAGGGCACGTACGCGGCACGGCCCCAGTGCGTGCCCTCGTCGTGGCCGATCAACTCGGCGGCCGTGTTCAAGAAGGCCGAGCCCTTCGCGTACTCCTACGTCAACGACGACGAGACGAGCGTGCTGACCTGCTCGGGAGAGTGCGGGTACCGCATCACTTGGGGAGTGAGTCCATGACGCCGAGCCCATGGCGTTGAGCCATGACCTGCACAACAGGCGCCCGCCCCCGGGGAGACGGGGACGGGCGCCTGTTCTGTGGGCCAGTCGCAGATCAGTCGGCGGCCTGGAACGCGCGGCCCGCCACCGTCGCCGTCGTACCGTTCGTGAACAGCCCGCTGCTCGGCTTCGACGGATCCGCGCCCAGCCCGAACCACGCGTAACGCTGCACGTAGGACAGACCATCGAGGGCCTTGGTGGACGCGGTGACGAAGTCGGCCTGCTGTTGCGGGGAGGGGAAGCGGGTCCCCTGGGAGAAGTCGATCAGCGCGTACTCGGTGAGCCAGATCGGCTTGTGGTAGCGCGCGTACACCGCCGCCAGGTACGACTTCAGCTGGTCCACGGCCTGTGGGGTGCGGAAGTCACCGCCGTACCAGTGCAGCGTGATGAAGTCGACCCGGTACCCCTTCGCCGCCGCCCCGGACATGAACCGGTCCAGCCAGCCGCCCGCCGTGTCCCCGCCGTACGCGACCGCGGGGCTGCCCAGGGTCTGGCCGGCGGCCATGAGCTTGGGCCACAGACCCAGCGCCTGCTCGACCGACATGTTGGACTGCTCGGCCATGTCCGGTTCGTTGAAGGCCAGGAGATAGGGACCGTTCGCCTTGGCCTGGGCCAGTGCGCTGTCGGTGACCGAGTCCGCTCCCCAGATCATGGGCACGAAGGAGGCCGACGACGGTGTGGTGACCCCTTGGTGCTGGGTGTTCCAGGTGTAGTACCAGCTGGCCCCGCTCGCGCCGAGCGCCTGGCTCACCCCGTTGAAGGTCCACACCCCGACGCCCTTCTTGGCGCCGGAGGCGATGTGCACGGGGGCGGCGGCGGTGTGCTTGGAGGGACTCGGCTTGGGCTGCCGGGTCGGGGACTTGCTGGGGCTCGCGGAGGGGGAGAGCGAAGGGGACGGGGTGGGGCTGGGCGAGGTGACGGCCACCGGACTGGGCGGTGCCGACTCGGCGGCCGGGGTGGCGGTGTCCCCGGTCAGCCGGGCCGCGACCAGCGCGGCCACCGCGAGGACCGCGACCGCCGCCGAGCCGCCGATCACCTGGCCACGAGCGGCACGCAGGCCCGTACGAGCCGCTCGGCGCCCGTGGCTTCCGCGCGCCGCCCGATGGCCGCGACCCGCTCCCGCCTTGTGCGCGGAGTGCGTGGACGGGGTGCCGGAGCCGGACGAGGAACCGGCACCCGTGTCGGCCGGCTGACCGCCGCCGATGACAGTGACCAGCACGCGCGACGGGTCGAGGGTGGCGGGCACGGCCAGCAACGGGAGGCCGCTGAGCAGGCGGTCCATCGGGAGCAGCCCGTCGTCGAGGCCCTCGCAGACCCCGCAGGCGCGGATGTGCCGGGCGAACCGCTTGCGCCACAGGGCACTCGGCGTGCCGTCCCACAGGGCGGCGGTCTCGTCCAGTTCGGCGCAGCGCGGGCCGGCCGCGAGCGCCCGTACCACGACCCGGGATATCTCCATCTGCTTCTTCATGCGCTGGACGCGGACGGCCGCGTGCCGGTCGGACAGCCCCAGCGCGCCCGCGAGTTCGGCCCGCTCCAGCTCGCCGGTCTCCTCCAGCCACCACAGGGACAGCAGTTCCTGGTCGTCCGCGTCCAGCCAGCGCGTGGCCTCGGCGACCTCGCGGCGCTGCTCGGTCAGTCCCAGCCGCAGGATGGTCAGTCCGGCGAAGTCGAGGGCGGGGTCGGTGATCGCCTCCGCGTCCTCCAGGTGCGCCCTGCGGTCGCGGTCCGTGGCCCGCGACTGTTCGCGGTCCCGCACCTGTCTGATCGTGATGGCCACCAGCCAGGACCGGAACGCGGACGGGTCCCGCAGTTTCGGCAGCCCCCGCACCATGCGCAACAGCGTCTCCTGTACGACGTCATCGACGTCGGCGTGACCGTTCAGGGCCCGGCCGACGATGTTGTAGACCAGCGGCAGGCACTGCGTGACCAGGGCGTCCAGGGCCTGTCTGTCGCCCGCGCCCGCGGCCGTCACCACGGCGGAGTCGGGTCCACTCCTGTGGAACTTGGGCATGTGGTTCTGTTCCTCCGCGTGTGGTCCGGCTGCGGCGGCTTCCCGGGCCCGGAACCGGACTTCCGGCTCGGACCTGAGGAGCGCGCTCCCTGGAACGGAGACCGCCGACGCAACCGCGTACAACAGAAAATCGGCCGATCGGCTTCGCAATTTATGTTGTCCGGCCTTCGTGGACCAGGTCACCGATAGGCAGGGACGCATCCGAAGAGTCCGAAGAAGCGTCCGCAGAGCACGAGGAAGGGCGCAGGAATGGCACGAGGACGCAGACGGCACGGCGCACGATCACCCCGCCGGCTCCGGTGGTGGTACGCCGGGGCGGCCGCCCTCGCGACGACTGTCACGGTACTGATCGCGTACGGCGCGTGGGCGCCGTCCGGGAACGGCGACTCCCCCACGGCGGACCGCCAGGACGCCGCCGCGCTCCCGTCCGGACCGCGCAGCCCCTCGCCCTCCGCACCGAGCCACAGCCCCTCCGCCTCCGCCTCTCCTTCTCCGTCCGCCTCCGCCTCGCCGTCGGTCGAGGCCGGCGCATCCGGGAAGGCCACGCGGAAGCCGGCCGCCGGGTCGGGCGGCTCGGCGCAGCAGCCCTCGACGGCACCGGCGGGCAAGCGGCTGATCACGGTCGTCAACCGGACCCCGAAGACGGTCTGGGCGGTCGTCACCAACACCGCCGTCTACCCGCAGGGCCGCGAACTGGCGCCGGGCCAGAGCATGTCGGTGACCGTGGCGAACAACTGGGGCGGACGCATCTGGGGCCGCACGGGCTGTACCGGTACGGCCGCGGGCTACTGCGCGACCGGCGACTGCACCAGCGTGTGCAGCGGCGGCAACCCGCCCACCACACTGGGTGAGTTCACCTTCGACGCGTTCGCGGGCATGGACTTCTACGACGTGAGCATGGTCGACGGCTCGAACCTGCCCATGTACATCAACATCTCCCACACCACGACCGCCGACCCGGTGAGTTCCACGGGCTGCTACAAGGGCGTCTGCACCTCGGACGTCGACTGCCCCACCGCCATGCGGGAGGTCCGCAGCGGCCAGGTCGTCGGCTGCAAACCGCCGTGCGCGGCGTTCGGCGGCGACACGTACTGCTGCCGCGGCGCCTGGGCGGGCCGCGAGAACTGCATCCCGTCGAAGTGGCCGGTCGACTACACCCAGGTCTTCAAGCGGGCCGCCCCGTACGCCTATTCGTACGCCTTCGACGACGGGGCGACGATGCCCTGCAAGGGGGCCTGCTACTACAAGGTGACCTTCGGGACGACCGGCTCGTCCTAGGGAGCCGGCCGCCCGCCGTGCGTCACAGGGTGGCGGTCGTGCTCTCCCCGGAGGCGCTGCCCGCGAGCCACTGGTCCCAGCTCAGGTTGAAGTCGGCGTAGCCGTTGTCGGCCGGGGCCTTGGCGCGCGGCGAGCCGGTGATGGTGACGGGGTCGCCCTGCTTGACCTGGCCGTAGAACCACTTGGCGTCCGCCATGGACAGGTGGACGCAGCCGTGCGAGCCGCGGGCGCTGCCGCTGCCCGGGTTCGGGTCGCCGGTCGAGTAGTGCACGTACGTGCCGGACTGGGTCAGGTGGACGTCCCAGGGCAGCGTCAGGTCGTAGTAGTTGGGGCTGCCCTTGTCGCAGCTGATGCCGACGCTGCAGGAGGTCATGTGGACCTTCTTCTGCTTGTCGATGACGGCCATCGTGCCGTTCCACGTCGGGTACTCGGCGCTGCCCGCGTTGATCGACAGGGTGCGCACGAGGCTGCCGTTGCGGGTCACCTTCATGGTGTGGCCGGTCACGGAGACGTCCGCGCGGACGTCGTCACCGACCTTGAAGGTGTGCGTGTAGCCGTGCACGCCGTAGCGTCCGTTGCCGTTGCTGACGCCCTTCATGTCGGCGTCGATCTTCACCGTCGTACCGGAGGGCCAGTACGTCTTCGGGCGCCAGTCGGCGCGCCGGTCGCCCATCCAGTGCCAGGCGCCGGCCACCGGCTGCGAGGCGCTCACCTTCATGTGCTTCTCGACCGTGGCCTTGGCCTTGGCGGCGACGGGGTTGGTGAAGATCACCGAGATCGGCATGGCCACGCCGACGGTGGTCCCGGTCTGCGGGGTGATCGTGTCCAGCAGCATCGGCGGCCCGGCGGGCTTCGTCGGTGAGGGCGAGGCGCTCACGCTCGGCTTGCCCGACGCCTTGGCGTCGCCGCCCCCGCTCGCCTTGTCACTGCCGCCCCCGCCGCAGGCACTCGCGCCCACCAGCACCACACCCGTGATGAGTGCGATCCCTATGCTGCCCTTGCGCCGTCCCACGGCGTGCCCCGCTCTCTCTCGCTCTTCGGCCCTGACAGACCCGGCTCCCTGTCAGACGGTCGGGGCGTACCCCGCAGTTGCAGGTACCACGTAAAACGTGTCTCAAGACTCGGTACGCGTCACTGTTGCCGCGAGCGATCTCCTGGGGCGAGGGGCACCCCGCCTGGGCAGCGCTACGGCAGGCCCGGGACGGATGCGACGTGTGGCAGGTCCGCCATGTACCGCGGCCAGGGCGCGTCAGCGGCGGGAGCGCCGTCGCGGATGAAACCGAGCCAGGCGGTACGGACACGGCGGCCGAGGGTCTCGAATGCGTGCGGGTCGGCGCCGGCGAGCATCGGCGCGGCGGCCCAGTCGGCGTACGTGCCGAAGACGAAGGGGAGATCGATGCAGTGGGTGGCTCCGAAGGGCGAGTCGGGGGCGGCGTAGTCGAAGCGGTAGCTCCACACCCGGGCACCGGCCTCGCTCAGCCGGGTGGCCAGGTCCTCGGTGGTACGGCCGAAGGCGATCCTGGTCACGGCGCGTTCGACGGCGTCGGCGGCCGCGGGACCCAGGAAGGGGATCCGGCGCACCCGGTTCAGTACCGGGTTCACGGAGCAGAAGGCGCTCATCTCCCGCTGTGTGGTGCCGATGACGACGTCCAGTCCCGGAGCCCGCCCGGCGAGACACGCCTCCCAACGGTCTTCGTCAGGGAGCGGTCCGACTCCGCTGACGGGAGTGAACAGGGGTGCGGCGTTGAACCCGAGCCTGCTTGCGGAATCGCGTGCGGCGGCGACCTGTGCGTCGAGGATCTCGGGCAGGGAGGCGGTGCGCGGGTCGGTGGCGAGCCGGTCGAGGAACAGTTCGGCGGACTCCTCGGCACCGCTCGGGGTGTTGAGGCAGCGGGCAGGTGTGCTCATCAGGATGACCCGGCGGAACAACCCCTCCGCGTCGGGCATGCCCAGCAGGCAGCGCACGCTGTGCGCACCCGCGGACTGGCCGCCCACGGTGACCCGGTCGGGGTCGCCGCCGAACGCGGCGATGTTCTCGCGCTCCCACCGCAGGGCCGCCAGTTGGTCGGCCAGGCCGAGATTGCCGTCGGAGAGCTCCGGCGAGCGCAGGTAACCGAGCGCGCCGAGCCGGTAGTTGATCGAGACGACGACCACATCACCCTCGTGGGCCAGCCGGTGGGCGCCATTCAGCTTCAAGGACCCGGCGCCCGAGAGATAGGCGCCTCCGTGGATCCACACCAGAACCGGGCGGGCCCGGTCGTCGACCGCGGGTGTGGTGACGGTCAGGCTGAGACAGTCCTCGCCCTGCTCGCCCCGCTCCGACGCGCCGATCACGTGCGCGAGTCGAGCGGGCCGCTGCGGGGCGATGGGCCCATCGGTCGTGGCATCCCGTTCACCGCTCCACGAGGGCACCGGGCGCGGCGGGCCGAACCGCTCGGACACGGCGTACCGCACGCCCCTGAAGACGATCGGACCGTCCTCGATCCGGCCGCGCAGCACACCGCCGCTGGTCTTCGCCGTCGTGAGCACCGGAGCCTCCCTGGACTCTCTAACGCAAGTCGACTTGCGTTAGAAGCAGTCAAACAGCTGCTCCGGCCGCTCCGCAAGGGCGGTCGGGATAATGCGGGCATGTCATCGCCCCGTGCCACGCCCTCCCACCGCCGCGGCGCAGCCGTGCGCCAGGCCGTTCTCGGCGCCACCGCCGAACTGCTCGCCGCCGAGGGCCTGTCGGGCACGCGCGTCGTCGACATCGCCGCCCGCGCCGGCGTCCACGAGACGTCCATCTACCGGCGGTGGGGTACCCGGACCAACCTGATCCTCGATGCCGTCGTGAGCCGCCTTGACGCGGATGTGCCCCTCCCCGACACCGGCTCCACACGTGAGGACCTGACCCTCCTCGTCACCGCCCTCGCCGCGTTCCTGAGCGCACCCGCCGGCCGCGACATGGCCCGGCTCGGCCTCACCCCGACCGAGGACGCGGCCCAGGCCGACGAGCTCCGGACGAGGTTCTGGACCGCGCGCTTCGACAAGGCCGCGGTGATCGTCCAGCGCGGGATCGATCGCGGCGACCTCCACCCGGGCACCGTTCCCGAGTTCGTTCTGGAAGTGCTGGGCGGCACACTCCACCTGCGCATCCTGCAACGCGACCTGCCCGTGGACCGCGACTACATCGGCCGCCTGGTCGACCTCGCCCTGACCGGCGTGGGCTCGCGCCCACCCAACAGCCCCGTCGAACCCCGCCACTGAACGGAACGGGCATGAGGGCGGTCCCGAGCGCCGCGACGAGATCGCCGTGGTGCTCGGGACCGGGGGGAGCCGTGGCGCTAGTTCACGATCGGGTCGACGAACTGCTCCCAGGTCTCCTCCGAGACCCAGTTCGCACCGCACGAAGGAATGGCACCGTCGCTGTCGGCGGCCACGAGGTAATGCTGGCCGACCGTGAAGGTCAGGTTCTCCGGGAAGTCGGGGTCATTGCTCACCAGAATGGTGCGCGGGCCACCACCGCGCAGCCAGTGATCGACGTGCAGGGTGATCAGCGGACCCTTTACCGAGTCGACCGTCCCGTAGAAAAGCGTCGGGTATCCCGCCAGCTGGTCGGGAACCGGCGCCTGGCACTTTCCGTTGCCGTTCCCGGAGGTGGTGAGATTCAGCTGCTTGACGGCTTCGGTCGTGTGGCCGTTTCCGGCATTCGCCGTGATTCCCGCGGTGATGCCACCCCCGAGGAGCAGGGCGGCAGCCGCCGCGATCCCGAAGAACCGCTGGCGGCCCCTTCCGGCGGAGATCTTCACGATCGAATGCGTGGCGTCGATGTCGGTGTTTTCCGGCGTAGCTACGGAGTTGTTCTTCATGGCAGCCTCCACAAGACGATTGATGTCGGGCAGCGGAGCTCGTGAGGTCGCTGCGGGATCCGCATCCCTCATTAGGGTCAGCAACTCGTTGTCATTCACTGACCGCTCCTTCCTTCACTCATCTTGTGTCCGGCGCGCTCGGCGTTCTTTCGCCCCGACTGGAGTTGTTCGGCGATTTTCTTCTTCGCCTGGTGCAGCCGCATGCTCACCGCGTTGGACGTCATTTCCGTCCCCTCCGCGATCTGCCGCGGCGCCAACTCCCTCCACGCCCACAGCCGTATCACTTCGCGGTCCAGCTCCCCGAGTGCGCTCAGCGCGGCATGCAGGTCGCTGTGATCGGTGACCACGGACACGGGTGCCTGCTGAACACTCATCAGCCGCTCCACCAGACGGACCCTGCGTCCGTCCGCCCGCCGGGCATTGGCCAGGCAGCCCCGCGCCACCCCGTAGCACCACGGGAGCACTTCGTCGCAACAGATACCGGTGCAGGGGTTGCGTCACCACGTGCGCCAGCTCTTCGAAGCGTGCCCGTCGTAGTCGACGGGTCTCCTGTTCCGTCATCGATTCCACGAACGGTCCGTGTCCGACACAGGCCGGCTCCTTTCAGCAAGGGCCGTCCTGTCCGGATCAGCCAGTGCCGATGTCGATGCCGGTGACTGCGGTGTGTTCGGTGTGGTGGGTGTATATGGCTTCGATCTGGGTGGCGTAGTGGTCGTGGATGGGCCCGCGGCGGGTTTTGCGGGTGTGGGTGACGTAGTCGCTGCCGGGTTGCCAGGTGTCGGTGATCACGGTGTGGGCGCGGACCTGTTCGGGCCGGGACAGGACCGAGTTGGCTGCGGTCAACCCCGTCTCGATCGCAGCCAGGACCGCGGGATGCCGGCACAGTTCGGCAGGTTTGCCGTCCAGGCCGTGGCGTGCGGCGAAGGCGGTGAGTGCGTCGGGGTCGGGCACCAGCAAGGCGCTCACGTAGGGGCGGTTGTCGCCGATGACGACTGCGTGGGCGAGCAGGTGGGTGTGGGTGAGGATGGCTCCTTCGATGGCGGCGGGCGACAGGTTCTTGCCGCCCGTGCTGATCATGAGGTCCTTCTTACGGTCGACCAGGGTGATCGCGCCGGTCGGGTCGATGGTGGCGACATCGCCGGTCCGCAGCCAGCCGTCCGCGGTGAACGCGGCGGCGGTCTTCTCGGGAGCGCCCCGGTAGCCGCGCATGACGATCTCGCCGCGGATCAGCAGCTCGCCGTCCGCGGCGATGGAGGCTTCCACGCCGGGCAGCAGGTGGCCCACCGAGGTCACCGGGGCCTCACCGGGAGGCGAGTAGGTGACCATCCCGGACAGCTCGGACATGCCCAGGCCGCTGCTGACGGGGATGCCCAGGCCGCGCAGGTTCAGCAGCAGGCCGGGGTCGATGGGTGCGGCCCCCGAGGCCGCCACCCGCAGCCGGTCCAGGCCGAACCGTGCCCGCAGGGGTGCCAGCACTTGGGTGTCCAGGGCGGCCCAGCGGTCGGCGAGTTCGGTGGTGAGCTGCCTGTTCTCGGCGGCCTGGGCGTAGCGCAGCCCGAGTGCGGGGGCCTGGGCCAGGGCCTGGCGGCGCGCCGCGTCGGGCTCGCTGTCCGCGGCCTGTCGCAGGGCGGCGGACAGGCCGTTGTGGAGGCGCTGCCAGATCTGCGGTACCGCTCCGAAGATCTGGGGGTGGACGTCGGTGAGGGCGGCGGCGATGTCGCGAGGCTGGTCGAGGGTGGTCAGTTCGGTTCCGGCGGTCATCTGGGTGTAGTGCGAGGACCAGCGGTCGGCCATGTGGGCGGAGGGCAGGAAGGAGATCATCCGGTCGCCGGCGGTGATGCCGAGCCGTTGGTTGGAGGCTGTGCACAGGGCGAGTTCGGCCCGGTGGGTGATCTCGACGCCCTTGGGCTGCCCGGTGGTACCCGAGGTGTAGATCAGGGTGAGGACGCCGTCGGGCCGCACGGACCGCCAGGTCGTCTCGAAGTCGAAACCAGGCACCGTGCGGGCGCAGACGTCCTCCAGCGACACAGTCCCGGGGTGGGTGCCGTCGACGGTGACGACGGTGGCGTCCACCGCGCGGGCGGGATGGTCGAGCACGGGCAGGAAGCACTCCTGGGTGATCACCAGGCGGGCTCGTGAGTCGGTGAGCAGGTGGGCGACCTGCTGGGGGGAGGAGGTGTTGTAGAGCGAGAACGGGATCGCTCCCAGGTGCAGGACGGCCGTGTCGGCGACGTGGAACTCGGGCCGGTTGCGCAGCATGAGCGCGACCGTGTCACCGCGGCGCACCCCCAGCGCCGTCAGCCCCTGGGCCAGGGCCCGGACCCGGTCGGCGTACTCGGCCCACAGCAGCGACCTCGTACCACCGACGGTACGCAGGGCCACCAGACCGGCCTGACGCGCGGCAGTCTGCTGGAACGCCTCACAAAACGTCCGGGGCAAGGTCGACGTCACCGGGCAGCTCCTTCGCTGTCGGGGGAAACAGGCGTACTCGACGGAGACTGCCGGAGTCCCTCGGTGCCCGTCACGCACCGAGCGTGCGTGTGTGTGGGCATGTGCGTGGCACCACTGTCGACCCGCTATTGGCGCTACGTCAATAGCGGCCCGGCGATTCCACCCTCCCTTTCTTGACGGGTCGCTAATAAACGGCGAGAGTGACGAGTCCGCACCCCCGGCACACCACGGCTCCCGCCGATCTCCACCGACCTTCGCCGACTACTGGCGTGAAAGGATGACGCGGTGACAGCCCCCTCCCCCGCCGAAGGCCGGGCACGGACCCGAATGGAGCCGGAAGCCCGCCGCGGCCAGATCATCACCTGCGCACGCCGCGCCTTCGGCGAGAAGCCCTACGGCGCCGTGTCACTGGCGGACATCGCGCGCGAGGCCGGTGTCACCCGGGGCCTGGTCAACCACTACTTCGGCGGCAAGCGAGAGCTGTACCTGGAAGTGCTGCGCGAGATGGTCGCCGTGCCCGACTACGTGCTGGAGCGGCTGCCCAAGGGCACCCTCGAGGAGCGGGTGAACGGCGTCGTCGAACGCTTCCTGAGTGTCGTCGACCGCAATCGCGGCATGTGGCTGGCGACTGTCGACGCACTGTCGCACGGCCATGACCCGGACGTCGACGCCGTCATACGAGAGGCGGAGGAGACGACCGTCGACCAGACCCTGCGCGCTCTCGGCATCGACCCGGGCGCCGGGACGGACGAACCGCTGCGCGGCATGTGCCGGGCCTTCGCCGCGATGACACGGTCCGCGACCAACGAGTGGCTCAACCGCGGCACCCTGAGCCGGGAGCAGACGTTCGCCCTGCTGGAGCGCACTCTCCTGCTGATCATCACGGAGTTCGGGCCGGAGAGCCGCCGGAAGTGACGGTACGCGGGCCGAAGTAACCCCGCGGATTTCGACGTACCCCCTGCGTACAGCGCTTCCCGACGCACGGAACCCCACACCCTCAGGCACCCCCACCGACCCCTCACGCCTCCTATTGTCGGGTCGCCAATAACGTGTTACGTTCCCGAATACGACCCCGGCGGCACCGCGAGCACCCCCGCCCACGCCCGCCGCGGCGGCACCTGAGCCCGCGCACCGGTCGCGGACACATGCGCGCCCCGTTGCTCTGGAGCGCATCGAGGCGCCACATCGGGACCGCCCCACAACGAGACCTCGACCGCGTCGGGATCGAGCCCACCGCCGCGCAGTCGCCGTGATCACCTCGTACGACGCCGCCGACAGAACTCACCCCCGTCGCCCCCCGCCAACAGCCCTTCGCCGAACCGACCATCACCGCAGAGCGAGGAACGAGATGACCACGCCGACCGACCTGCCGACCATGCAGGAGACGACGTACGACGTCGCCGGAAAGAAGATCTTCGTTGCGGAGACGGGCGACGGCCCGCCGGTGGTGATGCTGCACGGCGGCGGCCCCGGCGCCTCCGGTGTCTCCAACTACACGCGCAACATCGCCGCGTTGGCCGAGCGGTACCGGGTCATCGTGCCCGACATGCCCGGCTACGGCCGCAGCAGCAAGGGCGTCGACAGCGCCGACCCCGTCGGCTACCTCGCCCGCCACATCCGCGGTCTGATCGACGAACTCGGCCTGGACAAGGTCCACCTGGTCGGCAACTCCTACGGCGGCGCCTGCGCCCTGCGCCTGGCCCTGGACACTCCCCACCGGGTCGACCGCATGCTGCTGATGGGCCCCGCCGGCATCGGCACCAGCCGCACCGTGCCCACCCGCGGCGCCAGGAGCCTGCTCGGCTACTACACCGGCGAGGGACCCACCCGGCAGAAGCTGGAGACGTTCATCCGCGACTACCTCGTCTTCAACGCCGTCGCCGTCCCGGAATCCGCCATCGAAGACCGTTACCAGGCCAGCATCGACCCTGAGGTCGTCGCCTCTCCGCCCACCAGGCTCCCCTCCGGGCGGGGAGCACTGCGCGCCCTGCTGAAGATGGACTTCACCCGCGACCCGCGCCTGAGCCGGCTGCCCGTGCCCACCCTCGTGCTGTGGGGTGCCGAGGACAAGGTCAACCGCCCCTCCGGTGCCCGCATGCTGGCCGACCGCATCCCCAACTGCGACCTGTACATGGCGGCCAACACCGGGCACTGGGTGCAGTTCGAGCAGGCCGACCTGTTCAACCGCCTGTGCTCCGACTTCCTGGCAGGCCACCGATGAACACATACGAGAGGCACGACACCCCGTCCGTCTTCGGAGCCGTCCACCTCGGCTACATGATCATCGAGACCAACCGCTTCTCCGACTGGCGCCGCTTCGGCGTCGACGCCATCGGCATGCATCACGACACGCTCTCCCGCGACCTGATGCGCTTCCGCCTCGACGACCAGGAGTGCCGCTTCCTGCTGCGGCGCGGCCCCGCCGAGGACGTCGTCACCACCGGCTGGCACATCGACGACCACGTCTCCTTCGAACAGATCGAGGCCCGCATACGCGCCCACGGTGTGCCGCTCGTCGTCGGGAGCGACGAGGAAGCCGCCCTGCGCGGTGTCGAACGCCTGCTGCGCTTCCCCGGTCCCAAAGGCATCACCCAGGAGATCTACACCACCCCGGTGAAGTCCGCCGAGCCCCTGCGCATGCTCGCCTCCGGCTTCGTCACCGGCGATGCCGGCATCGGACACATCGCCCTGACCTCCACCAGGCCGACGCAGATCCGCGGCTACTTCAACACCGTCTTCGACGCCCGCCTGAGCGACTACATCGACGAGACCATGAGCGGCCTCAAAGTCAAGATCCGCTTCCTTCGTGTCAACGAACGCCACCACACCATCGCGGTGGGCAACGCCCTCCGCCTGCCGCTCGACCCGGTCCGTACCCGCGTGCAGCACCTCAACATCCAGGCCGAGACCCTCGACGACGTCGCCCTGAGCTACCAGCGCGTCCGCGAACTCGGCTTCGGGTCGCTGACCGTCGGTCAGCACACCAACGACCGTGAACTCTCCTACTACGCCCGCACCCCCTCCGGCTTCGACTGGGAAGTCGGCTGGAACCCCATCGTCGTCGACGAGGCGACGTGGGAACCCAGCACCCACCAGGGCATCAGCATCTGGGGACACCTCCCGGTCGGTGAGACCATCCTCGACAAGCTCGCCCAGTTCCGCGTCGGCGCCCGCTCCCTGGCCCACCAGGAGAACACCGTGCCCGCCCTCAGCGGCGCCGGCATCGCGGACGACTGACGGGCCGCACCTGACGGAGGCTCACGGCGACGGGACCCGCACCGACAGGAGCTTGCCGTCGCCGAGGTGCAGGAGGCCCGTGCCGGGCTGCACCGGATGGCCCGTCGAACCGCGGCCGATCCGATGGCCGATGAGATCTCCCGAAGAGGGCTGCTGAGGCGACATGAGCAGTCCGCGCCGGGCCTTCGCCGCCTCGACCTGCCAACCGGAGTAGCCCGCGCAGACCTTGTCCTCGTCGCCGCCGAGGACAAGAGCGAGCCCACGGGCGGTGCCGCGCCGGACCAGATCCCTGAGGGAGGGGGCGGCGTCGCAGTCGTCGAGGATCTCCGCGTCGTCGACGATCACCACGATCGGCCGCTCGGGCGAGGCCGACGCCACCGCCTCCTCGACCGCCCCCGCCCTGAGCTCGGCGCCCGTGAAGTACGCCAACACACCTTCCCGCAACACCAGTTCGCGCAGCGGTGACGGCAGCGGCGCCGCCACGACCAGGCGGGCGCCCTGCTTGAGGCAAGCGCGGGCCATGGTGAGCAGGGCGGTGGAGCGGCCCGATCCCTGCGGTCCCGCGACGACGAACGCCGGGACACCGACGGCGAGATCGGGACCGTACCCCGTGAGTTCGTCCCCGCCGACGGCGGCCAGCGTCCAGCGCCCCGAACGCGAACCCTCCCGGTCGCGCAGCCGCCACGCCTCGTCGAAACCGATCCGGTCCGGCAGGGCGGCGACGGTGAACGGGCGCCGCTCGCGCGGCACTTCGGCGTCCCGGGCGGTGGCCGCCCGGCCGATCGCGGCGAGCGCCTCGGCCTGCGCCTGGTCGGTAGGGTCCTCGGTCAGCAGCGCGAACTGGGTCTCGGTGCCGTGCTCTGCACGGAGGGCCCTGCCCGGGGGCATCGACTCCGGGACGGCGCGCGCCCGTACGCCGATCATGGTGTAGTCGGCGGGGTCCATCATTCGGAGCGCGTACTTGTCCTCGGTCAAGGTGGCGATCCGGCCGGCGAGCACCTGCCGGTCGCCGGTGATGACGACATGGATGCCGACGGATGCGCCTTCCCGCATCAGCGTCGTCAAGTCGTCCGTCAACCGGCCGAAGTCGAACTCGCCCAGAGTCGGAACCCAGCCTTCCCAGCTGTCGAGAAGGACGACCAGGTACGGCGGTCGGCGCGCCGGTTCGCCCTGACCACGACGGCTGGCGTTGTCGACGGCGTCCAGCGCGCCGAACTCGTCCTGGCGGCGGGCGAGTTCGCCATTGAGCCGGGACAGGAGCCGGGCGACGCGCTCGGGCTCGCGGCGGGTGACCACGGCTCCGCAGTGCGGCAGTTCGGCCAGCGCGCCGAGTCCTCGATTGCCGCAGTCGACGGCGTACAGGTGCACATCGCCGCAGGAATGGGTGCGGGCCAACGCCCCGGCGATCGTCCGCAGGACCTGGGAGCGGCCGGAGCGCGGTGCGCCGCCGATCAGCAGGTGGCTGAAGTTCGCGAAGTCGATGCGGACCGGGCGCCGGAGTTGTTGGGTGGGCAGGTCTTCGACTCCGAACACCACCGGGGGCAGGTGGCCGGGCCGTGGCCCGTCGGACTCGGCCGCTGCGGAACCCGCCTCGTCGAGGGACAGGATCTCGGGCAGCGGCGGGAGCCAGGGCGTGCGCTGGGGCGGGATGTCGAGCGCCGCGTGGGCTTCACGGACGGCGGCGACGAGCGCGTCGAGGTCGGTGGCGGTCGCGGCGCCCCGCTCCAACTGGCCCTTCGGCGCCGCCAGTTCCCGCCGGCCGAGGTCGGGCCAGGTCAGTGCGCCGACCCACGGAGCGCGGCGAGTCGACTCCGGGTCGCTGGGGCGGCGCCGTTCGCCGACACGCGCCGACTGGAACGGGATGAGTGACGCCTGGCCGAGCCGGGCGTAGGCGCGACCGGGCGTGGACTTCGGGATCGTCGCGGCTTCGGGCGAGCCGACGATGTCGTGGGACTCACCGGGGTCGGCGACCCGCAGGGCGATGCGCAGATTGGTGTTGGCACGGATCTCGGCGGAGATGACACCACTGGGCCGCTGTGTGGCGAGCACCAGGTGGACGCCGAGGGAGCGGCCCCGCTGCGCCACGTTGACCAGGCCGGTGACGAAGTCGGGCAGTTCTCCCACCATCGAGGCGATCTCGTCGACCACGATGACCAACCGTGGCAGGGGTTCGTGTTCGCCCGGGTCACGCCGCAGCAGGTCGTGGTAGTCCTCGATGTCCTTCGCGCCCGCGCTCACCAACAGGTGCTCGCGGCGGCGCAGTTCGGCGCCCAGGGAATCCAGGACCCGATGAACGAGGTACGGGTCGAGGTCGGCGACCATGCCGACCGTGTGCGGCAACCGATCACAACTCTTGAACGCCGAACCGCCCTTGTAGTCGATGAGCACGAACGTGAGGTGCTCGGGAGAGTTCGCGAGGGCGAGCGAGGCGACGATCGTCTGCAACAGCTCCGACTTCCCGGAGCCCGTCGTACCCGCGATGAGCGCGTGGGGACCGTCACGGCGCAGATCGATGCCGAACGGGCCGTCGTAGGTCTCACCGATGACGGCGACGGTCGACGGACTGCGGGAGGTCCAGCGTTCGGCGACGGCCGATCCGGTGGGCGACGCCAGGTCGAGTACGTCGAGCAGGCGCGAGCGGTCGGGCAGGGCCGCGGGTTCGGCCTCGTCACGGACGGCCCGCAAGGGCGCCAGGGAGCGGGCCAGTTGGGCGCACCAGGCCGCGGACACGAAGTCGGGCCGGACGTCGTTCACCCGAGGCGAGTCCGCGGAATCGACACGGAGGCGAAGTGCCGACCGGCCGGTGTGTTCGTGGTGTTCGGCGACGACTGCGGCCTGGCACTCGCCGGGCAGGAACCGCTCGTCCTCCTCCAGGCACAGCACGTGGATGCCCAAGGCGGCCCCCTGGCTCATCAGCAACGTCGTACCGGGCATGGCCCGCAGCCGCCGGGCGCCGTCGAAGACCACGACGATGTCCGGCGCCGGCGCATGCGCGGTGCCGCCGCTCCCCCGCTCCTGCTTCCGGGCGTGAAGGAGGTTGACGAGTTCGGCGATACGAACCCCCACGGTCTCCGAGTCCATGCCGAGGGCGGTGTTGGCGTCGGCGCCGCCGACGGGGCGGGCGTGCGGCAGCCATCTCAGCCAGTCCCAGGAGTCCTGCGCGTCCCGCTCCGTCAGTACGCAGACCCGGACGTCGAGGGGGCTGTGCAGCGCGGCGATCTGGGCCACGGCCCAACGGCCCAGCGCGCGGGCGGAGTCCCCGGGGCCGGCCAGGCCGATCACGCCGAGCTTGCGCAGGGGGAGGGTGACGGGCGAGTCCGGCGTGCCCTTGATCGCGCCGGTGCCCACGCGCAGTTGGAGATGGTCGTGATCACCGGGTCGGCGTTCCCACAACCCGGCGCGGGGGTCGGCGGCGAGTGAGAGTACGGCTCCAGGGGACGGGGCGGCGCGGCGCTGCCGGACGAGTCCGACGCGCAGCTCCTCCCGGAGTGCCTCCGAATCCTCCTGCACCCTGTCCTGACGGGAGAAGTACCGGTGGCCGGCCATCGCGGCCGGCGGACTCAGCAGCCCGGGCAGCAGGAGGTACCAGTCCCGGAGGAGCAGCCAGCAGACCACCGCGACGACGAGCAACAGCCCCATGAGCAGCTGGAAGAGGATCCACCTGCGGCGAAGGGCCCGTCGCTGAGCACTGTGCATCCATCTGGCGGCCGGACCACTGCGCACTCGTTTAGGCGCGCTCATCCGCGGAGGCCGCTCGAAGACGAACCCCCTCTTGTCCTCGGACCGACGCAGGGCACCGTCGGACGGCGCGCAGGCGACGAGTTCGAGCAGCGTTCCGCCCACGGCGAGTTGCCCGTCGAGGGGCCACACGGCAGGTTCGCGCAGCGGCACCCCGTCCAGCGTGATCCACGCCTCGGCGTCACGCCCCCGCACCGTGCACCCACCGTCCACCCCGACCGTCAACGTCAGCGCCAGCTCGGCCAGTTCGGGATCGTCGACGCACACATGCGCCTCCGCTCCCCGACCGATGTCCGTGTGCCCGAGCCCCAGCCGGTGCACGGCCCCGGCGTCCGGCCCGCCGATGACGCGCAGTTCGACGATGCCGGTCACCTCGCGGGGCGGACAGCCGGCGGGGGTGTAGAGACTGACGACGCACCCTTCCGTCAACGGTGACCGGGCCAACGTCGCCGCCGCGTCGACGACGAGTCCATCGACGTGGACGACGGGCGGTGTCCGGTCACCGCTCTCCCCGCGGAGCAGGACGCGCTCCAGCGCGCGAGCGACCTCCCCCATGGGTGAGTCGGGATCGGCGTCCAGGACGACGTCGGCGGAGTTCCCGTCGCGGGGGTCGACGACCGTGAGGGTGAGACGCACAGCAGCCCTCCTTCGTCAGTTCCGCGGGGAGCGGTCGGCGCCCAGCTCGTCGAAGGCGCACTCGTCGGGATCTCCCGGGCGGAAGGCGAAGGCCAGGTCCGCCCTCCACTGGCCCTGGCGCAGGCGGACGGTGCGTACCGCCAGGGAGTGGCCGTCGCCCTCCCTGGCGATGAAGACCTCGTTGTAGCCGTTCTCCTCGTTCGAGTGGATGCTGGCCAGCGCCGGGGCGCCCGCGATGCGGGTGGTCCAGGGCCGGTCGCGGTCGATCAGCCGTTCCGAGGCGAGGAAGCCGAGGTGGGTGTGTCCGTGCAGCACCAGTGCGGTGTGGGCCTCGGCGAGGGACGCCTTGGCCTGGCCTGCGTTCACGACACCGGCGTACGGCGCCACCTCCACGGCGGGCACCGGGGACAGCGGATGGTGGACGACGGCCAGGTTCACGCACCCCGTCTCCCTGCTCAGACGTCTGAGCACGGGATGGGCCACGACTCCGGGGTCGTGGCGTTCGAGTCGCCCCATGAGGTCGCTGATCTGGACGCCGTCCTCCGACTGGGCGAGTTCGGCGAGGAGTTGGCGTACGCGGTCGCGGTCCTCGTTGCTCGCCGGCTCGCCGCCCGACTCGGCCGAGCCGAGCAGCGCGACCCGCAGTCCGGCGTCGGGGTAGCGGACGTAGAGGCGGCGGTCCTCGTGCTTGTCCTTGTCCAGGTCGGGGTGCGGGTACGCGTCGAAGGCCCGCGCGAACCACTCGTGGCGGGCGCCGGGCCTCGGGTCCAGGCACCGGTCCCAGGACACGTCGTGGTTGCCGCCCACGAGCAGGATCCGCGGGTCGTCCCGGCGCAGGTCGGGGTGATCGGTGAGAAGCCGGCCCAGGCGGTCCAGCCAGTCGAGGGCCTCGCGTCCGTACTCGTCGAGCGGGCGGTCGACCAGGTCGCCGGAGACGATGACCAGGTGCGGGGCCCTGCCCTGTCCGGCGAGGTGCTGGACGTGCTCCAGATAGCTCTCCAGCGGGGTGCCCTCGCCGGTGAGCCGGGCGAGGGCGGCACCCGCCTGGGTCCGGTCCTTCTGGTCGACGTTGGACCGCAGGCGGCCGCCGAAGTGCAGGTCGGACACATGGTGCACGCGCAGCACGGCGGGCAGGTGGTGCGCGATCACGGGGTCGGCGGCCACCGGGCGCAGCACCTCCCGCATCGTCTGCGCGTCGCGGGCGTCGGAGGTGAAGTCGAGCCCGGCGTCGCGCCATCGCTCACGCCGTATGACGGCACGGTGTGTCGCGGACATGCCGTTGTGGAACCACTGGTCGACATAGCGGTGTTGCGGATGGTCGGCCTCTTCGCCGGCCCGGCGGGAGAGCTCGGCGGGATCCGTCCGCAGGTCGGGCTCGGCCTCGGCGGTCTGGAGGGCGAGTTCCAGCAGGAAGGGGGTGAGGAGCCAGCCGGGCTGCTCGGCCCGCAGCAGGGCCACGACGTCGTGCGCCCACTCGGGGGCCCGGTCCGCCATCCACCCCGCCTCCTCGTCGGTGACCGACGGCGGCATGCGGACGTCCTTGGAGGCGTCGGCCCCCAGGTGCGGGGCGAGCAACTCGTACTCGGCGGGCGTGGCGAAGACCACCGGTACGACGCCCTCCTCCCGCAACCGTCCGAGTCCCGCGGCGAGCGTCCCGGGATCCCGGGCCTGTCTCCCCGACGGGCCGATGGCCGGCTCGTCGACGAGCACCATGTCCACGTCGCCGAGCTGCGGGCGGGCGGCCTTGCCGTTCGTCAGACAGGTCAGCGCCGCCCTGCGCACATCGGTGTCGCTGCGTACGTCGACCAGCCGGGTACGCCCTTCGGGGCGGGCGCGGCGTACCGCCCCGGCGAGCCAGCTCTTGCCGGAGCGCCGGGGCATGACCACCAGCCAGCAGGCGTCGTTGGGCTCGTGCCTCTCCACCAGCGGTACCGCCCACGGTGGTATCCGTGTGCCGCGGAACCTGATGTCGAGGCTCGGGTCGAACGACCGGCTCGGCCGGTAGTGGTTCATCGGTGCTGCTCCTCGTCGTGCAGTTCCTCGTACGCGTGCCGGATCCAGTCGAAGAAGGGCCGGTCGGACAGCCATGCGTTCTGGGACAACAGCAGGCCCACCTCGCGCAGTTCCTTCCCCTGCGCACGGCTGAGGTCCCTGGGCTGTCCACCCCTGGCCTGGAGCAGGGCCTCGCGGGCCGCGGGGCCGATCTCGCTCCAGCGGGAGCGGAAGACATCGGCCTTCTTCACAAGGAGTTCCCGCTCGATGAGCGATTCGAGCTCGGCGGAGTCGTGGACGGCCAGCGTGCTCCCGGCGCGTGCCGACCGCACCAGGGCGTCGCCCACCACCTGGAGGTAGAAGGGCCAGGGTCCTACGTTCCTGAGGATGCGGTCGGCGGTGCCGGAGGGGATCTCCAGCCCCTCGTTCTCGGCGGTGCCCGTCAGGAACTCGCGGGCGTCCTGTTCGGTCAGCGGCCCGAGGGTGAAATGGCTGACGTCGTTTCCGTAGCTCGACCCGGGCACCTTGCGTGCGTGCCGCAGGGCGTCGTTCCAGTCCTTGTAGGTGCCGCAGTAGACGAGCCAGGCGCCGGCCTGGCCGAGGTCGCGCAGCCAGGACACGGCAGCCGGGTGGTAGCCGGTGAGCCGGCCGACCTCGTCGAGCAGCAGCACGAGCCGGGACGAACCGGTGCCCTCGGCGGCCCGGTCCATCAACTCGTCGGCGGGCCGGGCGGATCGGGCCAGCGCGGGCATGAGCCGTACGGCGAGGTCGTCCTGCGATCCGGTCCGGTCCCGGTTGGACAGGGTCACCACCTTCTGCACATCGCCCAGGCCATCGGACCGCATGCGCTCCTGGAGTTCCTTGACGATCCAGGACTTGCCGGCCCTGCGCGGCCCGAGCAGCGCGGCGGACGCGCCGTCCCGGTAGGTGCGGCTCAGCCAGGCGAACACGTCCTCGCGGCCCACCGGCCGGCCCGCCGGTCCGAGCGAGAAGCGGTCGGCCGCGAGCGCGCTGCTCCCGATCCGGAACGGCCTGCTCTCCAACGGCACTTCGGCGTCGCGCCGGCGCGTCTCCATCACCGTCTCCTGGATCCGGTCGGGCAGCGCGATCTGAACTTCGGCGCCGGTCCCCGCGTACAGGGCACGACCGGACACGACGACGGGTGGCCGCAGGTGTCCCGCCAGCCCGGCCTGTTCGTAGCCGGTGCCGCCGGCCTGTCCGAGGACCAAGGTGGTGTTCCGCCTGGCGCCGTCGCGGAGCCCCAGTACCTGCCGGCCGCCCGCGACGACGGGACAGATCCCGGACCGGGTGTCCCGGAGCAGGCCGAGCAGGTCCGTGAGGCATCCCTCGTTGGAGGTCCCGCGCGCCCAGCCGCGGAACTCCTCGAAGCCGTCGAGCAGGAGGACGAGATACGGCTGCCGCCCCCGGCCGTGGCCCTCCTGCCGCTGCCCGTGCAGGCTCCTGAGGCCCGTCTGCGTGAAGCGTTCCTGACGGCTGCGCACGGTGTCTACGAGTTTGTCGATGAGCCGCCGCATCCGCTCCGGCTCGTCCGGGGTCACCACGGCCCCGCAGTGCGGCAGGTCGGTGAGGGCGCCGAGGGCTCCGGAGCCGCAGTCGACGACGTAGAGGTGGACGTCGTCCGCGCCGTACTGCTCGGCGACGGCGACGGCGAGGGTGAGCAGCGTCTGGGTCCGCCCGCTGCCGGGGTCGCCCAGGACGAGCAGGGGGCCGTCGAGGTCGAGGTCCCATGTCGCCTGCTGGAATCCCTGGGTGTCGGGCGCGTCGCGCAGCCCGAAGACGACCGGTGTCCGGGTTCCGGGCCGTGGCCGCAGGGGCCACAGGGCGTCCGGCCCGACGGCGGTCTCCTTCAGCCTGACCGACAGCGGCAGCGTCGGCGGCCACGGAATGTGCGGCACTGGCAGGTCGTCGAGGGTGGCCGCGGCCTGCGCGGTCGCGTCGACGAGGTCGGCCAGCTCACCCACTCCCGTGACCGCCGCGATCCTGGGTGCGGGCTGCTCCGGGGCGCCCGTCCAGTCCGTCGCCCGGATCCGGACGGTGTCGCTCGCGGCGGACGTCCCCTCCTGCCGGCGCCCCAGACGCGCACAACGGACCAGCTCCAACTCCCCGGAGGAACGGCGGACATACGCCAGTCCCTGCCGCCCCGCGTCCAGCCGGGCCGCGGCCGGGGTACCGATCAGCAGGTCGCTGTCGGCGGGATCGGCGAGCCGCAGGACCACTCTCAGCGGGGCGAACTCCAGTACCTCGCCGGTCACGGCGTCGGACGGGCGACGGGTCGCGAGGATCACGTGGACGCCCAACTCCGCTCCCCGCCGCATGGCGTCGATCAGCCCCGTGACGAACTCCGGTGTCTCCTCCCGGAGTCGGGCGAGATCCGAGACCACGACCACCAGACGGGCCAGGACGGGCAGCCCGGCGGCCTCGGACGCCCGGATCACCGTGTACTGCTCGAAGTCGCGGGCCCCGGCCTCCTTCATCAGTTGCTGACGCCGCCTCAGTTCCGCGGTGAGGGCGGTCAGTCCACGGGCGGCGGCATAGGAGTCGAGCGCGGTGTGCACCCCCACCGTGTGCGGCAGCCGGGCCGCCTCGGCGAACGCCTCACCGCCGTCGTGGTGGACGAACAGCAGGTTCAGCTCGTCGGGGCGGTTCGCCACGGCGAGGGAGCCGAGCCAGGCGCAGAGCAGTTCCTCCATCCCGGAGCCGGCCATCCCGGTCACCAGGGCGTGCGGACCGTCGCCCGGCAGATCGAGGACGAAGGGCCGACCGACCGAACCGCCCAGCACGGCCGCCGGCGAACGCGGGGTGCCTGCCCAGCGGTCGGCGATCCTCTCGGAGGTCGGGGGGTCCAGGTCGAGGAGGTCCAGGAGGCGTTCGGCCGGGTTGTCGGTCGGCTCGGCGGAGTTGTCGCGCAGCGGGGCCAGGAGGCGGGCCAGGGAGTCGAGTTGGTGCGGTGACACGTCGTCGGGGCGGAACTCACGCTCCAGGACGGTACGCGCCGGTCCGGAGACCGCGAGAGACACTACGTCGCCGTCCGCTCGCAGCACGGTCTGACACCAGTCGGGCAGTCGCGCCCGGTCCTCGGCGAGGCAGATCACATGCACGCCGACGTCCGATCCGACGCGGAGCATCTCTTCGGCCGACGGCGTCGCGCGCAGAGCGGTCAGGTCGTCGAGGACGATCACCAGGTTGGTGCGGCCCCAGAACGATCCCGCCGCGGGCTCGCCGCGCAGGCGTTCGCGGATGATCAGTTCCACCGTTTCGAGAAGCCCGGCGTGCGCGGCGGGATCGCGGCTGACCCGCACGGGCAGGGCACCCCGGGACATCAGCCCGTCGGGCGGCAGCCACCGTGCGAAGCGCCAGAAGTCCTGCCCGGACTCGTCGGTGAGCACCTGTACCGCAAGCGCGGACGGTGGATGGAACAGGGCCGTCTGCGCGACGAGCCAGCCCGCCAACCTGCGGCCGCGATCCCGGCCGGCCGCGATACCCAGAGGACCCCTTTCCTGAAGGTCGACGGTCAGCGGATCCGTCCTCGTCGCGCCGACGCGCAGGACCAAGCCGTCCCGGTGCTCATAGCCCCGTTCCCACAACCGCGACG
Organism: Streptomyces sp. NPDC088794; assembly: GCF_044750545.1. Classification (NCBI taxonomy): domain Bacteria; kingdom Bacillati; phylum Actinomycetota; class Actinomycetes; order Kitasatosporales; family Streptomycetaceae; genus Streptomyces; species Streptomyces sp. NPDC088794. The sequence goes on along the minus strand of NZ_JBIVKB010000005.1, from coordinate 6,023 downwards.
GCGAACCGAAGATCTCCGACGCGAGCTCACGGGGATCGGGAAAGCGCGGTCTCTTCCCACCGGATCCGTCGGACGCCCGACGGCGCCAAGGCACGAGACCCCGCCGGAGGGAATCCCCGAGAACCGCCCCGGACTCGACCGGACCGCCCGCTCCGGACGCGCTCGCCGCCCGCCGGTCGAAGGCCAGCGCCCCTCCCCCGGCCGACGACACGTACAGCTCCCGGAATCGCGCGAAGCCCTCCGGCGCCAGCCCCGGAACCCCGCCTCCGACCGCACCCGCACGCTCCGTCAGCGACCCGAGGAAGACCCGGCAGCCGTCGTACAGAGCCGTCTGCCCGAGAGTGGCCTCCGGCGCCAGCCGTTCCCCCTCGCTCGTGAACAGCTCGGGAGGGCCGGCAGCCGTCCGAGCCGGACCGAGCCGGACGAGTTGCTCCGCGACGACCCGGACGGGGGTCGACTCGTCGGCTTCGAGTACGACGTCCTGCTGGGCGCCACCCGGCAGCACGACGGTGATGTTCCAGCGGGCGCCGGCCGTCCCCGTGCGCCGCCCCGGACCGATGGGCGCGGCCGACCACGAGGGGGGCGGTGTCACCCGGGCCGGGCGCCGTACGCGGATCTCGGCGGCCGGTGCCGGTGCCGACCGCGGTCCCGCGACCACCCCCAGCAGGGGAGCGGTGACCCGGCCGTCGCGGTCGATGTCGATGCCGTATCCCGCGCCGGGCAGACCGGCGTGTGCCGTGCCGACGAGGACGCGCGGCCCGGTCGTCCGGTCCCGGGCGACGAGCCGGGCGAGCTGCCGTGCCTCGGCGGGGGTCGGCTCGGTCCCGATGAGCACCACCTCGCCCGCGGTGGCGGGATGCGCGGGCCGGGCGGCCCAACCGGTCAGCACGGGCCGGGAGTTCGACCCCGAGTGCGCGTACTGCCCCGCCCGTTCCGCCAACGACTCGATCAGGGAAGGGACATCGGGCAGCACGGTCACCCGCTCCGGGAACTCGGCGTCCAGACCGTGCGCCACTCCGACGCAGGTGACGCGGACGTCGCCCGACCACGGTGCCGTGGCCTGCTCGGCGGCGATCGCCTCAAGAAGCGCGGCCCGGTGCGCCGTTGGTCCGGTCACGGCACACAAGCCGGTCCCCGCGTCGAGGTTGAGCAGCAGCCGCAGCTCATCGCCGCGACCGACGGACACGAGGTGAGGAAACGCGGAGACGCCCATCGCCGTACTCACGTCCAAGTCCCGGGCCAAGTCCCGGTCCCGGCCCTCGTCCTGGTGCGCCCCGACGCTCTCCCGACTGAGGAACCACAGCCGCTCATCGCGCCGCGCCTGCCACCGCTCGGGAAACAACCGGTCCGGCGGATCGGCCACTTCTACGACGATCTCGTCGCCCCAGAGCCAGACGGCGCTGATCCTCGGCAGCAGGGACGCGGGCTCGGCGAGAGCGCGCAGGGCCCGTCCCAGCAGCCGCGCTCCCACCGGGTCGGAGCGCACCAACAGCCCCTCGACCGGGCTCGTACCGGGCCGTGGGCCGTAGACGTGGCGTGTCCGGACTGCTGAACGAGTGGATCGTGGCATGACTTGTACATCCTCGGGGGGCCGACGGATCCGCGACATGGATTCGGCCGTGCGCTGTCGGCCGGGAAATGGACGGCGGGGTCGACCGGTCAGCGTTCGGCCGGGGCACCGGCCTCCCGTGGCGCCGGCAATGCCGCGGACTGGTCCTGGAACTGCTGGAGTCCGGCCCGGAACTCGGTGCTCCAGTCGGCGGTCTCGGATTCGAGATGCCCACGGACCTTTCCGACCAACCCGCCGATCAGGATCAGTCTGCGCTCGATCACCGCTTGCTCCGGCTCGCCCGTCGAGTCCCTCAACAACTCGGCCGACCAGGCCAGCCGGAACTCGTTCAACTCGCCGCGCAGCGCCTGCGCGGCGGTGATGTCACGCATCCAGGCCGTGGAGAGTCCGAAGAAGTAGTCGAACCCCTTGCACCCCGCCGCCGCGGCCAGAAAGACATAGCCCCAGCTCTGGATGTCCGCGTCCGCGGCCGCGCCGACCAGCGGGATCACGGTGCCGGTCGTCGCGAGCACGATCATCACGCCGCGGATGACACGGGAGCCGAGCCGCTTGAGCCGCTTGTCCTCCAGGTACCAGTCCATGGCGTCCTCGGCCTCCTGCTCGACCCAGGCCCGCAGGGACTCGACCGACTTCATCCGCTCGGCCGACGTACCCGTGGTCAGCGTAGGAAAGGCCCGGCCCCGCAGATCTCTCCTGCGCGCCCGCCCACCACCGCTCTCGACAGCCGCTGCACTCCCCGTCAACTCACCCTCCCCAGCAGGGTCTTTGCGTAGGAGGGTAGCCGAAGGACCCCCGACCACGACCTGATGGTTCACCCCGCTCCACTGAGTGGTGTACGCCTCGTTGCCCGAGGTGATGGTGGTGAAGCCGAGCATCCGAAGAGGTTGCTGACCCAGCGCCTGCGTGACTCACCGCGGGGCGGGGACACCCGGGCGATACCGAGGCACCACACCTGATACGCCCGTTGCGACGCGAGGGTTGACGGTGCTTCAGCGCCCCCTCTAAGTTCACGACTTGTAAAAAGCCGTGAACCCCCGTGTCACCCCCCAACTGATCGCCCAGCCCAGTCGCTTCAGCCTCCCGGCGTCGGACGAGCGAGTCTCACCGGCTCACACCGAGCGGCAGGCGACATCCCCCACCCGATCAGGAGTTTCCGTGCCTCTGAGACACCCCCACTGGTGGCGACCGCGCTCCCGGACCACCGGTCCCGTCGTGCGCAGCCGTCGGGCCACGCTCGCGCTGACAGCGACGGCGGTCGGCGCGCTGCTCGCACCCGTCGCTCTGACCACAGTGAACGCACCGTCGGCCCAAGCGGCCGGCGCTCCCGTTCAGGTGTACTTCAGCTCGGAGTCGACGGCCTCGGGATTCGGCCCGGCCAACGCGAACTGGTTCACCAACCCGGCGACGGGACTCGCCTCCACCCCGTACCAGTTGTCGCGGCAGTCCGACCTCACCGCGGTCACCGCCTCGGGCACGGCCACCATCACCGCTGACACGGCCACCCGTTACCAGTCCGTCCTGGGCGTCGGCTCCTCGCTGGAGGAGTCCACGATCTACAACCTGTCCCGGATGAGTGCCTCCGCGCGTACCGCGGCGCTGCGCAAGCTCGTCGACCCGGTCAACGGCGCCGGCTTCAACATCGCCCGGATCCCGCTGGGTTCGAGCGACTTCACCTCGCGGCAGTTCTACACCTACGACGACGGCGCGGCCGACCCGAGCCTGTCGCGGTTCTCCATCCAGAAGGACATCGACTACAAGATCATCTCGGTCCTCAAGGAAGCGAAGGCGATCAACCCCAACCTGCTGTTGTTCGGCAGTGTGTGGAGCCCCCCGGCCTGGATGAAGAACAACAACAGCCTGATCGGCGGCACGCTTCCCGACGCGAACATCCCCGTGCTCGCCACCTACCTGCGCAAGGCCGTCACCGCCTACGCGGGCCAGGGACTGCCGTTGTACGCCGTCACGATGCAGAACGAACCGCTGTTCTCGCCCCCGGACTACCCGGGCATGACGCTCACCGCCGACCAGGAACGCAGGGTCGCCACCGCGCTGCGCACCGAACTGAACGGCAACGGCGCCTCGGCGACCAAGATCTGGGCCTTCGACCACAACTTCGGCGACGGCCCGTCCTACACCGCCGGAGTCCTCGGCAACCCCGGCTCACCCAGCAGCGCGTTCAACTCGGTCGACGGCGTCGCCTTCCACGACTACGGCGGGGACCCGACCTCCATGGGACAGGTCAAGTCGAGCTACCCGACCAAGGACGTGGCCATGACCGAGCGCGCGGTGTGGGGCACCGCCGGCGCGGACCGGATCGTCCAGTACTTCCGCAACCAGTCGATCATGTACCAGGACTGGGTCACCATGCTCGACCAGAACCGCAGCCCCGAGCAGTGGTCCGGCGCACCCGACCCGACCATGTTCATCCAGTCGCCGAGCAACCCGGACACGTACTGGGCACTGCCCGAGTACTACATCGTCGGCCAGTTCTCGAAGTTCATCGCACGCGGCGCCACCCGGGTCCAGACGAACAACGGCAACAGCGGCAACGTCACCAACGTCGCCTTCCTCAACCCCGACGGCAGCCTGGTGACCGTCGTGGTCAACCAGACTGCTTCCAACCAGCCCTTCACCCTGCGCGCCGCCGGCCAGCAGGTCAGCAGCACGCTGCCCGCCAAGACGGTCGGCACGTACATCTGGCCCGACGTGGGCGGGGGCACCAGCGGACCTGTGGACTCGACGAAGTGGTACACGGTCACCAACTCCGGCAGCGGCAAGTGCGTTGACGACGCGGCCGGTTCGACCGCCAACGGCGCCGCCGTGCAGCAGTGGGCCTGCGTGTCCGGCAGCACCAACCAGCAGTGGCAGTTCCAGCCCACCGACAGCGGCTACTACAAGGTCGTCAGCCGCAACGCGGCCAACGCAGTCTGGGACGTCACCGGCGGGACGGGCGTCGGCAGCGGAGCGAAGATCCAGCTCTGGGCCTACGGCGGCGGTACCAATCAGCAGTGGAAGCCGGTTCCTGGAACAGGCGGCACGTACACCCTGACGCCACGCAGCAATCCCGCCCAGTGCCTGGACGTCACCGACGCCTCCACCGCCGACGGCGCCCGGCTCCAGCAGTGGACCTGCTCCGGCGGTACCGCCCAGTCCTTCACCCTCACGCCTCAGTAGGCCGGATCGTATCCGGACGACACATGACGGCCGCGGCTCGACGATCGAGCCGCGGCCGTCGTCGTCCGATGCTCGCGTTTCCGGGCGGGGTGATCTCGTCGAGGGAGCCGTTGATGATCAGCATCGGGATGGTGCTGTCGGGCAGCTTGTCCCAGGTGCCCTCGAAGGACGCGTACGCCTGTCCTGCCTGGTATTGGCCCAGCTCCCGTCCGGATACGCGCTGCTGTTCGGCCGCGCCGAACTCAAACAGCCCGCCGATCGGGCGAGCGCACCCTTGGCCTTCGCCTTCTCATCCGCAGCCACAACCACAACCACTCACCCCTGCCTCTCTCGAAATGGGTTCGCCACCCGTCTCACCGCATGCCCCACCTCCACATCGGACAGTTGTCGCACATACCCTTGGCGGCTCCGGGCCACCCAAGGAACACATGAAATCCCGTAGGAGTGAAGATCGATCGACGGGGCAACCGAAGGATCGGAGGTTGATAACAATGGTTCCTATTCTTCTTGTTCTTCTGCTTGCTCTGATCCTCTTCGGTGCCGGTTTCGCACTCAAGGCCCTGTGGTGGATCGCCGTCATCGTGCTGGTCGTGTGGCTCCTGGGCTTTGTGATCCGCCCTGCGGCGAGCGGTGGCAAGCGAGGCCGCTGGTACCGCTGGTAGGCGAACACCCGGAATTCCGAAGGTCTGAAGTGGCGTCACCGAATTTGAAGGTGTCTGCCCGACTTGACAGTTCACGTGCGGGAGCAACAAAGAATCTCGATGAGGGAGCGGTTCCTTATGAGTGACAACATCTGGGGCTACCAGCCGATCACCGGCCACACCACGGGCACCGACCTGATCGGATACACGGTCGAGGCGACCGACGGCAGCATCGGCAAGGTCGACAAGTACTCGGACGACGTCGCCTCCTCCTACCTTGTCGTCGACACCGGCGTGTGGATCTTCGGCATGCACGTCCTGCTGCCCGCCGGAACCGTGAAGTCGGTCGACCCGGCTGAGCGCAAGATCTACGTCGGCCTCACGAAGGACCAGATCCGGGAGTCCCCCGAGTTCGACAAGGACAAGCACATCGGCGACGCCGGCTACCACGGCAGGTAGCCGAGTACTACGAGACCCAGCGAGTCATCTGACCTCGCACCAGCCCGGAAGTGGGGGGGGGGGGGGGCCCACCCCCCCCCCCCCCCACCCGGGGTAAACCCCCCCCCCCCCCCCCCCCCCCCCCCCCCCCCCCCCCCCCCCCCCCCCCCCCCCCCCCCCCCCCCCCCCCCCCCCCCCCC